>DATAZY010000001.1:0-7290 GCA_036271795.1 Galbitalea sp.
TGATTGCCCTCGAGCGGCGCAAGCTCCGTATGCGCCAGGTCTTCGAACGCGCGCAGGAGCGCGACCAGATCATCACGGTTCCCGCAGACGTCGTCGCCGAGTGGTGGCGCGGACCCACCGACATCCGGAAAGCGATTCTCGACTCGGTCGATGTCGAACCCCTGACCCTCGGCCTGGCCAAGATTGTTGGTCAGGCCCTTGGTGCGGTTCCCGGAGCAACCCTCGTCGACGCAATCGTCGTCGCCTCGGCAGCGTCTCGCGGTGACATCGTCTATTCGAGCGACGTTCACGACCTCGAGCGCCTTCGCCGCGCATTTCCAAGCGTCAGAATCCTCGGAGCATAGGCTTCGCTTCGTCTCTAGCCTAGCTCGCTGATCGACACCCGTGCCCGCCCCTTTCGCCGTCAGGCCCCCGAGCGACCACCCATCAGTTCAGCGGTCGCTCTTCACCTGTCGCAAGACTCTCGAGCAACGCCACGATCGTATCGATATCCGGCGGCTTAACCAGGTGCCGAGCAAAGCCCGCCTTTATCGACATGCTGCGGGCGCTCTCGTGACCATAACCGGAGAGAGCGACGAGTCGGGTGTTCGCGTTCTGGACGCGCAGCTGGCGGGCCACCGCATAGCCGTCCATCCCGGGCAGGCCGATGTCGAGGAATATCACGTCCGCCCGCCACTCTTTATTCAGTTCGAGCGCCGCCTCACCGTCGTTCGCTACCCGAACCTCGTGGCCCATTTCTTTGAGAAGATCTGCGAACGATTCTGCCGCGTCGATATTGTCATCGACCACCAGGATCCGCCGTGCGGAGGCACTGATCCTCGCCCGATCTCGCGGGCTCGCGACCAGCGAGACGACATCTTCGACTTCAATGGGAAGACGGACGATGAACTCACTCCCTTTGTCGATCCCCGCGCTCGCGGCAACCACCGTGCCTCCGTGGAGCTCCGTCAGCTTCTTGACAATCGAAAGGCCGATCCCCAAACCGCCCGTGCTTCGGGCGAGATCTCTCCGACCCTGTTCGAACATTTCGAAGACGCGCGGAAGCAGGTCCGGATTGATGCCGACGCCCGCGTCTCGGATCCGGATCTCGACATGGCCCCGCGCACGCTCGAGTGAGATCCAGATCTGGCCGCCCGGATCCGTGTATTTGGCGGCATTGATTAGGAGGTTCGTCAGAATCTGCTCGATGCGAACCGGGTCGGCAGATACGAAGATCGGGCCCATCGGGACGGTCAGGGACACCTGGTGCTTTCGCTGCGTGATGAGGTAACGAGCCGACTCGAGAGCCTGGTTCACGGCAACTATGAGATCGACACGCTCCTTCTTGAGCTCGATCTTCCCGCTCGAGATCCGGGAGACCTCTAGGAGGTCGTCTACGATTCGTTCCAAGTTCTTCACCTGCCGGTCGAGCATTTCGAGCCGGCGGCCCTCATCGGGCGATTGGACCGGGTGTCGGCGCATCCGCGCCAGAGTTAGCCGCACAGGCATAAGGGGATTTCGGAGCTCGTGGGCGAGCGTCGCAAGGAACTCGTCCTTGCGATGGCTCTCTTCAATGAGGCGACGCTCGTTTTCAGCGAGAGCTTGCCGGGCCGTGACCTCCGCAGAGATATCTCGGAAGTAACAGACGACCCCGCAACGATTCTCGGGGAGGGGGATCCGATTGATCCGCCATGTGTAATACTCGGTCACGCCTCGGTCTCGACGCTCCTCGACCCACTCGGGGACGACGTGCGGCTCGCCGGTCTCGAGCGTGTGCCGGAAGCGAGCGACAACCTCGTCGGCGTAGTCTTTTTGCCAGAGGGTATGGATGACCGCCCCGAAGTCGCGTCCGATGAGGTCAGGGATGTCACCGAAGACCGGCCGTGCCGTCGGATTCACTGCCCGGATCAGGAACTCGTCATCCACGAGATAGACGCCCATGGGAGCCTCGTTGAGCAGGCTCTCGAATTGGGCGGTGCGCTCGCGAATCGTGCGTTCGGCCCGCCTGCGCTCGGTGATGTCTTCGGCCGTGAGCAAGAGCAGATCGGCTCGTCCGCCCCCTCGCGACAATTTCTGCGCGGTGAAGATCAGCGTTCGACGGCCTCGCGTCGGGACCGCCAAGTCGACCTCGAGCGGTTCCATCTCGTCGGAGCCGGCGACGAAAGCTCCTTGCAGCCGCTGGAGGAGCTGCGGAATGTCCCACTCGCCCTTCCCGAGATTGCGAAGCACCGTCCCTTGCACGTCGTCCCTCGACAGCTGGAACGAGGAGTGGAATGCCTTGTTCGCGGTCTGGACCCGCAAATCGCCGTCGAGAACGACGAGAGGGTCGATGACCGTGTTGAGGATCGCCTTCGTGTATTCGCGTTCGTTTATCGCCTGTTCGACGCTGGCACGAAAAGCAGTGACGTTCGCGAGGGTGAGGACGACGCCGGCGACGTTCCCGTCGGCGCCGCGAGTGGGCGCGGTTCGAAGCACATACCACGGCCCGTCGTTGGTCCTGATCTCGCGCTGGACGGCCGCTCCGCCCGCCGTGACGTGGTCGGCCAGCTCCTCGACATCGGCTATCATGCCGGCCAGCGCGTCGATCGTCCGGAACGAGCGACCTACGTCGGACGGGGCCAAACCGAGCAGGCGCGCGGCGGCCGAGTTGAAGCCGGCGATCTCGCCATCGGCGGTGAGAAAGATGATGAAAAGCTCGAGCGCGTCGATGGCGGCGCCGAAGTCGGGCTTCATAGCCTGGCCCATCACTTATCCCGTCTGGGAGGTGGACGCTGAATATATCCTCCCGCTGCGTTCCAGCACGGCGTCGGCGACCTGTGGCAGCACCTCGCGTAGGGCGAGGAGCATCGCCTGAGATCGAGGCATCTTGAGGCGTCCCTGAACACGTTCGTGGAGGCGTCCCTCGAGAACACCGGCTTCGGTCACGCCCACTGTCTCTCGCAACGCGTTGGTCACGGCGCGCTCGAGTCGCGCATAGTCTTCGACTGGGATGAGATGCGAGTGGTTCTGCCCGAGCCTGGGCAGCATCCGTGCGTGCACATCGCCGGCGAAGTTGTCCATCAGGAAGGAGCAGAAGATCGCCAAGTCATGTTCGTGAGCGAGTTGATCGAACAGATCTTCGAGCCGCATGCTTGCGGCCACATCACCCCGCTCCCATAGAACATTCACCATCTCTCCCCACCACCGCACCTTGGGGGTCGGAGCATCGGTCCGGGCCTTCGCGACGACATCCGCGGCCAAGCCGAGGAAGACTGGAGCGTGGGGCATGCCCTCCTGCATGAAGCTCGGAAGAAGCTCGTCGGCATCGACGACGGTCAGCTGATGGCGCGCCTGCGCGGCCTGCACATCGACCCCCTCGGCTTCCAGCCGTGGACGGATCGCATCCCAGTGCGATGCGGTAGGGACCAAGATGATTCCTTCACCGTTTTCAATGGCCGAGGCGGCGAAGCGGCAGACCGCACGACTTAGAAACCGCTCGTCCTGATAGAGCTGCACGACATGGTCGGGCGCGGCTACTTTGGTCAGCAGCGGTTCCCATGGTTCGCCCTGGTCCGCGGGTGACAGTTGCGGTTCCTGGCTCATCGGTTCCCCCTTGTGGATCGTCGGCGGTGTCAGCGCTTGCTGCTCCGCACGTCGCCGCACCCCCAAGGTTTGGAGAGCAAATAGTGATGCTGCCGACTTGCGCAAGTCTTAGGTGTCCTCACCTATAGCACCGGGATCTGATCCCTCCAAAGGTTACGGCGCTCGCTGCTGCTCGGCCTTCCGTCGGATTTCATCGGTCCCTCGGCGATAGGGTGAACGCCCGCTCGACCTTCCTGGAAGCTCGGCGTTACCGTGCTGACACAGCCTAGCAGAGGCCTTCCAAGGCGGCCCTTCCGCTTGAGCCCGTTCTCTCCAAGAAGGATCGGAGATGTAGCCACTGGTCAGGCCGACCTTCCTGCCGAGCAGTCGCCTGGGCCAGCGATTTCGGCCGGCGGGCGGCGACGATATCGCAAGTTGAGCGATTCGCTCGACCGTCTCCTCGGCACTGCGTGGTCCTTACGTCCTGACTTCGGACGAGCCGCGAGACCAGCCACGCCCTCGGATCGAAAGCCGCGAGACCTGCTCCCGAGAAAGATCAAACCGTCGTGGCCGCGCGACTGGAAGCATTGGCCGCACGATAGCTTTCGGGACTCCCGCGGTCCCCCGATCGCGCGCTCCTTCAGCTCAATGCTGAGCGAGGTGGAAGCGAACTGTTGCTCGGGCGTGATGAGGTGGGTCTGGTCGTCGTCGTCGGTCTCGATCGCGACCCAGTTGACCCGGCCGGTGAGGAGGAAGCCGTAGTTGAAGTCGGGTACGACGCGTGAGCCGGTGTCCCTGCCGACGTCGGTCGTCTCGTCGGCGGAGAAGCCGATCGGGATCGTCGCGTCCAGGTGCCCGTCGCCGACCTTGTTGCCGTCTACGAACAGCGTGATGGTCGCGCCCTTGGCAAGGCCCCCGCCGTCGTAGGCGAACTCCATCCGGACCTGGTGGGTGCCCGTCGGGACCGATTCGCCGGCCTCGACGTAGAAGTGCTTGAGGCTCGCGAGGTTGTAGCCGTACTTGAGCCTTCCCTGCTTCAGGTAGACGACCCATCCAGCCGAGAACCCGGCCTGGTTGACGATCACGCCCTCCGCTCCGCCCTCGGCCACGACGATCTCCGCCGTGATGGTGTGCGACTTGTTCTTGACGTTCAGGATCCCTTCCTGCGGCAGACCGCCCATGCCCGGGTAGAGGATCTGCCGGTTGCCTTTCACCGGCTCGGGCCGACCTGCGAGATCGGCGTGAAGCGCTCCGCGAGCCGGTCGTCGAGCGGGAAGACGTTGTACTTCGAGGCCTCCAGCATGAACAGCCGCTGCAGCTCCTGCAGCTTCTCGGGCTGCTCCTTGGCGAGATCGCGCGGCTGGTACTGCGTCCAGTTCGTGGTCGTGTCGTAGAGCTCCCACGCTTCGCCGTCGAGCGGTGCGACCTTCGCCATCGCCTGCCATGGGATCCGGTGCCGGGTGCAGGCGATCCAGCCCTCATGGCAGATGCCGCGGTTACCGTACATCTCGAAGTACTGCGTCGTGTGCCGCTCCGCTGCCTTCGCGTCGTCGAACGCGTAGGCCATGCTCACGCCTTCGAGCAGCGCCTGGGTCACGCCGTGCACCATCGTCGGCTGCGGAATCCCCGCGACCTCGAGCACAGTCGCAGCGATGTCGATCACGTGTGAGAACTGGCTGCGCACCTCACCCTTCGCACGGATTCCCGCCGGCCAGTGCACGATCGCGCCGTTGCGCATCCCGCCGAAATGCGACGCGACCTGCTTCGCCCACTGGTAGGGCGTGTCCATCGCGTGCGCTCACCCGACCGCGTAGTGCGGCTACGACTCTTCGGTGCCCCACCTGTCCAGACAGTCCATCAGGAATGCCGGCGTCTCCATCGCGGCCAGAGCGTTGGCCATGATGTATTCGTTGAATGAGCCGTTCAGCGTCCCCTCGGCCGAGGCGCCGTTCTCGCCGATGATGTAGTACACGAGCGTGTCGTGGAGGACGCCGAGGTCGCCGAGTACCTGTACCACCCGGCCGACGTGATGATCGGTCTGCTCGAGAAATCCGGCGTAGTTTTCCATCTGGCGCCGCAGCACCGGTTTGAACGCCTCGTCCATCTCGTCCCAACCGGGGATCTCCGCGTGCCGCTCGGTCAGCTGCGCGTCGGTCGGAATCACGCCGAGCGCCTTCTGCCGGGCGAACGTTTGCTCGCGCAGCTTGTCCCAGCCTTCGTCGAACTTTCCGGCGTAATTCTCGCGCCACTCGGCCGGGACGTGGTGCGGCGCGTGCGTGCCGCCGGTCGCGTAATAGGCGAAGAACGGCTGTTAGGGCGCCAGCGCGCGGTGCTGGCGGATCTAGGCGATCGCATGGTCGGCCAGATCCTCGTTCAGCGTGTAGCCCTCCTTGGCGGAACGCGGCGGAGCGACCGGGGCCGTTCCCTGGTGCAATGCCAGGTAGTACTGGTTCGTCTCCCCGCCGATGAAGCCGTAGCCGATGAAGCCGTAGAAGTACTCGAAGCCGCTCCCGGTCGGCCAGCGGTCGAAAGGCCCGACCGGGTTCGCCTCCCAGAGCGGCACCTCGTGACACTTGCCGAACATCGCCGTCGCATAACCGTTCAGCCGCAATGTCTCCTGCAACGTCGCCTTCGTGTTTGGGCGCGTAGCGTTGTAACCGGGCCAGGCCGCCGCGGTCTCGGTGATGCTGCCGAACCCGACCGAGTGATGATTGCGCCCCGAGAGCAGAGCCGCCCGCGTCGGCGCGCACATCGCGCACGTGTGAAACCGCGTGCACCGTAACCCCGAGCCCGCCAGGCGCTCAGCCGCCGGCATATGTACCGGTCCGCCGAACGCGCTCGATGCACCGAACCCGACGTCGTCGAGCAGTACAATCAACACGTTCGGCGCCCCCGCCGGGCGGTTGCAGCCGTTCGATCGGCGGCGGCGTCGCACCGGGATCGGTGGCCGCGAAGGGTGTCAGACCGGCGCGAGGCCGATCAGGGATCGGCAGGACTTCACGAGGAAGACTGTCTGCGTGTGTCAGGCGCTCTCCTTTTGTCATCTCAACTGATCCTTCGTCAGAGGACGTGGTAGTTCGCGCGCGGCGCCGGAGCTCGGCGGTATGCATACGACGTTGTGTCGAGCTCGACTCCCGTCAACCCACGCCGAGGCTGCAACCGGCGACGATGGGGCCCGGTACCACCACGCGTAGGCAGCGTCTTGCACAGACCAAGTTCTCGGCACTTACCGGTGGAAATCGAAAGGGGCGGAAGAGATCATCATGTCCGCGGCGGCGACACCGACGACCCCAAGCATTCGAGGCCCTCGACGAAGAATCCGGTATCTGCGACCCAACGGGTTGCCAACCCGGCCAGGTCGCTCGCGCATCTCGGGCCCGCTACGGGCCCATTTCAATCGCTTTTCGATGTCTCCAAGCGATCCCAAACGAGCCCAACGGAACTTTGTAGATTCCCCCCCGACTGACAGCCTCGATGGCCGCGAACAGGTCTGCGGTCGGCTGTTCCTTGATGAGGTACCCGGCGACGTTGGAAAGACTCACCGTTGGATCTTTTCTTGATCCCGCACGCAGTCACCATTTCACCGAATGCGAGGCCGCGAGCAGCCGACCAGATGGGGCACCGCCCTTCGCGAGGCACGGCAGATGGTGAGCCGATGACGATCAAGAACTTCGTTATCGACTCGGTGGCTGGACGTTGACGGTCGCTACTCGCCCATGCGGCGGTCGTCGCCGCGCCTGGCGGAGCGTC
>DATAZY010000002.1:0-91330 GCA_036271795.1 Galbitalea sp.
CAGGAGTCGCCAGAGGTTTCTCCGATCACGAAGCCCGAGCGTCCCGAGGTCGCAGCTTCTGCATTCGCCTCAATGGGAATCGTCGACCGCACGGATGTCACGGGCCCGGACCTCGACGAGGCTCTCCGCCGCCGTCGAGCCGGCTAGCCCGCGGACCGGATCGATCGCACTCGATGGTCGAGTACGCCGAAGGGCGTATCGAGACCCAGGTTTCGACGCCCCACTCCCAAGCTGATAACGTAGCTACGCAGTAAACGGGCCCTTGGCGCAGTTGGTAGCGCGCCTCGTTCGCATCGAGGAGGTCAGGAGTTCGAATCTCCTAGGGTCCACTGCACGAAGACGCTCGACCGGTCGCCGGTCGGGCGTCTTTTTTCTTGTGTACCGGAGATCACGGAGCGCGGATGGTTCGCATCCCGTCCGCGGGTACCCGGCCGGCTCCGGCGCACTTGATCTTCCTCAATCGCTGGGTCGCGCGAGTAATGAGCAGGTCAACATCCGGCTGTGGACATTAGTAGCGCCAGCTCTGGTGTCAAGTTCGAACACTGCTGCCTCAGGTCCACTGTGACACTACGCCCGGCGCGGCCGGCGCCGGGCGTCGTCTTTCTACCGTGGATGTCGGAATCGTGCAGGAATGGTTGTAGTGATTGTTCCGCATCCTGACCGAGGCCCGCGTCGTGATCAACGGGTAGCTGGTGGAATACAGCGCGCTTCGCCCGCACCGCGGCCTGCGGAGGAAACTGCTGGCGGCCTTCGCTGCCGACAACCGAGAACAGTTGAAAGAGGCACAGCGACAGAGTGTTGCGATAGTCACTAACGACACCCAATCTGGACCAAAACCTGGCAGCCACCGGGCTGCCAGAAAACGTCGAAAACCATACTGAAAGTGGACCAGACGGTGGGGGCTGGACAATCCAGACCACGGACGCGAGGTGGACATTCCAGTTTGATTAGTGACTATTTTCATCGACCCAAGCGCGATAGAGTTCGAGCGCTTCAGCAGATCGCGACCAGGAAGAGTGAATGGAGTGGGACATGAGGGTATCCGCACATGTCTCCCGATTGCGCGGTGCTCGTAATCCGACTTTGTCCGATGGATTCGATGCACGAAGAGCGTCCGGACATATCGCAGAAATTCTCGCTATTTTCGCTGCGCTCGTCATTCCAGTTCTGTTCATCGCGGCCTCGCCTGAGTTTAAGTCCGCCATCTCCCTGATTCCGCAAGTGCATGGTTCACATTGGCTCCTGGTCGCGATCCTCCTCTTGTGTGCCGCCTTTATCGGCCTGGCTGCTGCGTCCATCGGTCTCCTTGGACTAGCCGGCGACGCCACGCGAAAGTCAGCACAAGTCCCATCCACGATGATCCTGTTTGCTGAGGCAACGTGCGGATTTATTGGATTGCTCTCAGCTGCGGAGCTTTACGGCAGCAGCTTGGGGAGCCACTATGTTGAGCGGGTTCTCATCTGCCTCGTCGCTGGCGTCGCGGCGCTCGGATGCATGATTGTCGCCTCTTTGCTGGTGGAAAGCTGGACCGCCTTGTCTTGGCGTGAACGGAACGCGTGGATCCACGACGGTGCTCACGGTACGCTCCACTTCTTCCTGATCACATTTATCGCCCTCGCTCTGCTTGTGGGTGTGACCAGCTGGAAGATAGTGGACCGCGTCTCGCCGGGTGGGTCGTATCCGGTCTGGATCGCGATTGTTCTAACTGCGTTTGCAGGAGCGCTGTTGCCCCTGAGCATTGTTAGATCGTTGCCTCGAAGGAAAATATGGACAGGTCCCGTTCACGGCTTTGAGGCATACATATGCGGTCTCTTGCCGGCCGCGGTAGCCGCGGTCCTCATTATCGGGCTTCCGTTTGACTGATCATTCGGTGTCTTATTTCCACGTGCTCTCTTCAATTAGAGTCGGCAACGTTGCCCTCATCATCCGCGAACTTAACTGTCGGCCAGACGCGTATTTGGGGCTGCTGAGGGTTTCATTTCCATCTGATGTGGATTCGGGGTGCGGCTTCAGCCGGTGGAGTTGCCTATGTGGGCGTGACGAACGCAGGAAATGCGAGCGATCTGGCAGGGTGGTTCAATGTTCAAAGCTTCTCAGTGGGAGACGCGTGGATCAACTTCGGGGGTAGCCGCGCTGCGGGAGCAAACGGAATGTATGTCCAGCTATACGTAAATACCCCAGGAGTATCGGCTCTGCCCGTCAACTACACAAATATAAATACAATTACCCGGATCGCCGGACAGCAGTCAACCCGTTTTAGGACGAAGGACTGATATTTGCTGAATATTCGCGTACTCGAAACTCCGGAGAGTCCCGCGTCCTTCCCTTGGATATTCGGAGGCGTCGGGATTCTCGCGCTGGCGGTGGGACTAGTCTTTGTCATTCGGCCTAGACAGGCTGGAGAAGCGTGGTGGAGAATCACCCAAGCTACACGACCGTATAGCGTCCCGAAGGTTCCTCTGGGCGTCAGTATTGGGATCGGGTGTTTGTTCCTGCTCGTCGGAGCAGCGATGCTGGGGTTCGCGTGGGTGTTCTTACACCAGCACTGAGGGACCGCAATGACTGACCCTCGCCCGGTGACGGTGTCTCGCGTGGGCAGTGAAGCGACCGGACAATGGACAGCGGTGTGCGGCCCCGTCTTTGGCCCATTCCTTGTGTTGGCACTTTGGTTCGAAAATCGTCGCACAGGCCATTGACGACGTGGGGGCTCGAACGAGGTCGCGCAAAATTCGAACGCGACCGCCACTCGCCAACTCCTGAGCGGAACGATCGAAATGCGACAGCTTGAGTAACCCTAGGAGACAGTTCGAACTCTGCCCCCAATGAGCGCAGCAAATTGAAAATAGGCTGGTCAGTAGGACGTTTTGGAAAGCAGTCGCGATAACTGGGGGGTCAAGTTCGAACACCGTCGCCTTAGGCCCACTGCCGGAACCCCCGATGCTCTCGCTTCGGGGGTTCTTTTCTTGGTCAGCAAGTGTTTTTGCCTGACAAATCGCGAATCAGTCGCACAGCGCCATGCGGCACGGTCTACGCGTCGGGTGGGTTGCCGCTGGTACCTGCGTAACCCGGGTCGATCGTTCGCGGCGCATTCCGAAAACTGATGGTTTCGATTGTTTGGAACAGCCAGAAGATTGCGAAAAGAGCAAGCGCGACCGCCTCATCCGGAAGTATCGGCAGCTTCTGCAAGAACACGAAGACGAAGATGACGACGTTCAATCCCTCGCCTATCGCGACACCGATGTACGCGGCTCGCGCCCAGGCCTGAGGCGGCCCAATTCTGAAGCTCTGCACGTAGCCGTTGGCGTTGTAGTCGCTGGTGGGTGCTGCCGCGTTGAAAATGGCGACGACGCCGATAAGCAGGAAGAAGAGGCCCGCGGAGACGTAGTGGGCCCAACGCAGAAACACGCTCCTCTCCAGCGTCCAGCCGAACCAGACAAAGAACAACACGACCGCGAGTATCCCTGCCAACAGGAGGGTCGGCCCCCATGCGTTCGAGTGGATCGCAGCGAGCACGATCAGGAGGACGATTGCCATGAGCCCAAGGATCAGGTATGTCCAGACACCGGTTGTCACGTCGGCCAGGTAGTGGGTAGGCACGCAGGAACCGGTGCCGCAGCCATCCGCAAGTCCGGGTATTGCTCCGTGTTTGAGCGGCGTGGGGACGAGTGCAATGATCGGCGCGAACATCGCCGCGATGCTCAGCAGTATTCGCCCCAATCCATTGCCGGCCAGGGCGATCAGCGTGATCGCCGCCGCGAATAGCGCGCCGACGAATGGCGTTCGCGCGCCGGTGTAGTAGTAGGCACTGATCGATCCGAGGGATACGTGCTGCGCCCATTCCGCGCCAACCGCGGCGAAGATAACGATCACGGTTCCGATGAGTGCGATTCTCAAATACCGGTACGTGCGAGTTACCGGGTCTGTCTTGCCACGCAATGCGTTTATTGGCGCCATTGCTGGGTCCATTCGACGATCGGGTTGACCTCGAAGAAGGAGGTTGCCGCTCAGCGTAGACCCGTCGGTCCATGGGCGACAATAGAGAATTTCTCGATCTTGGGCGCGCTCGCTAGTGCGGCCGACGTCTTGGCCGCCGGCATTACTCAGACGTTACGGACCGCCTCGTACCGTGGTCTCAGAACCTCAATCCGGGAAGAGAGCAGACCATGAAATCCTTCGTACCGCTCGTAACAACATTTGCCCTGACAGCGGTCGCCCTGACCGGATGCGCCGCAGCGACCAGTTCGGGCGGCGCGGCCCCGACCGGGTCATCGGGTACATCCAATTCTTCGGCGCCGTCGGGTGGCCAGGACGGCGCGGTGAATGTGTGCGCGGCAATGCCCGCGGCAGCTGCATCGACGGCCGCCGGCGTCACCTTCACATCGGCAAAGGAGGATGACTCGATCAAGGGCGTGTTCGAGTGCGACTATGCGACATCCGGGTACGGCTGGTCGATTGCCGTTTACCAGGCGCCGAACACGGAGAACCTGAACAGCCTCCTGCTCGATCTCGGCGGCGCGAGCAACTCGAAAGCTGTGAGCGGTGTCGGGGACAAGGCTTACGTCTCCCCGGTAGCCGTCGCCGCACAGTTCGGCAGTCGGCTCATCGAGGTGGGCAGCGCGAACAACAGCGCGAGCAACGAAGCCGGATACGAGTCGCTGGCGAAAGCAGCGATCGCCGCAGTTAAATAGGGGTCGACCACAATAAGCCGACCGAGGGCGGGTGAGCACCACGTACGCCGTCAGCCTGGTCCTGCTCTACCTTGCGATTTACTCGTTTATTGGATGGATCGTCGAAGTCCTCTGGGTCTTCGCCGGCACACAGCATCTGCAGAACCGCGGATTTCTGACCGGGCCGTTCCTGCCAATCTACGGGATCGGCGCGATCCTTCTGATCCTGTTCGTGGAGCCCTACGTCAAGAACCCGTTCCTTGTCTTCATGGCCAGCGTTGTCGTGACCAGCGTCCTCGAGTATTTGAGCAGCCTGATCCTCGACAAGCTCTTTCATATTTCCCTCTGGGACTACCACAACCGTCGCTTCAACCTGAACGGACGGATCTGCCTGCAGAACTCACTCGGGTTCGGGGCGCTCGGACTCCTTCTGGTCTATGTGCTTCAGCCCTTGTTCAGCACCTGGCTGAAGGCTCTCCCCGCGGATGCCGCGATCGCGATCGCATCGGTGCTTATGGGCATCCTGATCGTCGATAGCGCGAATTCGATTCGGAGTCTCGCCAAGGTGCGGCCGGTTCTCGATGAACTGCACGGCACGCTCGCGGAAGCGCACACCGAGATCGAACAGCGCGCGGTGCGGATGCATCAGGCGAGGGCGGACAAGGAAGCCGCACGCCGCTCGGCCAGTCGGAGCACCATTGCGCGACTCGCACGGAACTTCCCCCGAGCGCGTTCCGTGCGGGCACCAAAGGATGTCCCGGCCGCCCGGTCGTAGTCCGCTCAGGCGGCCGGCTTCAGCGTGTCATCCAGCAGAGCGAAGAGCTCCCTCCAGTGCCGCTCGGCGGCGACCTCGTCGTAGACGGGGAAGTCCGTCATCGTGAAACCGTGCCGCGCCCCCGTATAGACCTCAAGGCGATGGTCGACGCCGGCCTCGGTCAGCAACTCGTCCAGGCGCTCCGCCATCTCCGGCGGATAACCGTCGTCGTAGTCGGCACCTGCGACGTACACGCGTGCCGCGATATTGGGAACAACCCGCGAGGGGCTCAGTTCTGAGTCGGTCACGAGCCGCCCGCCGTGGAAGCTCGCCGCCGCGGCGACGCGGTCGGGGTAGGTTCCGGCAACGGTGATCGAGATGCCGCCGCCCAGGCAGTAGCCGGTCGTTCCCACCTTCGTGCCGGCCACATCCGGCCTCGAAGCGAGGTAGTCGAGGAACACATGGCTATCCTCTGCGGCGCGCACATTATCCGTCGATCCCATGAGCGGTGCGAGAGCGGCCATCAGGTCTCCCGATGCGAACAGCTCCTTCGGGCTCAGCGGCGTATACGGCCCGGCGCGATAGTAAAGATCGGGCAGCAGCACGACATAGCCATGGTCGGCGAGGCGGCGCCCCATGTCGAGGAGCGCGGGCCGGATGCCGAGTCCGTCCATATAGAAGATGACCGCGGGGTGCGCTTCGTCGTCACCCGGGGTGAACACGTGGCAGATGCAGTCGCCGTCTCCAGTGCTGAGTGTGATCTCTTCTTCGCTCACCGTGCTACCGTCCATCCGTGCATCTGATGCCGCTCTTGCCACAGCCTAAGTTCTGAGGTGTGGCTCGCAGTCGACTCATAGGCAACTCGCGGATCGCACGCACACCTTGTTTGCCGGCCACGGGCCGCCAGCCAACCCCAAGCAAAATGTGCGGGATCTGCGAGAAATATCGTCGAGATCGGTCAGCGACGTGATGGTGGACTAGCGCCCCGCGTCTCTGGGCTTTGTTATACCCGACGCACTTGCGGGGGGTTTAGGGGTATCGACCCGGGGCGCCGGTCGAGGCGTGGCCGTTGGACGACCTGACTTTTGCAGGGGTCCCACGGCACCCTCGCGCTGGCTATTCTTGCCCCCAGTTGAACCGAACTGCCCGCTACGCGGACTCGCATTCGCCATGATGTCACTCCTGTCCAGGCTCGTCGGCCAACCATTCGACCACGTAGTCGTCACGGATACTCAACCACACGCCCGAGCTTGACGGAACTCTCTCGCCAAAGCTGCCGTCTTCTTTGACAACGTACTGATCTTCGATGAATAAATCGCGCGGTTCCGGATAGGTGCTGAAGTATGAGCCATCGGCAAACCTGCCACCCACCCATTGACCGGGTGCGATGCGCACTCGTACCCATCCAGCGGGGGCTGTCGTCGTTGCGTAATCCCAAGCGTTTGGAACAGTTTGATAATTCGAAGATGTCAGACGTGATCTCAACTGTGTCGCTAGTCGATAGACCGGTCGCAAGAAGGGAACGTCCCCATGAATCAGCCACGCCAAAACAAGGGGAATAATCGCCGCGCAAAGAAAATATGTCGCTGATATCGCAAGCGCGTTTGTGAGAAGGTAATGAACGGGATGAGGCTCTGCATCTTCGAGTGGACGAGCCAGGACCACGAAATACACAGCGTCTAACAAAACGCTCACGACGAGCGCCTGCACGATTCTCGATGCTACCGAGCGATCTCCTTCCAAGTAACCGCGAAGTCGCGACCTGGTCGTTGCATAGACAAGCCCGGGTACAACTAGTGCGACAAAGGCGAGTACTTCGAATGCGCTATCCGGAAGATCTAGTTCCACGGGCCTTCCTCTCCAGTGCTGTCAAAGGAATCTCCTGTACCAGCGCATCTCGCCGATGATCTCAGCCTTGTGTTCGACTGCGTGTCGTGGCGAGCGGCAACCTCGCCGGTACTGACGCCCATGATAGAGAACGGGGCGACCTGCGGAGACGCCTATCAACAGCACATCCGTTAATTGATCGTGTCCTGCCGCAGAGCGCCAAGGCCTGCGGCCCTGGCGTCGTCCGGCGTAGCGTTACTCGGGTGACGCGTCCAACCATTGCAACTGTCGGCGAGCTCCGGAAATCCGGGCATATCCAGAAGACTCTTCGCGAAGAAATCCGTGAAAACCTTCTGACTGCACTGCGCGAGGGACGTGACCCGTGGCCAGGGCTGCACGGCTTCGACTCGACGGTCATCCCGCAGCTTGAGCGGGCGCTGATCGCCGGGCACGACATTGTGCTTCTCGGTGAGCGGGGGCAGGGCAAGACGCGGTTGCTCCGAACGATCGTCGGGCTGCTCGACGAGTGGTCGCCCGTCATCGACGGCTCGGAGCTCGGCGAGCATCCATACGAACCGATCATCGCGGCGAGCATCCGTCGCGTCGCCGAGCTGGGCGATGACCTGCCCGTCGCCTGGCGGAGCCGCGACGAGCGCTACGCAGAAAAGCTGGCGACACCGGACACGAGCGTCGCCGACCTCATCGGCGACGTCGATCCGATGAAGGTCGCCGAGGGGCGCAGCCTCGGTGACCCGGAGACGATCCACTTCGGTCTCATCCCACGCAGCCATCGCGGGATCGTCGCCATCAACGAGCTGCCGGATCTCGCCGAGCGCATCCAGGTTGCCATGCTCAATGTGATGGAGGAGCGCGACATCCAGATCCGCGGCTACGTACTGCGACTCCCGCTTGACGTTCTCGTGATGGCCAGCGCGAACCCGGAGGATTACACCAATCGTGGTCGGATCATCACACCGCTGAAGGACCGCTTCGGCGCCGAGATCCGCACACACTATCCGACCGAACTGGATGACGAGGTCGCGATCATCCGGCAGGAGGCCGAACTGGTCGCCGACGTCCCCGACTACCTGGTCGAAATCCTCGCGCGCTTCACCCGCGCGTTGCGCGAGTCCAGCGCGGTCGACCAGCGCAGCGGTGTCAGCGCGCGCTTTGCCATTGCCGGAGCCGAGACCATCGCCGCGGCCGCGTTGCATCGCGCGAGTCGCCAGGGCGAGGGCGAGGGCGTTGCCCGGCCGGTCGATCTCGAGACCGCCGTGGATGTGCTGGGCGGCAAGATCGAATTCGAATCCGGCGAAGAGGGACGCGAGGATGAGGTCCTCGACCATCTGCTGCGCACCGCGACGGCAGAGACGGTCAGGGCGCATTTCGCCGGTCTCGACTTCGGAGTGTTGGTCGACGCCATCGAGAGCGGCGTCATGGTGACGACCGGCGAGCAGGTCGCCGCGCGCGACTTCCTCTCCGGGCTTCCGGCGCTTGGCGAGTCCGAACTCTACGACGACATCTGTGCTCGACTGGGAGCGACCAACGACGGTCAGCGAGCCGGTGCGATCGAGCTGGCGCTCGAGGGTCTCTACCTGATGCGCAAGATCAGCAAGGAGACGGGTGGCGGCGAGGTCATCTATGGCTAGGACCAACCGTCGCCTCACCCGCTCGGCCCGCTATGGCAAATACGACGGCGGCCCGGATCCGCTTGCGCCCCCCGTCGATATCGCGGAGGCGCTCGACGCCATTGGTGAGGATGTCATGGCTGGTTATTCGCCGGAAGCGGCGATGCGCGAGTTCCTTCGGAGAGGCGGAAGGGGCAAGGCGGGACTCGACGAGCTGGCGCGTCGGGTTGCCGACCGTCGGCGAGAACTCACCCAGAAGCACAACCTCGACGGCACCCTGCAGGAAATAAGGGAGCTGCTCGAGAAGGCGGTCCTGGCCGAGCGCGGACAGCTCGCGCGCGATGTCGAGCTGGATGATGGCGACCGGATGCTCGCGGAAATGCAGCTTGACAACCTGCCCGCTTCTCCAGCGGCCGCGGTCAGCGAGTTGGGCCAGTACAACTGGCGGAGCCGCGAGGCCCGCGCGGACTACGAGAAGATCAAGGACCTGCTTGGCCGGGAAATGCTCGACCAGCGCTTCGCCGGAATGAAGCAGGCGCTCGAGAACGCGACCGACGAGGATCGGGCCGCCATCAACGAGATGCTCGGCGACCTGAACAAGCTGTTGGAATCACATCGGCGCGGTGAGGACAGCCAGGAACAGTTCGACGAATTCATGGCGAAGCACGGCGAGTACTTCCCCGAGAACCCGCAGAACATCGACGAACTCCTGGACTCGCTGGCCCAGCGCGCAGCAGCCGCGCAGCGCATGCGAAACTCGATGAGCCAGGAACAGCGCGACGAGCTCGACGCCCTTGCGCAGCAGGCCTTCGGGACGCCGGAACTGATGGAATCCCTCACCCAGCTTGATGCAAACCTTCGTTCACTTCGTCCCGGCGAGAACTGGGACGGTTCTGAGAGCATGGATGGCGGCGAGGGGCTTGGTCTCGGCGATGGCACGGGCGTGTTCCAGGACATCGCCGACCTCGACGAATTGTCGGATCAGCTCGCGCAGTCCTACAGCGGTTCGCGACTGGACGACCTCGATCTCGACAAGTTGGCGCGCCAGCTCGGGGATGACGCTGCGGTCAACGCGCGCACGCTCCAACAACTCGAACAGGCCCTGCGGGACACAGGAACGCTCAAGCGCGGAACCGACGGCAAGCTAAAACTGACGCCGAAGGCCATGCGCCAGCTCGGCAAGGCTCTGCTTCGGGATGTCGCCGACCGAATGTCCGGTCGGCAGGGCAACCGCGACCTGCGCCAGGCCGGTGCAGCCGGTGAGCGCTCCGGCGCCACGCGCGAGTGGGCGTTCGGCGATACCGAACCGTGGGATGTGACGCGCACGATCACGAACGCGCTCACGCGACAGGCTGGCGAAGGCGAGTCGACAACGAACGGCGTCCGGATCCAGATCGGGGATGTCGAGGTGCAGGAGACCGAGGCCCGTACCCAGGCCTGCGTCGCGCTTCTGGTCGACACATCGTTCTCCATGGTCATGGATGGCCGATGGGTCCCAATGAAGCGCACCGCGCTCGCCCTGCACACCCTCATCACCAGTCGGTTCCGCGGCGACGATCTGCAGCTCATCGCTTTCGGCCGACACGCCGAGGTCATCGACATCGAGCAGCTCACTGCCCTCGAAGAGATGTACAACAAGGGCACGAACCTGCACCACGCGCTTCTGCTCGCGAATCGGCACTTTCGCAAGCATCCGAACGCCCAGCCGGTGCTGCTGATCGTCACAGATGGCGAGCCGACCTCGCACCTCGAGGCCAGCGGCGATGTCTTCTTCAGCTACCCACCGCATCCGGTGACCATCGCTGTCGCCATCCGGGAACTCGACAACTCGATGCGGCTCGGTGCTCAGACGACGTTCTTCCGTCTCGGGGATGATCCGGGGCTTGCCCGGTTCATCGACTCGATGGCCAGGAGGGTCGGAGGCACAGTCGTCGCACCCGAATTGGATGACCTCGGAGCCGCCGTTGTCGCGTCCTATCTGGGCTCACGCCGCTCGAACGGTCCCGCCGAAGCCTCGAACGGAGACTTCGACGGGATGTTCGGCCGCGGCTGGGGCTACTGGGCCGGCTGACTCGGTGATCATCGGTCTGTCACCAGGGTTACCGCGTCGGCAGTCCGAGACGCACGGCGCGCTCGGTCTGCCGTTCACGGTCGGCTCGTTCGATCGAGCGGGCACGCAGTGCGCGCAGGTAATCCCGGGAAGGCCGTTGCGCAACCGTGCGGGGACGGCGGCTCCAGGTGATGAGCGCAAGCCCCAGGTGCAGGGCGACGCGATCGGCGAGACCGACAGTGCGCACGGTGGATGACCTCGCCCGGGAGGGCGGATGGGTGTGGTTCTGTTCGTCGACGGGGGTCGACAGGACGGTGTTCATGATGATGTTCCTCACAACTGATTCGGCGAGGTCGCCGAAGAGTGCCCGTTCGTGGCGGGCTTAACAGGCGCCACTGTGGTGGCGGATCGAGCACGGAAACCCGGGGTCGATCGTGATGAGGCGAAAAGCCGGTCGGATCAGTCGGCGAGAAGGCCGAAGAAGCCGGCGGAGCGGAACATCGCCGCTGCTGGGTTCGTAATCATTGCCTGGCTCCTTTCGTGAGAATCGGCAGACCTGTACGTTATCGGGCCGCGTCGGTTCGACGCAAGGGCGACACGCGAATTGGTCACAGCTTGGGTACAGGCGGGCGTAGCTAGCATTGCTGCGGGTCCCGGCGAGACAGGTGGCACGTGCGATTTCGGAGAATGGAGCCTCGCGCGAAGCCTGTCGGCAATGAAGTCGTCTCCAGGCCGTCGCAGCGATTCGCCGGCCTCGCGATTCCCGTTCCCACGGCCGCGACCTACGACACTGTCACCGAGGGCAAGACCGGCTGGCGGTTCGTTCTCACAAAGAGATGGATCGCATTCATCCTCGGCGCCGTGGTGTACGCGGCCGGATGTGCGGCTGGCGTGATCTGGCAGGCCCAGCTCGGACAGCAGATCGCCCAGTTCAACGCGACCGTCGACCGGAATTTCGACGCGCCAGCTGTGCCGCTCGCCGACATCCTGCCATCACTGGGCGCGTACTCGGCGGCCGAGCAGTGGAAGCCCGTCACCGCGACGGGCAGCTACCTCGTTTCGAGTCAGCTGTACGTGCGCAATCGCACCTGCGGCGCCGACACCGGGTTCGAGGTTCTGACGCCCCTGCGGCTGTCGACGGGCCGAATTTTCGTGATCGATCGCGGCTGCGTCGATTCGAGTATCGCCAATCCGAACGACCCGTCCCCCGCCGCGCCGCCGCCGACGGGAGCCGTGTCCGTGACGGCGAGAATCGTTGCCAGCGAAGCCGCGCAGGGTTCCGTCACCGCGAACGAAGCCGACGAGCCCGAGTCGGGGAATCAGGTCGACTCGATCGACCTGCACGAGCTCGCGCCGAGGTTGGACGCGCCAACCTACACCGGCGCCTACGGAATGCTCGCGTCGCAGCAACCCGCTCCGGTGCACGCCCTGCACCGCGTGCTCACAGGCAAGCCGACGGTCGACGGGAGCGCCCAGGAGGGCACGGTTTTCGCGACGATTCTCTACGCGCTCGTTGGACTCGGCATCTTCGGTTACGCGCTGCGCGAGAAGTTCCGCTTCGTGAACCGCTTCGACCCGAGATTGTGGGCCAAAGAATGGAGGCGCATCCAGCGACTGGCGCGAAAGCCCTACACCGATGCGGAAATCGAAGATCTGATCGTCGACGGCTATCCGCCCGCGAGGATCGCCCTAGACATCTCGCGTGCAGAAGGAGCAGACGGAGGCCGCGATCGGAATCGAGGAGAGGCAGTGCGGGCAGTCGTGGACCGGCGCGGGCTCATCCGCGGTCGGCTTGAACCGCTCGAGGAGCTTACTGAACGGCACGACGACGAGGAAGTAGACGACGGCCGCAACGATGATGAATGAGATCAGCAGGTTCAGGAAGTCCCCGTAGAGGAACTTCGAGTTGTTCAGGGTGAACGACAGGTCCTCGAAGCTGGGTTTGCCACCGATCGCCGCGATCAGCGGAGTGATGAAGTCTTTCACCAGTCCGGTGACGAGACCGGCGAACGCCGCACCGATGACAAACGCGACCGCGAGGTCGACGAGATTTCCGCGCAGAAGGAACTTCTTGAAACCACTCATGTTCGTCCATCCGATCATTCGTGCCGTCGCGCCCAAGTCACGCGGCTGGTGCCTCCGATCCTTCCGTGGATGCGTCGGGCGGGCAAGGGCGTCTTCATTACGCCCGGTGTCGTCGCGTTTCGTCACATTTCGGTGTGTGATCGAGTGTGACGCTCCCGCTGATGGCCCGCAGAACGAGCGTCCTAGTCTGACCGAAACCCCCTGCCGCCAACACCGACATCTGGAGTTTCCCTTCCATGCGCGTCTCACGTGTCTCCATCGCCGCTATCGCCATCGCTTCCGTGTTCGCCCTCACCGCCTGCGCCGGCTCCGGCGAGGCATCGCCCGGCGGACAGCCCGTGGACGGCGGAACGATCGTGTACGCCCATCAGCAGGAGCCAGCCTGCGTCTTCGGTGGATGGATCGAGCAGGCCTACCTGTCGTACCAGGTTCTCGATAACCTGGTCTCGCTCGATGCCAACCACAAAGTCGTCCCGTGGCTGGCGACGTCGTGGAAGTCATCCAGCGACGGGCTCACCTGGACGTTCGACCTCAAAAAGAACGTCAAGTTCACGGATGGCACGCCGCTCACCGCCGCCGTGGTCGCGTACAACTTCGACTACTGGCTGAAGGGCGGCAACAGCACCGCGGATGTCTGGCTCGCCGGCTACTACAAGTCGGCTGTCGCGGTGAACGACACCACACTGCAGATCAACCTGCTGAAGCCCTATCCGGACTTTGCCGAAAACCTGACGCAGGCCTACTTCGGGATCCAGTCCGAGCACGCGCTGAAGACCCGCACGACGGCTCAGAACTGTGAGGCACCGATCGGTTCCGGTGCATTCATCGTCAAGAAGTGGAACCGCGGACAGGACATCATCCTGGTGCGTAACGACAAGTACACGTCGCCTCCGGCCAACGCCCTCCATACCGGTCCCGCACACGTGAAGGAGGTCGACTGGAAGTTCGTCGCCGACCCGACGACCCGCGTCGCCGCTCTGCAGAGCGGGCAGGTTGACGCCATTTATGACGTACCGGCCGTTCAGTGGAAGACGCTCAAGAGCGATGGATACCAGCTCGAGAAGTATGTGACGCCCGGTCGTCCCCAGCAGATCGCCTTCAATACTGAGGTCGGACCATTCACCGACGAGAAGGTGCGACAGGCGTTCGCCTACAGCCTGAACCGCAAACAGATCGTCGACACCATCGGCGAGGGCGTCATCCCGTTCGAGGGCAATGGCGGTGTGAGCCAGGCGACGCCGGGTTACAGCACGAAGGCGGCGGACTGGTACAGCTACGACCCGGCCAAAGCCAACGCCCTGCTGGATGCCGCGGGCTGGACCGGTCGCACGAGCGCTGGCGTCCGCACCAAAAACGGTGTGCCGCTGACGGTCGTGCTGCCCTACGGAGCGGGATCCATCATCGACCAGGATGGCGCCTCCATCCTGCAGGGCGTGAAAGAGGAAGCATCGAAGGTTGGCTTCGACGTCGACCTGATCCCCGTGCCGCAGAGTGAGCTGTTCGCGGGCAAGTACTCCAGTCCGCAGTCCTACGACCTCAGTGTCGGGTACTGGACCGCCGTCACCGCCGGCATCCTCTACATCAACTGGCGGCCGAGCACAAAGGATGACCCGAACTACAGCAACAGCGACTTCTACAACGACCCCGTGCTGAATGGTTACATCCTCGCCGGAAACTCCGCGCCCACCGTTGCACAGCAATATGCCGACTACGAGAAGGCGCAGGACTACATCGCCCAACACGCCCTCTCGATCGGCGTCTACGACCGGCTGAGCACGCTCGCGGTTTCGCCGAAGCTCAAGGATGTCTGGCAGGAGCACGCGCAGGGGGGACCGACGTTTTATGACGCTTACTTCACCAAGTAACGCCGTCTCGACGGAGCCAACTCCCGCGCAGACCTCAGACGAAGGACTGGAGGAGCGCCGCCGGTCACGATTGCGACTCATCCTGCTGACCATCGGTCGCAAGCTGGTCTCCGCCATCGTCGTGCTGTGGGGCGCGGCGACGGTCGCGTTCTTCGCCCAGCTTGCGTTGCCGGGGGATCGCGCGACGGTCATCCTGAATATCCGCGACGGCCAGGCGCAGCAGCGAACCGCGGCGGAACTTGCGCCGATCCGGGCAGAATACGGCCTGAATCATCCGGTACTCGTGCAGTACTGGGACTACCTGCGCGGCCTGGTCGTTGGCGATTTCGGCACGTCGTACCAGCAGTTCCGACCCGTGACAGCAGTCATTGGCGAACAGCTCGGCGCGACAGTCACGCTCTCCCTCACCGCGATCCTGTTCGCGTGGGTGCTCATGATCGTCTGGGTGACGCTGACCGCCGGTCGCGGACCACGCGTTCGCAGCCTCGGCGCCCTGGTGGATGTCGTTGCCGCGGGACTCCCCGCCTACTGGCTGGGTATCATCCTGCTCCTCGTCTTCGCACTGGGGCTGCGCTGGTTCCCGGTCATCGGTGGCACCGGCGTGAACGGCCTCATCCTGCCCGCGCTCACCCTGGCCATCCCGCTTGCGGGGTTCATGGCCCAAAGCACGCGCGTCGAGTTCGAGCGCGGGCTGGACCAGCCGTTCGTTGTCTCCGCTCGGATGCGCGGCATGAGCGATACCGGCGTGCGTCTCAGGCATGTACTGCGGCACGCGACTATTCCCGCGGTCACCCTGTCCGGCTGGGCGCTCGGAGCCACGCTCTCCGGCGCCGTCATCGTCGAGTCGATCTTCTCCCGGCCCGGCATCGGCTCCGTTCTCGTGGCGGCCGTGAATGCGCAGGACCTGCCGGTCGTCGTCGGCATTGTCACGTTGGTCGCCGTCTTCTACGTGACGGTGAACCTGCTCGTCGATATCGCCTACACGCTTATCGATCCACGCTTGAAGGCGTCATGACCGCGATTCGCAGTGCGACTGTCCCGACGCGACCGATTCAGCTGCGTCGCCTGCCCTGGGGGCTCTTTGTCGCCGTGCTCCTCGTGCTGCTTCTCGCGGTCGCGGCGATCGCCCCGCAACTGCTTGCCACGCACGACCCGTATGCGCTCGACTACCCAGCCGCGCTGCAGGGCCCGTCGTGGGCGCACTGGTTCGGCACCGACGAATCGGGCCGAGATCTTTACAGCCGGCTCGTGTTCGGCGCCGGGCAGTCGCTTCTTATCGGACTCGGCGCAGCCGGGGTTGGCATCGTGCTTGCGCTCATCCTTGGGTCGCTCGCCGCGCTCGCTGTGAAGCCGGCGGCCGTGGTGGTCGATCGTTTTGTCGAGGTGATGTTCGCCTTTCCCGCGCTGCTTCTCGCCCTACTCCTCATCGCGATCGCGGGGCCGTCGGCGGTCACCGAGATCTTCGCGGTTGGGCTCGGCACCGCTCCGGGATACGCCCGCATGATCCGCGGCCAGATACTCGCTGCGAAGAACTCGGGCTACGTCGAGGCGGCGACCGCGCTCGGACACTCTCGGGCACGAATCGTGTCGGCGCACATCCTGCCCAACGCGCTCCGGCCGCTCGTGGCCGTGTTCGCGCTATCGGTTGGCCAGTCAATCGTCTGGTCCTCGAGTCTGTCGTTCCTCGGGCTCGGGGTCGCGCCCCCGGCGCCGGAATGGGGTGCACTGTTGGATGCCGGACGCGGCTACATCATTCAGGCGAACTGGCTTGAGGTCATCCCCGGGCTCGTCATCGTCGCGGTCGCGCTCGCCGCAACCACCATCGGTCGCCACCTGCAGGCACATCTGGAAAAAGGGGAGAAGTGATGAGCATCGCCGAAACCATCGACGACCCGGTAGAACTCGGCCTGGACTGGCCGGCCACGAGGCTGTCGGCCCGGAACCTGCGAGTGAGCTTCCTCGTCGACGGTGTTCGTCGCGACATTGTGCGGGGGCTCTCCTTCGAGTTGACACCCGGTGAGTGCGTGGCAATCGTGGGTGAGTCCGGGTCGGGCAAGAGCGTCACCGCCCGAGCGCTGGTTGGGCTCGCCGGACGCAACTCAATAGTCGAAGCAGACTCTCTGGAGCTGCACCACGAGGATGCGCTCGCGTTTACACCGCGCAAGTGGCGCCGGGTGCGCGGCCGCGATGTCGGCTTCATCCTGCAGGATGCCCTCGTCTCGCTCGACCCGCTTCGCCCCGTGCGGTCCGAGATCGCGGAGGCGCTGGCGCTGCACCACCGGGGCACCCGTTCGGAGCGGTCGCGGAGGGTGATCGATTTACTCACCCGGGTCGGGGTGCCATTTCCGGAAGTGAGGGCGCGCCAGCGTCCAGACCAGCTCTCCGGAGGCCTTCGCCAGCGCGCCCTGATCGCCTCGGCGATCGCGCTCGATCCCGACATCGTGATCGCGGATGAGCCCACCACGGCTCTCGATGTGTCCGTGCAGGCGCAGGTGCTTGGCGAGCTCGAGAAGATGAAGCTTCGAGGCGCGTCCGTCATCCTGATCAGCCACGACCTCTCGGTGGTTGCCCAACTGGCGGATCAGATCCTGGTCATGCGCGGTGGCGAAGTGCTGGAGCAGGGGACCGCTGCACAGGTGCTCGGGTCGCCGAAGCACGACTACACAAAAGCGCTCATCGCGGCGGTTCCGAGTGAGCGCACTCGCGGTCAGAAGCTGAGCCCGACAGCCGTGCCTGATGCGGCGACCGCTCCCGTGCGGTCGCACCGGCAGGTGGGATCAGTGCTCGAGGCACGGGATCTCGTCAGGCGGTTCGTGTCACCCGACGGCGCCGTCAACCGCGCAGTCGATCGGGTCTCGTTCACGCTCGGCGCGGGGGAAACCCTCGGCATCGTCGGCGAATCGGGGTCCGGCAAGAGCACGACCGCAAAGCTCGCTCTCGGTCTCGAGAGGCTCGACGGCGGCACCGTACGCCTGCTCGGACGGGACTGGTCGACACTGCCGGAACGGCGCCGGCGGCGACTGCGGCCACGAATTTCGTTCGTCAACCAGGATCCGCTCAGTTCATTTGATCCGCGCTGGAACGTCGAGCGCATCCTGCTCGACGCTCTGCGGGGGAGTCGGCTGTCCCGTTTCGGCCGGCGGGCGAGGGTGCTGGAACTTCTCGGGCTGGTCGGATTGTCTTCTGAGGTACTCGATCGCTTCCCGCTGAAGCTCTCCGGAGGCCAGCGGCAGCGCGTCGCGATTGCTCGGGCGCTCGCTCCTCGCCCGTCAGTCATCGTGCTCGACGAGGCCGTGTCCGCACTCGACGTCACCATCCAGGCCCAGATCCTGGACCTGCTCGTCGCGCTGCAGCGATCATCGGGCGTCAGTTATCTCTTCATTTCGCACGATCTCGGGGTCATCAGCCACCTGAGCGACCGCGTGCTGGTAATGAAGGATGGGCGGGTTGTCGAGGAAGGCACTCCCGACGACATCTTCCAGCGGCCTCAGCATCCGTACACGCGCGAACTCATCGCATCCATCCCCGCCTTCGATCCGGCCGCTTTCTCGGCCTGATCTCCAGACTTCACAGCACTTTCGTCGAAAGAGAGCCCATCATGGCCGAGCCAAAGCAACTGTTCCTCAACCTGTTCGAGATGGCATGTGTCAGCCACATCACGCACGGCCTGTGGCCGCTTCCCGGCAACAACCGCGAGCGCTTCGCAGACCTCGACTACTGGACTGAGCTCGCGGACATCCTCGAGAATGGCGGTTTCGACGGCGTATTCCTCGCCGACGTGATCGGGGCCTACGACGTGTTTCGGGGCGGGGCGGAAACCGCGCTGCGTGAAGGGCTGCAGAGCCCGAACATCGACCCGCTCCTGGTCATCCCCGCAATGGCGGCGGTCACCAAGCGGCTCGGGTTCGGCGTCACGTTCTCGACCACCTACGAGCCGCCGTTCGCATTCGCCCGACGGATGTCGACGCTTGACCACCTGACGAAGGGTCGCGTCGGCTGGAACGTCGTGACGTCGTACCTTCCGAACGCGGCACACAACTTTGGGCTGGATGGTGAAGTCCCGCACGATCTCCGCTACCAGTACGCCGACGAATACCTCGATGTGCTGTACAAGCTGTGGGAGGGTTCATGGGACGACGACGCCGTCGTCGCCGACCGCGAGCACGGGATCTACACCGACCCGTCGAAGGTTCGCTACATCAACCACGTCGGCGACCGCTATCGCGTCTCCGGGCCGCACATTGTGCATCCGTCGCCTCAGCGCACGCCCGTCATTTTCCAGGCCACGGGATCACCTGCGGGGATCGAGTTTGCCGGTCGACATGCCGAGGCCGTCTTCACGGGTGGGCGTACTTCTGAGGAGTTCCGGCGCAATGCCGAGACAATGCGCGATGCCGCTGTGCGGCACGGTCGCAACTCGGACGACATCAAGTTCATCGCGATGGCGGGCGTCGTTGTCGGGCGTACCGAGGAGGAGGCTGCCGACAAGTGGCGCCTCTACCGGGAGCACGTGAGCATCGACGGCATCCTGGCGCACTCGAGCCTGCCCGTCGACCTGACCGCATTCCCGCGCGAGATCACCGTCGCCGAAGCCCTTCGTCGGGCCGATGTGTCGCCCTCCGCCGTTCCATTCCTTCCGCTCGAACGCACCGTCGGACAGGCGCTCGACTTCATTTCCGGTTCGAGGGATGACCGGTTCTTCGTCGCAGGCACGCCCTCGGTGGTTGCGGACGAGATCGAGCGTTGGCTCGACGAGGACGGTCTCGACGGCATCAACCTCCGGCAGTACCACTCCTTCGATACCGCGCGTGACTTTGCGGAACTCGTGGTTCCGGAGCTGCGCAAGCGCGGTCGCCTGCCCGAGGCGGGATCGCATCCCGGCACGCTCCGGGAACGCCTGTTCGGTGAGGGCAACAGCCGTCTGCCGGAGCGGCACATCGCAACTCGCTATCGCGGTGGCGCCAACCTCGATGTGCCGGTGGAGCGTCTCGATTTCGCTGGTGCCGCGAATACGGGGTCGTTCTGATGGCGGAGATCTCGGTCGTCGGGGTCAGTGGAAGTCCGATTCGTCCTTCCCGAACGACGGCTCTCGTCGAAGAGGTGACTCGCGCGTTCGCGACGAGCCTCGGAGGAGTGCACACGGTCGTCGAGCTTGCCCCGCTTCTCGGCGAACTCGGCGCCGGTCCGTTCCGCAACGACATCGGTCCGAACGCGCGCGAAGCTCTCGAACTGGTCGAGGCGGCGGACCTGATCGTCGTGGGCTCGCCCGCCTACCGGGCGACTTACACCGGCCTGTTCAAGCTGTTCTTCGACCACGTCGGACAGTATGCGCTCGCGGACAAACCGGTCATCCTCACGGCCACCGGTGGCAGCGACCGGCACGCGCTGCTCGTTGAACACCAGATGCGCCCTCTGTTTGGCTTCTTCCAGGCGCTGACACTCCCGCTCGGTATCTTCGCGAACGAGGGGGACTTCACCGACTATCGGGTGACGTCGACGGAACTCTACGACCGGATGACGACGACGATGCAGCGGACCCTCCCGCTGATCCTGTCCCATCTCGCACCCCGCGACGTCACCTCGGGCTCTCCGGTGCTGGAGTTCGCGCGACCCGACGTGTTCTAGCAAAGCTCGCGAACCAAGGGCCCGGTATTCTCGTGCCGTGACCACTGCGCGGGAGTACGTCGGCCGACCTGCGATCATTTCGGCCTATCTCACCCCTGTCCTGTTTATCGGCGGCACGATTGTCGCGGGGCTGGCGTGGCCGAGCTACGACCCGGTGCGGCAGACGATCAGTGAGCTCGCGGCGGGGGATGCGCCGACCCGCGAGTTCATGACGATCATCTTCGTGCTCACGGGATGCTCGCACCTGGTTACCGTCGCCTTCGCGCGCGGCATCGGAGTCCCTGGCCGAATCGTCTATCTTCTCGGCGCGCTTGCCTCGCTCGCCGTCGCCGCGTTCCCGTTGCCCTCGGTCGCCGGCACGTCGGCGGCACACAACACGGCGGCGATCATCGGGTTCGTACTACTCGCGGCCTGGCCCATTCTCGGGATGCGGCTCCGGTCCGACTATCCCTGGCTGGTTCGCCCGCTCGGCTCGATCCTGGGCACGGTGCTGCTCACCGCCATCTGTCTCTGGTTTCTGGTCGTCTGGACCTCGCATTCTGTGCCGTACGTCGGACTCATCGAGCGCGTCGCGGCCGACGCGGAATCGATCTGGCCCGCGGTCGTCGTCACCGCCCTGTTCCTTCGCGCTCGGCAACTGCGCGTACCGCAGGCACCGCAGTAGATACACCAGGGTTGTTAGCAACGGTCGCCTGGGGTTTGATCGAGCTATGAAAATCAGATCTCGTATCACCGTGTTCGATACCCCCGATCTCGCGGGCGAGAGCGCGTTTTGGGCGGGTCTTCTCGGCGGAACGGTCGACCTTGAGGACGATTGGGCGACTGTTCTCGTGGACGGTAAAGCGCAGCTGGGTTTCCAACTAGCGCCAAATCATGTCGCCCCCGACTGGCCGGACGGCGAGCAGCAACAGATCCACCTCGACCTGTACGTCGATGACATCGCGACCGCGCACGAGCAGGCGATTGCGTTAGGTGCGAGAGTGCTGAAGGCGGTCAGCCTCGAAATGCCCCACGGGTTCCAGGTCTACGCGGATCCGTCGGGGCATCCCTTCTGCCTGTGCTGGCCGTGACGCGTGCTGGCCCTGGTCGCCGTCGTGTCTGCGGCTAGTTAGGTGGATACCACAGGGGAGTCGACGCTCAGCATCGTCCTCGACCTGGTCGTGCTGGTCGCCGGGCTACAGGTGGCTGTGCGCTTACGGCCGGTGAACCGGGGGTTCCCGGTCGTCGCGCTGGTCTCGACGCTCGTCATCGGGATCCCGTCGCTGCTGCAGTTTGCCTTCCCGTCGATCGGGGCTGCCCTGTCCCGCCAGCCGTGGCTCGAACTGCAGGGCCAGTGGTGGCGCGTTCTCACCGCGATCCTGGCGCAGGACGGCGGGCTCGTTGGCGCCATCTTCAACCTTGTGGTGGTCGCCGTGGTCGTGACGCTTGGCGAGCGAGCATGGGGGCGATGGCGCTCAGTGGTGCTGTTTCTGGGGCCATCCATAGTGCTGAATCTGCTCGCGGTGGCGTGGAACGAGCCCGGGGGCGGAAGCTCGTTCGCCAGCGACGGGTTGCTACTCAGCATGTGCGCGCTCGGTGTGCTGACCCTGAGACGCCCGCTCATCCTCGCCTGCGCCGGAATCGCGGGAGCGGCAGGCATCGTGCTCGTGATTGCGAACGACGCTCACGGCGTCGCCATGCTGTTGGGTGCAGTTCTCGGATTCGCATTCGGCTTCCTGCGCCGTTTCCGTTCAGACGCTCAGCGATGATGCAGAATCTGAGGATGCCGCGATCAAAGTCGTCACCCGCCACCGCGGAGGTGATCAGGGCTACGACGGCAGTTGGCGAGCACTACTACGCCTCCGCGAGTGCCGTCGGGTTGAGCGTTCAGGAGGCGCGACTGCTCTACATCCTGAGTCTCAATCCCAGCAACATGCTCGGACTGACGTCCGCACTCAACGTTCCGAAGTCGACGATGAGCGGGCTCGTCACCCGGATGGAATCCGCCGGCCTCGTCGTACGGTCGCCCGACCCACGCGATCGCCGCAACTTGCTCGCGACGCCAACCTCACGGGGAACGGCTGTGGCGAACGCGTTTGCGAGCGATCTCGCCGCACGGGTTTCCACCGTCTTGTCCGTTCTGGATGTCGAGGAGCGGGTCGAGCTCGCGGACATCCTGAGCGAGATCCTCGTGGCGATCGAACCCTGATCAGCGCGGCCCGGCGAGGGGAAGAGGCACCGTCGCATCGGGCAACTTCGCCATCAGCTCCCGCAGTCGACGGGCACGACCGGGGCTGAGATTCGTCACCAGTTCATCGACTCGCTCGCTGAGCGCCCGATCGAACTCCGCGAGTACGGTGACGCCCGCGGCGGTATTGCGGACAATCTGCCTGCGACGATCGGCTTCGTCCTCTGTACGCATCACTAGTCCCACCGCCTCGAGCTGGTCGATCACGCTCGTCACCGTCGTTTTGGGTGCCCCGAGCGCCCGCGCGAGCGCCGTCATGCTCGCGCCATCCGCTGCCACCCGAAGCACCTGCAGTTGCAGGGCGGTCAAGCCGGAGGCGGCACGCACCTCGAGAACGCGCTCGCCAACCGCCGTTGTCAGGCGGATGAGCCCCGCGCCGGCGCCCAGCGGCCCAGGCGAATTGCTCATGGTTCCCTCGTACTCCCGTGGGATTAGCGGCCGGCACAACCGGTACTCCACTCAGATCAAATCCGCGTGATGCTCTCGACTTTAGTCCGATGTACGTACTAATTTTCAGTTAGTACGACCGTCGTACTAATTATTGAAAGGTTCCGCCAATGCCTGCCACCGATACGGCCACTCTCGGCGTCGTGACCCCCGCCCGCTCCCGCTCTGTCGCGATCATTGCCGCGGGCATCCTCGTCGCAATCCTTGCCAACTCGATCATTGCGATTGCTGCCCGCGCCGTCGGCGCGAGCGTCAACTTCTCACCGCTTCTCTTCTTCGTCTACGCGCCCTTCACCCTCGTCGGCTTCCTCGCGGCCTACGTCGGGTGGCGCATCGTGAGGCGCAGAGCGAGTCGTCCCGCTGCGGTGCTGCGCGTGCTTGTGCCCGTTCTCACGGTGTTGTCCTTCGCGCCAGACACCGTCCTCGTGATCACCGGGTTCATTCCCGGCGCATCTCTCACCGCAGTGATCGCGCTCGGTCTCATGCACCTTGTGGTCGTCGCCATCGCGGTTCCGATTTGCGCCCGACTCGTTCCGGTTCACTGATTCTGTGAGTGCACCCCCAATTCGCGTGCCGTGGCCGATTCCTGACCGTTAACTGCATGCGGATGAGGGGTATTACCAATAGTCTTGCCGGAAGGTTGCCCAAGACCACGGTCGCCCAACACTCGAAGTGCAGCATCCCGCTGAGCGCTTTGGGTGCGACCGAATTGAGGCTCGACATGAGCAGCCCCGTCATCAATATCATTCGCACGAAACCCCGCGGTGATCAGGCCAACCCGACGACCGAGTATGCGGCTCTCCTTCACACGGTTCGCGACGCGGGGCTGTTGCGACGACGTACCGGATTCTATGTGGCGATGTTTGCCGTGCTTCTCGCGGCGCTGGGTGCCTCGTTCGTTGGAATCGCGTTTCTTCACAACAGTTGGTTCGTGCTTCTCGTAGCCGCCGCACTCGGCCTGATCTTCACCCAGCTGGCATTTCTCGCGCACGAGGCATCCCATCGACAGGTTTTCGAGTCTGGCAAGGCGAACGACCTCGCCGGCAGGATGATCGGCAACCTTCTGGTTGGCATCAGCTACTCGTGGTGGATGACCAAGCACAGCCGCCACCACGCCAACCCGAACATCATCGGCAAGGACCCCGACATCGAACGTGACTACGTTTCGTTCATCGAAGCGGATGCCGCAAAGGCCAGGGGTCTGTATGCCTGGTTCACCAAGCGTCAGGGTTACCTGTTTTTCCCGATCCTGATGGGCGAGGGCCTGAACCTTCATATCCGCGGGCTCAGTACGGTGTTCGGCAGGGGCAAGGTCGAGAAGCGCTGGCTCGAGGCACCGATGCTTGTCGCACGCATCGTTGCGTACGTGGCCGTGATCTTCCTGATGCTGCCTCCCGGAATGGCGGCCGCCTTCATCGGTGTCCAGCTCGCGGTGTTCGGCGTGTACATGGGGGCATCCTTCGCCCCGAACCACAAGGGCATGCCGATTCTCCCGCATGACTCCAAGGTCGACTTCCTTCGACGCCAGGTGCTCACTTCCCGCAACATTCGCAGCGGCTGGTTCATGAACTTCTACATGGGTGGACTCAACCACCAGGTCGAGCACCACCTGTTCCCGAACATGCCGCGCCCGCATCTCAAGCGCGCGCAGGTCATCGCCAAGGAATACTGCAAGGCGCACAACATCGACTACACGGAGACGACGATCTGGCAGTCGTATGCGATCGTCATCCGATACCTGAACCAGGTTGGCCTCGCGGCCGGTGGCGACCCGTTCGACTGCCCTGCGGCGACGGCCTTCGGGCGGTAGCGCTCGGGGCGCTGTGCCCTGAGCGAACCCGCTCCCTCCAGGCGGCGGCGCGGTTCAGAATTGCCGCATGGACGACAACGAGATTCTGGATGCGTACTCCCGCACGGTCGTGGATGTCGCCGAGTCCGTCCTTCCCAGCGTCGCGAGCGTGAGCGTTCGAACGTCGCGGGGCGGCGGTTCCGGAAGCGCGAGCGTGATCACCGTGGACGGATTTCTGCTGACCAGCGCTCACGTGGTTGCCGGTGCGCGATCGGCCGAGGCATCGTTCGCGGATGGCTCGACGGTGTCGGTTGATGTCGTCGGTCGCGATCCCCTCTCCGACCTCGCGGTCCTGCATGCCCGGGGTGATGTGCCCGCGCCGGTCGAGTTGGGGGATGCCGCAAGGCTGCGCGTCGGCCAGCTGGTGGTCGCGCTCGGTAATCCGCTTGGACTCGCGGGGAGCGTCACCGCGGGAATCGTGTCGGCGCTCGGGCGGTCGCTTCCGACGCAGTCCGGTCGAGTCATCGATGAGGTCATCCAGACCGATGCAGCACTCAACCCCGGCAACAGTGGCGGCGTGCTTGCCGACAGCAGCGGCCGAATGGTTGGTGTCAACACCGCGGTGGCCGGCGTCGGCGTCGGGCTCGCGGTGCCGATCAATTCGACAACACGCGGAATCATCGCCGCACTCATGTCCAAAGGTAAGGTGCGCAGGGCCTGGCTCGGCATCGCCGGCGCACAGATCCGGCTGGCGCCCGAACTCGCTAAACGCATCGGCTCGCCGACGGGACTCCAGGTCGCCGGGGTCTCCGCGAACAGCGCGGCGCAGGAGGCCGGACTGCGCCAGGGGGATGTCGTGGTCGAGCTCGCCGGAAAGCGTGTCGTCTCGACGACGGCCGTGCAGCAGCTGATGGTCGAAGATGCGATCGACAGGCCAATCGAGATCACGGTGTGGCGCAACGGTGCCCTGGTGGACGTCATTGCCGTTCCCCGAGAGCTCGACGAATAGGCGCCCCTTTTCCGGCGCCACGCCGCGAACGCGTGCAGCCCAGCGCAGACCGCGCTATTCGAAGCCAGGACGGCTGGAACTAAGCGCGGACCCGGCGCGTGAGCATCTCGCCGGCGAGCGACGCGGCCGCTCGCGCGGGGAGTGGCTCGGCATCCGGCACGGTCGTTCTTAGCGCCCGAACGGCGTCCTGCAGGCTCGCCGGTGCCGGACGCGAACCGTGAACACGCACCGCGGCCGCAGAAGACAACACCGTACCAAGCTCGGAATCGTCGACCCCGATCGCGCGTCCCACGAGGGCCGCGGTCTCCAGGCAGAGCGCGAACGGCGAATCCAGGCTCATCGAGTCGGCGGCAGCGAACGCGGAAACGACGGCGGCGGATGCCCCAATGGGGTCCGCCAGTTCAAGCCTCGCGCGGGCAAGCACACAGCGCGCGAGCGGAAGTTCGCGTTCAACACCGAGCTCTGTCCCGACGGTGTCCGCGGCGGTCGCGAGCCGCTCCGCATCCACCGCGTCGCCCTCCGCGAGGGCGAGACCGGCCATGGCGATCAGCAAGACGACACGAGCGATCCGGGGATCATCCTGAAGCAACGGCTGCGCCTCGCGGGCGAATGCCCGAGCCGCATCCATGCTGCCCACCTGCCAGGCGATCATCGCGGCCGTCGGCAGTGTGATGAGCAACTGCTCAGCGGTGCCCTGCGCGCGACAGAGTTCGATCGCTTCGGTCGCGAAGTTGACCGCGGTGGGATCGACCCGCTCCGCCAGAAGGGATCCGACGCCGATGACCGCCCCGACGCGCAGGTTGTGTTCGCCGATCCTTCCGCCAATTTCGATCGCTTCGCGGACAAAGGCCACGCCCTCCGCACCGCGATCGAGGTCATCCGCGATTCCGCCGAGGAAGATGAGCGCGCGACCCGCGTACGAATCCTCGACCCCGCGAAGCAGGTCGACGCAGGTGCGGAGTGCTGTGAAGGCGGCTTCGCCGTCACCGGCCCAGTAACTCAGGTAGCCGAGCGCGAATGTTGCGAGGCCGGTCCACTCGGTTGTCGTCGGCAGAGCGAGCAGGCGCGAGAGCCAGAACCGACCCTCAGAGACACTTGTCGCCGCGTAATAGCGGTGCAGCCGAAACGCCAGCTCCTGGGCATCCGAAAGGCTGGCGTGATCGTCGAGGGCGGCACCGAACAGGGACCGGATGCTCGGAAGAGCTTCAGTGATCACCGAAGAGAACGTGCCGGGCGCCGCGCGGGCATCGTCGGGCAGCATGCCGCGTAGAGCGGCCGCCAGGAGTCCGAAGGTTGCGCGTTCCTCTCCCCTGGAGACGAGGAGCGATCGCGCGTAGTTGCGAACATCGTCGTGCTGTTCATAGCGCCAGCGCGGTCCGGAGCGATCGACTCGCAGGAGACCGCGAGCACTCAATTCCCCCAGCAGTCGGGCGACACGCGTGGACGGAATCTCGTCAGACACCACGAGCCCGCGCAGAAGTCCCAGCGAGACCGCGCCGTCGAGCACGGAGCTCCGGAGGAACACGGTTGACTCATCGGGCGTGAGGCTGCTGAAGCCGTAGTCAAGGATCGACCGTACCTGGTCGCCCGATTCGCCCGGCTCGCCGACATCGTCGAGCAGGTCATCGAGCGAGATCTCCCGAAGCTGCGCGGTGAGGAGTTCGAGCGCGAGGGGGATTCCGTAGCCGCGGCGGGCCAGTCTCTCGATTGAATCCGGTCCGACGAGACTGTCGGTCGCGTGGTTTCCGAGCTCGCGAATCCGCTGGGCGATGAGCACCGATGCATCTCCCGGCGCGCTCTCGGTGCCCGCGTCAAGCGGAGCGACGGCGACCACCCGTTCGCTGGTGCTATGCAGGGGCGCCCGGCTCGTGCACAGGATGACCAGCTCCGGGCATCCCGAAATCAGGCTCGTCGTAAGTGTCGCGACTCCGTCCGAGACCTCGTCGCATCCATCGATGACGAGCAGTGTGCGTCCTCGCGGCGCAATTGTCGCGAGAAGTGCGGCGATTGGATCCGGCTCGGGGAATGCACCGAGTCCGCGGGCGACGTCGGCCGCGACCAGCTCGTCGCTTGTGCTTGAGCCGACCTGCACCCACAGCGTTTCGCCGTCCCGCGCCTCGGCGGCGTAGGCGAGCGCGAGCCTGGTCTTGCCGATGCCACCTCGGCCGGTCAGCGTAACCAGACGCGACTGTCCGAAGGCCTCGGCCAGCTCCTTCAGTTCGCGGGCGCGTCCGACGAAGGTGGATTCCGTCCCGGGGAGTCGTCCAACGGTGACCGGGGCGGATGACCGGAGCGCCGCCAGATAGACCGCGACGGTCTCACCGCTCGGGTCGATGCCGAGCTCTTCCGCGAGGATAGTTCTGCAGTATTCGTAGGCCTGGACGGCGCCGACCCGGTCGCCATCTCGGTCGAGCGCAGCGATGAGGATCCGGTGCGCGCTCTCATCAGTCGGGTCATCCGCAACCAGCTCGCGCGCGATCCGAACGGCGCGCCGGTTGTCGCCGACCAGACCTGCCGCCGTGACCAGCGTCTCGCGGGCGGTTCTGCGCAGGTCGGCGAGTCCACGACGCTCCTCGCCAACCCAGTCCAGATCCTCCGAGGGCAGAAACAGGTCGGGCGACAGTTCCGAGGCGGCCTGCAGGAGCGGGATCGCGGCATCCGCGCGGCTGTTCTCCAGCCGTTCGACTGCCGCGTCGAGCGCGATCGAGGCCTCGCGGACATCCACCTCGATCCCTGCCGCCAGCGCGTAGCCTGCCGGCGCCGTCACGATTAACTGATTGCTTGAGTCGATCGCGGCGACCGCGGTCCGGATGCTGCGGACGATGCCACGCAGCGCGGGCTTCCAACTCGTCGGCAGCTCGTCGCCCCAGATCATGGCGGCGAGTCGCTCGCTCGGAACGGGTCCGTCGGCGAGAGCGAGAGCGACGATCGCGAGGCGAGCTCGTCGCCCACCGAGGGCGTGGCCGCTCAACTCACCGTCGCCCGCCGCGACGGAGACAGCGCCCAGCACGCTCACTCGCACATTCGCGAGTCTACTTAGACCTCAACGTCCGGAACGAGGTGTTACGACCGAGTGGATCGTGGATAACGGATCGCGGGAAGATGGGGTGTGGACCCCGTCGACGCGTTGAACGAGATTGCCTACCTGCTGGAGCGGGAGCGAGCATCGGAGTTCAAGACCAAAGCGTTCCGCACCGCGGCGACCGTGCTCGCCGGAATCCCCGCTAATGAGCGGAAGCCCCAGGTCGACAGCGGCGAACTCAAGAAAACGAAAGGCATCGGCGGAACGACCTACGAGGTCATCGTCGAGGCTCTCGACGGGGATATCCCGAAATACCTCGTCGATGCACGGGAGCGCGCTGCCGCGCCGTTGACCTCGGGCGGTGCGGGCATTCTCCCGTTGCTCAAGGGCGACCTGCATAGCCACAGCGACTGGTCGGACGGCACGACCTCCATCGAGCTCATGGCGTCGACTGCGCAGGGGCTGGGGCGCGAGTATTTGGCGCTGACCGACCACTCGCCGCATCTTCGCGTCGCCAATGGGCTGACCGCGGAGCGACTGCGCAAAGAACTCGCCGAGGTAGCGAAAATCAACCGTGTTGCCGCGATCAACAAGTCCGCGGAGGGTTTCCGACTGCTCAGCGGGATCGAGGTCGACATCCTCGATGACGGCGCCCTCGACCAGACCGCTGCGATGCTCGATCGCCTGGATATCGTGGTCGCGAGCGTTCACTCCAAGCTCCGGATGGAGTCCGGCGAGATGACCGAGCGGATGTTGAGTGCTGTATCCGATCCGCACACCAATGTTCTTGGCCACTGCACGGGGCGCCTCGTCGAGGGCAGCCGCGGAACAAGGCCGCCGTCAAGCTTCGACGCGAAGGCGGTGTTCGCCGCCTGTGCCGCGAACAACGTTGCGGTGGAAATCAACTCGCGCCCCGAGCGTCGCGATCCGCCGGGACCGCTCATCGAGCTCGCTCTCGATGCAGGATGCCTGTTCAGCATCGACAGCGACGCTCACGCACCGGGGCAGCTCGGGCTGCTCGACTTCGGTGCCGCCCGCGCAGAAGCGCACGGAGTGCCGGCCGATCGAATCGTCACCACCTGGCCGCTCGACCGCCTGCTGGACTGGGCCAACGGCTGACGCAGATGACTGGCTGCGTCGGGCTATAAGCCCTTGCCCTCAGCCCGATGCTTCTCGAACGCTTCGGTCAGCCAGGCTTCGACCGAGTCGACGGTGACGCCAAGATCCGTGAACTTCCGAGCCTGCTCGCCGTCCAGCTGAATGATCCCCAGCAGGAGGTGCTCAGTGCCGATGTAGTTGTGACCGAGCCGCAGAGCAACTCGGAGCGCCTCGCGAAGCGCCAGCTTCGAGGTCAGATCAAATGGCACGTTGCCGGCCTCAACTGTGGCGGCGGTCGCGAAGGCGTCGGGGTCGATGTCAAAGGCAGCCAGCAGTTGCTCGTTCGAGATCTCCGCATCGCGAATGTATCGAGCCGCGAACCCCTGTGGCTCGGTGAGCAACGCGGTCGAGAGGTGATCCGTGTTCGTGCCGTCCGCACCGACCGCGGTTGCTATCCGCCGCGAGGCCGCAACAGTGTGGCGGGCGCGTTCGGTGAAACGCTCGAACAGCTTCCCCTGTGGCACGATATCGCTTTCGTCGACGCGGGTGACAAATCGTTTCTGCACCGCCTGCTTTGAGACCCCCATGCTCGCACCGATCTCACTCCATGGCGCTCCGGATCGTCGCGCCTGGTCGACGAAGTAGCCGATGAGGGCATCTGCCTCCTCCTCGATGGTGGCCGCAACGCGAACGGCATCGGCGAGGTTATCGAGGGGACCTGCGCCCTCGTGCATCTTCCTGACGTAGGCAATGAGGTTGTCGAGCGGAATGGGTGAATCGGACATGGGTCAACCTTAGGTTGACGCCATCAATTCGTCAACCCCGGGTTGACTCGGCGCATCGATCGTTCATCCGCTGGACATCCCGTCGCGGCTTTGCTCGTCTAGCGTTTTTCGCATGGGTGCCGACATCGAGAACCTGATCCTCGCTGTCGGTCACACTCCGTGGGCCTACCTCGTGATGGCCGGCATTCTGGTGATTGATGGGTTCTTCCCTTTCGTTCCTGGTGAGACAGCCGTTGTCACCCTCTCCACCCTCGTCGCAGCCAGCGGCGGACAACTTCTGTGGCTCGTCCTGACGGTCGCCGTTGCCGCGACCATGGTCGGCGATGCGATCTCCTTCTTTATTGGGCGACACCTTGGCCTTGACCGGTGGAGATGGATGCGCGGGACGCGGATGTCCGCGATCTTTGTTCGCGCATCCGTCGGTTTGAACCGCCGGCCGGGTCCCTACCTGATCGGCGCGAAGTTCCTGCCCTTCGTGCGCGTCGCCGTCACGATGACGGCCGGAGCGAGTGGTCTCGCCGTGCGACGGTATCTCCCACGGTCGCTCGTCGCCTCGACGATCTATACGCTCTACCACGTAGCGGTCGGTGCCGCCGCGGGGTTCTGGTTCTCGGTCAATCCGCTGGCCGCGGCGCTCGTGGCAATTGCGGTCGTGTTTGCGCTCGGCTTCTGCTTCGACCGGATCGCGCGCCTGCGCCGACGCACACCGACGATTGGTCCGGTCGCATCCGAATAGGCTTGAAGCATGAAATTCCGCTACCTCGGCAACTCCGGCTTCAAGATCTCCGAAATCACCTACGGCAACTGGCTGACCCACGGTTCGCAGATTGAGAACGACACCGCGACCCAGTGCGTGAAGGCGGCGATCGAGAACGGCATCACAACCTTCGACACCGCCGACGTATACGCGAACACTGCGGCGGAGACGGTTCTGGGCGAAGCGTTGAAGGGCGAACGTCGCCAGTCGCTCGAGATCTTCACGAAGGTATTCGGGCCCACCGGGCCCAAGGGCCACAACGACGTCGGGCTCTCGCGCAAGCACATCCTCGAGTCGATTGACGGGTCGCTCGGTCGCCTGCAGACCGACTACGTCGATCTCTACCAGGCTCACCGCTTCGACTACGAGACCCCGCTGGAGGAGACATTCCAGGCCTTCGCGGACGTGGTTCGTTCTGGCAAGGCGCTCTACATCGGCGTCAGCGAGTGGACCGCCGACCAGCTTCGGGCGGGCGCCGCGCTTGCCAAGGAGCTGAACATCCAGCTCATCTCGAACCAGCCGCAGTATTCGGCCCTCTGGCGGGTGATCGAGGGCGAGGTCGTTCCGACCTCGAAGGAGCTCGGCATTTCGCAGATCGTCTGGTCACCGATTGCCCAGGGCGTGCTGACCGGCAAGTACAAGCCCGGGGCGGAGCTTCCCGCGGGCACGCGTGCCACAGACGATAAGGGCGGTGCGCGGATGATCTCCCGTTGGATGCAGGACAGCATCCTCACCCGTGTCCAGGAACTCACACCGATCGCGGCCGAGCTGGATCTGTCGCTTGCGCAGCTCGCTGTGGCCTGGGTGCTGCAGAACGACAACGTTGCCTCGGCGATCATCGGCGCATCGCGACCCGAGCAGGTCAAGGAGAACGTCGCGGCGTCCGGCGTCGAGATTCCGGCAGAGTTGCTCGCGAGAATCGACTCGGTTCTCGGCGACTCCGTGCTGCGCGATCCCGCGCTGACCCTCGAGTCGTCGCCCAAAACGCGGGAGGCATAGTCTCCGGGCCGCCGTACTCCCAGAGGATGATCTTTCTGTGAATGCCAGCCAATGAGCAGTTTTCCGGCGTACTTTCGGGGGTGAGGCAGTTCGGCGAGGGAAGGTGGGCATCCGATGTCCAGGACATGGTCACGATGGGCTCCGGCCGCGGTAGCGGTCGTCGTTGTTGCGGGAGCCGCGATCGCGGTTCCGGCGGTGGCAAACGCATCCGTCAGTCTTCCGATCAAGACCCCGGCACAGGTGCTCGAACTAGTCGCTTCAAGTAAGGTCACCGCACTCTCGGGCACGGTCTCCGAGACTTCAGACCTCGGCCTGCCTTCGCTGCCGGCAGGCAGCGTTCCCTCCGGCGGGCAGTCCGGCACAGCCGCCGATCTCGCGCTCCTGACCGGGCCAAACAGTCTGCGCGTCTACGTCGACGGTTCAAAGAAGGTCCGCGTTCAGGATTTGGAATCGCTGGCAGAGCGAGACGTCGTGCGCAACGGCAGCAACGTCTGGGTTTACGACTCCAAGGACAACTCGGTCGAGCACGCAATGCTCCAGCCGCAATCGAATGAGCACTTTGCTCGTCCAGGTGCGACGCCACAGGGTGCGAGTCCGGGCGATCCGACTCCGAACCCCGCCGACCTGACACCCGAGGGCATTGCGACCAGTCTGCTCGCGCAGCTCAAGTCCTCGAGCACCGTAACGGTCGGGGATGACGCGCGAGTCGCTGGCCGTCCCGCATATGACCTCGTTCTCACACCCAAGGTGACCGACACCCTCATCGGTTCGGTTTCGATTGCCGTGGACGCGGACACCGGCCTGCCCCTGCAGGTCCAGGTGAACGCCCGCGGACAAAAGACGCCTGCGGTGAGCATCGGCTTCAGCAGCATCGACCTGTCGGCACCGGCCGCATCACTCTTCGAGTTCACACCTCCCGCGGGAGCGAAGGTGACCGAGTTGACAAAGCACGTCGTCGGGCCCCGGGTGACCGGACCGAAGCCTGAGATCGCGAAGCCCAACGAAACGGTCACGGGTCGGGGTTGGGATGCGGTTGTCTCGATCGCGGCACAGGGTGAACTGGGAAGCCTCGCCTCCTCGAGCGAGTTCGCCGAGTTGACCACCGCGGTCGCTGGCGGGCGCGTTCTGCACACGACGCTCTTCAACATCCTGTTCACGACGGACGGGCGCGTGGTCGCCGGTTCCGTGTCGGTCGCTCGTTTGCAAGAAGTAGCAACCGGGCAGTGAGTGCGGCCGAACTCGCGATCGAAACCCGCGGGCTGACCAAACAGTTCGGCAACTATGCCGCCGTAAGGAACATTGACCTGAGCGTTCCGCACGGGTCGGTGTTCGGATTCCTGGGACCGAACGGTTCCGGCAAGACGACGACGATTCGGATGCTGCTCGGCCTCGCATCGCCGACCAGCGGTGAGGCACGGGTGCTCGGCGCGACCATGCCGCGTGAGAATGCGAGCGTCCTGCCGCGCGTTGGCGCGCTCGTCGAGGGGCCGGGTTTTTACCCGTACCTCTCCGGTGCCGACAACCTTCGCCGCCTCGACAGTGCCGACCGCTACGCGCCGTCGCGAACCCGGCGGGCCAGAGTTGCGGATGCCCTCGAACGGGTCGGGCTGTCGGCTGCGGCATCCAAGAAGGTCAAGGCATATTCGCTCGGTATGAAACAGCGGCTTGGTATCGCGAACGCGCTGCTAACCCCGCGCGAACTGCTGATCCTGGACGAGCCGACCAACGGGCTCGACCCGCAGGGAACCCGCGAGGTGCGCACCCTCGTTCGTTCGCTGGCGGCCCAGGGAACGACCATTTTCGTCTCCAGTCATCTGCTCGCCGAAATCGAGCAGATCTGCACGCATGCCGCGGTGATGAGCGCCGGCGATCTTGTTGCCCAGGGCACCCTCGACGAGCTTCGCCAGGTCGGGCGACCGCGCGTTCGAGTCGCCACACTCGACACCCAGCTGGCCGCGGGCGTGCTGGTGAAACTCGGGATGACCATCCAGCCGCCCGCGTCGGACGACTCGGATGCCGAAGTCGTCGCCCTGTTCGGTGAAACTCCTGCGGAACCCGACTCGCTCGTTGCGGCCCTCGTCAAGGCGAAGGTGCGCGTTCGTGGCTTCGCAGTCGAGACCCCCAGCCTCGAAGACCGTTTCGTCTCGCTGACCGGCGAGGGGTTCAACATTGACCACTGATCTTGTTCGCACACGACCCGCCAGCGGTCTCACGCTGCTGGGTACTGAGCTGTCGGTCCTGTTCCGACGCAAGCGCACCTGGGCAATGCTCGCGGCGCTCGCGGCCGTCCCGATCCTGATCGCGATCGCCGTACGTGTGAGCCACGCGGGGTCTGCGGGAGCCGGACCGGCCTTCCTCGACCGGATCGAAAACAACGGCCTGTTCGTGGTGTTCGTTGCCCTCGGCGTTTGCGTACCGGTGTTCCTGCCGCTCACGGTCGGCGTCGTCGCAGGTGACACCATCGCGGGCGAGGCGTCCAACGGCACGCTCCGCTACCTGCTGATCGCGCCGGCAGGCCGCGTCCGCCTGCTCGCGGTGAAATATGTCGGAGCCGCCGCATTCAGTGCGGCCGCGACCCTCGTGGTGTGCATCGCCGGCGCTGCCATCGGCTTTGCCCTGTTCCCGGCTGGCTCGATCACGATTCTCTCCGGCGACACCGTGAGCCTTGCTGACGCGCTCGGGCGATCGCTGCTCATCGCCCTGTACGCGACCCTGTCGCTCATGGGCTTATCTGCGATTGGACTGTTCCTGTCGACCCTCACCGATGTTCCCGTCGGGGCAATGGCGGCGACGATCATCCTGACCGTGGCTTCCGAGGTGCTCGACCAGTTGCCTCAACTGGACTGGATTCACCCGTGGCTGTTCAGCCACTACTGGCTCGGCTTCGGCGACTTCCTGCGAGATCCAATCTCATGGACGAGCTTCGGTCAGAACGCAGCCCTGCAAGCGGGCTACCTCATCGTCTTTGGTGCGCTCGCCTACGGCCGTTTCGCTGCGAAGGACATCCTGTCGTAGCCGAAGATTGTCGTATCGGGCACTGCTGCCAACATGACGGGCGGGTCGCGCCAAACCTCCGAATTCATCCTGTTGACCGCCCCGAGAGCCCAATTCGTCCTGTTGACGGACGCGTCGACATTGACCCTTCATCTGCAACTCGCTAACCTAAGTCACAAGCCTTGATCAAACGATTGAGCATCGATTTGAGCAAGGAAGCGAGAGCACGGTGCCAGCCGACCCGATCCGACCTCTCGACGGGATCCTTGTGCTGGACTTCAGCCAGTTTCTCGCCGGACCGGTGGCAGCGATGCGTCTCGCCGATCTCGGCGCACGCGTAATCAAGATCGAACGGCCGGGAATTGGCGACATCGGACGGACTCTCGCGTTTGCCGGCAAGTCCGCCGATGGCGACACGATCTCGTTTCACGCCATGAACCGCAATAAGGAGAGCGTCGCGGCCGACCTGAAGGACCCGGCCGACCTGGCCTGGGTGAAACACCTCGTGACTAAGGCCGACGTCATCATCCAGAACTTCCGTCCGGGCGTCATGGAGCGTATCGGACTCGACTACGAATCGGTCCGCAAACTCAATCCCGCGCTCGTCTACGCGAGCGCGACAGGCTACGGCGACGTTGGTCCCTGGAAGGACCGGCCCGGTCAGGATCTGCTGGCGCAGTCGGTCTCCGGCATGCCGTGGCTCTCCGGATCACGGGACGACGGACCTGTCCCCGTCGGCCTCTCGATCGCCGATCACCTGATGAGCTGCCACATCGCCCAGGGTGTCACCGCATTGCTGGTTCGACGGTTCCGCACCGGCCTGGGTGGTTACGTGCAGACCAGCCTCCTGGAGGCCATGCTCGATCTTCAGTTCGAGCTCCTCAGTACACATCTCAACGACGCGAGTGTCACGGTCGAGCGCGGGGGAGAACACTCCGCGCATGCCTTCCTGTCTGCTCCATACGGCACATACCCGACGAGCGGCGGCTATCTCGCGCTGGCAATGAACCCCGTCAACCGGATCGGGGAGCTTCTCGGCATTGCCGAACTCGCCGCGATGGTCGACCCGGCGAGCTGGTGGGAGAAACAGGATGCGATCTCGGAGCTGCTCGCGGCTCGCTTCGCGCTCGAGACGACCGACCACTGGCTCGCCATCCTTGATCCGGCGGATGTCTGGTGCGCACCCGTTCTCACGCTCGAACAGCTCGTCGCACACGACGGCTTCGAGGCCATCGGGATGACGCAACAGATCGAGCGGGAGCCGCTCGATGGCGTGTCGCCGGTTACTCTCACGACGACGCGGAGTCCCCTGCGGATCGACGGCGAGCCATTGACGGGCTCGGGCCCAGCGCCGCGGCTCGGCCAGCACACCGACGCGGTGCGGGTCGAATTCGCGGATCCGTCGAGGTCGTCGTGACGACTGTTCTCCGCGGCATCACCTGGGAGCACGCGCGCGGCTACGGGAGTGTGGTCGCGGCCGCACAGGCGTATCGGAAGATTCGTCCCGACGTCGAGATCAGCTGGGAGTTTCGCTCTCTGCAGGCCTTCGCGGATCATCCGATCGAGCAGTTGGTCGAACGATACGATCTCCTCGTCATCGATCATCCGCATGTTCCCGCAGCTGCCGAGGACGGGCTGTTCGCCCAACTGAATGCGACGGGTCACGATGAGGAGCTCGCAGTCCTCGCCCGGCAGTCGGTGGGTCGTTCGCACGAGAGCTACCGTCATCTCGGTCACCAGTGGGGACTGGCGACGGATGCCGCGGCCCAGGTCTCCGCCTACCGGCCCGACCTGATCGCGGAGCCACCGCGCGACTGGCCAGCCGTGCTCGAACTCGCTCGCGAGGGCAGGGTGCTCTGGCCGGGCAAGCCCATCGACGCCTTCTCGAGCCTGATCACGGTCGCCGCGAACGCGGGGACAGCACCAATGAGTGGCGATGGAACGTTCCTGCCAGAGCAGGATGCGTTCGCCGCGCTTGACGTGCTGCACGAACTCGCCGCGCACGTTCCCGCCGAGAACCTCGCCATGAATCCCATTGAGGTCGCTGATGCCCTTGCCGACGGCAACGAATTCGCATACTCGCCCCTGCTCTTCGCCTATACGAATTACTCGCGGGAGGGTTTCCGCACGAATCGGCTCCGGTACGTCGACATTCCGAGCGGACCTCGAGGCGTGACCGGTTCGCTGCTGGGAGGCGCGGGTATCGCCGTCTCCTCGCGAACGGGTTCGCTCGCGGAAGCCATCGACCACGCCTTCTGGCTGGCGTCCGCGTCCGTTCAGGCTGGCGTGTACTTCGACGGTGGTGGCCAGCCCGGCAACTCCGTGGCGTGGGAGGACGACCACACCAACGCCGCGACGCTGGAATTCTTTCGCGGGACGCGGGCGACACTCGAGGGCGCGTACCTGCGACCGCGATTCGCGGGCTACATCGAATTGCAGGATCGTCTTTCACCACTTGTGACCCAGGCGCTGGCGGGCGAGCTGACCGACGCCCAGTGCATCTCGCGGCTGAACGACCTGACGGCACGCATCACGGAGGGACGCTGATGCAGACGATCGACCGTTGGTTTGAGGACTTCGAGATAGGCGAAACGCGGCGCTTCACCGGCCGCACGATCACCGAGGCCGACATTGTGCTGCACGCCGGGCAGACCGGCGACTTCTTCCCGCACCACATGGACGCGGAATGGGCTGCGACGCAACCGATCGGCCAGCGGATCGCGCACGGAACGCTCATCCTGTCGGTCGCCGTCGGGATGACCGCGGGAGACATCAATCCGCAGGCGACGAGCTATGGCTACGACCGCATTCGCTTCATCAGGCCCGTGTTCATCGGCGACACCATCACGGTCACCGCAGAGATCACCGATAAGAGAGATCACGCCAAACAGCCCGAAAGATACGGCTATGTCCACGAATCGGTCACCGTGACCAACCAACGTGGTGAGACTCCGCTGGTGCTAACGCACCTGTACCTGGTCAACAGACGGGGCTCCACCTAGAGCTTGTCGGAACTACGGCGGTCATACACTGGCCGAATGTCAACGCTGAGTGATATCGCGGCCCAGGCCGGTGTATCCGTGTCCGCGGTTTCGCGTGTGCTCAGCAAGGCGCCGAGTTCGCGCGTCAGCGAGGCGACTCGCCGGCGCATCGAAGATGTGGCCCGCGAGCTCGACTACCACCCGAACTTCGCCGCCCGCGCACTGAAACTCTCGCGGACGAATGTCGTTGCCCTCGTGGTTCCCGACCTGACCAACGCGATCTTCAGTGAGTTGATGCGGGGTGTCGAGGAAGCTGCGGCCGAACTCGACTACATGGTTCTGCTCGCTCGCGAGGAGAGCGTGCGGCCCACCGCCGCGACGATCGCGAAACTGGTCGGAGAGGGCAGGGTCGACGGGATCCTTGTCCAGGTCGGCGACGACATGACCGTGGACGACCTGTCGGGCATTCTCGACGGCGCAGTGCCCGCGGTCCTCATCAACTCGCGACGGGACGATCACGTCGGCTCGGTCGTACTCCCGGACGAGGAGGGCGCCGCTGTTGCCGTGCGCCACCTCGTTGGCCTGGGACACTCGGCCATCGGTCTCGTCAACGGGCTGCCCCATACCGATAGTGCGATTCGACGGGGCATCGGGTTCGCGGCTGCGATGGCATCCGCCGGGCTCGCGATCAACCCGGTGTTCATTACCTCGCTCGGCTACAACCCACAACAGGGCAGGGCCGCCATGCAGACCCTGGCAGCGCTCGCCGAGCGACCGACCGCACTTGTGGTTGCGAACGTGAACGCGGCACTCGGGCTGCTGGCCGAAGCGCGCACGCTGGGCATCCGCGTGCCAGACGGGCTGTCGATTGTTGCCATCCACGACACGTGGACCGCGGAGAATGCCTGGCCACCCCTCACGACGGTGCGAATGCCGCTGTACGAACTCGGCAAACGATCGATGACCGCGATCTTCGACCGTATTCGTGCCGGAGCAACCGTCGACGTTGTGGTGGATGACCCGCCACCCGAACTCGTGCTGCGAGAGTCAACCGCGCCAGATCGCCAGATTGAACCGACCAATTACGAGTAGATAGCCTATTTCAGCCACAACTTCGTCATATTCCCCCAAATACATCTAATCTTTGGCCTATGCTTACCTGACGGCACTGGACCAAATGCCGCTGGACCTGACGGCGAAGGGATTGCGCAATGCGGACTCGCGCGACGCGGCGCGGTCTCCAACTGACGGAACTCGGTCTGGGGGCTGCCCAATTCGGCAACCTGTATCGAGAAACCAGCGACGAACAGGCGGCGGGCGCCGTCGCGGCCGCCTGGGATGCCGGCATCCGTTATTTCGACACCGCCCCGCACTACGGGCTCGGACTCTCAGAGCAGCGCCTCGGCCCGCTGCTGTCCGGCTATACGCGAGACGAGTACCTCGTCTCTTCGAAGGTTGGTCGACTCCTGGTCGATAGTCCCGAACTGGCGGGGCGGCAGGATGACGAGGGTTTCGCCGTGCCCGCCAACAAGCGTCGAGCCTGGGACTTCAGCAGGGACGGCATTCTCCGTTCGCTCGAGAGCAGTCTCGAGAGAACCGGACTCGACTCACTCGACATCGTCTACCTGCACGACCCGGACGATCACCTTGAGCAGGCGCTCGGCGAGGGCATCCAGACTCTGATCGACCTTCGCGAACAGGGAGTAGTTCGCGCGGTCGGCGCCGGTATGAAGCAGTCGGAAGCGCTTGCCGCGCTCATTCGCGCGGCCGACATCGACCTTGTGATGCTGGCCGGCCGATACACGCTTCTGGAACAGGGAGCGGCAGACGACCTCCTGCCGCTCGCTCGGGAACGCGGAGTCGGCGTGGTGATCGCGGGCGTCTACAACACCGGCCTGCTCAGTTCTGCCCGCCCGACCGCGGGGGCAAAGTACGAGTACGAGGATGCCCCGTTCGAGTTGGTCGCGCGAGCCAATGCCATCGCGGATGTCTGCGAGCGATACGACGTCACCCTCCCGGAAGCGGCCCTCGCATTTCCGCTTCTTCATCCCGCCGTGGTCTCCGTCGTGGTCGGAGTTCGGGATGCCACCCAGGTGACCAGCAACGTCGAGCGTTACTCCAAGCCCATTCCCGCAGACCTGTGGACCGAGCTCCGTGCCGAGTCCCTATTGCCCGATTCGTCGCACCGAAACGCCTGACAGGAAATCCTCTCAATGCCAACTATCACCGCCGTAACCAGCCACGACGTGAGATATCCAACGTCGCTGACCGCAGACGGTTCGGACGCGATGAACAAAGACGGCGACTATTCCGCGGCCTACGTGGTCATCCATACGGACGATCCCGCGCTGAAGGGCTACGGCTTCACGTTTACCATCGGGCGCGGAAACGACCTGTGCGTTGAGGCGGCCCGTCAGCGCGGCCTGCCGCTCGTAGGCCGTTCGGTCGAGGAGTCGGTCGCCGACCTCGGTGGCGTCTATCGCGATCTCAACGGCGACTCGCAGTTGCGCTGGCTCGGACCCGAGAAGGGCGTGGAGCATCTCGCGCTCGCCGCGGTGATGAACGCCATGTGGGACCTGGCCGCGCGCGTCGCTGGTAAGCCCCTGTGGCGACTCCTCGCAGACATGACGCCGGAGCAGTTGGTCGATGCGGCCGATCTCAAGTACCTCTCGGATGCGATCACGCGCGACGAGGCCATCGCCATGCTCGCCGAGCTGGTACCGACTCGGAACGAGAGGATAGCCGAACTCACCGAGACGGGCTATCCCTGCTACACGACGAGCGCGGGCTGGCTGGGGTACAGCGACGAGAAGCTTCGTCGCCTGCTGCAGGAGGCGGTCGACGAGGGCTATCACCACGTCAAACTGAAGGTCGGTGCCAATCGCGAGGACGACATCCGTCGGCTGGGGATCGCTCGTGAGGTCATTGGTCCGGATGCCAAGCTGATGATCGACGCCAACCAGGTTTGGGATGTGCCCGAGGCGATCGATTGGATCGGTGACCTTGCAAGGTTCAACCCGCACTGGGTAGAGGAGCCGACAAGTCCGGATGACGTTCTCGGCCACGCGGCCATCCGCTCCGCGATCGCACCCATCGGTGTGGCCACGGGAGAGCACGGGATGAATCGGGTGCTGTTCAAGCAGTTCTTTCAGGCTGAAGCCATCGATTTCTGCCAGCTCGACTCTGCGCGGCTGGGCAGCATCAACGAGATCCTCGCGGTCTACTTCATGGCAAAGAAGTTTGGAATACCGGTGTGCCCGCACGCGGGAGGCGTTGGGCTGTGCGAGCTCGTGCAGCACCTGTCGATCTTTGACTATGTCGCGGTGTCCGGTTCACTCGAGAACCGCGTGACCGAGTACGTTGACCACCTGCATGAACACTTCGTCGACCCGTGCATCGTCGAGAACGGGGCATACGTGCTTCCGACCCGACCCGGCTACAGCGCGCAGATGTTCGACGAGTCCGTCGCGGAATTCACGTTCCCGACCGGGCGCTACTGGTCTTCGTCCAGCACGGGCTGATCCTGAACATAGTCCTCGACAACGAGCAGGTGGTGTCCCATTAGCAGGCGCGCGCGATCGGGGTGATGCGCCTGCAGGGCCCCAAGGATCGCCAGGTGCTCGCCGTGCGCGGTCACGACCTGGCCCTGGTTGTGCAGTCCGAGCCAGAGCCTGGCGCGCTGGGTCCGGTTGGCCAATGCATCGATGAGCGCGGAGAGCGCGGAGTTGTTCGAGGCCTGCGCCACGACGTGATGGAAGGCGATGTCCGCCTCCATGATCGCCTCGTGGTCGAGTTGTTCTCGTTCGACGATGAGTGGCGCTACTTGCTCCATGATGGCGGCGGCCTCGGCGAGTTGCTCGTCCGTGATGTACAGCGCCGCCCGTGCTGCGGCTTCGGTCTCCAGGATGCGACGCACGGTGTGAAGGTCGTGCCGATGCTCCGGAGCCTGCAGATCGACCATGAACCCCATAGGTGCGAGAAGCAGGTTCGAGTCGAGGGAGGTTACGTAGGTGCCATCGCCCTGACGGGTCTCGAGCACTCCCATGATGCACAGGGCACGAACGCCTTCGCGAAGTGATCCACGGGAGACGCCGAGCGAGACCGCGAGATCCTTCTCGATGGGAAGGCGGGAACCGGGCCCGAGCGCGCCCGTTGTGATCATGTGTTTGATGCCCTGGAGCACGACGTCGGTCTGCGACAGGCTGCCCGCGGGCGACGCAGGATTCTCGGTGATGGGCAGTGCCGAAGTCATGGCGTCATTCTATGGCCGGGTCGTGCCCGTAGGCACAAGCGGTACGAGTGGGGTATTCATCTGATCAATCCCGACATTATGCCATGTTGAGCGCCGTTCATGGGTAGCATGGAGCCAAAGATCAGATGAAACAACCACTCGAAGATGAGGCCTAGTGACGTCGCCCGACACCGGCAATTCCGAAACGGCGCTCAGGGTAGCGAGCGTTCGACCAGTCCTGCTCTCGGCCACTTATGCACCGGGGGAGGAGCTGACCTGGGTCGGTGGCACGATCTGGTCCTGGGATGCTGCGCTTGTCGAAGTAACGCTGAGCGACGGCACGACGGGCCTCGGCGAGGCCGGGGCCGGGATCATGGCGGCTCAGGCGGTGCCTGGCATTGTCGCCGCGTTCACGCCGTACCTGTTGGACGTGGACTTCGCGCACCCGCTGGAGGTGGCCGGTCATCTGCGCGCGTACACGGCCTTTTGGTCGCGGGGCGGCATCCTGAACGGCGTCGCCGGGGCGATCGAGACGGCCTGTCTTGACGCGGTAGCCAAACGAAACGGCGTGCCCGCGTATGAGCTCCTTGGTGGAGCGAAGCGGTCGAGCATCGAGACCTACGCGAGTGGTGGGCTCGGTACGACGTTCGAACAGATTGCGGACTGGATGCGCGCCCAGGTCGACGCGGGGTTCCGCACCGTGAAGTTCCGCGCGATGACCGACCCTGATACGACGCTCCGGCTGCTCGACCACGTCGTCCCCGCGCTCCCCATCGGGATCCGGTTCGTGCTGGATGCTGTGCAGGGCTGCGCATCGTCGCCGTGGAGCATGGACGACGCGATCCGCGTCGGGCGGGATGTCGCGGCGAGGGGTGCCCGCTGGTACGAGGAGCCCTGCTTCGCGGGCGACCTCGTCGGCTACGCGAAGGTTCGTTCGGAGTTGGACGTGCCGATCTCGGGCGTCGAATCCAACGGGACAGTTCGGGAGTTCGCCGAGCTCATTTCGGTGAGTGGGATCGACATTGCCCAGCCCGACGTGACCTTTGTGGGCGGTCCGGCGGCATTCTCGGAAGTCGCGGCGCTCGCCTCGGCGGCAGGACTAGCGTGCGTTCCCCACGTGTGGGGTAGCGGGGTGACGTTCTCGGCAAACCTCCACGCGGCGCTGGCCGAGGCCTCGGTCGAACTGTTCGAATACTGCACGCTGCCGAATCCGTTGCGCGACGCGCTGCTGGTCGAACCCGTCGGATTCGAGGACGGGATGCTGAGCGCACCAACTACGCCCGGACTCGGCGTGGCACTCACGCCCGAACTCGAACGCGAGTTTGCGTTTGTTCCCGGAGGTGGCCATGTCATTCGCTGAACGCCCGAGATTCCTCGTGCGGCCCGGCGATGAGAATCTCACCTCGGCAGTGCTGAGTGATTCACTCGATGCCGCGGGACTTCGGTCCCAGGTGCTCGAACGCAGGCTCGCGCCGTTGGTACCCGGCTCTCGAGCCTTTGGGCGAGCCTGGACCGTGCGGTTCGAACCCTCGACAACCGACCATCCCGACGATCCGTACGGCGAAGCGATCGACTACATTTCGGCCATCCAGCCAGGTGAGATTGCCCTCATCGGAACCGGCCAGAGCAACGAGTCCGCGTTCTGGGGAGAGCTGTTTAGCGCCGCTGCGATTGGCGCCGGCGCGGTCGGTGTCGTGACCGATGGCAACCTGCGTGACACGGAGAAGATCATCGGCCTGGGATTTCCCGCGTTTTCGGTCTCGCGACGACCGATCGATTATCGAGCACGGATGCGCGTGGCCGAGATCGGAGGCTCCGTGCGGCTCTGCGGGGTGGACGTCTCCGTCGGCGACCTCGTACTCGCCGACGACGACGGTGTGGTCGTGATCCCGCGCGCCCGCGAGGATGAAGTGCTCGGCCTGGCACGCGCTCGCGCGGCCGCCGAGTCGACGGTGCTCCGCGAGCTGCTCGCGGGGGAGACACTGCGGGCAGTATGGAACCGGCACGGCGTTCTTTAGTCCGCGCGCAGCGCGAGAACCACGGGAGCGGGAGGGGCACATGCCAGAGATCATCATCGACGCCCATCAGCACGTGTGGGACCCGGCGAGGGCAGACTATGGCTGGTTGGGACCCGAACTGGCTCCCATCAACGGCGCGATGGAGTTTGCCGAGTTGCGACCCTCCCTGAGCCGGGCGGGGATCGACGGAACCGTTCTCGTGCAGTCCGCGGACAACGACGAAGACACCGGCCTGATGTTGGACGTCGCCGGCCAGAATCCCGAGATCGTTGCGGTCGTCGCCTATGTACCACTCGCCCGGCCTGCCGCAGCGAGTGCCCGGCTCGAGCTGTATCGCGACAACAGCCTCATCGTGGGCATCCGGAATCTGATCCACAACATTCCGGACCCGGAGTGGCTACTTCGACCGGATGTCGACGAGGGTCTCGGACTGCTCGAGGATGCCGGGATGACCTTCGATCTGGTTGCCGTGCTGCCGGAGCATCTCGCGCTGGTCCCAACGTTGGTCGAGCGACATCCTCGCCTGCGGATTGTCATCGATCACCTGGCTAAGCCGCCGGTCGGTCTCGGTGAACGGGAGCCGTGGTGGAGCCTGATCGCGGTCGCCGCGGAAAGCCCTAGCGTCTTCGCGAAGGTGAGCGGGCTCTACTCGGCGACCGCGGATTCCGGATCGTGGACACCCGACCAGGTTCGTCCGTATCTGGATCGGGCGCTCGATTGTTTTGGCGCGTCGCGACTGATGTACGGCGGGGACTGGCCGATCTCGATCCTCTCCGGCGGCTACGACCGGGTGTGGGACGGGCTCAGTCTTCTCTTCGACGAATTGCCGGCGCCGGATCGAATCAGCATCCTGGGCGGGACCGCGCGCAACTTCTATCGGATTGATCCGGTTCGTCTGGGCACGCTTAAGGCAAAAAAGGTCGAATAATCCAATCACTTTCACGAATTCTCACAACTAAACGGCCATTTCGGGCGTTGAGCGAAGTAATTAGATGCAATTCATCTGATCTATAGTACGATCGACAAAACTGGGATTCGACAACGAACCTTCGCCCAGTTGCACTAAGCGGCAGATACACGACGGCGTGTTCCCTACGCCTCAACATCACAAGGAGTGTCAATGAAGACAAGAAAGTTGTTGTCGGTGACAACGACCGTGGCGGCAATCGCCATGGTCGGTCTTGCCCTGTCCGGGTGTTCCAGCAGCCCCAAGAGCGCAAGCACCGGAACCCAGACCGACTCGGGTGGACCAATCACCGTCTGGGTCGACGCACCTCGGGTGCCTGCGGCAGACGCCTTCAAGAAGGCTTACCCGAACATCAAGATCAACATCGTGCAGATCGACAGCACAGTCGGCGCCACGACCACCGAGCAGCACTTCGCCCAGTTCGACGCCGCGAAGAAGGGATGGCCGGACGCGATCTTCTTCCCCTCAAACGACGACGTCGCCTGGGCGGCCAAGACCGGCTACACCGCCAACATGAGCAAGGACACCCCGGACCTGGTCAACGGCTACACCAAGACGGCGCTGGCATCCTGCTTCATCGACGGCAAGTACCAGTGCCTCCGCAACGACGCCGCGCCGGACGTGTTCTGGTACAACGCCGCACTGTTCAAGCAGTGGGGCTACACGGTCCCGAAGACCTGGGCAGACTACGAGTCCCTCGCGGTCAAGATCGCGCAGGATCACCCCGGCTACATCAGCGGCTTCACGGGCGACGCCTACGCGCCGAACCGTTACCTCTGGGCGTCGGACTGCCCGACCAACGTCGCGGTCAACCCGACGACGGTTGAGATCAACTTCCAGGACCCAAAGTGCACGCGTGCCGAGGATCTGCTCTCGACACTGTCGAACGCCAAGGCGCTGTCTACGGACGGAATCTTCGATGCGGATGCAACCACCGCGGGCCAGAAGCTCGCCATGAGCCCCGGTGCAGCATGGTGGGGCAACTACCTTTTCGAGACGACCTGGAAGCTGCCCAAGGGAACCATGCAGGCGGCTCCCGGTCTGACCTGGCCCGGATCATCCACAATTCAGATGGGTGACGAAGGTGGCGGACTGTGGGGCATGTCGTCCCACATCAAGGGCAAGGAACTGAAGAACGCCGAGACGTTCATGAAGTTCGTCGCTAGTGACCCGCGATGGGAAGTTGCGCTGACGACCGGTCTGCCTGCCTTCACGGCGGAGCAGGCGCCGTGGCTGGCGAAGCAGGCGTCCGACGACTACTACGCGGACACCAAGGCGACGCTCGCAACCTTCGCTCCGGCCATCAACACCGTGCCGGGTGACTACAGCTACCTGCTGTACGACACCGGCGGAGAATGGACGTCGACAATCGCGAAAGACCTCGCGGCGGGCCAGCCGTTCTCGACGGCCTGGTCGGACTTCTCCACCGACCTGGTCTCGAAGGCAAAGGCGGCTGGCTACACCGTAGTCACCTCCAAGTAAGACAGCTCCACACACCGTTGGGGTGCGAGCAGGCGTACGAGTACGCTTGGCGACCGCACCCCAACGACGTGTGCACGGCAGCTCGTAGCTCGTGACACAACCAGCGTTTTTTCCAGAGGATTCAAGGACATGACTACCAATACCGTGCCGGCTCTTCTCGGGGCGGGCACGCCCGGGGTGGCCCGTCGTCGCCGCGCGCATCCGCCTATGCGCCGTCGCGAGGTGGCGGGCGCATGGACCCTGATGCTGCCCTACATCGTGCTTCTTCTGATCGGTGGAGTCATCCCGATCGGATACGCCCTCTGGGTCAGCTTCCAGCAGAGCCCCACTCTGCTGCAGCCCAACCTGACCGGCTTCGGCGGGCTGGATGCCTATGCGAAAGCCATTACGGATTTCCGGTTCGCCAAGACGTTTGAGGACATCTTCTCCGTCCTCATCATTTGGCTCCCGATCATGATCGTCGCGGTCGTCGGCCTTGCCTTGCTGGTTCACGCCAGTCCGGGTCGGTTCGGCAGCATCATGCGGTTCATTTACTACATCCCCGGCGCGCTCGGTGGAGTCGCAAACCTCATGCTGTGGGTCTACCTCCTGAACCCCTCGCAGTCGCCAATCAGTGGATTCCTTCACGCGCTGGGGCTCACCACCATCAAGCAGGTGGTCGCGACTGCGGGGGATCTGCCGGTCATCCTCTCCGCCATGCTTCTGCTGCAGGGTCTCGGCCAGTGGGTCGTGACGGTCAACGGCGGACTCAACAGCATCCCGGAGGACATCCTCGAAGCGGCAAGTCTCGATGGCGCCAACGCCTGGCAGCTCGCCTGGCGGGTCAAGCTGCCGATGATCAGGCAGTGGATCGGGTACGCCGCGCTCCTCAACCTCGCGTACGGATTTCAGCTGTTCCTCGAGCCATATCTGCTCAACCAGGTCGCGTCGGGAGCGCTGCCGTCCGAGTACACGCCGACCCAGCTCGGGTACTGGTTCGCATTCGTTGGTCATGACTTCCCCGCCGCCGCCGCGATGAGCGTCATCATCGTCATCATCACGCTCGCCATCGGGCTCGTCGTGGTCTTCCGCAGTGGCCTGTTCAGCGTTGAGGAGCACTGATGACGACATCCACTCTGCCCCGGCGCACCGCGCCAACCCGGGTCGGCACCGTGCGCCGCTGGGATGCCGGTCGCATCACCCGCGTCGTCTTCATGACGTTCATCGCGCTGGTCTTCCTCTATCCGCTCGTGGGATTCTTCGCTGTCGCGCTTCGCGGCGACGCGGGCGTCGCGGCCGGGACGGGCGGATTCCTGGGGCTCGGTGGAATCTCGTGGGCCGCCGTGCAGCACAGCTGGAACGAGATCTTTGCCTACGGCGGCCTCGACACTCCGCACGTCTATGTGACCTGGCTCGGCAACACGGTGTTCGTCGCGGTCGTGGGCGGTGTTCTCGCCCTCATTGCCGCACTGCCAACGGGTTACGCGCTAGCGCGCCTGCAGTTCCGGTTCCAGAGGCTGATCCTGATCGTCACCCTGCTCGCCATGGTGATGCCCAACACGGTTCTCGTGATCCCGCTCTTCCTCGAGGTCAACGCGGTGAACGCGGTGGGCGAGCTGTGGCCGGTCGCCATCATCATGGGATTCTTCCCCTTCGGCGTCTACCTTTCGTACATCCACTTTCGCACCGCCATGCCGCACGAGCTGGTGGAAGCCGCTCGGATCGACGGGCTGGGGGAGATCGCCATCTTCCTTCGCATTGCTCTCCCGATCTCGAGGCAGGCGGTCGCTCTCGTCGCCTTCTTCTCGTTCGTTGCGAACTGGACCAACTTCTTCCTGCCTCTCGCTCTACTGACCTCGAGTTTCGGAACACAGACCATCTCGGTCGGCATCCAGAGCCTCATCAGTTCCAGCCCGCTCTTCAACCCCACCGCCGCCGCGGGAACACCGATCAAGCTGTACATGCCTGAGCTGGCACTGGCGACAGCGATCAGCACAATCCCGCTCCTCATCGTGTTCATCGTCGCGCAGCGATTCCTCATCCGTGGACAAACTGTGGGCGCGGTCAAGGGCTAGGTTCATGGTCCTCCCCGAGTTTGCACCTGCTGCGGCATACACCCTCGAGCCGCCGAGGTCGCCGCGCCCGATCGTGATTCTCGGCGCCGGTGGCATCGTTCGGGACGCCCACCTTCCGGCCTATCGCAAGGCCGGCTTCCCGGTCGCGGCCATTTGCGATGTGAATGAGGAGCGAGCGCGCACTCTCGCCGACCAGTACGCCATCCCCGACGTCTACACGTCCATCGCCGACGCCGTCGCGGCGGCCCCCGCCGACGCCGTTTTCGACATCGCTCTCGTGCCCGACCAGTTTCCGACCGCCCTCGAGGCGTTGCGCGATGGCGCCGCGGTCCTCATCCAGAAACCGCTCGGCAACTCCATCGCGGAGGCCAGGAAACTGGTGGAGATCTGTCATCGCAAGGGCCTCATCGCCGCGGTGAATACCCAGCTGCGGTTCGCGCCTCAGGTGGCGGCCGCGCGCGCGCTCATAGCTTCGGGTGCAATTGGGGAGTTGTTCGACCTCGAGATTCGGATCTCGGTCAACACCCCGTGGGAGATGTTTCCCTTCGTGTTCGGCATGGAGCGACTCGAGTTCACCATGCACAGCGTCCACTACATGGACCTGGTGCGTTCGTTCCTCGGTAACCCGTCCAGCGTGAGTGCTCTCACGGTGGGTCATCCACTCAAGGAACTCGCGAGCACCCGGTCCGTGGTCATCTTTCGCTACGACGACCGCCCGCTTCGCGCGATCATTTCGACGAACCACGATCACGACTATGGCAGCCGGTTCGAGGAGAGCTTCATCAAGTGGGAGGGTACGAAGGGTGCGGCGCGAGCACAGTTGGGTCTCCTGCTCGACTATCCAACCGGCGGACCGGACGCGCTCGACTACGCCCTGCGCGACGAGCCGGATTCTGGCTGGCGCCCGATCCCGTTCGAGGGCTCCTGGTTCCCGGATGCCTTCATCGGTTCGATGAGCGCGCTGCAGCGATTTATCGACGGATCTGTCCCGACGCTACCAACCAGTGTCGACGACGTGTTCGACACCATGGCTGTCGTCGAGGCAGCCTACGAATCGGACGAGCGCGAGGGCGTCGTGCCCGAGTACGGCGCCCCGGGAACAGAAGAACAATTAACAAAGGAACAGGGAATCAGATGAGCTTTGCGCGACTAGGCGACCCAGGGTCGGAGATCCCGGTTCTTCAATCGGGAGGAGCGAGCTATGACCTGCGACCGATCACGTCGGATATCAACGGGGCGTTCCTCGCCGATTCGGGATTTGCCCGAGCGCACGATGCGCTTGGCTCTGGGGTGCTCTCGGTGCTCGAGGGCGCCGACGCGCTCCGGGTCGCGCCGCCGGTTGCCCGTCCCATCAAGATCGTCTGTATCGGGCTGAACTATCGTGACCACGCCGAGGAGACGCACGCGAAAATTCCCGAGGAGCCCGTGGTCTTCATGAAGGACCCGTCAACCCTGGTCGGCGCCTACGACGACGTACTGGTGCCGCGAAAGTCGGTGAAGACCGACTGGGAGGTCGAACTCGCCGTGGTCATCGGCGCAACCGCGAGGTACCTCGACTCTCCGGACGATGCGCCGGCCCACATTGCGGGCTTCGCGATCTCGAACGATGTCTCCGAGCGAGAGTTCCAGATCGAGCGCGGCGGCCAGTGGGACAAGGGCAAGAGCTCTGAGACCTTCAACCCGTTCGGTCCCGTCCTGGTTGCAGCGGACGAGATTGCCGATCCGCAGGCACTTGGGATGCGGCTGTGGGTGGGTGACACGCTGCGGCAGAACGGCACGACCGCAAACATGATCTTCGGCGTGAACCACATTGTCTGGTATCTGAGCCAGTTCATGGTTCTGCGGCCCGGGGACATCGTGAACACCGGAACCCCGGCCGGCGTAGCGCTCGGGCAGCCGGAGCCAAAGCCATACCTTAGGGCGGGCGATGTCGTCACGCTGGAGATCGATGGGCTCGGAAGGGCCCGACAGGAAGTGAAGCAGGCATGAGTGAATTTGATGGCACCGTCGCGATCGTGACCGGCGGGGCATCCGGCATCGGTCTGGCAACGGCAAAGGCCCTTGCCGAGGCCGGGTCTACGGTCGCCGTTCTCGACCTGAACATCGACGGGCTGCCGGATACGCTCACCGGATTCACAGCCGACGTTTCGGACAGATCATCAGTGGATGCCGCGGTCGCGGCGGTCGGCGAGCGATTCGGTCGCATCGACATCGTCATCAACAACGCGGGCATCAGTGCGGTGGGTGCGGTCGACGAGACCGACGACGTGGAGTGGCTGCGTGTTCTGAACATCAATGTTGTCGGTATGGCGAGGGTCTCCGCGGCCGTGCTCCCGTGGCTTCGTAAGTCCCCGAGCGCGGCAATCGTCAACCTGTGCTCGGTCGCCGCGCTCAATGGGATGCCGCGGCGTGCCGCCTACGGCGCATCCAAGGGGGCGGTACTCGCGCTGACCTATTCGATGGCGACCGATCACGTCGCGGAGGGCATCCGGGTGAACTGTGTCAGCCCCGGCACGGTCGCGACACCGTTCGTCGATCGGATGGTCGCCAAGTTCGATGACCCCGTCGCCGAACGGGCCGCGCTCGACGCCCGGCAGGCGACGGGTCGCATGGTCGCGCCAGAGGAGGTGGCGGCGGCCATCGTGTACCTGGCGAGTCCGCTCTCCGCCTCGACGACGGGCACGGCGCTCGTGGTGGACGGCGGCATAACGACGCTGCGCGTCCGTCCCCAGACGGTGAACTAGCCGAACATGATTCGCCTGGCGTCGGTCATTGGACTACCCGTGGAGAACGCGGACGAGTACGAGCGACTTCACGCCGAGGTCTGGCCCGCAGTCCTGGAACGGCTTCGCGCGAGTCACATGACCAACTATTCGATTTATCGGTACGGCGAGCTTCTGTTTTCCTACCTCGAGTACACCGGGGACAATCTCGACGTGGACAATGCGGCGATCGCGGCCAACGAGGCGACGAAGGAATGGTGGGCGGTCTGCGAACCGCTCCAGCGGCCGCTGCCTTCTCGCGCACCGGGGGAGTGGTGGCAGGCGATCCCCGAGGTGTTTCACCTGGACTGACTCAGCGCCGGATTTCCACCAGCAGCACCCATGCGGTGACAACGGAGCCCACGAACACTGCCATCGAGCCGATGAGCATCCAAACGAGGCCGAGGGACGAGCCCTCAAGAAACAGGATGCCGCTGACGACGAACGGCGCAACCTGGCCGAGCGCGAGAGCGACCTTGGACCACAGCCTGCCGAAACTCTGGCGCGGGCGAATCTGGGCTTGACGCACCATGACATCCACCTGGATCGCGACGGGAGCCAGGAGCAGAACGAGGACAACCCAGCCGAGGAGCGAGGCGTTCGCGCCCGGGATGAGTGCGGTGACCGTCAACACGAGGACGTACACGAGCGACCCGATCGCCGAGCCCGCTCTGGACGGGAGGCTGGCGAATTTCAGGATCGCGTCGATGTTGACCGACATCGCGGCGAGGATGAGGCCGGCCAGCGTCGCGGCGGCCGCGGATGCCGCGATCAGAACGTCGTGCCATGGCGCTATGTTGATTACGCGAACCGCCTTTCGTCACGCTGGGCTTTCCACCTGGGCAGAACACTACCGCCGAAGGAAAGTTCCGCTTGCGCTCATCCCCGTTCGCGATATATCGTGTTTGCAACAACTCGCGATATATCGCGAAATCCTCGTCGAACATCTACCACACGCCAGGAGCCTCACCGTGATCCATGCCCGCGGACTAGCACGCACTTTTGATACCAAGAGAGGCCGGGAGAAAGTCGCGGTGAAGGCCGTCGGCGGGGTCGATATCGACGTCGAGGAGGGGGAGATCGTCGGGTTCCTCGGCCCGAACGGTGCGGGCAAGACGACGACCCTCCGGATGCTGACCACCCTCCTGAAGCCGACGACGGGAACGGCGACCGTGGCCGGATTCGACCTCGCGAAGGAGCCAGTCAAGGTGCGCAAGGCCATCGGCTACGTGTCCCAGAGCGGATCGACCGCCGGCATCGCTCGTGCGGGCGAGGAGATCGTCGACCACGCGCTCCTCTACGGAATCAGCGCGATGCAGGCCGAGAAGCGCGGCAAAGAGCTCTTCGACCAGCTCGAACTCGAGAACATGTGGGCGCGCCAACCGAAGACCATGTCGGGCGGTCAGCGGCGGCGACTCGACATCGCGATGGGACTCGTGCACGACCCCAAACTGGTGTTCCTCGATGAACCGAGCACCGGTCTCGATCCACAGGCGCGCGCCAACCTGTGGACCCACATCTCGGACCTGCGCACCAAGCTCGGCACCACCGTATTCCTGACGACCCACTACCTGGACGAGGCGGATGCCCTGTGCGATCGCATCCTCGTGATCGACCACGGCATCATCGTGGCCTCCGACACGCCGGATGCCCTCAAGCGCGCGGTCGCCGGCGACCTGGTCGAGCTCGTGCTGGCAAGCGAGTCCGAGGTTGCGGCCGCCGCAGACCACCTCGGCAAGCTGGGCACAAGCGCGACGCCGGATGTCGACGGGCTGGTGGTGGGCATGCGAGTCCGTAACGCCGGTTCGGAACTACCCGGGCTCCTTCGTGCACTCGACCGCGCAGGTGTCACGCTCTCCGCAATCGAGGTTCGGCGTCCTACCCTCGACGACGTATTTCTCACCATGACCGGCCGTTCGCTTCGCGAAGACGCCTAATAAGGAGCGCATCATGACTTTCTTCTACGACACCTGGGTCATCTACCGCCGCCAGCTTCGGCTCGCACTACGAAATCCCGCGTGGGTCATCATCGGGCTGGCCCAGCCGGTGCTCTATCTGGCGCTGTTCGGCCCTCTGCTCAAACCGCTGGCTGCCGAAATTGGCACGGCGAATGCGTACACATTCTTCGTGCCGGGGCTCCTCATCCAACTCGGGCTGTTCGGTGCGCTGTTTGCCGGATTCGGGCTCGTGTCCGAGTGGCGGGAGGGCGTCATCGAGGCCGAGCGGGTGACACCGGCCAATCGTGCGGCGCTTCTGGTCGGCCGGGTGCTGCGGGATGTTTCGCTGCTGCTCGTGCAGGGCATCGTGCTCATCGTCCTCGGTTTTGCGTTCGGGATGCGCGGCTCAATCGGTGGCATGATCCTCGGGCTCGTTCTGATCCTGCTGCTCGGTGGCGCATGCTCGGCGTCCTCATATGGGCTGGCGCTGACGCTTAAGAGCGAGGATGCGCTCGCGCCCATCCTGAACAGCATCGCGCTGCCGGTGCTGCTGCTCGCGGGCATCCTGCTCCCGATCAGCATCGCTACCGGTGCACCGCAGTGGCTCGTCACGGTCAGCGACTTCATGCCGATCAAGTACCTGGTCAATGCCCTTCGTGAACTCTTCGTCGGCCACGTGTTCACCATCACCACGATGTGGGGCGCACTGTGGGTGCTGCTGCTGTTCGGGCTCGGGGTCTTTTACGGTACGCGCACGTTCCGCAAGGACAACGCCTAGGTGTAGCGGAGCTACGCGCGCACGATGCGCAGCGTGGCGTCCACGGCTCCGGGCTCGACCATGGCGTCGCGGTATTGGAAGCGCGCGTACTTTCCGAGGAACGCCGAGTCGATCCCCCTATTGACCGAATCGGTGCGCGAGACGAACTCGAACAGAACGTCGACATCCCGTCCGTCCAGGACGACGGCCTGCCGGGGGTTCGCGACGACAGCGCGATACCAACCGGTCGTCACTCCGAGATAGCTCCGAACGTATGGGTTACCGTCGACGACGACGGGCCAGACGGGAAACCGCAGTGTCGAGCGATCGACTCGCGAGATGAGGAGAACGAGTTCCTCTGCGTCCGCCAGCTCGTTCAGTTGCGACGCGGTCCAGGTAGATCCAGGCAAATGCTGCCCCTTTCGACTCTGCCAGAGATGATAGTCACGTGGCAGTGGCGTCCGAAACGATTACCGTCGATTACCCGATTAGCGAGGTTTTCGACTTTCTCGTCGACGGCTCGCACAACGCGCTGTGGCGACCCAACGTTGTCGGTGTGATCTTTGCGGCGGGCCCGACCGAGCGGGCCGTGTGGGCGCAATCGGTTCGGACCGAAAACGGGCGCATCAGGAAGGCCGACTATCGCATCACCTGGTATGACCGGCCCGGTCGTCTCGAACTCACCGTCGTCAACGGACCCAGGCGGCCGAACACGCTCTTCGCGCTCAAGTCTCTTGGTGCGCGCTCGACGCAGGTCATCTACACGGTGGAGTCCAAGCCCCGGCTCTATCCGTTCGCCACGACCCGCTTTGGTGCGAAGGATGCCGGCGAGGAGGCAGCCAACATCCTGAATCTGCCTGCTGCGATGGGGGCGCGAGGCTAGAGCCGACGAACTAGAAGACGTTGCCGGCTGCGGCCAGACCGTCGTTCAGCGCGTTCAGGAACTGGATGAAAACGTAGAACACGAAGACGACGTCCACGATGAAGGCGACAACCTCGAGCGCGATGAAGACCCACAGCGGAGCGAGTCCGCTTCCCGTGCGTCGCTTGGCGACGACCGTACGACCGATGACATACACGACGGGCCAGCCAAGAGCGAGCACGAAGAATGACCACGCCCAGTGGAACGGGTTCGGGACACCGTGCTTTCGAAGTTCCCGCCAATCGAGAACCGCGAACACGATGCAGAAGGCCTCGATGACCCACCCGGCCAGGGTGACGACGAGAAACATGGGACTGAACTCGTCGTTGACGATCGCGTTCGCGTCAGTCAGGTTGCCGCCCAGAATCTGGTTGAGGTAAATGGCCACCGGGATGAGAAGGAGCGATTGCAGAACCGGCGCGCCGACGACAAGCAGCCAGAACCACACGGTTCCCGGTTTCACGCCCGCAGGAGCACGCAGCGGTTCAATCGTCGCAGGCGTCGCGATCGCCGCCGCGGTCGTGGTCGTTGCGGCCGCAGCCGCCGGAGTGGCCGTCGCGGGGTCGTATACGTGATCGGTCCAGCGGGTTCCATCCCACCAGCGCTGCTGGGCTGAGCCTGCGCTGACTGGATACCACCCCGCGGGCGCGACTGCGGCGGCAGGAGAGGCAGGAGCGGGTGTCGCCGCCGCGGCCTCCGCCGGCGTGACGGCCGCAGCCGCTGGCTTCTTCGCCGCCGGGCGTCTGGCTGCGGGGGCTTTGGCCTTGGGGGCGTCGTCGGTCACTGCTTCGTCTCCTCGGTCGGTGTACGCGGTCCAGCCTATTCTTCGCCCACGCCGGCCGGAGACCGTGACTAGGGCGAGTCGTTCGTCGCGGCAGACTTGTCGGCGTCGGCCACATCGCCGTCGGCGTTTGCGGTCGCGGAGTCGGCGGAGTTCAGGTCATTCTGCACATCCCGGAGCGAAGAGTCACTGCCCGCTGTTGTCGAGATCGTCGGCGCCGGAGTGGAGCTGGATGCCCCCGGTGCTACCCGACTCGCGTCCTCGCGGTGCGAGCATCCGGCCAGCGAACCGCCGACGAGAACGACGCTCGCGAGCGCCACTACCGCCCGCGCGATCACTTGATCGCCGCCAGGACCGTCGTGCCGTCTGCGCTGGCCTTCTTGAGATCGGCTATCGCGGTCGTCACCGCCGTGCGGATCGGCGCCATGACGGATTGGTTGGAGTTGTAGGCCGATGGCGTGACGGCGAGTGACCGGGCGGCAATGCCGTCCAGCGCTGTTCCGGCCGCCGTGATCTGGCTCGACATGTCGGTGAGGTCCGCAAGCAGAGCCGGAGTCGACTCGGATACGTCGGGGCCGGCCAGCGCCGCGGAAAGCCTGCTCTGGGCATCCGTCAGTTTCGGGACGGTGGTCGAGGTCATGCGATCCGCGGCTGCGGCCAAACGCGATTGCGGGATTGCGACCGCGTAGACGCGATAGCTCGTGAAGATGGTCTTGTAGTCGGCTGCGGCCGTCGCAACGGTCGTGTCGGCGGCGATCTTTGCCTCGACGGTATTCATGCCGGCGACGTCGCCGCTCAGCGTGGCGAGGATAGTCGCGCGGTCGGATGAGCCGATGTCCTGCGCGGCCGTAATCTTTGCGATCGCCGTATCGAGAGCGCCGATGCGCGCCGACGTCCTGACCTTCGCGTTGGCCTGGATGACCGCGAGGGTCTTACCGCCGGATGGCGCTGGAGTCGATGTTCCGTCGGCGAATGCCGGAGCGCAGCTTCCCGCGACGAGTGCGACGGCAGCCGCCGCCCCGATCAGTGAGGTTGAGGCGATGCGGTTCATGGTGCTTCTCCCGGGGTGGTCGCGATTCTGATTGACCGGAGTTCCGATCGCGTTCACTCTGCCCGCGGGACGTTCGGCCGCTGTCAACCCGATGTTTGGATCAGGTAAGGACGACTACCACTGCACGACGGACGCTGGGCCAGGAAGGAACTTCACATCCTCGGCCGGCACACCGCTTCTCGAAGCCCCGACGAATTCCAGCTCGAGCGGATCATCGTTCCGGGCATCCACTATGACGGAGGCCAGGCCGAACGGGCTCGGGTTGAATTCATTTCCCCACTGGATGATCGCCGCGATCACCAGATTGAGTCCCTGTCCCGCCTCGGTCAGGTGGTAGCTCGATCGTTCGCGGGATCCCGCCTCGCGATACGCGCGCTTTTCGAGGATTCCGGCAGATACCAGCGTCGCCAGTCTCGCGGTCAGGATGTCGCTCGGGATCCCGAGCTGGTCGCGGAACTGGGAGAACCTGGTCTGCCCGCGGAGCGCGTTGCGGACGATGAGAAGCGACCACTTCTCGCCAATGACGTCAAGCGTGCGGACGACCTGGCAGCGGGGCTCTTCGACGAGAGATTTGAACGGCATGGCAAAAGGTTAGCGCCTTAAGTTGGAAATTCCAACTCAGACCTGTTACGGTGGCGCAATGCCCATTTCGACAATGCCCACCACACGCAAACCGCTGTCACGTCGAGCAACTTTCTGGTCCGCGTCCTCCGTTCTTGCGCTGTGTCTCTGGGCCAGTGCCGCCGCCAGCGTTCTGTACCCGAGCTACCAAGCCGACTGGAAGCTGACCTCTGTCGTCATTACTTCCGTCTTCGGTACCTATCCCGTTGCGCTGCTGCTGGTCCTGATCTTCTTCGGGGGGATCTCCGACTACGTTGGCCGTCGCAGGAGCATACTGTTCGGAATCGTGCTCATCGCGATCTCCGCGGTGTTGTTCGCCGTCGCGCCAAACGTTGGCTGGCTGTTCGCCGCTCGTGCGCTGCAGGGTTTCGGGACCGGGTTTGCCATCGGCGCGGCAAGCGCGCGACTGGTCGAGAACAACATTTCCGCGAACCCGCGATTTCCGAGTTCGATGACCACCGCATCTACCGCGACCGGGCTGACGCTCGCACTAGTCCTGTCCGGTGTGCTGGCCCAGCTTGCCCCGCTGCCGCTCGTGCTGAGCTTTGTGCTTCTGTTCGTGCTCGCCGCGTTCTCGTTCGTCTTTGTTGCACTGACTCCGGATGACCGGCCGTCGCCGACCGGCGAACGATGGCGGCCCCAGGCGCTGCACCTGGCGCCCGGCACTGTTCGGCCCTTTGTGCTTGCGACCATCTCGGTGTCGGTCGCGTATACGGTCGGCGCGCTGTTTCTTTCGCTTGCGTCGTCGATGGCGCGGCAACTGACTCACACTTCCAATCTCGTGGTCATCGGCTCGACCCTCGCTGTCTCCTCGGTTGTGATTGGGGTGACGGCGCTGCTCATCCAGCGGGTGCACGCCCACCTCGCGATCGCGCTCGGTGGTGTGGTGTCCATCGGTGGGCTCGCGCTGATGGCGGCGACAGCGTCATCCGGTTCGCTGGAGCTCCTCCTGCTGTGGAGCGCGGTCGCGGGCGTCGGCTATTCGTTCGCTTTCACGGGCGGGCTCTCCCTGCTGGCGCGCACGACACCGGATCGGCACCGCGGAGCGACGCTCTCGCTGCTGTACCTGTTCTCCTACCTGATGCAGGCGGTGGCCGCGATCGGCGCCGGCGCCCTGGCGACCGCGATCGGTCTTGGGCCGGCCATCGGCGTCGTGGCGCCGATCGTGGCGGTGCTGTGCGTTGTGGCGGTCGTGCTGGCCGCGGTCGATTTCGCGGGCCGGCGTCGCGACGCCGTCGCGGCACTACCCGCGCGCGGGTAGCTCCTGCAGCGACCAGGTGTTGCCGTCAGGGTCTGCGAAGTAGACGAACCGGCCCCATGGCATCTCGGTCACATCGCTGGCCTCGACTCCTGCGGCAGTCAGCTGCGCATGGGCGGCGGCTGCATCCGGGATGACGATCTGGACGCCCTTCTGTGAACCGGGGGCCATTTCGGTGATTCCGGTTCCGAGGACCACAGAACAGGCAGATCCGCGCGGGGTCAGCTGCACGAATCGGATCCCGCCATCCACCCGATGGTCGTGGTCGAGGACGAAACCGACCTGCTCGACATAAAAGGAGATCGCGCGGTCGACGTCCGTCACCGGGATGGCGACCAGTTCAAGCTTCCAGTCCATGTGAAATGCCCTTCGTTGTGGTGATTGATATCTCAAGCCTCTCTTCTATATAGGTCACTATCTGTCCTGAATAGCGTCACAATTGAGAAATGGCCGAAACGACGACACGGATCCTGTCGCTCCTCGGACTGCTGCAGGCGCACCGCCAGTGGTCGGGCCCCGAGCTCGCGGAGCGACTGGGCGTTACGGAACGAACCCTCCGACGCGACGTCGAACGGGTCCGCGAACTCGGCTACCGGGTTGATGCCGTGCGCGGCCCGCTGGGCGGCTACCGACTCGAGGCGGGCGGCCAGTTGCCGCCGCTCCTGCTGACCGAAAACGAAGCCGTTACGATGGCAATCGGGCTGAGGGTCGCCGCCCAACGCGGACTCGTGGACGGCGAGCTCACCACTCAAAGTGCCCTCGCGAAGTTCGAGCAGGTGCTGCCCTCCGCACTCCGTCGCAGAGTGAACGCCCTCGCGACTCATCTCGAGGCGGAAACGCCGCGCACGCCGACAGTCTCCCAGGAGGTGCTCGGCACGCTCGCTCTCGCCTGTCGCGACTCCGAGCGCATCCGGTTCTCCTACGAGGACGGACGGGGCGCGTCAAGCGAACGAGTCGCGGAACCACATGCGCTCGTCGTGGCGTCGCGCAACTGGTTCCTGGTCTGTTGGGACGTGCGGCGGGCCGACTGGCGCACCTTCCGGGTCGATCGCGTATCTCACCTGTTTGGTACCCGGCTCAGATTCGAGGCTCGCGAACTGCCCTCTCCGAGCGCTGCAGAGTATGTCGCGGCGTCCGTTGCGTCCCTCCGCCACAGGGTCAGCATGGAGGTGCTGCTCGAGCTTCCGCTCGCCGACGCTCGCCGTGCCTTCGGGCCATGGGGTGAGCAGGCGTCTGCCGTGGACGAGACCACGACACGGTGGCGGGTGGAGGGCGAATCGCACGAACATCTGTTCGGTGCGCTCGCCTGGATCCCCGCCGGGGTCGACTACGAACTGGTCGGCGACCAGGACCTGGTCGACTTCGTGCGATCAGCGGCCGCGCGAGCGTTGGGTTCCGTCAGGACGCGCTGAACAGCAGCGACGCCGCAATCACCAGGCCAACGGCGACGAACTGGAGCCGGGTCATCCTCTCCTTGAGGATCGTCGCCGCAAGGATGACCGTGACCACCGGGTAGAGCGAGATCAGCACCGAGATGACGGCGAGGTTGCCCCGGTGGAGCGCGACGATGATGAACGTGTCGGCGAGCGCTGCCATGACCCCGGAAGCCGCAGCTGCGATCCACGCCATTCGACTCGAGAGCGTGCTGACGGCTTCGGGGGATGGCTGCAGAAACGACAGTCCGCTCGCCCGGCTCCCGATCAAACGGATCACGACCCAGGCCAGCGCGAGAATGACCGTGCCGACGACGATTTCCCACAGCGCGGGAATCACCCCGGAGTTCCTCGGCGCGAGATCGAGGGAGATAAGCGAGGCGCCGAACAGCAGGCCGGATGCGACCGCGAGGAGCCCCCCGCGGAACGAGATGTGCACTTCTCCGCGCTTCGGCGGCGGCGTCAGAAGAAGGATCGCAACGATGCCGATGCCGATCGCAATCCAGCCGACGAGGTTGAGGCCCTGTCCCGTTGCGGTCGCAACCGCCACGGGAACGATCGATTGGATCAGTGCGATGAGCGGCGACAGCAGACTCATCGGTCCGATCGCGAGCACCCCGTAAAAGGCGAGCAGGCCAAAGACGGCGAAGGTGCCACTGATCACGCCGGTCCACACGCCGCCGGGCGACCACGTTCCGCCAACGAGAAGCAGCGCAAGCAGGATGACGATTGTTGCGACGGCGTAGTTGAACAGCGTCGCCGTGACGAGATGGATGCGGCGAGCCGCGAATGCGCCGAAGAAGTCCGAGGCGCCGTAGACGGCGGCCGCCCCGAGAGCGAGCACGACGACGAGGACCACGTGCCCATCTAACCGGCTGCCGCCGACTTACTCCGCGGGTGTTACCGCGCGCCGCCTGCGCCACCGGATGAGATTAACGATGCCGAACCAGATGGCCCCGCCGAGGACGAGCCGGTGGCCTTGGCCTCGAGCGCGAGGAGTCGGGTGATCGAGAGCCCCAGCGCCATAATGATTGCCGGAACAAGCAAGCGCCGATGCGTGAGCATGTCCCAACTTTGCCGGAATTCTGCCTCGAGCAAATCACGATTCGGGCGTCATTTGGCAGCGAGTAGTGTCGATCAAATGGACCAGCGCATCCTCGGCAGAACCGGTCGCTCCGTTTCCGTGATCTCGCTCGGCACCTGGCAGTTGGGCGGTGACTGGGGGTCGGTGAGCGAGAAAGATGCCCGGGAAGTTCTCGATGCATCGGTCGGCGCGGGTGTCAGCATGTTCGATACGGCCGACGTCTATGGGGACGGACGCAGCGAGCAGCTGATCGGGGGATACCTCGCCGATCGGCCGGACCTCGACATCTTCGTTGCAACGAAGATCGGCCGGCGGAGCGAGCAAGTTTCCGAGAACTACTCGCTCGCGAACTTTCGCGACTGGATCGACCGGTCACGGGCGAACCTTCGCACGGAGACGCTCGACCTCGTGCAGCTGCACTGCCCGCCGACCGCGGTCTTCGCGAGCGACGAGGTCTTCGACGGTCTCGACATCCTCGTCGCCGAGGGCGCGATCGCGAACTACGGAGTGAGCGTCGAGACCGTTGACCAGGCTCTGACGGCGATCGCGCGGCCGCGGGTTGCGACGGTCCAGCTCATCCTGAATGCGTTTCGGCTGAAGCCGCTCGACACCGTTCTTCCGGCCGCAGTAGATGCCGGGGTCGGCATCATCGCGCGGGTTCCTCTCGCGAGCGGGTTGCTGAGCGGTAAGTACACCGAGCGGACCGTGTTCCCCGCGGATGATCACCGCAACTACAACCGGCACGGAGAGTCTTTCGATGTCGGCGAGACATTCTCGGGAGTCGACTTCGACGCCGGTGTCGCGGCCGCGCACGAATTCGCTGAGCTCGCGCGGGGCGCCCGACTCGAGCCCGCTACGGCCGCGCTGGCGTGGGCGGCCCAGCGGCCCGGGGTGAGCACGGTCATCCCCGGCGCGCGCAACGCCGCCCAGGCCGAGGCGAACGCGGCAGCCGGCGCGGTGCCTGCGCTGCCTGCTGAGTTCACCGCTGGAGTGAACGGCCTCTACGACCGGTACTTCCGAGTCGCCCTGTCCAACAAGTGGTAGAGGCACAGAAGCCGGGCAAACTCCCGCGCGCCTTTCAGAACCTGTTCGTCTCCAATCTCGCCACGAACCTCGGCGACGGCGTCATCCGCACCGCCTCGCCCCTGCTCGCGATCCGACTGACGCAGGACCCGCTGCTCATCTCGCTGCTGCCCGCGCTTGCCCTCCTGCCGTGGCTGTTTTTCGCCATCCCGTCCGGCATCCTGATCGACCGGATCGACCGGCGCGTTGCACTTCGGATCGCGAACGGCGTCCGAGTCGCGCTCGCTGTGTTCCTTGTCGTGCTGTTCGCGACGCATTCTTTGACGATCTGGTCACTGTTTCTGGTCGCATTCATCGACGGAAGCTGCGAGACGATTTATGACGGCGCGATCCGGGCGATGATGCCGAGCATCGTGACCAAGGACCTGCTGCCGACCGCCAACTCGCGAATCGAAGCGGGCGAGCTGATCCTGCAGAACTTCCTCGCGGCGCCCCTCACGTCGCTGCTGTTTGCCATCGCCGTGCTCATCCCGCTCGGTGCCAACATTGGGTTCTACGCGCTCGCGGTCATTCTCGCGCTCCTGCTGCCGCGGCAGGCATCCGGCATCCAATTCACCGGCGTCGGCGAAGGCGTTCGCCCGAAGTGGTACCTGCAGTTCGTTGACGGTTATCGCTTCATCATGGCCAACAAAATGTTCCGCACGCTATGGTTCTTCACGACCTTCACGGGACTGTGTTTCTCGGCGGCGACCGCGAGCTTTGTTCTGTTCCTGGTCAAGCAGACCGGCCTGCCGCCGTCGCTCTATGGAACATTCCTGCTCACCGGGGCCGCCGGCGGCATCCTCGGCAGCGTCTTCGCGGCGTGGTTCAAGAAAAAGCTCGGCGCGGGCCTGACCATGGCGATCTCGAACCTCGTCTCGTGCGCGGCGCTGCTGCTCGTCGGCCTCGTCCCCACGATCTGGGCCGCTGCGGCGGGCTTCTTCATCAGTTCGTTCAGCGTGCTCGTCTGGAACGTACTCATCCTGACGCTGCGTCAGAGCATCGTCCCGGGGGCGATGCTGGGTCGGGTTCACGGTACCTGGCGAACCCTGCTGTGGGGGATCATGCCGCTCGGCTCCGTCATCGGCGGGCTCCTCGCGCGCCTCGGCCTGGCGCTGCCGTTCGAGCTTGCCGGGGGCGCAGGTGTGTTGGGAGCGCTGGTCTTTTTTCGGTTCCTGAAGGGTCTGCCCAATGCCGAGGATGTCGACAACGGCGATCGTCCGGTCACCGAATCAGGGCCGACGGGTCTGCCGATGGAAGACTGAGGGAATTCGGCGGAGCGGTGTGCGTTGAACTGACCGTGACCAACCTTATGATCGTCGTCGGAAGTGTTCGTCCGGGCCGTGTCGGCCTGCCCATCGCCGAGTGGGTGAGAGGCGAAGCTGCGAAGACCGGCAAGTTCGAGATCGACTTCGTTGATCTCGCCGAACTCGGGCTTCCATTCATGGATGAGCCGAATCATCCGATGCTCCGCAAGTACACGAAGCAGCACACCATCGACTGGAGCGCGCGAGTGGAAGCGGCCGACGCATTCCTGTTCGTCACGCCGGAGTACAACTACAGCTTCTCGCCCGCCCTGAAGAACGCGCTCGACTACCTGAACAAGGAGTGGTGGCGCAAGCCGCTCGGGTTCGTCAGCTACGGCGGCGTCTCGGGCGGGACCCGCGGAGTGGCCGCGATCATGTCGATCACCTCGGCGCTGGGGCTTGTGCGAGTCGGCGCTAACGTCGAGTTGAACTTCGGCGGCAAGCAGGTTGTGGACGGCGTATTCCAGCCTCAGGAGAAGGAGATCGCCATCCTCGCGAAGGAGCTCGACGAGCTCGACAACCTCTCGGGTTTCCTGAAGCCGGCGCGCGCCTCGCTCACCTAGTAGCCAGCGCCTCCATGGCGTCGAAGAAGGTCTGCCAGCCTGCCGCGGTGCGCTCGTACTCCTCTGCCGAGAGGTTGCCGCCGGTTTGGCGGAAGACCATCTCGGTGCCGCCGGGCACTTCCGTCAGCGTTACGGAGACGAGTTCACGCGCTTCCCCGGACGGTCGGCGAGTGTCAGCACAACCGTGTTGGGACGATCGAGCTCGACGAACTCGCCGTACCAGTGGATGTCGGGAACGCCGTTGCCGATGATCATGGTCGCCTTCCAGGCGCCGCCGGCGCGGACATCCATCGACACGGAGTCGATCGGGACCTCGACACCGCTGCCGCCAAACCAGGCGGCAAAGTGCTCCGGGGTGACCCACGCGTCGTAGACGAGCTCGCGTGGGGCGGCAAAGGTGCGGGTGATCGTTGCACCCTCTGCGCCGGTAGTCGGTTGTGCGTTAGTCATTGGTCGTGCCTTCCTGTAGGTGGGTGAGGTGTTGGCCGAGCTCGTCAAAGCTGTCGTCCCAGAACCGGCGGTAGTCGCCGATCCACTCGGATGCGGGTTCGAGCGGCGCCGCGAGCAGTCGTGCCGGGCGCCACTGTGCTTCTCGTCCCCGGGCGATGAGGCCGGCCCGCTCGAGCACCTGGAGGTGCTTCGAAACAGCTGGGAGGCTCATCGCGAACGGGGCCGCGAGGTCGTTCACGGTTGCCTCGCCCCGCGAAAGCCGAGTGAGGATGGCGCGCCGGGTTGGGTCTGCCAGCGCCGCAAACGTTCTGCTCAATTCATCGGTTGCCATGCCACCATAATAAACCAACTGGCTAATTAAGCAAGTGGTTTATTACAGGCGAGCCGCCCCCGGAGCGGGGGCGCGCGCGACACTAGACTGGGCTGGCGGTTTCGCACCTGGGCGATCCGAAGCTCAGCTAATCCGAGGCGAAGATGGTCTACAGCGAGTTGCCCGCCGACGCGGCATCCGTTGCCCGTGGCGTCCGGCTATTCGTCCAGCGGATGATCGACGAGCCGAAGCTCGCCTGGGCTTTTGTCGGCGTTGACCAGGAGGCTCTGCACCGTCACGCGCTCGCTTTTGTCGTTGCCGCGCTCGGTGGGCCGGACCTCTACCTGGGTCGCGATTTGCGAACTGTTCACGAGCGCCTGGCGCTGCGAAACGAGCACTTCGACGCGGGGGTCGAGCAACTCATCCTCTCGCTTCGCGAGGCGGGCATCTCCGAGGGAGTACTCGACGAGCTCGCCATTCGACTGGAGCCGCTGCGCTCGCAGATCGTCAGCGCCTAGCTGGGCTGCACCGCGACCGGTTCGGTATCCGGGATCGGACTCGAGTCCTTGCCGCGCAGGTCGGGATGCCAGCCGTGGAACAGGATGGCGACGAGGGCTCCAAGAACCGCCAGCATCCCCGCGACGACAAAGCCGCCGATCGCGCCGTCTCCATCGATGAAGAATCCCGCAACCGCAGAGCCGGCTGCGGCCCCGATGAGCTGGCCGGTGCCGACCCAGCCGTAGGCCTCCGCAGTTTCGCTGAATCGCACGCTCGAGGCGACGATCGCCGACATGACGCCGAGCGCCGGGGCGATTCCGAGGCCGGCAACGAGCAGTGCCGTGGTGAGGCTCCAGAATGTTCCGAACCATGGGGCCGTGATGGCAACGCTTGCGAGCGCAATTCCCACCGCGACAACCACCATCCGACGCGACAGCGCCCACCGGTTGAGCTGCTGGCTTCCGAGCGCGAGCCCCCCGATCAGGGATCCGATCGACCAGATCGCAAGGACGATTCCCGCCTGCGGTCCGCCGTGGCCGAAGACCGAAACGACGGATGCCTCGGTCGCGGAACACGCGCCAATGAGCAGCAGCCCGACGAGCGTCGCAAGGATGACCGGCTTCTTGCTGAGTACCGCACCGAGCGACCGACGGCTACGCGGGATGCGCACCTTGCCCACCTCGGGCGACAGCAGGAACCAGAGGCCGCCGCCGAGCAGCAGCACCCCGGGAATGACCACGCCGAGAACGGTCGAGACCTGGATGGAGACGAAGGTGATGACGACGGGTCCCGCGATCCAGATGATCTCCTGGGCCGAGGCGTCCAGCGCAAAAAGTCGGGTCAGCTGGGCCGAGGTGACCATCTTCGGGTAGATGGTGCGAACCGCCGGCTGTACCGGCGGCGTGCTCAGGCCGCCGAGGAAGCCGACCACCATGTAGAGCGGCAGGGTCATCCCAATGAAGGCAATCGAGAAGACGGTGGCAGCGCAGATCAGGGTCGTCAGGATGAGCACGGGACGCATCCCCCAGCGGCCCATCCAGCGGCTGGTGAGCGGACCGGCGATTGCCTGGCCGACACTGGTCGCGGCCAGCACGAGACCTGCCTGCCCGTAGGAGTGCGTGACGTACTGGACCCTGAGCAGATAGGCGAGGGACAGCATCCCGTTGGGCATCCGGGCGGTGAGTTGGGCGGCAATTATCCGGGCGACGCCCGGAGTTTTCAACAGGCTGCCGTAGGTACTCACAAGGCAACCAGCCTATCGCTCGATTTATCCACCGATCCCGGCCGCGAGAGTGTCCCCGGGTGCGCCTAGCCTGTGTAGAAGTCGCGCAACTTATGCACAACTGTGGACGACACGCCCACTATATGTAGTGGTTGACCGAGTGTGGGTGCCCCGATATATAGTGATCAAGCCGCCTGGCAGGGGGCGCCGTTCGGGCAATAAATTGGGGCATTTCATCGTTCTATCTGGTGGGATGTCGTCGATGATCCGCGCGCTTGCAAAGAGTGCCGATCGTGGGCGTAAGTAAGGGAGTTTTTCGTGGAACTAACCGTAGTAAAGCGCAATGGCGAGCGTGAGCCGTACGACGCAAACAAGATCAATCTCGCCATCGAGAACGCGAGCGCGGGCCTTGATCCCAACATCACCTGGGTCACCCAGATCGCCTCGGAGCTCGAGCTCACGCTTTTCGACGGAATTACCACCCAGCAGCTGGACGAGGCGGTCATCCAGGTCGCACTGCAGAACGTCAAGGATGACCCCGCATTCGACATCGTCGCGGCGCGTCTTCTTCTCAAGACCATCTACAAGCGCGTGCTCGGCGACTACGAGACCGCAGAAGAGCTCAAGAAGCTCCACAAGGAACACTTCGCCACCAACATCACGCGCGGTGTCGATGAGGGTCTGCTCGATCCACGCCTGACCTCGATGTTCGATCTGACAAGGCTCGCCGACGCGCTCGAGCCCGCACACGACGAGCTGCTCAAATACATCGGTCTGGTCACACTCAACAATCGCTACGGCATCAAAGGTCGCAACGGCGACGCGCTCGAGGTTCCCCAGTACTTCTGGATGCGCATCTCGATGGGGCTGTCGCTGAATGAGGCCGAGCCGACCGAACACGCTCTCGCGTTCTACGCCAAGATGTCGAAGCTCGAATATATTGCCGCGGGTTCGACTCTCGTCAACGCGGGCACGGTATACCCGCAGCTTGCCAACTGCTTCGTCATGGAAATGCAGGACGACATGGAGCACATCGCGAAGACCACTCGCGATGTCATGTGGCTGACGAAGGGCACCGGCGGTATCGGGCTCTCCGTCACCAAGCTGCGCGCGCAGGGTTCGCCCATCCGCTCGAACAACACGACCTCGACCGGCCCCATCCCGTTCATGCACACGATCGACTCGATCCTTCGTGCCGTCAGTCGTGGCGGCAAGAAGTTCGGTGCACTCTGCTTCTACATGGAGAACTGGCACCTCGACTTCCCGGAGTTCCTCGACCTGCGACAGAACTCCGGTGATCCCTACCGTCGCACTCGCACCGCGAACACCGCCGTGTGGATCAGCGACGAGTTCATGAAGCGGGTCCAGAACGACGACGACTGGTACCTGTTCGACCCGCTCGAGGTCCAGGACCTGAACGAGCTGTACGGCCAGGCCTTCTCCACTCGCTACAACGAGTACGCAGCCAAGGCTGAAGCCGGCGAGATGCGGATGTTCAAGAAGATCGGCGCACGCGAACAGTTCAAGTCGATCCTGATCTCCCTGCAGACCACCAGCCACCCGTGGCTGACCTGGAAGGACACGATCAACAACCGTGCCCTCAACAACAACACCGGCACCATTCACCTGTCGAACCTGTGCACCGAGATCACCCTGCCCCAGGATGCCGACAACGTGTCCGTGTGCAACCTGGTTTCGATTAACCTGTCGCAGCATTTGGACGACGCGGGCAAGCTCGATTTCTCCAAGATCGAGGGCAGTGCCCGCCTGGCCGTCCGCCAGCTCGACAACCTCATCGACATCACGAGGTCCTCAGTCAAGGAGGCAGACTTCTCCAACCACCAGAACCGCGCGGTGGGCCTCGGCGTCATGGGCTTCACCGACATCATCGAGAAGTTCGGCTTCAGCTACGAGAGCGAAGAGGCGTACAACCTGATCGACGAGATCATGGAGCACGTTTCCTACGCGGCCATCGACGAGAGTGCGAACCTCGCGGCCGAGCGCGGGTCCTACCCGAACTTCGAGGGCTCCGGCTGGTCGAAGGGGATGGTGCCGCTCGACACCATCGCGGTCACCGAGAAGGATCGCGGGGTCGAGATCAAGGTCAATCGCACCACGCGACTCGACTGGGATGCGCTTCGCGCGAAGGTCAAGGGGGGAATGCGCAACGCGACGCTCATGGCGATCGCGCCCACCGCATCCATTGGTCTCGTCGCCGGCACGACGCCCGGATTCGACCCGCAGTTCGCCCAGATCTTCAGCCGTGCGACCTCCAACGGCAAGTTCCTCGAGGTCAATCGCAACCTCGTCGCGGCACTTCGGCAGCGTGGACTGTGGGAGTCGACCAAGGAGCTCATCCTGCGCAGCCAGGGCGACATCCAGAACATCGATGCCATTCCGGACGACGTGAAGGCCACGTACAAGACGAGCTTCCAGCTGTCGCCGTACGCGTTCCTCGAGGTCGCCGCTCGTGCCCAGAAATGGATCGACCAGGCCATCAGCCGCAACATGTACCTCGAGACGCGAGATCTCGGCGAGATGATGGACATCTACTTCGCCGCCTGGGAACGCGGAGTCAAGACCACCTATTACCTGCACATGAAGCCGCGTCACACGGCGGAACAGTCGACCGTCAAGGTCAACAAGTCCGAGGACCTGACGACAGCGCAGTCCGTGCCGTCAGGAGCCGGCGCGTCAGAAGCCGCGGCGACGCCGTCGGCACCTGCTGGTGCCCCGGCCCGTCGCGGGTTTGGCGGACTCACTCCGAAGACGGAGGCGTAGCTGCCATGAACCCCCTCGACAACACTTTGGGCTACGAAGTCCCGGTCGATCCCATGGACGACCTGCAGTGCGATAGCTGCCAGTAATGAGCGCTCGCGCGAAGAAGGGAGAGCGCTGATGGGCATCCTGGGAACGGGGCTTCAGGAGGGACTTCTCCTCAAGCCGATCAAGTACAAGTGGGCGATGGACCTCTACGACCAGGCGGTGGCGAACACCTGGTTCCCCAACGAGATTCAGCTCGGCGAGGATATCGCCGACTTCAAGAAGATGACGGATGAGGAACGTCACGCCGTCACGTTCCTGATGAGTTACTTCAACCCGAACGAGCTCCTCGTCAACAAGGCGCTCGCGTTCGGCGTGTATCCGTACGTCTCCGCGGCGGAGTGCAGCCTGTACCTGGCCAAGCAGATGTGGGAAGAGGCCAACCACTGCATGAGCTTCGAGTACGTGCTCGAGACGTTCCCGATCGACCGCAACGAGGCATACAACGCGCACGTCGATATCCCGTCGATGGCGCGCAAAGAAGAGTTCGAGATGAAGTACATCCGTCGGATGACCGAGCAGACGCTCGACATCACGACGACCGAGGGCAAGAAGGACTTCGTCCGCAACCTTGTTGCGTACAACGTCATCCTCGAGGGCGTCTGGTTCTACTCGGGTTTCATGGTTGCCCTGTCGTTCCGTCAGCGCAACCTGCTGCGCAATTTCGGTTCGCTCATGGACTGGGTGGTTCGCGACGAGTCGCTGCACCTGAAATTCGGAATCAACCTCATCCTGACTGTGCTCGAGGAGAACCCCGACCTGCAGACCGAGGAATTTGCGGCGGAGATCAAGCAGATGATCCTGGATGCCGTTGAGATGGAAGAGGAATACAACCGCGACCTTCTTCCGGGCGGCATCCTTGGACTGAACGCCAGCTACATCAACCAATACGTCAAGTACCTGGCCGACCGCAGACTTGAAGAACTGGGATTCGAAGCCGAATACAACGTCTCGAATCCGGCAAAGTGGATGGCCGCGGCCAATGACACGCTCCAGCTGGTCAACTTCTTCGAGTCGACCAACACGTCGTACGAGTCGAACGCTTCGGCTACCAGTCCAAAGAAGTAGCGTGACGATCGAGATTCGCCGGATCGAATACGGCACGTCCGCCGCTGCTGTGCTGCTCGACCAGATGGATGCCGAGATGACGGCGCTCTATGGGCACATCCGTGAGCGGCGGGATCCGAAGATGGATGAGCTGGTCGGCATTGCTCTAGCGGTTCACCCCGAGGAGATGGTCGCGACCGTCGGCGCGTTCGACGGGGACGACCTCGTCGGGCATGCGGCTCTTCGCCTCTTCGAGAACTCGCTCGAGGTCAAGCGCGTCATCGTTCGTGCCGATCACCGCGGCCAGGGTATTTCGAAACAGCTCATGCTCGAGCTCGAAGCCATCGCGCGCGAGCGTGGCGTCAATTCCCTGATTCTCCAGACCGGCAATCTGCAGACGGAGGCGATCGCTCTCTACAAGCGGATCGGCTACCTGCCGATCGATCGCTTCGGCGCGTACGCTGCGGTCCCGTTCTTCCTCTGCTTCGGGAAGACCCTCATCTAACGATCGCGGCGCATAGGGGGCGTTGCAACGGAATTGCGTCGATTCGTAAAGTTCTTGCGAACCCGCCATACTGGCCAGATGGCACAGCCGCTGACGCAGTCAGCACTGCCAGTCGACAGGCGAAAGCCCGTACTGTCTCTGCTGCGACTCTTCCGCCCCTACCGCGGCTCAATGCTGCTCGCGACGATTATTTTCATCGTGAAGGACAGCCCGATCTGGATCCTGCCGATCCTCACCGGCAACATCGTCGATGTCGTCGTCGAACACAAGCCACTGTCCCAGCTCTGGGCGAATGCCGCATTCGCCGCCATCATCCTGCTGATGAACTACCCGTTGAACGTGCTTTACGTGAACCTGTTCAGCAATGCGATCCGGCACGTGTCGGCCGACCTGCGCAACGGGATGAGCAAGCGATTCCAGTTGCTGTCGATCGGTTTTCACTCTCGTACCAGCGCGTCAGTCATCCAGAGCAAGGTGGTCCGTGACGCCGAGAATGTCGAGCTCGCACTCAACCAGTCCTATGGCGTCGGCCTGTCGGCAGTTTGTGTGCTCGTCGGAGCGCTCGTTTCGACCGCCGTCCGCATCCCCAGTTTCGTCCTCGTCTTCGTTCTGACCGTGCCGATCGCCGCGGTGCTGATGTACAGCGTCAGGCGACGCTCGAGCAGCCTCAACGAATCGCTGCGACGCGAGATCGAGAAGTTCTCCTCCCGAGTCGGCGAGATGGCTGCCCTGATGCCGATCACGCGCGCTCACGCGCTGGAGGATGTCGCACTACGCCGGGTATCCCGCAGTGTCGAACGCGTCCGGTCGGCGGCAGTCACGCTGGACAAGTTCAACGGGCGATTCGGCTCGATCACCTGGATCTCGTACCAGAGCCTTGGCGTCTTCTGCCTCATCGCGGCCGCGTTTGCCGCGCTAACAAAGTTCATCCCGATCACCGCGGGCGAGGTCGTTCTGCTGAGTGGATATTTCACCATCCTGACCGGGAGCGTGGTCAACCTGCTCAACCTGATGCCGGTGATGACGAAGGCGCGCGAATCGATGCGGTCGATCGCCGAGGTGCTGCAGGAATCCGACGTCGAGCTGAACACGGGCAAGGTCCCGGTGATTGCCGTGACCGGCGGCCTTCGCTTCGATCAGCTCAGTTTTAGCTACGCGGGGTCCCGTGGGCCGGCGCTCGATCGGATCGATCTGGCCATTGAGCCGGGCGAGACGGTCGCGTTCGTCGGACCGTCCGGATCGGGGAAGTCAACTCTGCTCAATGTTGTGCTGGGTTTCCTGCGCCCGACCGGCGGGCGACTCCTCCTCGATGGCATCGACATGCAGACCCTCGACCTCCGCACATTTCGATCCCGCGTCTCGGTGGTGCCGCAGGAGTCGGTGCTCTTCGAGGGCACCATTCGCGACAACGTGACCTACGGCCTCGTGGAGGTTTCGGACGAGGTTGTGCTGGATGCGTTGCGCGACTCGAACGCGCTCGAGATCGTGGATGCGATGCCCGACGGGTGGGACACGGTCGTCGGTGAACGCGGTGCTCGACTCTCCGGTGGGCAGCGCCAGCGCATCGCGATCGCACGCGCCCTCATCCGGAACCCGCGAGTGCTCCTGCTGGACGAGGCGACCTCCGCACTCGATGGAGAATCGGAGAGGCTGGTTCAGGATGCCGTCGAGCGGCTCATGGGCGGTCGCACCACGCTTATCGTCGCTCACCGGTTGTCGACCATCCGTGCGGCGGATCGGATTGCCGTCCTCGATCGCGGCAAACTCGTCGAGGTGGGGACTCACGACGATCTGATCGCGCGGGCCGGCCGTTACTCGAAGCTGTTCGCCGCGCAAACCTTCTAGTCACGCTGCACGGCGTGACGCGAAGGGGGGTTAGCGGGCGCCTCGTGAATTGGTTTGGATTGCAGGTGGGAGGCGGCGTGGTTGTCCTTGCGTGTCTTCCCGTAAGGTTCTGAACAACCCGCTTGCAGCAACCCGCACTACCGCTTAGCTCGGCAGCGACGCCGGAACGAACATCTACCGACACCAACGCTTATCCGGGGAGAAGACACTAGTGAGCGCACGGCCCTTTCCTGCTGCTGTCCGCCGAGTTGTGGCGCCGCTCGCGCTGATCGCCGCGGCCGCGATCGCCCTATCCGGGTGCAGCGGCCAAGTGCAGGAGCGCGCCAACGCGACCCCGCCGCACGTCGTGACGATCGAGGGTCCGATCACGGATCATGACGCAGACCTGCTCTCGGCATCCTGGGCCGGATGGGAAAAGGCCAACAACATCACGATCCTGTACACCGGAACTCCGGACTTCGAGTCGTCGATCGCGGTCGAGGCACAGCAGAACAATGCCCCGGACCTTGCAATCTTCGCGCAGCCCGGCATCATCGGTGACCTCGCCAAGCGAGGCTACCTGGAGCCGCTGCCGAGCCAGGTGATGTCGAATGTGACCAAGAACTTCCCGTCCAGCTGGGCGCAGTACACAACGTCGGGCGGGAATGACTACGCCGCACCCTTGCTCGCGAGCGTCAACGGGTGGGTGTTCTATTCGCCCAGCCAGTTCGCGAAGTGGGGCGTTTCGATCCCCACGACCTGGGACCAGCTGCTTGCCCTCACCGCACAGATCCAGTCGAAGACCGGGATCGCACCGTGGTGCGATGGATTCAGCGAGGGCGCCGAAAGTGGCGCGGATGGCGTCAACTGGGTCGCCGATCTGGTTCTGCGTCAGGACGGACCGAAGGTCTATGACGAGTGGGTGAATCACCAGATTCCGTTCACCGACAAGCGCATCGCCGCCGCATTCGACGACGTCTCGAAGCTCCTGTTGAACCCGAAGTACGTCAACGGCGGCATCGGCGGTGTGTCCAGCATTAACACCGCAACAACACCGCGAGTAGCTTCGGCGCTCGAGAGTGGCAAATGCGCCATGACTCACGAACCGTCATCGTTCGTCAACCAGCTGACCGACGCGAACGGCGACCAGGCATCCATCAAGCCGGGCGGCGACTACTGGGCGTTCCCGCTGCCGCCCATCACGGCGGGCACGACTCCGGTCACCGGTGGCGGTTACTTCGTGTCCGCCTTCTCGACGAGTGCCGACACCGTCAAGGTGCAGCAGTACCTCTCGAGCAGTGCCTGGGCCGAGTCCCGAGTGAAGCTGGGCGGCGCCATCAGCCCTGATCTGTCGCTTCCGGCATCCACGGATGACACGCCGCTTGAGCAGGCGTCGACAAAACTCCTGCAGGACAAGGACACCATTTTCCGCTTCGATGCCGGCGACCTGATGCCGGCGGTCGTCGGCTCGGGAGCCTTCCTGACCGGGATGGTCGACTGGATCAAGGGCACACCGACCAGGCAGGTGCTGTCCACAATCAACCTGTCCTGGCCGAACTAGTTCGGGAGTCGAACTATCTGATACGGTAGTTCGATGAGCGAACTACCTGGCGATCTGACCGACGCCGTGCTGGCGGTGTCGCGACTGTCCCGCATCGTCGAGCGGGCATCCGACGAACTGAGTTCCGCGGACTATCGCGTGATGTCGGCCATTGCGAGCGGCGAGGCACGGGCATCCCGACTCGCGTCCAGGCTGTTGCTCGGAAAGCCGACGATCAGTTCGACGGTCGACTCCCTGAGCAGGCGCGGGCTCATCGTGAAGTCCACGGTCGAGGGCGACAATCGCGCAATCGAGCTGTCACTCTCGGACTATGGTGCAGAACTGTTCGCGCTCATGGAGGGGCGGATGGTGCGTCAGCTCGAGCTTCTTGCGGCGCGTACGCCGAACCCGGCGCAGGTTATCCAATCGCTCGGCTGGCTGGGAGTCGTGATCGAGGAGTCGATGGCGGCCCACGCGCGCGAAGGCGCGGCCGAGTGAGCGCCGCGTCGGATAACCCGGCCTCGCTCGGGTGGATTCGCCGGTTGTGGCAGTACATGCTGCGGCATCGCCGAAGTGTCGTCATCTCCCTGGTGGCGGCCCTTTTGGGCAGCGCGTGCCAGGTCGTCGTTCCGCTCATCGCGCGGCAGATTGTCGACGGCGTCATCGTCGCGAAGACCTCGCCGCTCCTGCCATGGCTCGCGCTGCTGATTGCCCTCGCAATCGCGACGTTCGGGTTCACCTATCTCAGGCGGTACCGCGGCGGCCGTGTCGGTCTCGAGGTGCAGAACGACCTGCGCAACGACATGCACGCTCATCTGCAGGCGATGGACTTCGCCAGCCTCGACCAGATGTCGACCGGTCAGCTTGTGTCTCGCGCGAACTCGGACTCCACGCTCGTGCAGGCGCTGCTTAACATGCTGCCGATCATGAGCGGCAACATCATCCTGCTCCTGCTTTCGCTCGTGGTCATGTTCTTCCTGTCACCGTTGCTTGCCCTGGTCAGCCTCGTGATGTTGCCTTTGCTCACCGTCATCGCCTACCGGATGCGTACTCGCCTGACTCCTGCGACCTGGGATGCCCAGCAGAAGGAGGGCGAGGTCGCCCAGATCGTCGACGAAGACACCGCGGGCGTCCGCGTGGTTAAGGCGTTCGGCCGCGAGTCGCGCGAGGTCCGGCGCATTGCGGATGTGTCGACATCGCTGTACGGCGCGCAACTGCGGTCGGTGCGCATCCAGGCGCGCTACCAGCCGATCCTTGAGGCGGTGCCAACCCTCGGCCAGGTCGCGATTCTTGCCCTCGGTGGCTGGCTAACGCTTGAGCACCACCTGACGATCGGAACGTTCCTCGCGTTCTCGGCGTACATTGCGGCCCTGGTTTCCCCCGCGCGACAACTTGCCATGGTGCTGGCGATCGGACAGCAGGCGCGCGTCGGCATCGAGCGCATCTTCCAGCTGCTGGATCGAGTTCCCGCCATCCAGGATGCCCCGGACGCGGTGGAGTTGCCGGCACGCGGCGGTGAGATCCGGTTCGCGGGCGTGAGCTTCGGATATGGCGAGCAGGACGTCGTGCACGACTTCGACCTCACGATCGCGCCGGGCGAGCGGGTCGCCCTGGTCGGCCCGAGCGGGAGCGGCAAGTCGACGATCGCGGCCCTGGTGCCGCGGTTCTACGACACGGACGCGGGCTCGGTGAGCGTGAACGGCGTCGATGTCCGCGGGCTTCAGGTGAAGTCCCTGCGACGAGACATCGGCGTCGTCTTCGAGGAGAGTTTCCTGTTCTCCGACTCGGTGCGCGCGAATATCGCCTACGGGCGCCCCGATGCGACCGAGGACGAGATCGTCGCCGCCGCGCGTGTGGCTGCCGCAGACGATTTCATCCGCGCGCTTCCGCGTGGCTACGACACGGTGGTGGGCGAGCGCGGGCTCAGCCTCTCCGGTGGCCAGCGACAGCGCATCGCGATCGCGCGGGCGATCCTCGCCGACCCCGGCATCCTGATCCTGGATGACGCGACCAGCGCGATCGACGCCCGCACCGAGGAGTCGATTCACGAGGCGCTGCGCGGGGCTCTTGCCAACAAGACCGTGCTTCTCGTTGCCCACCGCGAGTCGACACTGCGGCTCGCCGACCGCATCGTCGTTCTCGACCACGGTCGCATTGCAGAGCAGGGCACGCACGACGAGCTGATGGAATCGAGCGCGACCTACCGCGCGCTCCTGACCGGCCTGGACGCGGATGTGGCAGAGGCCGTTGCCGAGGGCCGCATCGAAGTGCTGGCGACACTCACCGAGGGCGGCACGACCGCAACAGCCTGGTCGGGTGCCGATCAGCAGCAGTCCGCGGGCCCGACACGATCAGTTGGCGGCGGTCTCGGGATGGGCCTCGGTGGAGGCGGCGGTCGCGGCGGCGGTCGGGGATTGGCCGGAATGCTGGCGGCGACGCCCGAGCTGCTTGCGCGAGTCGCTGCGCTCGGCCCGGCTCGTGACATCCCTAACGTCAACCTCGCCGCCGAAACGGTTCAGGACCGATCGTTCACGCTTGGCCGGGTGCTTCGAGAGTTTCGGCGGCCGCTGATCGGTGGCCTCGTTCTTGTCGTACTGGATGCGGCGGCCGGGCTTCTCGGCCCATACCTCGTCAAGACCGGTATCGATGGCGGAGTACAGGTGGGCTCCGGCGCGGTGCTGGCGCTCGCGTCCGGTCTCTTCCTGGTGGTGACGCTCGCCGATCTGGTAGACGAAATCGCCGAATCGTTTGTCACCGGGCGACTTGCGCAGCGCGTGATGCTCAGCCTGCGCATCCGCATTTTCGCGCAATTGCAGCGCCTCTCGCTCGACTATTACGAGCGCGAGATGGGCGGTCGAATCATGACCAGGATGACGACGGACATCGACCAGTTCGAGTCGCTCATCGAGAATGGCCTGCTCTCGGCGCTGGTCGCGATTGTGACGTTCGTCGGTGTCGGGGTGGCGCTCATCCTCGTCAACTGGGAACTCGGGCTTTGGACGCTCACCGTAGTGATTCCCCTCGCCGTCGCGACCTACTTCTTCCGCAAGCGCGCCGAGGTGCTGTATGACGAGTCGCGCGAGCGAATTGCGATCGTCAACGCAGATTTCCAGGAGAGCCTTTCCGGAGTTCGCCAGTCGCAAGCGTTCGTGCACGAAACGGAGACCCGTGCACGGTTCCGTGGGCTTGGCGCGCGCTATCTGGACTCCCGGATCGCGGCGCAACGCCTCGTCGCGACCTACTTCCCGTTTGTGCAGTTTCTCTCCGGCGTCGCGGATGCGATCGTGCTGGGAGTCGGCGCGATCCTGATCGGCAGCGGGCAGCTGACTGCGGGGGCGCTCATCGCGTTCATCCTGTACATCGACATGTTCTTCTCGCCCATTCAACAGCTGTCGCAGGTGTTCGACTCATGGCAGCAGACCCGGGTCTCGGTCGATCGGATCGCCGAGCTGATGAAACTCGAGACGCTCACACCGGAGGCCGCGAACGCGATTCGTCCGGGATCGCTCTCCGGCGAGCTGTCGCTCACGGGCGTCCGATTCAGCTATCCGGCCGCCCCACCCCGACCGTCCTCGTCCGCTCGACGCCTCGGCCCCGCGGACCGTCGCCTGCTGGAAACCGCGGATGCCGCCTTCGTCAAGCCGCCCGAGGCGCTGCGCGGTATCGACCTCACGATCGCGGCGGGGGAGACCGTCGCGCTTGTGGGCGAGACGGGCGCCGGCAAATCGACTGTGATGAAGCTCGTTGCGCGGTTCTACGACACCGACGAGGGATCGGTTTCCGTGGATGGGCGGGACGTTCGTGAGCTGGACCTGCGCGCCTTCCGCACCCAGCTCGGCTACGTGCCGCAGGAGGCGTTCCTGTTCACCGGCTCGGTCCGTGACAACATCGCCTACGGTCGACCGGAGGCGAGCGACGCCGAGGTCGAAGCGGCAGCCAGGGCGGTCGGGGCGCACGAGTTCGTCGTCGAGCTGGATGGCGGTTACCTGCACGAACTGAGCGAGCGTGGCCGTTCCCTCTCTGCCGGACATCGCCAGCTGCTGGCACTCGCGCGCGCAGAACTCGTGAACCCGGCCATCCTGCTGCTCGACGAGGCGACCTCCAACCTCGACCTGGTGACCGAGTCCCGAGTCGCCGCAGCCATGCAGCGGGTTTCCCACGGACGCACCACGCTCGTCATTGCTCACCGTCTCCAGACCGCGCGCACCGCGGACCGGATCGCGGTGCTGCACGCGGGCCAGCTCGTGGAGATCGGCAGCCACGATGAGTTGCTCGAGCTCGGCGGTCGGTACGCCGCGATGTGGACGGCCTACGCGGCGGCGACGTAGGCCTTTGGCCACCGCAGAGCCTCTCATTCGGCCTGCTAGCGTTGAGGGGATGTCAGTTTCCGATGTGCCCGATCTACCTGCCTGGACGCCGCCGCAGGTTCCCACATTGCAGCCACCTCGCTCCACCGCGAAGTGGGCGGGGAGGATCGGAATCCCCGCCGCAGTGCGCCTCGGGCAGATGCGTGCCCGCATCGTCGGTGCGGCCGTCTGCGTGCTGTTCGTCCCGGTCGGAGCCGTGCGTATTCTGATCGGATCACACCAGAGCGCGACAGCTACCGACCCGTGGGGCCCTGGAGACGCGTTCGTCATATTCGCCGCCTTTCTCGGGGTATTGGGGATCGTCCTATTCGCGCAGGCCGCCCGTCGGCAGCGTGCCAATGCCGTTCACTCGGGATTCGTCATCCTGCGCCAAGCGAACACCGGCGTGACCGAGGGGCAGATAGCTCCGCTGCTGTCGTCGACGGCACGCTTCGACGAGTGGGCAGCGGGGACGAGCCTCGTGCCACTGGCCGAGAATCCGAAAGGGCTGGCGGCGTCCGAGGAGGGTGCTCGCCTCATGTTCGCTCGGAAAGCCCGTGGCGGATACCGCGATCGCGTCGAGCGTTTCGGCCCGACCGTCGCCGGTCGGTTTCGGGTCAGTCTCGTCGCGGCCTGGATTGGAACCATTCTCGTCGACGGTTCGGCCCTCGCTGCGGCGGCAGGGGTGATCACCGCATTCATGCTGTTGAAGCTCGGTCATCCGAACGCTTTCGCGGACCTCGGTCCCGCCATAATTGCGTTGACTGCCGGGCTCGCGGTTGGTTTGGCAATCCTCCTCGGCGCCCGCTACGGTCCGCGTGGTCGCTACGCGATCGCGGACCGTCTGCGCGCCGCGCTGGTCGGCCGCGACCCGTCCCTCACACGGCAGATGACCGTCGCGCTGATCGCCCGGCCCTACCTCTACGACCTGTGGATCGTGAAGTACGGTTCGAATCAAATCACGTCGACCGACTGACCGACTGACTGCCTACGAGCCGTCGGGATAGCCGCCGCGATGGGAGACCATCGGGAAGGCGGGGAGTGCTGCCTCGGGGTCGGTGAGCGTCGCTCGGGACTGCGCGAGGTAAGGGGGATTCGCGCGCCAGCCATCCGGGGGCGGCTCGAGGCCTTCCGCAAGACGCGGCCCGACGATGACGTCGAGCGCCCCGCCAAGCTCGGGAGACACCGCCCACCGTTCATCGAGTTCCTGGCGCTGCTCGAGGCTCGACCGCGCCGCGGCACGGCCGCGAGCGGTGAGAGTCACGGTCTTCGGCGATCCCGACTCCGTCGCGAGACCGCTTCGCACGAGGCGACCGACGCCAATCGCGACGGCTTCCTTCGAGATTCCTGCGCGCAGGGGCAGATCGCGAACCGCCACGGGCCCCTCGACCACCCGAATCAGATTCTGAGTCGTGGACAGCGAAAGGGGTGACTGGTGGTCGAAGTCCCGCGCCATCGAGAGGATCGCCTGCGCGAGAAGAGTGGAAAGCCCGTTGGTCGACCGCGGCTCGGCCGGCCGGAGTTCCCGTACCCGGTCCCAGCCCAGGATCGGAAAGCCCGCGGGCAGCCCGGCGTCGATCGGCGTGGCAGCGAGCCCAGTTCGCAGGGCGTCGATGGTGTCGGAGCCGAACCGCAGTCGCCAGCGATCCTCGACGACGCTCTCGAGCGGTGCCCAGGTGTCGCGTGCCAGGGTTCCTGTCGAGCTGAGCCGGACGATCCATTCGCCGCGGTCACTTCCGGTCTGTTGCACGCGGGCGTAACCCCAGCGAGTGATCTCTGCCAGTCGGCTCGCGATTGCAGCGGCGTGGTCGCCAGCCGACCGAGCTAGTTCCCGCGCGGTGCAGCCGTCGTCGGGAATGTGTCGCAGGTAGTTCGAGTAGTAGGTGAGGGAGGTCATCCACGGGCCGTGCTTCGACGGATCGTGCCGATCGGCGGCGGTCCGATGCGGCATCCGCATCTCGAACTCGTTATCGACCTCGATCGTGAAGGCGACGAAGGCCTGGGAGAGCGCGGTGACGAGCGAACGCTCGGCCACGACTGCTTACATCCGTTCGATGAGGGTCGCGTTGGCCATCCCGCCACCCTCGCACATGGTCTGCAGCCCGACCCGGCCGCCCGTCTGCTCGAGAGTGTTGACCATCGTTCCGAGCAACCGAGTTCCGCTTGAGCCGAGGGCATGACCAAGTGCGATGGCACCGCCGCGCGGGTTGACCTTGTCGGGATCCGCCCCCAGATCGTGCTGCCAGGCGAGCACCACGGGAGCGAAGGCCTCGTTGACCTCGAAGGTGTCGATGTCATCGATCGAGAGACCGGAGCGAGACAGGATGCGCCTGGTCGCCGGGATGACGCCGGTCAACATCTCGATCGGGTCGGACCCGACGACGGAGAAGTTGGTGAACCGCGCCCGCGGTGTGAGCCCCAGCTCCGAGGCCTTGTGCTCGCTCATGATGAGAACGGCGGATGCACCATCCGTCAGCGGGGACGAGTTGCCCGGCGTGATTCGCCAGTCGATCTCCGGGAAGCGTTTGCCCAGCTCCTCGTCGTAGAACGCGGGCTTCAGAGCCGCCAGCCCCTCGACCGTTGTGGACGACCGAAGCGTCTCGTCGGTCGCGAAGTCGCCGACAGGGAGGATCTCGCGGGAGAAGTCCGCGGCCGCGGCGAGGCGATGCGAGCGGGCCGCGTACTCGTCGAGCGTTTCACGCGAGAGGTTCCAGCGCGCGCTGATGAGTTCCGCCGAGATGCCCTGACCGACGAGCCCGTCCGGGAACCGCTCGTGAACGAATGTGCCCCAGGGGTCCTGGCCGAGAGTGGCGAAGTTGATGGGGTACTTGCTCATCTGCTCGACCCCGCAGGCGATAACGATGTCATAGCTGCCCGCGATGATGCCCTGCGCAGCGAAGGTCGCGGCCTGCTGGCTCGAACCGCACTGCCGATCGATCGTCGTGCCCGGAACTGTCACCGGGAAGCCAGCCGCAAGTGCCGCATTCCTGGCGATGTTGACGGACTGTTCGCCGACCTGGGCGAGACACCCGGCGATCACGTCGTCGATGAGCGCAGGGTCGAGGTTGTTGCGGGCCACGAGTTCCGCCAAAACTGTTGCCAGCAGGTCGACCGGATGGAAGTTCGCGAGAGCGCCACCAGCCTTGCCGCGTCCGGATGGGGTGCGAAGGGTGTCAACAATGACTGCCGTTGTCATGTCTCGAGTCTAAGCAAGAGCCTTCGCTATGCGCTGGGGCGAGACCGTTTCCGCGGTGCCCAGCTGTTGGGCGAACAGGCTGACGCGCAGCTCTTCCAGCATCCAGCGCACGCGAACCAGCTTGTCGGGGCTGTGGGGGTCAAGAGGGATGCGTCCGCCCGCGGCAACGTAGCGGGCCGTCGCATCCTGGATCTGGGTCTGCCAGGCGCGGTCGCGAGCCAGCTCGGTGGGCAGTTTTTCGATCCGGCTCGTGATTCCCCTCAGGTACCGCGGGACGTGTCGCAGTTGCGCCGTACCCGTACTCGAGATGAAGCTGGGGAAGACGAGTCCCGCGAGCTGTTCCCGTGCATCCGTGAGGGAGGCGACCAGGGCCATGCTGGTTGCTCCCCGAAGAGCACGGTCGGCATCCCTGGCCGCCCCGAGAATTGTGCTGACGGTTGCCACGGTGGAGATGAGCGATTCGACGAGCCCGGCCGAGACCTCGAGCCTGGTGGCCTCGAATTCTGCTCGCGTCCAGAGGATGCCATCCGGCCGTCTTGCACGAACCCCGGCATCGATCGCCGCGACCACGCAGTCGTCGAACAGCGCGTTCACGTTTTGGTACGGACTCGTCGCGAGCAGAAGTTTTTCGCTCTGCGTCAGGTGTTCGCGTACGTAGCTCAGGGGCGACGGGATGCCGAGGAGCAGCAGTCGGCGGACGCCGTCTGGCGTGGCGCGCGCCTGGTCATCCGACGTGCTCATAAGCGTGATCGACACTGAGGATCCGTGGTCGACCAGGGCCGGATAGGCGCGCACGACTGTGCCCCCCTGGCGAGTGTCGATCACCTTGGGGAGTTCGTCGAAGTCCCAGCCGGTCAGCCCCGTCCGCTCGATGGCGTGCGGGGTGGATGCGCTCACCTTCGCGACGGCCTCGCGTCCGCGGGTCTTGAGTTTCTGCTGCAGGCTTGCCAGATCCTTGGATCGGGCGACCTCGACGCCTTTCTCGTTGATCACCGCAAAGGTCATCCGCAGATGAGGGGGGAGGCGGTCGATCTCGAAATCGCCAGAGTCGACGGGGGTGTAGGTCAGGCGCTGGATGGTCGCCGCGAGGTACTCTGCGAGGGAAGTGGCGTCGGGCGACTCGAGATCTTCGGCCAGGGCATTCCGGTCGGGCAACTCGGCGATCAACCTGCGCGCCCAGTCCGCCGCGGGAACGACATTTCGCCGTATCGCTTTCGGAAGTGTCTTGAGGAGCGCCGTGACCAGGTCTTCGCGGAGCCCGGGGACTAGCCAGTCGAACCCGTTGTGCGACAACGAAGCGAGCAGCGCGAGGGGCAGGCGAACCGTGACTCCGTCATCCTCGGCGCCGGGTTCGAAGCGATAGCTCAGCGATAGTGTCTGGTCACCCTGCCGCCAGGTTGCCGGAAAGGCATGCTCGTCGATCGATGCCTCGCCGGCGAGGGTCTCGGCCGTCATTGTCAGCAGCTCTGGGTTTTTCTTATGCTCGTCGCGCCACCACGTCTCAAAGCTGCGAACCGTAGCAACATCGCGCGGAATGCGGGCGTCGTAGAAATCGACGATCGCCTCGTCGTCGTAGAGGATGTCCCGTCGCCGAGTCCGTTCCTCGAGCTGCGCCAGCTCCGCACGCAGCGCGCGGTTATCGCGATCGAACTGGGAGAGGCGTTGGTCGATCCGATCGACATCCCACTCGCCCTCGACGAGGGCGTGACGGATAAACAGTTCGCGGGCGTAAGCCGGGTCGATCCGCGCGAACTGCACGCGGCGATTCACGATGATGGGCACCCCGTAGAGTGTGACGCGCTCGATCGCGACCGCTGAGCCTTGCTTTTTCTCCCAGTGCGGTTCGCCGTAGCTGCGCTTGACCAGGTCACCCGCGATCGGCTCGGCCCAGGCGGGATCGATCGCGGCGTTCATCCGCGCGAACAGTCGGCTGGTCTCGACGAGTTCCGCGCTCATGACGGTGGCGGGCTGCTTCTTGAACAGGGCGGAACCCGGGAACAGGACAAACCGCACCTGGCGCGCGCCGAGGTAGTCGCGCTTGACTAAATCCCTGATGCCCAACTGGCTGAGGAGACCGGCGAGAAGCGACTTATGGATGCCGTCGGCGTTGGTGCTCGGCTCGCCGATACTCAGGCGCACCTGCTTCGCGGCTCTGGTGAGCTGACGGTTCAGGTCCGACCACTCACGGATGCGCAGAAAGTTCAGGTATTCGGACTTACACAGCCGTCGAAATCGGTTGCCACTGAGTTCCTTCTCCTTCTCCTTGAGGTAATTCCACAAGTTGAGCAGGGTGAGAAAGTCGCTCGTCGGATCGACGAATCGCGCGTGCAGCTGGTCCGCGTGGCCACGCTTCTCGAGCGGTCGCTCGCGCGGGTCCTGGATCGTCAGGCCCGCCGTGATCGCAATTACCTCGCGCGTGACGCCGTGTTTGCCGGACTCGACGATCATCCGGGAGAGCCGCGGATCGACGGGCAGTTGCGTGAGTTGCCTCCCAATTTGACTGAGTCGTAACTCCTGTGAACCGCCGGAGCGCAGCTCCGTCGGCGCTGGCGTCGCGGGATCGCGATGCGATCCTCCAAGCTCCAGCGCCCGCAGTTCGCCGAGTAGGTCGAGGCCATCCTTGACGCCTCGCGAATCCGGTGGCTGGAGAAACGGGAACGCCTGGATGTCGCCGAGCCCGAGCGAGATCATCTGCAGGATGACCGCGGCGAGATTGGTTCGCAGGATCTCAGGCTCGGTGAATTCCGGCCGCTTCAGGAAATCCTCTTCCGAGTAGAGCCGGATCGCGATGCCGTCGCTGGTTCGACCGCTGCGCCCCGAGCGCTGGTTCGCCGAAGCCTGGCTGATGGCCTCAATCGGCAGTCGCTGAATCTTGGCGCGCGTCGAGTAGCGGCTGATCCGTGCGGTACCGGCGTCGATCACGTATTTGATGCCGGGGACTGTGAGGCTGGTCTCGGCGACGTTGGTGGCGAGGATGACCCGTCGCTTCGTTCCCGCGGTCGTCGTGGGCTGGAAGACCCGGTGCTGGTCGGCGGAGCTCAGGCGACCGTAGAGCGGAAGAATCTCGGTGTTGGGAAGACTCCTGCCGCGAATCGCATCCTCGGCATCCCGAATCTCGGATTCGCCGGACAGGAACACGAGCACGTCCCCCGGAGACTCCCGAGCCAGCTCATCGAGTGCCGTGTTGATCCCCTCGAGGTAGTCGCGATCCGCATTCGCGCGCCCTGAGTTCGCCGAAGCGGAGTCGACATCCTCATCGTCGAGGTCCTCGGCGACCAGCGGCCGGTACCGGATTTCGACGGGGTAGGTGCGCCCGCTCACCTCGATGATGGGCGCTCCGTCGAAGTGTCTCGAGAAGCTTTCCGGGTCGATCGTCGCGCTCGTGATGATGAGCTTCAGGTCGGGTCGCGCAGGGAGCAACTGCTTCAGATACCCGAGCAAGAAGTCGATCGTCAGGCTTCGTTCGTGCGCCTCGTCGAGGATGATCGTGTCGTACTTTTTCAAAAGCCGATCGCGATGGATTTCGTTCAGCAGGATGCCGTCGGTCATGAGCTTGATGCGAGTGTCCGCGCCGACCCGGTCGGTGAAGCGCACCTGGTAACCGACGAGCCCACCCAGCTCCGATCCGAGTTCTTCCGCGATTCGCTCCGCGATGGTGCGTGCGGCGATTCGGCGCGGCTGCGTGTGACCGATGCTTTTCCGGCCGAGCTCGAGACAGATTTTTGGTAGCTGGGTGGTCTTGCCGGACCCGGTCGCGCCGGCGACAATGACAACCTGGTTCTCCGCGATGGCGCGCGCGATGTCCTCACGGCGCTGGCTCACGGGCAGCTCCGGGGGGAAGGTGATGGATGGGACGTTCGCCGCCGACATAGCCTTTCATCGTATTGCGCCGCGGGCCCAGGATGAATTGCTCATCCTTCTCGTCCCGCCCAGTCGACTGGTGCACGTCGATCACACAGAATCCGTGGTTCGGATTGCGGGGGCCGCCGTGTCGGTTCAAGCTGACACCGGGGCCGAGCACGAGAAGGGCAAGGGATGAAGCGACGAACGACTGTTGCGGTCCTCGCGGTGCTCGCCGGCGCCGTGGCCCTGGCTCTCGCCGGGTGTGCGGTCACGCCGAGCACACCGTCGGAATTCACTCTCGTGCAGTATCCAGCCGCGGGCTTCTCGGGCCTCTACGCGCAGACCGCAGGGGCGACAAAATCCATCGACATGGAGATGTACGAACTCGACGACCCTACTGAGGAGGCGGCTCTGATCGCCGCGCATCGGAGGGGCGTCACAGTCCGCGTTCTTCTGGATGCCGCCTACGAACTTCGGACGGCCAACGAACCGACCTACACCCTGTTGCGCGCAGGGGGTGTTCAGGTTCGCTTCGGTCGGTCATCCACCATCTTCCACATCAAGACCACGACCTTCGACGGCGCGATCTCGGATATTTCGACGGCCAACCTCACGCCGCAGTACTACGCGACGACTCGCGATGCCGAGATCGTTGACAGCTATCCCGTGCAGGTTCGGGCAATCGAGCGAACTTTCGACAACGACTGGGCGGGCCAGAATCCCGCGAGCGACGAGGCGAATGCGCCCGGTCTGATCTGGTCGCCGAACGCAGAGCAGGCGATGATCAACCAGATCAATTCCGCCAGCACGAGCATCCAATTCACGAGCGAGGAGCTGTCCGATCCGTACATCTATCGCGCCCTCGCGGACGATGCTCAGCGTGGAGTGAAATGCGAGATCGTCATGATGGATGACCCGGACTGGGCGAAGGCGTTCGGGCAGGTGACCTCGGCGGGCTGCGTCGTCCACGTGTTGCCGGATACTCCGACCGGGCTATACATGCACGAGAAACTGGTACTCGTGGATGCCGGAACCTCGCACGAATCGGCGATGATCGGGTCGCAGAACGCCTCGTACTCCTCGCTGGCCTTCAATCGTGAACTGAGCATCGTGCTCACGCGGGCCGAGGCGCCGGATGTGGTCAGGTCGCTGGCCTCGACTTTTGCGCGGGACTTCGCCGCCTCGCAGCCCTGGCCGCACTAGTTGGCAGTTTATCAAAGACCTTGACACTGCAGACTACTTTGCAGTACAAAGTAGACAGCGAAGATCGCCCATTGGGGACGATGTGCAGGAAGGCACTCCATGTCACAGGCATCAGCATCACAGCCGCCGGCCGAGGGCGACTTGCCCCTCTCTGCGGCGGCGGCTCTCGCCGTACTCACCGAACAGCAAAGGACCGTCTCTCGACGTCTCGGCGGCCAGATCTGGATCATCACGGGAGCATGGGGAATCGCCTGGCTGTTCGGGTTCCTTGCAATCTGGCTCATGGACTCGACCTCACTCGGCATCGTTGTCCCGACCTGGCTGGGCTGGACGATTTTCGCGACTCTCTTCGCCGCCGCGATAGTTGTGTCCGCCGTGCTGGGCGCTCGCAGCGGCAGAGGCATTCGGAGCAACTCGGCGAATGCGTTTACCGGAACCGTCTACGGCGTCACGTGGGCAGTCTCGATGGTCTTCCTCAGCGTGTTGGGTGCGGCCCTCCTCTCGCGTGGGATGAGCGCCGAACTCGCGGACCTGTTCTATCCATCTGTGTACGCTCTGGTCGTTGGCATCCTGTATCTGGCGGCAGCAGCCATCTGGCGCGTCGTAGAAATGATTGTGGCCGGCGCATTCTTCGTTGTGCTCGCCTCGGTCGCCCCGTTCTTCGGGCATCCGACGAACTTTCTCGTGTTTGCTGTTGCCGGTGGCGCGATGTTCTTCACGTTTGCGATCATCCTTGCCGTTCGTGGTCGCGCGGTGGGTTCTCGTGCCTGACCTCGACCCGGTCATCCACGCGCAGGCGCGCTTGAGGATCACGGCCTCGCTTGCGGCCCTCGGCGAGGGCGAGAGCATCGCCTTTCCGCGACTACAGGAACTGCTCGACATGACGGCGGGCAATCTCTCCACTCACCTGCGCAAGCTCGAAGAGGCGGACTATGTCAGGGTCGCCAAGACCTATGAGGGCAGAGTTCCCGTGACGTTTCTCGAATTGACGAGGACCGGGCGGCGCGCCTTCGAGGACTACACCGAATCTCTGCGACAGCTCATCGGTGAGGGTCCTTAGTGAAATCGCGGATACCGTCCACGGGATAATGGAGCCATGACGAATTCGGTTCCTCAGCTGTCGCTCAACTCAGGGACCACGATCCCGCAGCTTGGTTTTGGAGTATTCAAGGTCGATCCGGGCGAGGCCCAGCGCGTTGTCGAAGACGCCCTCGAGGTCGGCTATCGCCATATCGACACGGCGGCCCTTTACAACAACGAGGAAGAGGTCGGGGCGGCGATTGCCGCATCGGGCATCCCGAGGGCCGAGCTCTTCATCACGACCAAGCTCGGAAATCCGGACCACAAGTCGGGCGACGTCACCGCGGCGTTCGACCTGAGCCTCGCCAAACTGGGCCTCGACTACGTTGACCTCTATCTCATCCACTGGCCGATGCCAGCGAACGAGCTGTATGTGCAAACCTGGCGCCAGTTCGAGCGTTTCTACGGCGAGCACAGCGCCCGCGCAATTGGAGTCAGCAACTTCCTGGTTCCTCACCTCCAGACACTGATCGCCGCCACCGACATCGTGCCGGCCATCAACCAGGTCGAGCTGCATCCGATCTTTCAGCAGCGGGAACTGAAGGACTACGCTGCCGCGCACGGCATCGCGATCGAATCCTGGGGTCCGCTCGGCCAGGGCAAGTACGACCTGTTCGGGATGCCGACAATCCAGACAATTGCGGTCGCACACGATCGAACACCGGCCCAGGTGGTTATCCGCTGGCACCTTCAGTTCGGCAACATCGTGATCCCGAAGTCGATCTCGCGAGAGCGGATGCAGGAGAATTTCGCCGTATTCGACTTCGAGTTGTCGCCGGCCGAGATGGATGCGATCGCGGCGATTGACGAGAACCGTCGAGTCGGCGGAGACCCGGCCCAGATTAACTAGAGCGGGTCTTGGCCGGAGCCACTTCGACGGTGACCCCACGGGGTGTGTCGAGCAGTAGCCCGGACCCGTCAAATGCGGCCTCGAGGTCGGCTCGTGTCTCGCTGAAGTGTTTCCAGTCCTCCGTGTGAAGCCCGATCACGACGCGCGCACCGAGAATCCGGGCCGCGCGCGCCGCATCCGTCGAGTTCAGGGTCAGTGCCGCGTCGATCGACGGGACGCGCGCCGCTCCGGCGAACAGGATGGCGACGCCGATCTCGGGAAATCGGTCAGAGATTTGCTGCACCAGTTCGAGCGACGCGTTGTCGCCGCTGACGTAAACGGTGGGTTCGCCCTCCGCCTCGAGCAGGAATCCAATCACCGGACCCACCAGTCGTTCGGCGCCGGGAGGACCGTGCAGCGCGGGCGCCGCGGTCACCGTGACGCCTCCGACGCGATGTGCCTCCCAGCAGTCGAGGCCGATGACCGGCTTGCCGAGGTCGACTCCGGCCTTTGCCGTGCTGAGTGTGGGTGTTCGGGATACCAGCTCAGCGCCCGCGGTATCCAGGTTGTCCTCGTGTTCGTGGTGCGAGAGGAGCACGAGATCGATCGGGCCAAGATCGTCGAGCGCGATGCCAGGACCAGTCGTTTTCGTGAGTGCTTCCCCGTCGCTCGGGTAGACCTGCGGCGGGTCGAAGGTCGGATCGAGCAGTATGCGCAGACCCGCGTATTCGAGAAGGGCGGTTGGACCGCCAATGTAGGTCACCGTCATCGTCGACATAGTCTGAGGTTATGCCCAATCGCCTAGGCGACGCTGTGAGCCCCTACCTGCGCTCGCACGCCGAGAACCCCGTTGACTGGCAACCGTGGGGGACGACGGCCTTCGCGGAAGCGGTCGAGCGCGACGTTCCCGTGCTGATCTCGATCGGCTATTCGACCTGTCACTGGTGCCATGTGATGGCTCGCGAGAGCTTCAGCGATCGGGAGCTTGCGAGCTATCTGAACGAGCATTTCGTGAGTATCAAGGTCGACCGTGAGGAGCATCCCGATGTCGACTCGAGCTATCTCGCCGCGGCCGGCGCGTTCACCGAGCAGCTCGGGTGGCCGTTGACTGTGTTCGCAACACCCGAGGGTCGCGCGTTCTATGCCGGAACCTACTTTCCGCCGAAGGCCGTTCCCGGACTTCCGTCGTTCCGCGAGGTTCTCGGTGCCATGGTGGATGCGTGGACGGATCGTCGTGCCGACGTCGACGACACGGCTGGCCGTCTTGCCGCCGCGCTCGTGGAGGCGTCGGCCCTGCCATCGGACGACCATGCGGCGGTCCTTCCGACCGCGGCCGAATTTGCCGGTGTCGTCGGCGAGCTCGCCCAGTTCGAAGACGCAGAGTTCGGCGGATTTGGCGGTGCTCCCAAGTTTCCGGTGGCGCCTGTTCTCGGATTCCTGCTCGACCGGGCGCATGCCGGTGACGATCGCGCAGGCGGGTTGGCGAGTCGAGCGCTCGATGCAATGGCCGCATCCCCACTTCGCGATCCGGTCGAGGGCGGTTTCTTCCGGTACGCGACCAAGCGTGACTGGTCCGAACCACATTACGAGCGGATGCTGTACGACAATGCGCTGCTCCTGGACGCCTATTCGAGAAGCGCCATGCATCCAACAGGCGATGGGCGCGACATCGCGGAAGGGATCGCGTCGTTTCTGCTCGGAGTGCTGCGACTTCC
>DATAZY010000003.1:0-3432 GCA_036271795.1 Galbitalea sp.
GGCGCGTTTCGGAATCCGATCATCGGCGGGCTGCTACTCCGGCTCGGGCAGATCCCGGTCGAGCGGCGCGCTGGCGCTGCGGCCTACGTGGCTGCGGTCGCGGCGCTGCAGTCGGGGTCCCTGGTCGGTGTGTTTCCCGAGGCTGGCGTCGACGCATCCTTCACCGTTCGCGCGCTGAAGACCGGAGCAGTTCGACTTGCGATCGAAGGCGACGCTCCCCTCATCCCGGTCGCGCTCTGGGGCGGGCAGCGCCTGATGACGCGCGAACACAAGGTTCGATTCTTCGAGCGGTTCGGGATTCCCGTGTCGATCGCATTCGGGCCAGCGCTGCCGGTCACGGGCGAGCGCCACGAGGTTTCGGCCAGGCTGCGGACCTCGCTGCAGGAGCTGGTCGCATCGCTGCAGGCGGCGTATCCGGATGACGGAGCCGGCCAGTGGTGGCAGCCCCGGCACCTGGGCGGCACGGCTCCAACTCCGGACGAAGCAATCGCGCTGGATGCGGCCGTGGTCGCCCGGCGCGAGGCGCGGCGGGCTGGGCGGGATGTAAAGGGACGGTAGGCGGGTCGGGCAACTCGGGATGTGGAGAGACGGTGTGCGCATTGGGCGATTCGGGAGGCGAAGCCGCGATCGTCGCGGTCGCCTCGAGCACCTTCGAACCGCTTCGTCTTCTCCTCCACAGCCGACGCAAAAAGGAGTTATAAACCACTTCTGACCAGCTTATTCCGAAAGTCAGTGCACTGTGTCAAAGTGTTCGTATGACCCCGATCCTCGACACGCTTCAGCAGGCTTTCGACCTGTTGAGTGCTGTCGCGCGCGTGGATCGGGCCACCCTTTCCGATGTCGATTTGGTCGCCGTTCTCGCGGCGGAAGAGAATGTGCGGCGCTTGCTGGATGCCTCTCAAGTCCTGACGGCGGGTGATGTTGCCGATCGTTCGCGATATGAACTCGGCGCCGAGGGGCTCTCGATGCGGTACAGCCAGCGCAAGCCGATCGACTTCATTGAACAGACCACGAGGATATCGAAGGCCGAGGCGTCCCGGCGGGTTCGGATCGGACTGGCGATTCGTCCGCGACAAAGCATGCTCGGCGAGACGCTGCCGCCCGCGCGACCGATTGTGGCCGAAGCCATGACGAACGGGCTGCTCGGCATGGACACCACCGCCACCATTCTCTACAGCCTGAAGCAGGCCGCCGGCGGTTCCGAGGCGACTCCCGAGAACATGGATGCCGCCGAGCTCGCACTCGTCAAGCTCGGCACCACTGATAGCGCAGACATGGTCGCCGATATCGGTCGGGTCTGGCGTGACGCTCTCGACCCCGACGGGATCGAGCCTCGGTACGAAGAGATCCGCGAGCGCCGCGGCGTTTTCATCGGGCGCGAGCGCAACGGCATCAAAGATCACAACATCAAGGCGGACCCGGAGATGTCTGCGGTGCTGGATGCGATCTTCATCGACTCGATGGACCCGAATGTGGGACCGCGATTTATGAGCGAAGAAGACCGCGCACGCGGCCTCACACTCGTCGAGGACGACAACGGAGAACTCGTCGAGACCATCGTCGATCCGCGATCGATCGAGCAGAAGCGGATCGATATTTTGAAAGGCGTCCTCATCGCCGGGCTCCGGGCAACTCGCGAAGGACCAGCGAACCTGCGCACGATCGGCAGCGTCACTGCGGTGGTCTCGCTCAAAGACCTGCAGAGCGGTACCGGATTCGGCATCCTCGAGGGCACCGACGAGGTTATTCCGGCCTCGGCGATACAAGAAATAGCCTGCGACAGCGGATTCCAGTTGGTCGTACTGGGAAGCAAAGGCGAACCGCTCTACCACGGCCGGTTACAGAGGTATTTCACCCCGGCGCAACGACGAGCGATGATCGCCCGCGACGGCGACCGATGTATCGCCCTCGGATGTAAGAAACGGGGGGCCAGCAGTCACGCACATCACGTGATCCTCTACTCAGACGGTGGTCCGACTGACCTCAACAACGGGGTATTACTCTGCCCGGCGCACCATCACGCCCTCCATCAGGGTGCCTTCGAAATCAAGATGGTCGACGGGATGCCGTGGATCCGACTGAGCGTGGATTCGCACGACGACACCGCCTGGAAACCGGCCAGCCGAAACCGGCTGTTGATCGCCGCGGCCTGAAATCCGGTGCTCGCTGCGCAAGACGTCTAAGCCGAAGTCGATCGCGGCGCCCTCCATGCGCTACCGCAGCTGCTTCCCACCCTGCGGAGTCGCGAGCGGGTCACTCGTGCGACCACAGCGCGTCTGGGTGTCGATGCAGGCGGCGACATCCGCATCCATTCTGGCCCGCGTCCAACCCATCATGAAGTCGGCGTGACCGGTCATCGTCGGTCCCGTCTGGGTCGGACCAATCGAGAGAGTCAGACCGTCAGCAGTCGAGGTTGGGTAGGCGATATGCAACACGATCTGCGGAATCTGCACCGGATGCGACGATGGACAGACGCCCGACGACGACGGGTACACGACATTGGTTTGGTCCTTTCCGCCGAGGCTGTGACCGTCCCAACAGTTCGGAAAAGTGATCACCAAGCGCAACGACGCCGTCCCGCAATCGTGCGGCGCATCGCTTCGGATCGGGTTCAGGTCACCCGCCGATGGAGTGCAGGTCCAGTCGATGATCTTGTTGCTCTGCGACTGGGTTGCCGCCTCGTTGCCCGCGATCATGGTCATCCCGGCAGGCATTGTCTTGACCGAGGATGCCGATGCCGCCGGAGCGCGCCAGTAGATCAGTGTGCTCCGAGGCTCAAGCGCCTTGCCGTTCTGGTAGAGCACCGGGGTCCAATATGCGGACGCATCGGCGGACGTGCTGCAGCTCGTCGATCCGCCGACCAGGTCCTTCGAGACCGAGTTGGCATCGACTGCCGGGTTGCCGAAGAAGTCGTGCTGCATCGACATGCCAGTCATCCCCGGCATCATGATCGGGTCGTTCGGCAGCGTCTTCGTCAAAGTGCAGGTGTCCGTGAAGATCCCCGGATTGCGACCACCCGACGGAAAGCCCGCCGTGTTGACGGGAGGCGCGGCAGAACCGCTGCCGGAAGCAGACGACGACGAGGACGGCGATGAGGATGATGGCGCTGAGGACGGTGTCGAGGATGCCGACGCCGAGGATCCCCCACCCGACTCCGATGAGGCGAGGCTGACAGCGACGACGGACGAAACCGTTGCGGCAGAAGCAGCCGCCAACACGACAGCAGCGGAGGCTGCGGCAATTACAAACGAGCGCTGGATGAACATGGCTCCAGTGAACGCCGCGAAAAACACCACGGGCAGGGTCTTTACACAGCCCAAACAGAGTCCGAGCACGGCGCGAACACTCGGATGATTCTGTAGCCCCATGGCAAAGACTCCAGAACCAACAGGGCAGCTACCCATCGAGTCGGCGCCCGTGAGCGCCCGCGCC
>DATAZY010000004.1:0-27771 GCA_036271795.1 Galbitalea sp.
GCGCGGGCGCTCGACGGCGTTGACGCAGTCGTACACCTGGCGGCGATTCCGCATCCGAACCTGGGAACACCGTACGAGGTCTTTCGCACCAACGTGTTGTCAACGTTCTCCGTCCTTTCGGAAGCGGGCGAACGAGGGGTGAAGCGTGCGGTCATCGCCAGCAGCATCAACGCGCTGGGATTTCCGTTGAACCGGCATCATCCGCTCCCCGCATATTTTCCGCTGGACGAAGACATGCCAACAGATCCCGAAGACGCGTACTCGCTGTCGAAGCAGGTCGACGAGACGACCATGAGGATGGCGTCGCGTCGCTGGGGAATGGATATCGTTGCGCTTCGCTTCCCTTTCGTCGGCGACGATGAACGACTCCGGGAGCACACGGCACGGGTGCGAAAGGATCCGGCCGCTTTCATGCGTGAGGGCTGGTCGTATCTCGACAGCCGCGACGCAGCGCGGGCGATCTATCTCGCACTCGTGGCGCCCGTTTCCGGCACAGAGGTGATTGCGCTCGCCGCGACTGACACGTTCCTCGACGAACCGACGGCTGAGCTCCTCGCCCGCTTCGCACCGGGGGTTCCTGTCCGGCGAGCGATCGCCGGCGGCGGCAGCGCGATCGATTCGCGCCGCGCCGAGGGGATTCTCGGATTCACCCCCGAGCACTCGATCCGTGATCATCGCGTGAACCCAGAAGGAACGAAACAATGACCACCCAGGCAGCCATCCCGACATTCGACCAGCCGTGGGATGCCCGCGACGAAACCCGGATCACGTCCGTGCGCAGCATCGTGACGGCTCCGGAGGGCATCCCCATCGTTGTCGTCCGCGTCGACACCAATCAGCCCGGGCTGTACGGCCTCGGTTGCGCCACCTTCACCCAGCGCTGGCATTCCGTGACAGCGTTCGTCGAGGAGCACCTCGAGCGCCTGGTCATCGGCCGATACCCCGGCGACATCGAAGATCTCGTCCGGCTGGCCAAGCTCTCGTCGTATTGGCGCGAAGGTCCGGTGTCCAACAACGCGTTGTCTGGACTCGACATGGCTCTGTGGGATATCGCGGGCAAGCGCGCGGGGATGCCCGTGCACGAACTCATCGGCGGCAAGGTGCGCGCGGCGGCCGAGACCTACCTTCACGCCGGCGGAGCCTCGAAGGAAGAGGCGGTCGAGGATGCGCATCGTCTGGCCGCCTCGGGCTGGCGCCACATCAGGCTGCAGGCTGGCCAGCGCGGTATCGGATCGTATGGGAGTCGCGGGAGCGCGGACGGATATCCCGGCGCTCCCTATCCAGACGGCTGGCGCGTCGAGGAGTATCTTCGCAACACTCCCGCCCTGTTCGACTACGCGCGCGGTGAACTCGACTCCGACATCGAGCTGCTTCACGACGTGCATTCGCGGCTCACGCCCAAGCAGGCGATCACCCTGGCTCGATCGCTCGAGCCGTACCGCCTGTTCTTCCTCGAGGATGTCCTGGCTCCGGAGCACTGGGCACAGCTGCCCGCCGTGCGCGCGCAGTCACCCGTGCCGATCGCCGTCGGCGAGCTCGCGACGTCCGTGTCCGCTGCCGCCGACCTCGTAATTGGGGGCGGTGTCGACTTCCTGCGCTGTCACATTTCGGCGATCGGCGGGTTCACGCCGGCGCGAAAGCTTGCGGCCCTCGCTGAATTCTTCGGCGTCCAGACGGCGTGGCACGCACCCGGGGACACGTCTCCCGTGGCGGCCGCGGCTAACGTGGCACTGGATGTCACGTCTCCGGCGTTCGGCATCCAGGAGGGGCACGTGTTCAACGAGGCAACGCGCGAGGTGTTCCCTGGCACTCTCGAGATCGTGAACGGGTGGATTCGTCCGAACGAGGCGCCCGGCTGGGGCATCGACCTCGACGAGGCGCAGGCGGCACGGTATCCGGCCGGACTGTCCGGCCACGATGCGTGGGCGGCGGGCGTTCGCGGTACGGATGGCGGGCTTCGGTACCCCTAGTGAACCATGGTCGCGTGTATGACCTGCTCGCCATTGGCGAGACGATGGCGATGCTCACTCCGACGACTCTTGTCCCGCTGGCCGGGGCCAGCGTGCTCCGGCTGGACATCGGTGGTGCGGAGTCGAACGTCGCCATGCACCTGGCTCGCCTCGGGCACCCGGTGGCGTGGGCGAGCATGGTGGGGAGCGATCCGTTCGGTCGTCGAGTCCTGGAATCCATCTCAAGCGCGGGCGTTGACACCTCGAAAGTGACGATCGATCCGGATGCCCAGACCGGCGTGTATTTCAAGGATTCGGTCGGCTCCGGGGTGCGCTACTACCGCGCGAATTCTGCGGCCTCGCGGATGAGCGAGGCATGGCTCACCGGTGTGCCCGTCGCATCGGCGCGCATCGTGCATGTCACCGGGATCACCCCGGCGCTCTCCGCGACGTGCGCGGGACTGCTCGGCGCGGTGGTCGCGATCGCGCATCGCTCCGACGTCCTCGTCTCGTTCGATGTCAACTACCGCTCGCAACTGTGGCCGGTAGACGTTGCCGCGCCGGTACTGCTTGCGCTTGCCGAGCAGGCGGACCTGGTCTTTACCGGCCGCGACGAGGCCGAGTTGCTGTGGGGCACGTCGACCGCGACGGACATCCGTAGGTTCCTGCCGGGCCCTGCGCGACTCATTGTCAAGGATGCGTCCATCGGCGCGACCGAGTTCCTGGGCGCGGACGAGACGTTTGTCGCCGCACCACGGGTATCCGTCGTCGAATCCGTCGGTGCCGGCGATGCGTTCGCCGCGGGGTACCTGTCTGCCTTCCTCTCCGATCTGGATTCCGGGGCAGCCCTTTCACACGGTCACTCGCTTGCCGCATCCGCGTTGCAGAGCATGCTTGATGTACCGGGAGAGGACTGACAGATGGATGCGACAGAGTCGAACGAGTGGTTCGAACAGAACTTCGGGGATCCTGACGTGATGGCCATCTTCCGGGGATACGGGGTCGCCAGAACGCTCGAGCTCGCGGAACGCGCGTGGGCCGCGGGTATCAAACTCGTGGAGGTTCCGATCCAATCTCCAAGCGACCTGGAGGCGCTCGAGGCGACCGCTGCGCTGGGCGCTGGTTCCGGTCACCTGGTGGCCGCCGGAACGGTCACGACTCGTGCGCACGTTGACCAGGCGAAACAGCGCGGTGCAGCGTTTGTCGTCAGCCCGGGTCTCGATATCTCGATCGTGGCAGAATGCCTCGCCGCGGGACTGCCGCCGCTGCCCGGTGTCTCCACCGCGTCAGAGCTCCAGATTGCGCTGGGGCTCGGTCTGCGCTGGGTGAAGGTATTTCCGGCGGCGGTACTGGGCGCAAGCTGGTTCAGTATTCTGCGCGGGCCATTCCCTGAGATGAGATTTGTGGCGACCGGTGGTCTCACCGCAGCATCGGCGCCCGAATTCCTCGCCGCGGGAGTGCGCGTGGTCGCCGTCGGCTCCGCGATCGAAAACGATGCGGAACTGGCCGCCCTGGCCGGTATTCTTTCCCCGGGCTCGTAGCTCCCGGCGTTCGCCCGAGAGGCGCGCGCTAGCATCGAGTGATGGCTGTGCCGACGGATAGAAACCAGGGGACCCTCGCTTCCTGGAACCGGGAGCGCGGGTTTGGGTTCATTGCCCCGTCGGATGGGGGAGAGCAGATCTTCGTCCACGTGCGTGCGTTTCCGTACGGTGCGGACATTCCGGCGCTCGGCTCACGACTCAGCTACGAGGTGGAGGTCACTTCGGACGGCAAGACCCGGTCGCGCTACGTTCGACTCGAGGGGCCACCAATCATCCAGAATCGGCGCACGATGCGGGCGAGCATCCTGAGCTTCGTTCCGATCCCGCTGTTCATCGTGATCTATATCGTCGATGCCGTGTTCTGGCATCCGCCCTACTGGGTGCTGTTCGCGTATCTCGGCACCAGCCTGCTGTGCATCGCCATCTACGCCGCGGACAAGTCGGCTGCGGTCGAGGGACGCTGGAGAGTGTCCGAGAGCGCGCTGCTCCTGCTCGGCATCGCGGGCGGCTGGCCCGGCGCGATCATCGCGCAGCAGCTCCTTCGGCACAAGACGAGAAAGCGGAGTTTCCAGGAGGCGTTTGCCGGCAGCATCGTGGTGAATATCCTCGTCTTTGTGCTGCTCACATCCCCCATTCTCGGTTGGCTCACTCCAACCGTTTCATCGAACTGACCGCCGATGGAGATTCGCGAGTTCGTGGAAAGCGACTGGGTATCGGTTTGGCCGATCTATCAGAGTGTCGTGGATGCCGGTGAGACGTACACCTACGACCCGAGCTGGACCGAGCGACGGGCGCACGATGTCTGGGTGGAACCGGCGCCGGGACGCACGTTTGTCGCCGTTGAGGACGATCGAGTCGTCGGTACCGCTCACGTCGGGCCGAACAAACCCGCCAGAGGATCGCATGTCGCCACGGCGAGTTTCATGGTTTCGGCCGACGCACGCGGCCTCGGAGTGGGGCGAGCACTCGGTACCCACGTGCTCGAGTCGGCCCGCGCGGACGGATACGCCTCGATGCAGTTCAACGCCGTCGTCGAGACCAATTCCAGCGCGGTCAAGCTGTGGCAGGAGCTCGGATTCCAGATCATCGGAACAGTGCCGGAAGCGTTCGAGCATCCGACTCATGGCAGGGTCGGCCTGCACATCATGTACCGCCTACTCTGAGCGATTTTTCGCACTCAGGATTGCCGCTTGCGCGTTCATCTTCATACGACACAATGAGAGCATGTCCAAGAAGATCGATTCCGCGCTGAAGGACCTGATCAAGGCGCTCAAGAAGCATGCGGATGTCGCCAGCGAGCGACACATCTCGCTGAAGCGCTCACAACGCGCGACCGCGAAAGTCCACGCCGCCGCCACCGCTTACGCGGCTGCCGTGCACGCGAGAAGTGGACTGAGCAACCCGTTCGACGAGATCGTCGACCCAACGCTGGATGTCGAGACACTCGAGTCCCTGGCCGCCGAGCGCGACGCAATTGCCCGCACGCTCACCTCGCCGGTTCCGGTCCAGTCCGCAGCCTTGTAACGGCTGAGTGCGGACCCGAGGTCAGAGTTCCTTTCCCCGGAACACGACGACCGCGATCGCCACAAGGACGACCGAGGCAACGAGTGAGCTCAGCACCGGCCACAGGACGAACGAAGTCGCGGTGTGCGCCGCGAGCGACGCGGCCCTGCCGGGAAGCCCCGCGGGTGAGTAGTCGCTGAGCGGCTTCCAGATCGCCGCAATCGACAGCAGGGCGAAGACGCCTATCCCCGCTCCGGCGGCGCCGGTGGCGGACCCGATCGCGACCGACAACAGGGTCATGATCGCGACATAGAGGATGGCGAGCACCAGCCAGATCGCCGCTGCGGACCACAGTGGGCCCGCTTGGGCCTTCCCGAAGATGGCTAAGGTGAGCGCCCAGGTCAGGAGTGTCCCCACACACAGCAGCGCCGCGACAAACACGCAGTTGACGACGACCTTGACGGCAACGAATGCACCCCGTGACAACGGCTTCGAAAGCACCAGGAGCACGGTGCCGTTTCTGACCTCGGACGAGACGATGCCGCCGTAGATAATGATGATCGCGAACAGGGTGACCTGCGACAGGTTCTTGATCCAACTGCCGTACGCATCCAGGTAGCTGGGCGTCGGGAGATCGAGATGTCCGAGTTGCGCGCCAGCGACCGCGCCGACTATCTCTGGTGTGTAGCGCGCAATGAACGGTCCACTGACGGCGAAAAAGAGCACGATCGCGGGCAGAACCCAGATTCGCCAGGTGCGGACGATTTCCTGCACCTCTTTGCGAGCGAAGACGAGGTAGCCGTTCACGACTTCGCCCCCTCGACGAGTTCGACGAAGACATCTTCAAGGTCCATCTCGCCGGCCTCCATCAGTACCAGTCCCGTCCCCTGGGCGGTGACCATCGCCGGGATCTGGTGGCGCGCCGCTTCGACATCCAGGACGGCGACCTCGATCTCGCCGTGAGCTCCACGGGTGACGGATGTTGCCCAGTCGCACCGCTCGATGGAGTGCGCGAGCGCATCCGCGCCATCCGTGACCTGGATGACGACCTTTTGCTTTCCGTACCGCTTTTTTAGTTCGTCGATGGGGCCGCCCGCGACGATCCGGCCGTGATCGAGAATGGCAACGGTGTCGCAGACGCGCTCAACGTCTCCCAGAATGTGCGTCGAGAAGAAGACGGTCGTGCGGCCGCGAAGCGAGAGGATCATGTCGAGCACATCCCTGCGTCCCATGGGGTCGAGCGCGCTCGTGGGCTCATCGAGGAGCAGGAGACGCGGCGCGTTGATGAGCGCCTGCGCGATTCCGAGCCGCTGCTTCATGCCGCGCGAGTATTCGCCGATTCTGGCGGTCGTATCGTTCAAACCGGCCAGGTCGAGCAACAGCTCGATTCGCTCGCGCAGGAGGGCATTCCCGAGGTGAAAGAGGCGACCGGCGAAAAGCAGGAACTCCTGCGCGGTCATCCAGTCATAGAACGCGGGCACGTCGGGAAGGAAACCAATCTCCGAGCGCACCGGATTTCCCGCGGACGCGACATCCTGTCCGAGAACTCGTACGCTGCCTCCCGTCGAACGAGCCATTCCGGTCAGGAGCCGCAGCGTCGTGGTCTTACCTGCGCCGTTGGCTCCGAGAAAACCGAAGATCGATCCCTCCGGCACGACCAGGTCGACCGAGTCCAGCGTGAGCTTGTCGCCGTAGCGCTTGGTCAGCGAACTGATCGCGATCGCGTCGTTCACTGCGGCTTCGTGTCGTCTCGTGCGCCGTACAGCACATCCACAACACTCGCCGCATTGCCGCGTTGCTCGGTGGGTCGTTGAGGATGCTCTGACCGCTCTGGGCCCTTGCGACCAATCGCCAGATAGAGGATTGAGCCGATCAGGTTGATGAGGATGATCAAGACCACCCACACCCACTTATTGCCCAGAGTGACCTGCGTTATCGGGCGCCGGTAGAGGTCGACGAGGGCAATCACGTCGAGGACCAGCTCCGCGAGCGCGATCACCCCGAGTGCTACGAGGAGCCACGGTGAAATTGTGGCGAGACTCCCGTCGGTCAATGACCCGTCAATGCTCAACGTCACCACGTTCCCCTCTCTATGTTCACAGTTTTGTGAATATTAGTAGATATGTGAACAGTAACCTAGACTGAGCCGCATGGCCAGCCTTGATCTCCTTCTGCATCCGGTCAGGCTGCGAATCATCCAGGCGTTCCTCGGCGACCGCGCGCTGACGACTGGCCAGATCGCCCTCGAGTTGCCGGACGTGCCCGCGGGAAGCCTGTACCGTCACGTCGCGCTGCTGACGAAGGCTGGCGTGCTGCAGGTCGTGGCAGAGCGGCAGGTGCGCGGGAGCATCGAGCGGACCTACACGATTCGGCAGGCGGCAGCCAGAATTGGGGTGACCGAGGCCGCGACAATGTCACCCGCAGAGCATCGGCAAGCCTTCACGGCGTTCGTCGCGGGTCTCCTCGGAGACTTCGATCGCTACCTGGCCTCGGGGAGCCCGGATCTGGCGCGAGACGGCGCGGGCTACAGCCTGAATGCGATGTGGCTGACGGACGCGGAATTCGCGGAATTCGTCCGTGATCTCGTGGCCGTACTCGAACCGCGATTCGCCAATCCGCCCGCAAAGGGCCGGAAGCGTCGAATAGTCGCCAGCGTTTTTGTGCCCGGGCCGGAGAGTGGGCCACCTTCACAGAATGTCAGTGGCGGGACCTAATCTATTAGTGGGCGCGACACGCCGAAACACTAGATGTAGTGGAATGACAAAGGTGTCATTCCGGTTATATAGTGGGAACTCACCCCGCAAGGTTGTGTGACAACAGGGCGGGGTTGCATCGAACGCGGTCCCTTCTTAGGGCGAGGGCGATGCCATCAAATTTGATTTTCGATTGGGGTACTCATGGAAAACGACAGCGAAACGGTAGGCGGGTACGCAGTACCCGTTGACCCGATGGATCTCCTTCAGTGCGACAGCTGCCAGTAGGCAGCCGTAACCTGAACATCCGAAACCCCCGGCGACCAATGACGGTCGGCCGGGGGTTTTGCGTTGGCTCGTTAGACGTTGCCCGCGATCTGCCCAGAACTAAGCTGGCGTGGTGCCAGTGAACCCCGAACTCCAGGGACGTGAATTCCCCGCCACGGAGCCCTACCTCGTCGGTCGCGAAAAGATTCGTGAGTTTGCGTCTGCCGTATTTTCAACCAGCGCCATCAACTTCGAACCATCCGCGGCGATCGCGGCCGGATACCCGGATGTCGTGGCCCCGCCCACTTTTGCCGTTGTCGTCCAGGAGCGAACCCTCGCCCAACTGTTGGCCGCTCCCGATGCCGGCATCGACTTCTCGCGAGTCGTGCACGGTGACCAGCGGTTCAGTTACAGCCGTCCCATTGTCGCCGGTGACGAGCTCACTGCCCGGCTCACGGTGTCGAGCGTGAAGACCCTCGGGCCACACAGTATGGTCACGGCCGAGTCGGCGATTACCGACATGGCTGGCGCCCACGTGGTGACCGCGATCTCGACGCTCGTGGTGCGGGGTGACGAGTAATGGCTCCATCCGTCGCGGACCTCACCGTTGGAGCGGTCGTCGCCGAGGCGACCTACCTGCTGACGCGTGATTCGCTGGTGCGCTATGCCGGAGCTTCCGGAGACTTCAACCCGATTCACTATCGCGATGCCTTCGCGCTGGGAGTGGGCCTCGATGGTGTGATCGCTCACGGAATGCTCACGATGGGCGTCGCCGTGCAGCCCGTCGTCGAGTGGCTAGGCCCACAGGGGATCGTCGTCGACTACCAGTCCAAATTCACTCGCCCCGTGCTCGTGGATGCCGAGGTCGGCGCGACCATCGCGGTGGTCGCGAAAGTTGGCGCCGTGGACGACGAGGGTGCGCGGATCGACCTGACGGTGACCTTCAATGAGGCTACGGTGCTCGGCAAGGCGCAGGTCAGGGTGGCGCTGGCGGCGGCATGAGACTCGCTGACCTTACAACTCTGCGGGTCGGCGGCCCTGCCGAGCTCGTCATCGACTGCGGAACTCGCGAAGAGTTGCTTGCCGCGCTGCGCGGTGCCTGGTCGAGCGGAGAGGACTGGTTGCTTCTCGGCGGCGGCTCGAACGTCGTCATTGCGGACGACGGGTTCGAGGGCACGGTCATCCGGGTTCGCACGCGAGGCATCGACCGCATCAGCTCCGGGACACCGGCCATGCGGCCATCCTCCTATCTGGGAGATCGGGCGGTTCGACTGCGCATCGAGGCGGGCGAGCCGTGGGATGCCGTGGTCGATCATGCCGTCGGGCACGGCTGGGCCGGGATCGAAGCGCTGTCGGGCATCCCGGGTTCGAGCGGTGCCGCGCCGATCCAGAACATCGGTGCATACGGACAAGAACTGGCATCCAGCCTGATCGCGATCGAGTTCCTGGACTATCTGACCGGAGAACTTGAGCGAATTCCGGCATCGAGCCTGGGACTCGGTTATCGAACCTCGCTGCTTAAGCAGGGCAAGCAGGGGCTGGTGATATCGATCGAACTCGAGTTGTTCGAAGGGATCTCCGGCGGTTCGGCGCTCAGCGCGCCCGTCGCATACGACCAGCTGGCGAGTGCGCTTGGAGTTCGCATCGGAGACCGGGTCCCGCTCGATGAACTGCGAGCGACAGTGCTCGGTTTACGGGCGGCGAAGGGCATGCTCCTCGATTCGAACGATCGGGACTCCTTCAGCGCCGGCTCGTTCTTCACCAATCCCATCGTGAGTGAGAATTTCGCGCGCGGCCTCCCCGCGGCTACCCCACGTTGGCCGACCTCACCGGAAGACCGGGACGTCGCCGTTCCGCTGGGAGAAGCGCCCGCCATCCCGCACACCGCCGGTGAATATCAGGTCAAGCTCAGCGCGGCCTGGCTGATCGAGAAGTCGGGTGTTTCGCGCGGGTTTGCCCTACCTGGCTCTCACGCCGCCGTCTCGTCGCGCCATACGCTGGCGCTGGTGAACACGGGTGGTGCCACCGCCGAGGAGATCGTCGAACTGGCCCGGTACATCCAGACACGGGTGTTCGCGGAGTTCGGCGTGCGCCTTCAGCCCGAACCGGTGCTCGTCGGCCTGTCCCTGTAAGCGCTGGTTCGTTAGAGCAGACCGAGCTCCATCGCTCGCGTCACCGCGCGAGTACGGTCGCTCACGCCCAGCTTCTCGAAGACGTGAATCAGGTGGGTCTTCACCGTCGCCTCGCTGACAAAGAGTGTCGCCGCGATTGTCGGGTTGCTCTTGCCCGCCGCGACGAGGCTGAGCACTTCGGTCTCGCGCGGGCTCAGAGTAGGGGCCGGGGTCTTCACCCGCTGCACAAGCAGGGTCGCGATCCTCGGTGCGAGCGCAAACTCCCCGCGCGCCACCGCGCGGACGCCGGCGAGAATCTCCTCCTGCGGAGCCGCCTTGAGTAGATAGCCGCTCGCGCCCGCCGCGATAGCCGTCAGGATGCTGTCGTCGGTCTCGTACGTCGTCAGAATCAGCACCCGAATCTCCGGCCGTGCGGCATGGATGCGGGCGGTGGCCTCGTCCCCGTCGATGCCCGGCATGCGCAGGTCCATGAGGACGATGTCTGGGGCCAGTTCGAGGGCGAGCTCGACCGCCTGCTCGCCGGTCGCCGCCTCGCCGACGACGTCGACATCCTCGGCCGTCTCGAGAAGCGCAACGATTCCGCTGCGAACGATGGGATGATCGTCCGCGACCAGGACACGAATCATGCGGTTGGCTCCGCGGCGCTGGATTGCGTGGCGCCGGACTGCGCCACTCCGGGCAGGGTTGCGATGAGCGTTGTTCCGCCGCCGGGCGATGCCGTGACGTCGAGATTGCCGCGCGCGAGAGTGAGGCGTTTGCGGAGCCCCGTCAGTCCGAATCCGCTCGATGGAGCCTCGGGATCGAAGCCGGAGCCGTCATCCGAAATGCTCAGGGATACCTCGCTGTCACGCACGGCGAGAGTGAGCGCCGCGGCGTCCGCGCTCGAGTGCTTGCGAACGTTCGCGAGCGCCTCCTGCGCGCATCTCAGGAGCACCACCTCGCGATCGCGGTCTAGCGTCGCTGTGTCGTCTGCCTCGACACTCACCGCGATGCCGGTCTCCCGTTCGAACCTCTCGGCGAGCCGGCGGAGCGCAATCGCGAGCCCGCCGCCATCCACGCCGACCGCGGCACCGGATGCCACGAGCGCGCGTGTCTCAGTCAGAGCGTTACGCGCATTCTCCTCAAGTACGTCGAGTTGCCTCCTGGCCGCCGCGGTGTTGCCCTCATCCAGTTCGCGAAGCCCGCGCTGTGCGGTGAGCACGAGACCGGTCAGGTCCTGCGCGATGGTGTCGTGGATCTCGCGGGCGAGCCGCTCCCGCTCGCTCGCCACACCGGCACCCCGGCTCAGGACGGCTAGCTCTTCCTGGGCCGCTTCTAGCTGGTGGATGAGGGTCCTCCGTTCCTCGCTCGTGTCGGCGATGCTGGTGATCCACAGGCCAAGCGCGAGGCTGAAGATCAGCGAGAGCCCCTCGATGGTCGATGCGATCACGAGCGCGCCAGTGGTGGCGCCGAGACCGAAGAACATCCCGGTTCCCATGCCGACGGCAACGCAAACGGTGGCGATGACGGCGCCGCGGGTGCGCACGAGCACCGACCAGATAACCGGATAAACCACGCACTGGATGGTCGCCATTGACGGCTCGAACCCGGCGCTCGCGCTCGCCAGCAGCCCGAACGCGATCGAGATGGCGATTCCGTAGCTGCCATCCACCAGGGCTCGCTTGCCGAGGATGAGCCAGATGACGACGATCGCGATGGTTGTCGCGATGGCGCCGATCGTGCGCACCGGACTCACGCGCTCGAGGATCACGAGCGCCGAGAGTACGATCCCGGCGGTAATCACCGCGATCGTCCACCAGCGCGACTTGGCCATGGTCTAACTATCCTTGCGGATCCACCGGAATGTCACGCGGCACAGCACGAGTCCGACGATCAGCCAGATGCCCGTCGCGATGAGCACCCCAGTGAGGTTCCAGGAGTGCCCCTGTTCGGCGATCTTGAACGAGTCCGGCAGAAAGACCGAGCGCATGCCCTGCGCCAGCCACTTGAGCGGGAAGATGCTCGCAAAGTTCTGCAGCCAGGAGGGCAGCTGCGAGAACGGCAGATAGATGCCGGAGATGAACTGGAGGACAAGCGTGATCGGGATGATGACGGCCGTCGCACTCTTGCCGCTGCGTGGGAGAGCGCTCAGCGCGATCCCGAGCAGGGCGCAGGTGGACACCCCGAGCAGAAAGACCCATGCGAAGGTGAGCCAGTTGGAAGGTTCGCTGGGCAGCCGCACCCCGAAGGCGACCGCGGCGACGAGGATGGTCAGCGCGGCCTGCAGGATGCCCGTGACGAGCACCTTCCCGATCTTGCCGATGAAGTAGCTGAAGACGGGCAGGGGCGAGCCGCCGAGGCGCTTCAGTGTTCCGTCGCTCTTCTCCTCCGCGATATTGATTGCCAGGCTCTGCAGCCCGCTCAGCAGAAGACCGGCGGCCAGCATCGCGGGCAGGTAGTAGTCGGCCGCGGTCACGGTGTGCCCGGACGCATCCTTGCCGAAGTTCCCGTTGCTGAATGCGACCGAGAAGATCGTCAGGAATACCACCGGAAACAGGAAGGTAAAGAAGAGCGAGTCGGTCTGGCGGAAGTATCCCTTGACCTCGTAGCGAATACGGCTGAAGCCGAGCGTGATCGTTCGACCCACCGGAAGCGCGGGCGTCACCATAGTTGTGGTCATCGTGCGGTCTCCAGTTCCTTGAGCTCGTCCTGTTCGTAGTCGCGTACCAATTCGAGGTAGATGTCTTCAAGGCTTGGGCGAACAACCTCGAGATTTCTCGGCTCGCTGCCGGACTTCATCAGGTCGACAACTACCGCCCCGGGTTCATTCGTCCTTCGCTCCTGCGCTCCCTGTGCGTCGGTCCAGCGCACGATCGGGATGCGGGCATCGGCCCCACCGATCTCGTCGATCTTGCCGATCTCGATGAGCTTGCCGCCGGCGATGATGCCGGCCCGGTCGCTGAGCTGAGCTGCCTCGTCGAGGTAGTGGGTGGTGAGGAGGATGGTCGTGCCCTCCGACTTGAGCTGGCGAATCAGGTCCCAGAAGTTCCGTCGGGCCTCCGGGTCGAAGCCCGTGGTCGGCTCGTCCAGGAAAAGCAGTTCGGGGCGTCCGATGATGCCGAGCGCGACATCCACCCGCCTGCGCTGTCCGCCCGAAAGCTTGCGAATGAGCGTCGTGGCCTTGCCTTCGAGTCCGACAGAGGCGATCACCTCGTCGACGCCGCGCGGGTTGGCGTAGTAGCCGGCGAACTGAGTGAGCTGTTCGCGCACCGTCACGTTGCCCTGCTCGCCGGTGTCCTGGAGGACGATACCCAGCCGCGCTTTCCACGCGAGGCCGCCGTGGTGCGGGTCGATTCCGAGTACCGAGGCTTCGCCGCCGGTGCGGTCGCGATAGCCCTCCAGGATCTCGATGGTGGTGCTCTTGCCTGCGCCGTTCGGCCCGAGGAGGGCGAAGGTCTCGCCTCGCTGGATGTCGAAGCTGACGCCATCGAGCGCCAGGAACGATCCGTAGGTCTTGCTCAGGTCCTGGACCTGGACGACCGCATCAGAAACTGTCATGCCCCAATGGTGCGGGTCACGGGCTCCTCGCGCCAGCGTCCGCCCGACCGACCGAGGCATCCACCGATCGGTGGATGCCTCACCCCACGGGAAAAGGATGGCTCAGGCCAGGCAGGCCGCAGGCAGGTCGAACCAGCGCAGGTCCTCAAACTCTGCACCCAGCTCCCCGACCAGGCTGGCCGTACCGGGGTCGACATCCGGAGCGTTCTCGAACATCTCGGCGGCGGCCGCAAGGGCATCCGCACGCGCGGTCGCGGGAGCGCGGTCGTCGTTGGCGGGAAACCGAAGCGTTCCGGATTCGTCGTAGTGCAACTGGCCAAGCCGCAATGGCGGCTCGACGGGACCGTTGCGGTGGTGCCAGAGGCCGGAATTGGGCTCGAATTTGTACTCTGGGAGGAGTTTCCAGCCGTGCTCAGCCACCATGGCTACCGCCTGCACGACGTAGCGGAACGCCTCCTCGCTGATGAAGTAGTTGAAGTTGACGCGAACCCAGCCCGGTTTGATGCCCTCGCATCCGAGCAGCACTTCCTTCTCGAATTCGTGGGAATGCTCGGCGTCAATGCCGAGAAGGCGGTGACCGTACGGTCCCGCGCACGAGCATCCACCCCTGCTCTGTATGCCGAACAGGTCGTTGAGTATCGCGACGACAGCATTGTGGTGCAGGTATTTACCGCCGGGGCGCCTGACCATGAACGAGACGATCGACAGCCTTTGCGCCTGCGGGTTGCCCAAAACCTTGATCGCCGGATGATCGTCCCAGGCACCGATGGCGCGGCTCAGAAAATCGTGCTCATGGGCGAGGATCGTCTCGAGCCCGACAGCGTCCTTCAGCGCGAATACGAGCCCGGCCCGGATTGACTCGATGATCGCCGGGGTGCCTGCCTCTTCGCGGTGTTCGGAGCTGACCAGGTACTGGTGGTCGTCGGGGCCGACGTAGCTCACCGTGCCGCCACCGACAACGTCGGGAACGGCATTCGTCAGAAGCGCGCCGTTGACCACGAGCACGCCGGGCGTCCCTGGACCTCCAATGAACTTGTGCGGAGACAGGAAGATTGCGTCTTTGCGTGTCGCCGGATCGACGGGGCTTCCGTCGACGGAACGGGGATTCATCTGGATGTCGACGTACGGCGCCGCGGCCGCAAAGTCCCAGAACGCCAGTGCACCATACTCGTGCAGCAGCCGCGTGACCGCGTTGGTGTCCGTGATGATGCCCGTGACGTTGCTGCCGGCGCTGAACGAGCCAATCTTGAGCGGCCGATCGGAATAGAGGCGCAACTCGTCGGCCAGTTGAGCGAGGTCGATGTGGCCGTCGGCGTCCTCGTGGATCGTCACGACATCGGCGATCGATTCGCGCCAGGGAAGCTCGTTGCTGTGGTGTTCGAACGGTCCGATGAAGACGACGGGGCGTTCATCGGGGGGGATCTGCTCGGTCAACTTGTATCTGAGGTCGAGCTCCCTCGGCAGCCGCAGACCCAGGATGCCCACCAGTTTGTCGATCGCGCCGGTCGAGCCACTCCCGACAAAGATCACGTTCGTGTCCTCGTCGCCGTTGACGGCGTGACGGATGACGCTTCTGGCATCCTCACGAAGTCGCGTCGTCTGGAGTCCGGTTCCGCTGCTCTCCGAGTGCGTGTTGGCGTATCGCGGCAGCACCTCGTCGCGGATGAAGTCCTCGATAAAGCTCAGCGCGCGTCCGCTCGCCGTGTAGTCGGCGTAGGTGACCGGCTTGGGGCCGAACGGGCCCTGCATGAGGCGGTCGTCGCCGATCACGCCATCGCGGATCTGGGCGAGCAGTGCCGACTCCGGCAAGCCTGACCCGCGCGGCGGGATCTCGCACAAACTGATCTGCTCCATGACGCGAGACTATGAGGTCGCATTGCGCACTGCAAGGAAATTCGGACAAGCACGGAGCGGGCACAAAGAAGGGCGGCCGGGTCGATCCCTCTGGGGTGGATCGACCCGGCCGCCGAGTTACCGGTGCGTCAGTCGGTTATGGGATCTGGCGTCGACTGTTCCGCCGGTAACCCTCCCGCACTAAATAGGCACCCGCTGCCAGTAGTGCGAGGTTTATTGAGCATCGGCCGGTCAGTTCCCCAGATTGACGAGGCACTGGCCGGAGCTCGAACTGGTGTGGACCAGACCAAGCGGGCCAGTGCAGGACGAACCAGTCGATCCGCCCGAGCTGCCGGTCGAACCCGTTGCCGGTGCCGGACTGCCGACGGTGACCGATCCGTTCAGACCGCTGAGTCCATTCGTTCCGTTCGTTCCGGCCTTGATGTTCAGCAGGCCAGAACCGGATGGTGTACTTGTGCCATTGGAGCCGGCCGTTGACCCGTCGCCAACCGTCGCCGAGACTCCGAGCGGCAGGTTGTTCGAACCACCGTTCGCGAGCAGCGACTGGAGGATGCCAGGCGTGACGCCCGTTGTCCCGTTGGAACCCAGCAGACCGCCGAGGTTAAGGCCACCAAGATCGAGGCCACCCGTTCCCGAGCCACCAAGTCCCAGACCACCAAGTCCCAGACCGCCGAGACCCAGACCGCCGAGGCCGTTGTCGCCGAGATTGGCCCCGATGGTCAGCCCCAGGCCGGAGTTACCCGAACTCGACCCGCTGCCGCTGGTCCCGGACCCGGCTGAACCGCCTGTCGCCGTGGACCCGCCGAAGTTCTTGACGAGCGTGTTGGCGACGTTACCGGTGAACGCGATTCCGTTGAACGGTTTCGGTGCGCCGAGGACGGTTATCGAACCGGTCGCCGGAGGCGCGGTGCCTTCAATGATCTGGCCAACGTTCCCGGTTTGGTCAAGCCCAAGGCTGGTGAGGAGTCCGCCCAGGAGATTTGTCGGCAGCGAGCAGAGCAAACCGCTCACGGTGCCATCCACCGTGCTTCCGAGCGAAGACCCGAGGATGCCGTTCAGCGTGTTGCCGAGCAGGCCGCTGAGTAGGCCGCCGCCAGCCGCAGAAGTTTCTCCGCTGGTGCTCGTGCTGTTCGTGCAGCTGCCGGAACTCGAGGATGTCGGGGTGCTTACGAGACTGACATTCGCGTTGACATTGACCGGCGTGTTTTCCACCGAGCTGGTGGCCGCATTCACGAGGTTGTCCCCGAGGTTCGCCGATGCGGCGTTGATGTCTGCCTCGATCTCCGCAGTCGCGGCTGGCGACAGCGTCTGGCTACCGTCACCGTTGTCCGCGAGAAGGTTTGACAGGTCGATCGCGACCGTTCCCGCATTCGGGTCGATCGAAACCGCTCCCTCCTGAGTTGTGCCCGCGAGCTGTGGGGCGATTGCGGCATCCAGGTCGATGGGAACATTCGCCGAAACGGTCGAGTGCGGTCCCGTCAGATTCAGCAGCGGGCTAATGCCGACCACATCGCTGTTCACGGAATTGGCAACCTCACCGTTTGACCCACTGAGATCGCCCATTTGGGCGTTGATCGGTCCGAGCGCAGACGCCACGGACCCGTCGATGTCGCCAATTGCGGGAACGTTCAGCGTGAGGACGCTGCCATCATTTGACAACTGCCCTGAGCCATTGCCGAGCATGACCGACACCTGCTGGGCGGCGGAGGTGCCCTGGTCCGTAACCGCCGTGTGGACGGGCGAGAATCGGGTGTTGAGCAAGGAGTCGAGCCCCGCCGCCGACAGGCGAACGAGACCGGACGGCGAACTTGCCGTGACAAACGAAGTCGCTGTCCCGGACTCCTTGGGCGGCGCCGCAAGCGTATAGGCGACGGCGACGAGCGAGGCCGCGGCGATCGCTGTGGCCGAAATAAGGACTGCCTTGTTCGTCACGGCGCTTGTGTGCCGTGCGGGCTGTCCGGTTTTTTTGGACATGACACTTACCTTCCTGATCCATTGCGGACGAGGAAGCTGTGGTGCAAAGGTCTGCGTCGACCCCTCAACTCGGGATATTGAGGCGAGCGGCTCAGCCTGATCTCAGCTTCGCATTCGCCATCTGGGTGTTGCGTGTGGTTAGTACTGTGGTTATGAGCGAAGGGTGGTTGGTCCTTGGCTCATAGGAAGAGACGGCACTCCCGGCAAACTATGACGCCTGATCGGCCGAAACTTTTTCGGCCCGAGGCCATGCCGTACACTGATACCGGTAGTTGAAATCTGCCAAGCTTTTGCGTGCCCGAAAAACACAACTGGTAGTCAAAACACGAAGATCAAAACACGAAGATCAGGGCACGAAGATCAGGGCACGAAGATTTCACGCATAGGGCGGTGGCTCAATTGGTAGAGCAGCGGTCTCCAAAACCGCAGGTTGCAGGTTCAAGTCCTGTCCGCCCTGCAGTGCCTTTCTGATAAGAGAGGCAAATGAAAGGTTGTGAGTGTGGCACGCAAAGTGATCGACGAACCCAGCGAGGACATCGTCGCCAATGCGCGAAAGGAGCGCGCGGAAAGGCGTAGCCCGTTTGCACGCATCTCGTTGTTCATCAGCCAGGTGTTCATCGAACTGCGCAAGGTTGTCACACCGACTCGCCGCGAGCTTTTTGGCTACACCGGCGTCGTGCTCGTCTTTGTCTGCGTCATGATGGCGTTGGTCTACGGTCTCGACGAGGGCTTCTCGCTCCTTGTTAATTGGCTGTTCGGCGCCCCAACCAGCTAATCGTCGTATTTCGGCGCTATCCGACTGTGCAATCACGTACGCAGCGAGTGCACACAATCTCACGTTTCAACAGAAAGAAGTTCTAAGTGTCTGAGTCTGACCGCCGGGATATCGAACTCGGTACGGCCGCTGAGCAGTCCTCCGAAGAGGATGAGGCCCAGGAGGGCAACATCCTCGAGCTGGAGGACCGATCCGAGGACCCCGCCGAGCAGACGGCGCTCCACGTCGAGGACGAAGATGGTGATGATGAGGACAGCGATCTGGCCGGACTCCTTGAGGCACTCGATGCCGCCATGGATCCCGAGGCGGATGCAATCGTCGACGAGGCCCTCGAGGTCGAGACGGTTGACGACGCGGTAGCCGCCTACGAGGCGACCGAGGATGAGGAAGAGGTCGAAGAGGAACTCGAGGCCGAAGAGGTTCCCGACGTCGCTCCCTATGACGGACCAGAACTTTCCGATGATGAGCCGACCGAGGCCAGTTCGGAGGATGGCGGCGAGGCTCCAGAGGTCGACCCGTACGAGGAGTTCCGCAACGAGCTTCGTGCGAAGCCGGGCAAGTGGTACGTCATCCACTCCTATGCGGGCTTTGAGAAGCGCGTGAAGCAGAATATCGAGAACCGTCGGGTGTCGATGGCCATGGAGGATTACGTCTTCCAGGTAGAGGTGCCGATGGAGGATGTCGTCGAGATCAAGAACGGCCAGCGCAAGCTCGTCAACCGCGTTCGTATTCCGGGCTACGTTCTCGTGAACATGGATCTGAATGAGGACAGCTGGTCTGTCGTTCGTCACACCCCGGGGGTCACCGGGTTCGTCGGCAACTCGCACAATCCGACCCCGCTTCGTTTCGAGGAGGCCTTCAACATGCTGAAGAGCCTCGTGCAAATCGTCGAGGCGCCCGCTTCGAAGACGGCGGGCGGCAAGGGCAAGACGACCGCGCGTGTCATTCCGGCTGAGGTCGACTTCGAGATTGGCGAGACCATCACCATCAAAGAGGGATCGTTCGCTGGCCTGCCCGGTTCGATCAGCGAGATCAAGCCGGAGAGCGGCAAGCTCACGGTTCTCGTTTCGCTTTTCGAGCGCGAGACCCCGGTCGAGCTTTCGTTCGAGCAAGTTACTAAGCTGTAGGTTTCGATGCGCTTGCGCATCGAAACCTAACCAGCACGTCTTGGACCCAGCCATGCACCTTCGGCTAGGTTAACAAGGTTGTAAGTCACCGCATCTACATCGGATGTCGGGAGCGCGATTCGACAGGCTCAATGCACGTCGGATCGCACGAAACGAAAAGAGAAAAAAGTGGCATCGAAAAAGAAGGTCACGGGTCTGATTAAGCTTCAGATCCAGGCCGGCGCCGCCAACCCCGCCCCGCCAATCGGCCCGGCGCTCGGTCAGCACGGCGTCAACATCATGGAGTTCTGCAAGGCCTACAACGCGGCGACCGAGTCGCAGCGTGGCAACGTCATCCCGGTTGAGATCACCGTCTACGAGGACCGCTCGTTCACGTTCATCCTGAAGACCCCGCCGGCCGCGGAACTCATCAAGAAGGCAGCGGGCGTGCAGAAGGGGTCATCGACTCCTCACACGGTCAAGGTCGCTCGCCTTACCAAAGACCAGGTTCGCGCGATTGCGGAGCAGAAGCAGGTCGATCTCAATGCGAACGACATCGAGGCGGCCATGAAGATCATCGCGGGCACCGCTCGCTCGATGGGAATCACGGTGGACGCATAATGCCTACGAAATCAAAGGCCTACCGCGCCGCAGCAGAGAAGATCGAAGAGGGCAAGTTCTACAGCCCATCCGAGGCCGTCGAAGTCGCTCGCGAAACCGGTTCGAAGAAGTTCAACTCCACCGTCGAGGTCGCACTGAAGCTCGGCGTCGACCCGCGCAAGGCGGACCAGATGGTTCGCGGCACAGTCATCCTGCCTCACGGCACCGGAAAGACCGCGCGCGTTCTCGTGTTCGCCACAGGTCCCGCAGCAGAGGCCGCCATTGCGGCTGGTGCTGACGAAGTTGGTGGCGCCGAGCTCATTGAGAAGGTTGCCGGCGGCTACACGAACTTCGACTCCGCCGTCTCGACACCCGAGCTAATGGGACAGGTCGGTCGCCTGGGCAAAGTGCTCGGACCCAGAGGCCTCATGCCGAACCCGAAGACTGGAACCGTGACGACGGACGTCGCCAAGGCGGTTTCCGACATCAAGGGCGGCAAGATCGAGTTCCGCGTCGACAAGCACGCCAACGTGCATTTCGTCGTTGGCAAGGCAGGATTCACGCAGGAGCAGCTCGCCGACAACATCAAGGCCGCACTCGACGAGGTGGTTCGCGCCAAGCCGTCGAGCTCGAAAGGCCGTTACATCACCAAGGGAACCGTCTCGACCACGTTTGGTCCCGGCATCCCACTGGATGTCAACGTTCTGTAAGCAACTGACCGAGAAGGGGTCGACATTCGTCGGCCCCTTTTCCGCGTCCGGAGGTAACCATGGGCGTTCGACTCGCAACTCCAGCAGACGCCGCAGCGCTCGCGGAAGTCGCGGCCGCGACGTTTCCTCTGGCTTGTCCTCCGGCCGCAACCCCAGAATCGATCGCAGACTTCATCAGCAAAAACCTCTCGCTAACCAGCTTTGAGGGTTACCTTGCCGATCCGGCGCGCGTCCTCTTTCTCGCAATCGAGGATGGCACGGCGATCGGATACTCGATGTTGATTGTCGCCGAGCCGGCGGATCCCGACGTGGCCAAGTCGATCCGGCTGCGACCAACCTCTGAGCTGAGCAAGCTCTACGTTCGACCCGGCCATCATGGTGCAGGCATTTCCGTCGCCCTCGTGGCCGCGGCGGCCGATTCGGCACGCGCGGCCGGCCGAACCGGCATGTGGCTCGGTGTCAACCAGGAAAACGCGCGCGCCAATCGCTTCTACGAGAAGAGCGGATTCGTTTGCGTCGGAACGAAGACATTTCAGCTCGGCGAAACCTACGAGAACGACTTCGTCCGGGAACGGCCGCTCTAGAGGCCGAGAGTCTCCGCCAAAGCTACGATGGTCAGCAGTCAGCCAACGAGGGGAATCGAGACGTGAAAAGCACTGGTTACAGGTACGTCATTGCGGTAGTTCGAGTTCTTTTTGCGGCACTCGGAGTCGCCGCGATGGTCGCCCAGCTCGATCGGAGCATCGAGAACTGGCACAAGACCGGTCTCAGCGTCGCGTTCGGAGTCACTAACTTCTTCAGCTTCTTCACGATCGACTCGAATGTCGGGACCGTGGTCGTCCTGTTGCTGGGCGCCATCTTCGTCTTCGCTAAGAAGGATGACCCGCAGTGGTACACGGTGTTCCGCGCGATCGTCGTGACGTACATGGCCGTCACCGGAGTCGTCTACAACCTGCTCCTCCGCGGTGTCGAGTTGCCACAGGGCACGACCGTCGAGTGGTCGAACGAGGTGTTGCACGTCGTTGCGTGTGCATACATCGTGCTCGACTGGTTCATCGCACCCGGTCGAGTTTCCCTGAATTGGCGCTCTCTGCGAGCGATCGTCGTGTTCCCGTTGGTATGGGTCGTGTACACGATGATTCGTGCGCCGTTCACCGTGAGCGAGACTCAGAATGGCAAGGCCTTCTACCCGTATCCGTTCCTCGACCCGTCGCTGGCGCACGAAGGATGGTTCTCGGTGGCGTTCTACATTTTGCTCATCACGGGCGTGGTCCTGGGGACGGGCGCGGGAGTGATTTGGGTTTCTCGTCGCTTCAACGGCACAGCTTCAGAGCGCACAATTAGGGCATGACCCGACGCGCCGCACTCGACGTCGTCACCTCACTGCTCGGAGCCGGCCTGATCCTGGCCGCGCTGGTGCTGATTTGGGTCGCTCGCTTCGAATTCGGTGGCACGGATGTCTACGTCAGCGAGCTGGGCGGAACCGGTGCGTCAACCGCCCGACAGTTCGAGACCGCGCTGCTGCTGGTGGTCGCGGGCGGGGCCCTGGTCGCTTTCGCCGGGAAGGACGTGAGGTCCCGCATCCGGATTCTCGCGGTCTGGACGCCGGCTGTCTCGATCTGGATCGCCTGTGGTTTCTTCCTGATCGCGTCCCAGGTGACGTGCAGAGCCGGATGCCCGCTCCCCACGGTTTTCCCCTTCGACTGGCAGGACTTCACCCATATCACCTGTGCGGTTTTGGCATTCGTCGCGGCGTGCGTCGCGATGCTGCAGACGGCGTTCGCGCTCGACCACCGCGTGCTCGCGCGCTTTTCGCTGACCATCGCGATTGCAGTCGCGGTGATCTCGGGGCTCGGCGGCATCCTCTCGCTTGCCCGCTTTGACACAGAGCTGGGCGGCTACGCGGAATTCACCGCTACCACTCTCGCGATTGCCTGGGTAATCGTGTACGGAGCGGCAATTGCTATCGACCGCGTGCGCGATCAGCGACCGCGTGGCGAGTCCGGTGACATCAGTTCGAGCAGTCGATTGGCGAGTCCCACCAGGACGTGAATCTCGTTGTCATCGCGCTCGACCCAGCGAACTTCCGGGGCTGCCGCGATCGGCACGAAGTCGGTGTGCTGTTCCCAGACGACCAGGGTTCGCTCCGCGCCGAGCACGTACTGCTGCCACCAGATCTGACGGAGATACGAGCGCGGGATGCTGCGCCAGAGGTGCGAGGTCGTCTTGATCTCGCACAGCACGACGGTCGATCCGTGCGCGCGGACGCCATCCGGCGTCGCAAGGTGAAGCGGCTGCCCGTGTGCGTGGTACAGGTCCGTGCTCGGCGCGATACCGTGATTTGCGAGAACCCAGCGGGCGATCTCGGGTTCGCGCGCCCTGCCGTGATCGGTGAAGGCGTTCCCACCGAAACCCGAGCCGCTCAACTTCTCGAGTGCCACCGCCTGCAGTGCGCGAACACTCGACAACCTCGCGACATCGGTCGCTGTGACGCCGCGGCTGCGGGCGCGCAGCCAGGCGATCCGGTCCCCGGAGTTCGCAACCACTCGGGTGCGATGGTCGGGCGCCGGCTCTTCCCAGAGGTCAAGGGTTGGATGCGCCAAAGTCACGGTTTCATTGTCTCCCGCATCGCCGTCATCACCCGCAGACCGACACGCATCCCTCGCACTGGGGGATGTCCCCCTATTGACCGACACGATTTGTACCCCGTACCGTTCTATCCAGGGAGCAAACCTAACTCCCTGTCGCGCGATGGGACCCGAACATTCCATCGTTGGGGGAGTCATGTTTGTCGTCGTAGTCGTTGGCGGTCTTGCCTGCCTGCTCGGATCCATCGCTCTCGTTGTGATGTCCGGCAGCCACGGCAAGGTTCCGAACCAGCATCACTGAGCTTCACAGTCGGCTCATAGAAAGTTCCTAATACTGGAACTATGAGCACATTTCCCGCCGAGTCGCGCCACGTCGCATCCACCGCATCACAGCCGCGACTGCGCCGCCCGGACGGAACCCCGATCCGTGCCGTCGTCGTCGACGACGAGGACTCGCTCACCGACCTGCTCTCGATGGCGCTGCGATACGAGGGCTGGGATGTCCGCCTCGCACCAGACGGCCAGAAGGCGCTCAGCGTCGTACGCGAATTCCGGCCCGACATCATCGTGCTCGACATCATGCTGCCCGACATCGACGGACTTCAGGTCCTGCAGCGCCTGCGCGCGGATGGCAACCAGACTCCCATTCTGTTTCTCACCGCCAAGGACTCGGTGGATGACCGCATCGCCGGTCTCACTGTCGGCGGTGACGACTACGTAACCAAGCCGTTCAGTCTCGAGGAATTGGTGGCGCGCCTGCGCGGGCTCATCCGCCGGTCCGGGATGACCGTAGACGACTCTGCCGACTCGCACATCGAGGTCGGCGACCTCGAGCTCGACGAGGACAGCTACGAGGTGCGCCGCGACGGCGACCTCATCGACCTGACTGCCACCGAGTTCGAGTTGCTGCGCTACCTCATGCGCAACGCTCGTCGAGTCGTGAGCAAGATGCAGATTCTCGATCGGGTCTGGAGCTACGACTTCGGCGGCAAGTCCAGCGTCGTCGAGATTTACATCTCGTACCTGCGCAAGAAGATCGATGCGGGGCGTCCCCCGATGATCCACACCGTGCGTGGCGTCGGGTACATCCTGAAACCGACGCGATGAAGAAGCGAGCCACCCGACGACCGTGGACGCTCCGCACCCGGCTTGTCGTCAGCGTGGTTGGCCTGTTCACGCTGGTCAGCATCATTGTGGCCGCCGCCAGCACCCTGGTGCTGTACGGGAATCTCTCTGGTCCGATCAGCGAGCAGCTGCAGCATTCGGCAGGAATCCTTGAGGCTCGAGCGGGCCTGAGCAACTCGCAACCAACGCCCGGACAGGGTGGCGGCGCGGCGCCGGGCCAGCAGCCCGGGTCCATTAGTGCGGCCTCGGTGGGCAAGGACATTGGCGGTCGCATGACCGCAACCCTTGACACGGCGCAGAAGACCCTCAGCGCCAAGCAACTCGCCCCGCTGCTAACGATCAAGAAAAGTGATCAGGTCGTTGACCTCACGGTTTCGGGCCTTGGCAACTTTCGGGTAATTCGCACCCAACTGCTCACGGAGCCCGTGGATGGCAACACGGTCAGCTTTTACGAGTACTACGCGTATCCACTCGGGGATATGCAATCCACGCTCGCGGCGTTCGGGGCAAGTGTCGCGGGAATCTCGCTCGCGGGCATCCTGCTCATCGCCTTTGCCACCTGGTTGTTCGTCTCGTACGCGCTTCGGCCGCTTCGACGGGTGGCCGCGACGGCGACCGAGGTCGCATCCATGCCACTCGACCGCGGTGAAGTCGACCTCTCGGTGCGTGTGCCCGAGGAAGACACCGACACTCGAACGGAGGTCGGCCAGGTGGGCGCCGCCTTCAACACCATGCTTGGCCATGTGGGTGCCGCGCTCCAGGCACGCCAGGCGAGCGAGTCCCGCGTTCGCCAGTTCGTCGCGGATGCCAGCCACGAGCTCCGCACGCCGCTCGCCTCGATCCGCGGCTATGCCGAGCTCACCCGGCGCGGTAACTACGACCTGCCTCAGGACGTCACTCATTCGCTCGGCCGGGTCGAGTCAGAAGCCGTTCGAATGACCTCCCTGGTCGAAGACCTGCTTCTACTCGCGAGACTGGATGCCGGCCGCGACATCGAGACTGCGCCCGTGGACCTGACTCGGATCCTGGTCGACTGCGTGAGCGATGCCCACGCCGCGGGCCCGGACCACAAGTGGGAACTGGGGGCGACGAGTGAGGCATTGATTGTCGAGGGTGATGCCGAGCGGCTGCACCAGGTATTCGTCAACCTCCTCGCCAATGCCCGCGTGCACACGCCCGCCGGCACGCGCGTCAAGATCTCGCTCGAGAAAACCAATCGGGGGACGGCGGTTGTCACGATCGCGGACAACGGTCCCGGCATCCCGAAGAATCTGCAAAGCGACCTGTTCGAGCGGTTCGCGCGCGGCGACTCTTCGCGTTCCCGCGCTTCCGGCAGCACCGGGCTCGGGCTTGCGATTGTGCAGGCCGTCGTCGATGCCCATCGCGGATCCGTGAGTGTTACCTCGCGCAAGGGCAATACGACGTTCAAGGTCGAGCTGCCGCTGGCTGCTCCCCAGTAACCCTGACGCGCGAACGCGGTCTGCGGCCGCCATCTCGCCGTCGCCGCGCGACGACGCGATGGAACGAGAGCGAATGGGCGAGAATAAAGTATGAGGATCGTAGTCACCGGTGGGACTGGCAAACTCGGCCGCGAGGTCGTTCGCGGACTGAGGGATGCCGGCCATTCCGTGTTCGTTCTCGATGCCGTCGGTGAGCGCGGCGACCACTTCACCCGGATCGACCTCACCAACTACGGCTCGGTGGTCGACGCATTCGCCTCGGTCAACGATCGCTACGACGGGCTCGACGCAGTCGTGCACCTCGCCGCGATCCCCGCCGGCGGGATCGAGACCGACTCCGCGACGTTCCACAACAACATGAATTCCACGTTCAACGTCTTCCAAGCGGCGCGGCGCAACGGCATCGAGCGCGTCGTCTACGCGTCTTCTGAGACGCTGCTCGGCATCCCGTTCCTGATCGATCCGCCCTACGTGCCGCTCGACGAAGAGTATCCGTCCCGCCCAGAGTCGATGTATTCGGTCGTCAAGCACCTCGAGGAGGAGCTCGCCGCCAAGCTGGTCCGCTGGGATCCGAAGCTCAGCATCACCGGTCTTCGCTTCTCCAACGTGCTGGACCCGAGCGACTACGCCCACCAGCCCGAGTGGGAGGCCGACCCGAGCCTGCGTCGCTGGAACCTCTGGGGCTACATCGACACGCGGGATGGCGCCCTCGCTGTGCTCCGCGCGCTGGAGAATGCGGCCCCCGGCTTCGAGACCTTCGTGATCGCTAACGCCGACACGGTCGTGGCGAGGCCGAGCGCCGACCTGGTTTCCGAATACTTCCCGAGGGTGGAGCTCAAGCGCCCGCTGACCGGCAACGAGACACTGCTGTCCATCGACAAGGCCCGTCGCGTCCTGAAATTCGAGCCCAGGCACTCGTGGCGCGCTGGAGCTTAGAGCGAAGGCCATTTCCGGCCTTCGCCGCGACGCCAGCGCAGCCGGCCGTCTCGGCCGGCGGTCATTCGAGATACGCGGTTTGCTGGTTGCCCAGCCATAACGTAGTCTGTACGAGGCCAAAGACCGCTGGATTTGCTGGGAAACCAACAACGAAGGTCTGACAGTGTTCTCGTCTAGTCGACGATGAGACTGCAGCATCCCGCGCAGGTGTGTGAAGTAGTTCAGTCCGACAGAGACATGAGTTCTGGGACTTTTCAGCTCCGTGCGCTTAGCGCCGGAGCTTTTTGCATCTGCAGGCAGCTTCGGCGGTTCCGGTTGAATCAACCATCTATCAAGGAGTGCCATGGCGAACAAGGAAGCCTCGGTCGCCGAGCTTACGGACCATTTCCGTAACTCGAACGCCGTCCTGCTTACCGAGTACCGCGGTCTCACCGTTGCCCAGCTCAAGGAGCTGAGGCAGTCGATCAGTGAGCACGCAACGTACGCCGTGGTGAAGAACACGCTCACCAAGATTGCGGCCAACCAGGCAGGTATCTCGTCGTTTGACGCAGAACTCGCCGGGCCGTCCGCTCTCGCATTCGTTCACGGTGACACCGTCGCCGTCGCGAAGGCTCTGCGTGACTTTGCCAAGGTAAACCCTCTGCTCGTGGTGAAGGGCGGCTACTTCGACGGTAACCCCCTGACCGCGTCTGAGGTCAACAAGCTCGCCGATCTCGAAAGCCGGGAGGTGCTGCTGGCCAAGCTGGCCGGCGCCTTCAAGCAGTCGCTGTTCGGTGCTGCGTATCTGTTCAACGCACCGCTGTCGAAGGCCGTTCGCACGGTCGACGCGTTGCGCGAGAAGCAGGAGTCCGGCAACTAGTTGTCGGCGAAGATCCAAGAAAACTATTAGGAGAAAATCATGGCAAAGCTGACTACAGACCAGCTGCTCGATGCGTTCAAGGAGCTCACGCTCATTGAGCTCAGCGATTTCGTAAAGAAGTTCGAGGAGACCTTCGAGGTCACCGCTGCAGCTCCGGTTGCT
>DATAZY010000005.1:0-96880 GCA_036271795.1 Galbitalea sp.
GGACATGGTGCAGCAGATGCGCGATGACTGGCAGTTCTATCGCGATCGTCGCCCCGAGTCCTACACGTCAATCCCGAAGCCGTAAGGACCGCGAGCCATGGCTAAAACCCTTATCAAGAACGGCACAGTCGTGAATTCGACTGGATCGGGCGCTGCCGACGTGCTCATCGATGGCGACACCATTGCCGCCGTCCTCGCGCCGGGATCGACTCTTCTCGGCTTCGATATCGCAGCCAACGTCGACACGGTGATCGACGCCGGGGGCAAGCTCGTCATCCCCGGAGGCATCGATGCGCACACGCACTTCGAGCTGCCGTTCGGGGGCACGGAGGCATCGGACACCTTCGAATCGGGAACGCGGGCTGCCGCGTGGGGCGGCACGACGAGCGTCATTGACTTCGCGGTTCAGACCACGGGAACGAAGATCCAGGATGGCCTCGCCAAGTGGCACGCGAAGGCCGCGGGCAACTGTGCGATCGACTACGGCTTCCACCAGATCATGGGTGGCGTCGATGAGGATTCGCTCAAGGCGATGGACGGTTTCGTCGACGAGGGCATCACGAGTTACAAGATGTTCATGGCCTATCCCGGCGTCTTCTATTCGGATGACGGCCAGATCCTGCAGGCGATGCAGAAAGCGGCCGACATCGGACTGCTCACCATGATGCACGCGGAAAACGGGCCGGCCATCGACGTGCTCGCCGCACAGTTGGTTGCCGCGGGCAAGAACACCCCCTATTACCACGGCATCGCGCGCGCCTGGCAGATGGAAGAGGAAGCCACCCACCGCGCGATCATGCTCGGCAACCTCACGGGGGCGCCGCTCTACATCGTCCACGTGAGCGCGAAGCAGGCCGTCGACCAGCTGGCCTGGGCGCGCGACAAGGGCTGGAACGTCTTCGGCGAGACCTGTCCGCAGTACCTGTATCTCTCGCTCGAAGACCAGCTCGGCGCGGACAGCACGGAGTGGGGAACGTTCGAGGGTGCCAAGTGGGTCTGCTCCACTCCACTGCGCTCTCGCGAGGAGGGCCACCAGGACTACATGTGGCAGGCGCTCCGCACGAACGACCTGCAGATGGTGTCGACCGACCACTGCCCGTTCTGCATGAAGGGCCAGAAGGATCTCGGGATCGGCGACTTCCGCAAGATTCCGAACGGCATCGGATCCATCGAGCACCGCATGGACCTCATGTATCAGGGTGTGGTGACGGGCGAGCTCACGCTGGAGCGCTGGGTCGAACTGGTGTCGACCACTCCGGCGCGAATGTTCGGGATGTACGGACGCAAGGGTGTCATCCAACCGGGCGCCGACGGCGATGTCGTCATCTACGATCCCAAGGGTCACACGAGCATTTCGGCCAAAACCCACCACATGAACATGGACTATTCGGCGTGGGAAGGCTTCGAGATCGACGGGCATGTTGACACGGTTATCTCCCGCGGCAAGGTCATCGTTGACGGCAACGCGTACCTCGGGGCAAAAGGCGACGGCAAGTTCATCAAGCGCGGCCTCAGCCAGTATTTGATATAGCACGGCCCGATCTAAGGACAGCATGGACTTCGGAGCAGTACTTCAGACCAATCCACCGGCTTCGCGCACGGTGTATCTCGCCAAGCTCGCCGAGCAGTACGGGTTCAGTCACGTCTGGACGTTTGACTCGCACCTGCTCTGGCAGGAGCCGTATGTCATCTACAGCCAGATCCTGGCCGAGACCAAGCGCGTCATCGTCGGCCCGATGGTGACCAACCCGGCGACACGGGACTGGACCGTCACGGCATCCACCTACGCGACCCTTAACGAGATGTACGGCAACCGCACGATTTGCGGCATCGGCCGCGGGGACTCGGCCGTGCGGGTGACCAATGGGGCACCGACGACGCTGAAGACGCTGCGCGAGTCGATCCACGTCATCCGGGAGCTCGCCAACTCGCGGCCGGTCGAGTACAACGGCGCGCAACTGCAGTTTCCGTGGAGCACGGGTTCGACGCTCGACATCTGGGTGGCTGCGTACGGACCGCTGGCGCTCAAGCTGGCTGGCGAAGTTGGTGACGGCTTCATCCTGCAACTCGCCGATCTCGACATCGCCGAATGGATGATCAAGACGGTTCGAGATGCGGCGGAGGCGGCCGGACGCGACCCGATGTCGGTGAAGTTCTGCGTCGCGGCGCCCATGTACATCGGAGACGACTGGGACCACATGCGCGACCAGTGCCGCTGGTTCGGCGGGATGGTCGGCAATCATGTCGCCGACATCGTCGCCAAATACGGGGACAGCGGCTCTGTGCCGAAGGCGCTCACCGACTACATCAAGGGCCGCGAGGGCTACGACTACAACGAGCACGGTCGGGCCGGGAACACCCATGCCGAGTTCGTGCCCGATGAGATCGTCGATCGTTTCTGCCTGCTCGGCACCGCGGAAGACCACATCGAAAAGCTCAAGGCTCTCAAGGCGATTGGCGTCGACCAGCTCGCCGGCTACCTCCAGCACGACAACAAGGAAGAGACGCTGCGCGTCTACGGCGAGACCGTCATCCCGGCCATTCGCGAACACATCACTGCGAAGGAGCAGCTATGACCGTCCCAGAGTTTGACTCAGCCGAGGGAGACCGCGCGTTCGACCTCGACCGTGCGCACGTCTTCCACTCCTGGAGTGCGCAGGGGGCGCTCCAGCCGTTCGTGCCCGCGAGAGGCAAGGGCACGAAGCTGTGGGACTACGACGGCAAGGCCTACCTCGACTTCTCGAGCCAGCTCGTCAATCTGAACATCGGGCACCAGCATCCGAAGGTCGTCGCAGCGATCAAGGCTCAGGCCGACATCATGACCACGATCGCGCCCGCGCACGCGAACATCCAGCGTGGTGAGGCGGCCAGCCGAATCCTCGAACGCGCGGGTGGACACTTCTCGCGCGTCTTCTTCACGAATGGGGGCGCGGACGCGAACGAGAACGCGATCCGTCTCGCCAGGTTGACGACGGGCCGCGACAAGGTTCTCTCGACGTATCGCAGCTACCACGGCAACACCGGTGCGGCCATCGTCGCGACTGGCGACTGGCGACGGATGCCGAACGAGTACGCGCGCGGTCACGCGCACTTCTTCGGTCCCTTTGCCTACCGCTCCGAATTCTGGTCGTCGTCGCCCGAGGAGGAGTCGGAGCGCGCTCTGCACCACCTCGAGCGGGTGATCCTCTCGGAGGGAGCGGTCACAATCGCGGCGATCCTGCTCGAGACCGTGCCCGGAACCGCGGGCGTCCTCGTGCCGCCGCCCGGCTACCTGGCGGGCGTTCGCGCGCTCTGCGACAAGTACGGGATCGTGCTGATCTTCGACGAGGTGATGTGCGGCTTCGGGCGCACCGGCGACTGGTTCGCCTGGCAGAACCCAACGTTCGCGGGCGTGCAGCCCGACCTCGTGGCCTTTGCCAAGGGGGTCAACTCCGGCTACGTGCCGGCCGGTGGCGTCATTATTTCCGACTCGATCGCGAACGCGTTCACCGACGAGGTGTTCCCGGGCGGGCTCACCTACTCCGGGCATCCGCTCGCCATGGCATCGATTGTCGCGACTCTGGATGCCATGAGGGACGAGAAGATTGTCGAGAACGCTGCCTCAATCGGCGCGGACCTGCTGGGTCCCGGGCTCCGTGAGCTCGCGACGAAGTATCCGATGATTGGCGACGTTCGTGGGGTCGGCGTTTTTTGGGCGCTCGACCTGGTTGATGACCCCGCAACTCGTACTCCGGTATCCGGCGCGATCGTCGCCGACATCAAGAATCGGCTCATGGCTGCAGGACTGCTGCCGTTCACGGCGGACAACCGCATCCACGTCGTCCCACCGTGCAATGTGACGCCCGACGAAGTCAGGACTGCCCTGGGCATCTACGACGAGGTCTTCGCCGCTGTCGCCTAGGCGGTCGCGACCACGTCGTAGTGCTCGACGGTTGCCGGTGGGCCGTAGAAGTGGTGCAGGGCCGCGCGCCACTCGTCATAGGCAGGTGACCCGCGGAAGCCGATCTCATGATCGTCGAGCGTTTCCCACTCGACCAGCAGCAGATAGCCGCTCGGCCGCTCGATGCAGCGCGATAGTGTCAGGCCGTGGAATCCGGGCGATGCGGCGATGAGCCGCTTGGCGTTCGCGAACGCCGCCTCGAACTCCTCCTCGCGGCCGGGGATGACGGGAAGTGTCGCGTGTTCGGTAATCACCCCCTCATCCTGCCTCAACCGAAGTTCTTGTCGTTGCCGCCCGCAACGACAACGGGGTGGGGTTGTGGATGCGCGTGCCCGGCGGCCGGCCGCAGCGTCGGGTAAACTCGTCCGTCGTGCCGCACCTCAGTAAAAGCCCGTACACCGTGTCGGTGGTCGACATCGTTCACCGTCCCGGCGAGATGCGCGAGAAGTCCATCGACGTCACGGTTGATGACGACATGGGCAACGCAGTTATCGGCATGCGCACGGGCTCGAAGCTGCACATCGATGCGCGTCTCGAGTCCCTCCACGACGGCATCCTGGTCTCCGGCGAGGTCGAGGCGGTCGCCGAGGGCGAGTGTGTCCGCTGCCTGATCGAGGTGAGCGTTCCGGTCGAAGTCGAGTTTGCCGAGCTTTTCGCGTATTCTTTCGACGAAGCTTTTGACTACGCAGTTCAAGACGATCACGTGGATCTTGAACCGTTGGTCAGGGATGCGGTGGTGCTCTCACTACCGTTTCAACCGGTCTGTCAGGAAGATTGCCTCGGCCTGTGCCCAGAGTGTGGGGTACGGCTTCTTGATAATCCGGGCCACGAGCATGAAGCTCCCGTCGATCCACGATGGGCAGCACTTGCCGGGCTCGACGGGATGACCTCAGAAGACACCGTGGCGCCGGGGACCAAACACACGGGAAGCCGCGCCAAAGAAGAGAAGAGTTAGAGATGGCTGTACCGAAGCGCAAAATGTCGCGCGCGAGCACTCGCATGCGCCGCGCGCAGTGGAAGGCGACCCCGCCGACCCTCGTTAAGACCGTAGAGAACGGCAAGACCGTCTACAGCCTTCCGCACCGTGCGAAGGTCGTGGAGGACTCAGCGGGCACGCCCCTGTACATGGAGTACAAGGGCCGCAAGGTCGCAGACGTCTGACAATTCTGGGTCCGCCGCTCCTCGCGCGGCGAACCTGGCGTCGCAACTGGGAGTGCCGTTAGGGCCCGAGTTGTTGGAACTCGCTCTGACGCATCGCTCTTTCGCGTACGAAAACGGTGGGTTGCCGCATAACGAGCGACTCGAATTCCTGGGTGACTCGATCCTCGGGCAGGCTGTCACAGTCATGCTCTACACCGAGAACCCGACGCTGGATGAGGGCGAGCTCGCCAAGCGTCGTGCGAGCCTCGTGTCCAGTGTCGCGCTCGCCGAGGTGGCCCGCTCGATCGGCCTCGGGCAGTACATCCGTCTCGGACACGGCGAGGAACTGACCGGTGGCCACGACAAGTCTTCCATCCTCGCGGACACGGTCGAAGCCGTCATCGGTGCCGTTTACCTGGATTGCGGCGAGGAGATCGCGACGGCCTTCGTGCTGCGACTCATCCGGCCATTACTCGAAGACCCCGAGCGCTTCGGTGCCGCGATGGACCCGAAGACCAGCCTGCAGGAGCTGAGCACCCGCCTCGGGCGCGGGATGCCGTCCTACACGGTCAAGGACAGCGGCCCGGATCACTCCAAGCGATTTCACGCTACCGTCTCGCTCGGCGGGGACAAGGTTGCGATCGGAACGGGCACGAGCAAGAAGCAGGCCGAAATGTCGGCCGCGCTTGAGGCGTGGACCCAACTCCAGATGCCCCAGCTCAAGAACTAACCATGCCAGAGCGCTGCGATGCCTGAACTGCCGGAGGTCGAGGTCGTTCGCGCGGGCCTTGAACCCGCGACCAGCGGCGCGACCGTTACCGGCGTGCGCATTTTTGACGAGCGCTCGCTGAGACGTCACGACGCACCGGCAGAGGACTTCGTCGATCGGCTGGTCGGGAGCACCCTCGGGGCGCCGGAGCGGCGCGGGAAATTTCTCTGGGTGCCGATCTCTGCGACCAATGCGCTCGTCATCCATCTCGGCATGAGCGGGCAGGTGCTGCTGCGTGAGGTGGATGCCCCGCTCGACCGACTGACCCGCATCAGCATCGACCTCGTTCAGCCGAAGAACGGACCGCTTCGCGTCGACTTCGTGGACCAGCGCATCTTCGGTTCGATGGGCGTAGATCGCCTGATCGAGTCCGGTGACGTGCCGGGCGACCTCGTGCCGAGCCAGGTCGTTCACATCGCGCGAGACCCCATGGATCCGAAATTCGACGACGCGCTGTTCTTCGCGAAGCTCGCGAAGCGAAACACCGGAGTCAAGCGTGCACTGCTCGACCAATCCCTGATCAGCGGAATCGGCAACATCTACGCCGATGAGGCGCTATGGGCGGCCAGGGTCCACTACGACCAGCCAACGGGGTCACTCAGCCGGCCGCGCGCGAAGACCCTCCTCGCGGAGGTACGGCTTGTACTCGGTAAGGCATTGGCAGAGGGTGGCACGAGTTTCGATGCGCAATACCTGAACGTCAATGGCGAATCGGGCTACTTCTCCCATTCACTGAACGCCTACGGGCAGCAGGGTCTTCCGTGCCCGCGCTGCGGGCGGGCGATCGTGCGCGAGCAGTTCATGAACCGCGGCTCACACTTCTGCCCGTGGTGTCAACGCGTGCGCACCGGCCGCCAGAGCACCGGCTTTTAGAGAACCCGCTTCCAGGCGCTCTCGTACGCGAGGGCCACGAATCCGACCGCTTCGTTGACGTCCAACATGTATCGGTTCTCCTCGGCGTTACCGGTCGTGATTGCGGGATGCCCCGGGTGCGTCTGCGTCAGTGCCTGGATGTTGTCGATTTTCATGAGCATTCCGAGGCGTCGTCCGCGGTGCTCGCTGAGCACGAGCGTGTCCCGCTGGGCGACGGGACGGCCGAGTTCGGGGGGAACCGACAGCTCGTTGAACGCGACCAGGTGACCGGTTGGAATGTGCTCGATGCCCGAGGTGAGCAGGATGCGCGGGCTCTGCGCCTCGAAGTCGTCCTGGTCGCGCACGCGTTCCGCCGTCCACTCCTCCTCGCGGATGTCGAGCGCTCCGTAAGGCGCATCCGTCAGCATTCTGCGACGCAGCATTGCGAGGTCGTCGCGGCGCTCGACCGGAGTGCGACCTTCCCAGCGAACGACGCGATACTCCGGACCGGCGGCCGACTCTGCCCGTGCCCGATTCTTGTTGAGTATCGCGGGATCGACCGGCAGCGCGAGCCGGCTCGCGCGTTCGACCTGTTCGAGCGAGAAGCCGTGGGCGAGAGCGAATCGAACGCCGTCGTCCCTCTTGGGGACAACGCCGAATCCGGTTGGTGACTTCAGTTTCGGCCCCCGCACGTTCGTTCCGCTGAAGAAACCGGTCTGGTAGACGGTTCGTCCGTCCTCGCGTGCAGCTGCCGCCATCGCCTCGAAGAGCGCGTTGCCAATACCACGGCGGCGAAACTTCGGGAGCACCTCAACGGTCAGCCAACCAACGGGGTCGCGCGGTGTCGGCGCGAACTCGTAGGTGCCGCGCCCCACGATTCGACCGTCGACGCGCGCAAGGAAGAGTCGTCGGGGGTCGTGCGTATCAATCCACCGGGGCAACAGTTCTTCCGGGGAGAATCCCAATTCCGGCGTCCCGATCGTCGCCGCCTCGATCTCGTTACGGACGCGCGTCATCTCGACGAAGTCATCCCAGCCCGCTTCGCCGATCGCGGCTGGGATCCGCAGTTCCTCGATCGAGAAATCGGTCACACCTCAAAGAACCAGACAAGCGTTCCGGATGTCAAGCAATCGCCGGAAGCGTGACGGTGAAGACCGCGCCGCCGGCTACTGCCGTGCCCGCACGAATACTGCCACCGAGTCGCGCGACCAGACGGGCAGCGATCGAGAGGCCGAGACCGGTACCGACCGGGCGGGAGTCCCGGTAGCGCTCGCGCAGAGCGCCACGTTCGAACGCGATGGCGGCATCCTCGCTCGTGAGTCCGGGTCCGCCATCCCGGACTTCGATCACCGCACCGCCGGCATCGGACCAGCAGGCGAGCCGGATGCCGGAGCCCGCCGGGCTCACCCGGAGCGCGTTTTCGACCAGACCGTCCACGATCTGGCGCAGGCGTCGGGGGTCACTCCGGATCGTAACCTCCTGGGCCTCGACAACCAGCCGAACGTCGATGCCCGCCGCCCGGCCGAGCCAGGCATCTCGGCTCGCGCGAAGCAACTCGGCGAGCTTCACGTCGACGGGCGTGATCGTGAAGTCGTCCGCCTCGAGTCTGGCAAGCTCGAGCAGGTCGGCGACGAAGTGGTCAAGGCGCGTGGTCTCCGCCATGAGAACCTCGCCAACGCCCGGGAGGTCTGCCGGGCCGACCATGCCGTCGGAGATAGCCTCCGCGTATCCGCGCAGCGCGGTAAGCGGCGTGCGTAACTCGTGCGAGATGGAGAGCAGGAACTCGCGCTGCCGGGCCTCGCTCGAAGCCAGGGCGCCGTCCAAGGCGCCGAGTGCGTCGGCTACGGCGACCACTTCCGTCGGACCCTTGGTTTCGACGGGGAGGCCGCGCTCGCCGCGCGCCATTCTGGCCGCGGTTCTGGCGACGCCCACGAGCGGCCGCGCGAGCCAGCGCGCGAGCAGGGTTCCCGCCAGAACTGCAACGACCAGGCCAATCAGGAGGGCAAGCCCGATCCGCAGCAGCGATCGCTGCGCCTGCGCTTCGACGCTATCCCGCGGGAGCGCGAGAACGAGCGAGCCGCCGCCTCGCTTGGCCCGCATCTCGACCAGGGTCAGTCCCTGCGGCCCGGTCACCGTGGTCGACACTCGGACGCCGAGTGCGCCCTTCCTGACGAGTCGCGCGGGAAGCAGCCCCGCCGCGTCGCCGCTGACCTGACCGGTCGCTGTGACAATTCCCGCCTCCGTCTGGCCGAGGGCAATCGTGACCCGTTCGTTGATGTCGTTCAACGAGGTGGCGGCCGGAAGCTTTGCCAGCAGCGTGGCCTGCGCGGCAAGCTGCGCGCGCGCCTGATCGATGGATGACTGGTGGACCAGCTGCAGCGAAACGCCGCCGGTCACGAGCACCGCGAGGACCGCGACGGTGATCGTGACGAGCGTCACCCGACCGCGGAGGCCGAGACCACGTCTCGTCACGGTTCGTCGTCCACCGCAGCGTAACCGACGCCGCGCGACGTGCGAATCGGACTCAGCGAGCCAAGCTTTGCGCGCACCTGGGCGACGTGGACATCCACGGTTCGGCCGCTCGCGTAGTCGGCCTGACCCCACACGCTCGAGAGCAGCTCCTCGCGCGTGAACACCCGGCCGGGAGAGCTCGCGAGTTTGGCCAGCAGGTCGAACTCTGTGCTGGTGAGCGAGATCACGGTTTTCTCTGCAACAACTCGCCTGCGTTCCAGGTCGATCGAGACGGCGCCGATCGTCAGCAGCGGGGGAGATTCCGGACCGCCCTGGCGACGCAGCAGCGACTTCAGCCGGGCGACGAGCTCGCGAGGGGAGAACGGCTTCGTCAGGTAGTCGTCAGCCCCAAGCTCGATACCGAGGATGCGATCGACCTCGTCGTCGCGCGCGGTGACGAAGATGATCGGCGTCCAGTCGCCGGACTCACGCAGCCGCCGGCAAATCTCAATCCCGTCGAGGCCGGGGAGTCCGACATCCAGAATCACCGCGACCGGGCGAAGCCGACGGATGGCCGCAAGCCCGGCGATTCCATCGCGTTCTATGTGCACGCCGAACCCCGCCTCCGTGAGGTAGAGGCGTTGCAGGTCGGCGATGGCGCGTTCGTCCTCGACGATCACCACCAGACCTCGCGCGTCGGTCATGGCACCATTCAAGCCCATTGGAACCTCGCAAACCCGCTACCAATCGCGCTCTTACATTCCTCGAACGCTGGTTCTAAGTGGGAAGATCGCGCCGCCAGGCGCCCTCGTAACCTACGGCCACGAAGCCGACGGACTCGTTGACGTCCAGCATGTGCCGGTTCTCCTCGGCGTTGAACGTGATGATCGATGGATGGCCGGACATCCTCCGCTGCACCTCGACCAGGTTGGCGAGCTTGAGCAGCATCCCGAGCCGGTGCCCCCGATGCTCGTGCAGCACGAGCGTGTCCTCCTGCGATATCGATCGATCGTTCTCGGCCGGCACTGACAGCGTCGTGAAACCCGCGAGGTTCCCGGTGGGAACGTGTTCTACCGCGCACACCAGCAGGGTGCGCGGGCTGGTCTCAAAACGCGCTTCATCGGCGACCAGTCGCTCGACGGTCCAGACATCCTCCGGCTCCTCGAGTCCGGCGCTCGGTTCTTCGACGCTCATGACCTGACGCAGCATGGCCATGTCGGCGCGCCACTTCACCGGCGTCCGGTCGGTCCAGTGGTGGATGGCGAAGTCTGGTCCGGAGATCGTCGCAGCGTCCTCAAACTGTGTCGCGACATCGGCCGGGAGAGCGAGCCGACTCCCGCGAACCACCTGCTCGAGCCGGTAACCCTTGCTCAGCAGAAACCGGACTTCCGGATTCGCGCGTGGCACCGACCCAAAGCCCGTCGGGGGCGCCAGTCGAGGCCCGGCCGCGTAGCCAGAGACGGCGTAGACGATCGCTTTGCGGATGCCGTCAGTCGCGGCGACGCCCTGCAGCTTCGCGCTCAGCGCCGACCCGATGCCGGCGCCGCGAGCACCGGCGAGAACGTCAACCATCATCCAGGCGGTGTGAGGGTCATCGCCGGGTTCGATCTCGTATCGCGCCGCGCCGACCATCCGCGAGTCGTCTCGTGCGACGAACAGGCGAGTCGGCTGATTTTCCTGGTCGAGATAGTTCGGCAGGGCTTCCTCGGCCGAGAACGCGAGTTCGTCGGTACCGTAAGTCAGGGCCTCGTTGCCGTAGTGGATGCCGAGCGCGGACACGAAGTCATCCCAGCCTGACGCACCAACCGCACTCGGAATCTCGAGCTCGCGGATGTCGATCATGCAAGAAGCCAACCATTTTCCGCGGCGATCCGCGCGGCTTCCGCGGCGTTGCGCGCACCGGTCTTCCCGATCGCGGACGAAAGGTGGTTGCGAACCGTGCCCTCTGAGAGGTGAAGCTGCGACGCGACCTCGGATGACCTGTTGCCCGCTCGCACGGCGAGCAGCACGTCGGTCTCGCGCGCGCTGAGCGGTGATGGGCCGGCGGCTAGCGACTCGGCGGCGAGCGCGGGATCGATCACACGCTGTCCTGCGGCCACGCGTCGAACGGCGTCGGCGAGCTGTCCGGATGGCGTGTCCTTGACGACGAAGCCGGACGCGCCGGCCTCGAGCGCGAGGCGTACATATCCCGGACGGCCAAAGGTCGTCACCACAAGTGCCTTGCAACTCGGGTATTTCGACCGAAGCAGCCGGGCGACGCCGATCCCGTCCAGACCGGGCATTTCTACGTCGAGCAGGGCGACATCGGCCAGGGATGCCCGCGCCGCCTCGAGCACCTCATCGCCGCGCCCGACCTGGGCGACCACTTCGAGATCGTCTTCGAGGTCGAGCAGCGAGGCGATCGCTCCGCGCACGAGAGCCTGATCATCCGCCAGCAGCAGGCGGATCATCGCGCGCCTTTGGCGACCGTCAGAACGTAGCCGCCCGTTTCGCCGTTGGCGGCGGTGAGCTTTGCGCCAGCCTCCAGCGCACGTTCGGTGAGCCCGGTTAACCCGTTTCCCTTGTGCGAAGCGGGCACGCCGAGACCGTCGTCGCGGACGCTTAGAGATCGGGGTTTCAGCTCGATCCAGCACTCTGTGGCCCTGGAATGCCGGATGACGTTGGTGATGCCCTCCCGAAGGACCCAGCCGAACAGCGGCCGGAGGTCTTCGTCGACTGCCGAGCCGTCGAGCGGGAGATGAGCGCGGATGTCTGCGGCATCCAGCGCAGTTCTCGCGGCCGACAGCTCGGAGTCGAGGTTCATCTCCCGGTAAGAACTCACGGCGGCGCGGAGGTCGACGAGTGCGGTGCGCGCGAGGGACTCGATGTCCCCGATCTCCGCGATCGCACGTGCGGGATCCCGCTCGACCAGCCGACCGGCGAGTTCCGACTTGACCGCAACGACCGTGAGTGAGTGCCCGAGCACATCGTGCAGGTCGCGGGCGAGACGAGCGCGCTCCTCCGCCGCGGCGAGCGTGGCGATGGTGGCGTGCGCATCCTGAAGTTCTCGATTCGCGATGATCTGACGCGTGATCGCGACGAGTGAGACCGCGATGGACACGGTGACGAACGGTGCGAATATTGTTCCCTCGGCGAAGTTCCCGCTCCACGACAGCGCGACCTGCGCGGCGACAACACCCAGAGAGACGACGAGGGTCGGTACGAACGGCATCCACATGAAAGCGGCCATGGCGACAACGAGAGTCCAGACCCAAACCACGTAGACGCCGATTAACGGCAGCAGCACGAGGCTCGCGGCCCAGTAGATGACGAGTCCGATGACCCGGGCACGCACGCTCTGTGGCCAGAGCAGCGGCGGGAGAAGGATGTACCCGAGGTAGATCACGACGAGCAACAGAGTTGCGGTCACCTTGCCGGCGTTCGTGCCCGCGGACGTCCAGACGTACACAATCTCAAACGTCTGGTAGACGAGACCGAACAGGGTCCCGAGATACCACCGATAGGCTCCGAGATTCAGCAGCCGGGCGTGGATTCCCGCACTCGGCTGCTGACGCGACACGCTCGACACGATTTTTACTGTACTCAGTGGGTACTAGGCCCGGGCGGAGTCCCGGCGGTAACGCCACGTGATGAGGGCGGCGAGGACCAGCGTCCACGCGCCGAGCACGATCGCAGGCGTTCCGATGTTTCCGGTGAGCCCCGCACCCATCTGGCCCAGCTTGTTGAGCCAGAACGATGGCACGACCTGGGCGACATTGCCGACCCAGGTCGGCAGGATGTCGAGCGGAACCCAGAGGCCGCCGAGGATCGCGAGCCCGAGGAAGGTGACCATGAACAGCGGCTGCGCGAACGATGGTTTGGCGAACTGTCCGATCAGGATGGCGATGAGCGCGAACGGGATGATCCCGATCCAGAGACCGAGGCCCGCCATCAGCCAGCCCTGCACTGAGAGGTGGGCGTGAAGCACTGTGATCGAGACGGCGAACACCACGATGATCGACAGGAGGCCGACCGCCAGTGCGCTCGAGACCTTGGTGATCATGTATCCGGTTCCCGACAGGGGGGTGATGCGCAGTTGTCGGTTCCAGCCAACCGAGCGCTCGTTGACGATCGTGAACGCCTGGGCAAGCGCGGCCATCATGGCACCGTAGCCGCCCATCTGGACGGTGGTGACGATGATCCATTGCAGGTGAGAAGCGGAGTCGTACTGGCTGCCGTAGGTGCTGCCGAAGATCAGCAGCATCGCGACGGGGACGGCGAAGGTGAAGATCAGTGACCGTGCGTTGCGAAGCTGTCGCACCATCTCGAGGCCGAAGTATCGGATGTTCATTTGCTTGCTCCTTCTGACGTCAGCGCCATGAACGCGTCGTCCATGTTGCGGGAAACGATTTCGATATCCGTCGCCGCCGGGTAGCTCGCAAGCAGCGCGCGAAGCGTCGCATCCGAGTCCTCGGACTGCAGCGCGATGCGGCTGCCACGCTGCTCGATGCGGGTAACCCCGACGAGTGCCTCGAGGGACCGCCGATCCGCCTCGGCGAGCGTGAAGCTCACGGTGCGTCCGGTGACGACCGACTTGACCTCCGATGGCGTCCCGTCTGCGATGATTCGCCCGGCGCTCATGATCACGACGCGATCGGCGAACGTGTCGGCTTCGTCCAGGTAGTGGGTCGCGAAGACGACGGTTTTGCCCGCCCGGGTGAACTCACGCATGGACTCCCAGAAGCTATGGCGGGCCGCGACATCCATGGCCGCTGTTGGCTCGTCGAGGATCAGCAGATCCGGATTCGAGACGACCGCGACAGCGAATCGTGCTCGCTGCATCTGGCCGCCGGACAGGCTCGCAATCTTCTGCTTCGCGAGATCGGCTACACCAGCGCGCTGCATGGCTTCCTCGACGGAAAGCGGATGCTTGTGAAGCGCGTGGATGAGCGCGATCGATTCGCGTACGGTCGTGGTTGGCAACAGCGCGCCACCCTGGAGCATGGCTCCGACTCGTCCGGTCACGATCGCGTGGCGCGGATCCTCGCCGAAGAGTTCTGCGGTGCCATCGGTCGGCAGGGCGAGTCCGAGCAGAAGGTCGATCGTGGTCGACTTGCCTGCCCCGTTCGGCCCGAGGAGGGCAACGACCTCGCCGGGTTGGATGGACAGGTCAACGTCGTTGACGGCAATAAGGTCACCGAATCTTTTGGTGAGCCCTGAGAGCCTGATGGCTGGAGCCCGTTCCTGCTGGGTTTGTGTCATATCTCGATCGTGGCCGACGGCCCGGTGGGGTGCCTATGTTGCGACTCATGACTTCGGCGTGACATTTGTCACGACTGCTGGGCCAGAATCGATGAGCGAGGGGAGTGGTCATGGTCACAGGTGCGGCGATTCTCGGAATGGCGCTGGTCGCGCTCGGAATGGTGCTGATCCCGGGCCCGAACATGATCTACCTCGTTTCGCGCAGCGTGAGCCAGGGACCGCGAGCCGGTCTCGTCTCGCTCAGCGGCACCTTCGTCGGCTTCCTCGTCTACATGACGATGGCGAACTTCGGGCTTGCCGCCGTGTTTATCTACGTTCCCGCGTTGTATGTGGGGGTCAAGCTGGCCGGCGCGGCCTATCTGCTCTACCTCGCGTGGAAGATGCTGAAGCCGGGTGGGGCATCCCTCTTCGAACCGAAAGAGCTACCTCGCGACTCGCGGTGGAAGTTGTTCCGCATGGGGCTCATCACCAATCTGCTGAACCCCAAGGCGGCGATCATGTACCTCGCGCTCATTCCGCAGTTCGTGGACCAGTCCGCGGGCAACGTCATCGCCCAGGGGTTCATCCTTGGCGGCGTTCAGGTCACGGTGAGCATGATCGTGAATTCGATCATCGTGCTGCTCGCCGGGGCGATTTCGCTCTTCCTTCGTTCCCGCCCAACCTGGCTGAAGTGGCAGCGCTGGATCACCGGCACGCTTCTCGGCCTCGTTGGCATCAAGCTCGCACTCGACGCGCCGACCGCTGCGTAGCCCGAGTCGTCACAGCCCGGTTCCAGCAGGCTCCGGTTCGAGGCGATACCGGCGCAGCTGGGGGGTGAACACGGCGATCAGGACCGTTCCGGCGGCGGCGGCGACACCACCGAAGATCATGCTCTCGCTGCCGGAGCTGACCGAGGCGACGAGTCCCGCCCGGATGTTTCCCAACTGTGGCCCGCCCGCGCCCACCACGAAGTCGAGCGCGTTGACCCGTCCGCGATAGGCGTCCGGCGTCACGCGCTGCACGATGGTTCCACGGGCGATGACGCTCACCGAATCGCCTGCGCCGGCAATCGCAAGGAATGGGATGGCGATCCAGAGCACGTTGATCGCGGCGAACGCGCCCAGCGACAGCGCCCAGAGCAGGCCGCCGACGAGCATGAGGATGCCGGGTCGGTGCGATCGCGTGATTCTGCCAGACAGCGCCCCGACCAGCACTCCGCCCAGCGCGAGCGCCGGCAGGAACAGGCCAAGTGTGACCGGGGACCCGCCGAACTTTTCGGAGTTGATTACCGGGAACATTGCGACCGGCATCGCCAGCACGGTCGCGTTCAGGTCGGCGAGAAACGCGCCGATGAGGATCGGCGTCCTGACCACGAGGCGGAATCCGCCGACGACACTCCGGTCGTGGTTGCCGTCCGGGTTCGGTTCCGGAGGCATCGGCGGCAGGCCGAAGACGCCGTAGATCGCCGCGAAGAACGTTGCGGCATCGAGAACGAAGCAGCCATCGACTCCCCACGCCGCGATCGCAAATCCGGCGAGCACGGGACTGCCGAGCAGCAGCACCTGCATGCCGATGTTGTTGAGCGCATAGCCCGCGGCGACCAGGTCGTCGCCGAGCAGGCGGGGGATGAACGCTCGTGCCGCCGGTGCCCCGAGGGAGTTGAGCCCGCCCTGCAGGACGATGAGCGCGAACAGGATGACCAGCTGGTGCGTTCCCGAGATGACCACGGCCGCCATCGCTGTCGCGGCAACGACCTGCCCGCATCGGGTCAGGAGCACGAGCCGGCGGCGGTCGACCCGGTCGGCGAGGTGTCCACCGATCAGGCTGAATACGATCAGCGGCACGAGCTGGGCCAGGCCGACCAGCCCGAGAAGGGCCGCGTTGTGGCTGATGGTCCACACGTAGTACAGCAGAGCGAACGAGGAGACCTGGCTACCGAGACCGGAGAGGAGGTTTCCGATCCAGAGCCGACGAAAGGCCGGACTGGTGCGAAGCGGGCGGATGTCGAGGAACAGGCTGCGCGAACTCACGAGCGCTCGCCGAGCTGCAGCCGGATGCGCAGCCGTTCCGTGAAGGAGCGACGATCGAGAGCCGCGCGCAGGTCCGAAATGAGTTGGCCGAGCGCGTAGGGGACCTCGGCATCCAGTTCGGCGAGCACCGCTTCCGTGGCATACCACTCGGCGCGCAGCGGCTCGATGAGTGCCCGACCCGCTGGCGTCAGCTCGATCATCCTGTTGCGTGCGTCCGTGCCGGGCGCCGACCGGATCAGGCCATCTTTCTTCATCGCCGAGACGGTCTGGCTCATCGCCGAGTGCGTCACGTTGACCTCGCGCGAGAGTTCGCGGATGCTCAACGGACCGCCCTCGAGAAACATGATAGCCATGCTGAATCGCGGTCGAACCCCGACGATGCCGAGTTCCGCGTACACCTCGGCGATGCTGGCGTCCATTCGATCGAAGATCTCGCGCATGCCGCGCCAGCGACTGGGCAGGGCATCCCGCTGGGGGGTGAGTTCTGAGGGCATCCGGCAATTGTAACAGCACTTATATATTTATCGAACGGAGCCAGCGTCGCGGGGCGAGTCGGGTACCGTAGACCCAGACATCTGCTGGGTTCCAAGGAAGGGAGCGTCGTGTATCTGAAGAGCCTGACGCTCAAGGGCTTCAAGTCGTTCGCAACCTCGACCACCTTCGCCTTCGAGCAGGGCGTCACCTGCGTGGTCGGCCCGAACGGGTCCGGCAAGAGCAATGTTGTGGATGCCCTGGCCTGGGTGATGGGCGAGCAGGGTGCCAAGACTCTCCGCGGCGGCAAGATGGAAGACGTCATCTTCGCGGGAACCGCGACCAAGGGACCGCTCGGACGCGCCGAGGTCCTGCTGACCATTGACAACTCGGATGGCGCACTTCCGATCGACTACACCGAGGTTTCCATCTCGCGCACGCTGTTCCGCAATGGCGGCAGCGAATATGCGATCAACGGCGAGAACTGCCGGCTACTGGACGTCCAGGAGCTTCTGAGCGACTCAGGACTCGGACGCGAGATGCACGTCATCGTGGGCCAGGGCCAACTGGATGCCGTGCTTCACGCCAGCGCCGAGGAGCGCCGGGGTTTCATTGAGGAGGCCGCGGGCATCCTGAAGCACCGCCGTCGCAAGGAGAAGACGCTTCGCAAGCTTGAGGCGATGCAGGCGAACCTGACCCGGCTGTCCGATCTCGCTGGTGAGATCCGGCGCCAGCTCAAGCCGCTCGGCCAGCAGGCCGAGATTGCGCGCGAGGCGCAGACGATTGCCGCGATCGTTCGCGATGCCCGGGCGCGCATCCTCGCCGACGACGTCTTCCAGCTCCGCGAGGCACTCACGGCTTTCGGCCGCAGCGAAAGCGAGCGCAAGAGCGAACGCATCGTGCTTCAGGAACAGCTCGACCAGGCCCGGCTCCGGGTCGGGCGCATCGAGGCAGCGATGGTTGGCGACGCTGTCGACCATGCCCGCCAGACCGCGTTCGCGCTTGAGCAGGTGCAGGACCACCTCCGCGGCCTCTACACGCTCGCCAACCAGAAGCTGGCGCTGCTCGGACAACAGTCGGATGTCGCCGATGCCAGCACAACGATCTCGGAGAGCATGGTGGCGGAGGTCCGCGCCGAGGCGGCCCGGCTCCGCGAGGATGTCTCGACCGCGGAGGTTGCCGTTGGCGTCGCCGCCGGAGGGACGGCCACCGCGAAGGCTTCGCTCGATTCCCTGGACGAAGAGATCAGCGCACAGAGCACCCTCGTCTCCCGGCACGACCTCGAGGTCGCACGCCTCGCCGGTCAGATCGAGGTCGCGCAGTCCCGCCTGGTCGCCACCCAGGGTGAGTTGGTGCGACAGCGGGCCGCGCTCGCTGAGGCTGAGGAGCGTCGCGAAGTCACTCGTGCGGAGTTCGTTGCGCTCGAGGCAGAAGCCGCCACGACGACCGAGGGTGACGGGAAGCTCGACTCGCTCTACGAGGAAGCCGAGGCACGGGTCAGCAGCCTGCAGGCCGACATCGAAACTATGCGTGATGATCTGCACTCTCTGGAGCGTGAGCGCGACGCGCTTGCGGCCAGAACCTCGGCGCTGTCGATGGCGGTCGATCAGAAGGATGGCTCCGCCGCGATAGTCGGCACGCCGGGCATCCGCGGCCTCGTCGCGGAGCACGTTCGAGTGACACCCGGCTACGAGGCAGCGATCGCCGCCGCCCTGGGTACGCTCGCCGACGCGGTTCTCGCCGATGATCACGACGCTGCGCTCACCGCCCTCGCGCGTGCGCGGGACTCGGATGCGGGGCGCGTCGAGATTGTGGTCGCGGATGCCGCCGGTGGGCCATCGCTCGGCACGCTTCCCGCGGGGGTAGCCCCCGCTACCGACTTCGTGACGGCTCCCGCCGGCGTCCTTGGCGTCCTTTCGCATGTGGTCGTCGTGGATGACCTCGGTGTCGCACGCTCTGCCTGGCCGGCACTCCGCACGATCGGCGGTCTCACCGCGATCACGCTGGCCGGAGACGTGCTTACGGAGTACGTTCTTCGCGGCGGCACCGGCGCGAAACGCTCGAGGCTCGAGTTGGTCGCGGAACGAGACTCAGCGGCCGAAAGGCTCGGCGTCGTCAGTACTTCGATTGAGCGCGCCCGGTTCGCCCTCGCCGAGAAGCGCGGTGCTCTCGAGACGGCCCAGACGGATGCGGCGACCGCGCTCGCAAACTTGCGCGAGTTCGATGCCGCACTCGCCGCGCACAGCGAGCGACTGGGTCGACTGCGGATCCAGCTCGAGGCCGCACAGGCAGAATGGGAGCGGCTTTCGTCGGCCGTGCAGGTCGCGATCGAAACCGCGAGGTCTGCGGAAGAGGATGTCGACCGCGCGAGAGCAGAACGCGACGAGTACGCCACGACGCCGCGTCCGATCCTGGACGTTGCGAGCCGGGATGCCATGGTGGTCGAACTCGAGACCGCTCGCGCTGCGGAAGTCGAGTTTCGCATCCAACTCGAGACGGCTCGCGAACGCGTCAGGGCGGAGGACACGCGCGCCGACAGTCTCGCGCGCCAGCTCGTTGCGGAGCGGGCGGCGGCGGAAGAACAGGCTCGCCGCACCGTGCTTCGCCAGCGCCAGGTTGTTGCCGCTACGACCGTCGTGGACTCACTTCCCGCGGTGCTCGACGCCGTCGATCGGTCGGTGTCGCAGGCGCGCGTCGCACTCGCCGCGCGCGAGGCCGAGCGTTCGTCGCAGAACGAGGAGCTCGTCGCGCTCAGGATTTCGGAGAACTCGCTTCGCGAGCGACTCGACGCGGTCGGCGACACCGTACACGGGATCGAGATGCAGCTCTACGAAAAGAAGCTGCAGCTGTCGACACTGCTCGAGCGTGCCGGCGAAGAGCTCGGTCTCGTCGAGGACGTCCTGGTCGCGGAGTACGGGCCGGATGTTCTCGTACCGGCCGACGACGACCTGACCGATTCCGAGCTCTCTGAGGCCGCCGAAGGGGCTGAAACCGGGGCCGCAGAAGGCAAGCCATACAACCGCGCGGAGCAGGAAGCCCGCCTCGCCGTCGCCGACCGCAAGCTCACTCAACTCGGTCGAGTCAATCCACTCGCCCTCGAGGAGTTCGCGGCGCTCGAGCAGCGCCACAAGTTCCTCACCGAGCAGCTGACCGACCTCACGAACACTCGCAAGGATCTGCTGACGATCATCGATGAGATCGACGAGAAGATGCAAGACATCTTCAGTTCGGCATTTGAGGACACGAAGGCCGCGTTCAACCAGGTCTTCCCGATCCTGTTCCCGGGCGGCACCGGAAGCATTCACCTGACCGACCCGGAGAACATGCTCACGACCGGTATCGAGGTCACGGTCAAGCCGGCGGGCAAGAAGATCGAGCGGCTCTCGCTGCTGTCGGGTGGTGAGCGTTCGCTCGCTGCGGTCGCTCTGCTGATTGCGATCTTCAAGGCGCGCCCCAGCCCGTTCTACATTATGGATGAGGTCGAGGCCGCGCTCGACGACGCCAACCTCGGACGCCTGCTGACGATCTTCGAGGACCTCCGCCTGACATCCCAGCTGATCATCATCACGCACCAGAAACGCACCATGGAGATCGCGGATGCCCTCTACGGCGTCTCGATGCGAGCGGACGGAATCAGCGCTGTCGTGGGCCAGCGGGTCGCGCATCCTGAGTCGATCGCCGGCTGACCGATCGCAGGGGAGCCTCGTATGGGGTCCATCTCGGCGCAGCCATCGCGGATGCCGTGGCCGTGGCCAGGGGTCAAATGAAGGGTCCACGTGCATGAGCGTCGCGGTGGATGCGTCGACGGGACAGGTTGGGCCGCCGTGGCCCGCCTTCGGGCGTTCCGCTTGGGTGCCTCCTAAGCTGACCGTATGGCTTCGTGGTCCCTGTCTGGCGCCTTGCGCGGAATGTTTTCGCGCAAGACGATCGACGATGAAACCTGGAGCGACCTCGAAGATGCGCTCATCTCCGCCGATTTCGGTCCGGACACCACGGACTCGCTCATCGAGGAGCTTCGCGCAAGCGTCGCCAGGTATCACACGACGGATCCGGTCGATCTCAAGCGGATGCTGCGCGAGAACCTCGAGGAGCGGCTGGCCAAATACGACCCGACCCTCGCCCTGAGCAATCGTCCGGCCGTAGTGCTCGTCGTCGGTGTCAACGGCGTCGGCAAGACGACGACCATAGGCAAGTTCGCGAAGTTCCTGACTGGCTACGGTCGCTCCGTCGTCGTCGGCGCTGCAGACACCTTCCGCGCCGCCGCTGTCGAGCAACTGGCGACGTGGGCAGCGCGCGGTGGGGCGCAGGTCGTGCGGCCCCAGCATCCCGGCCAGGACCCGGCATCCGTGGCATTCCAGACGGTAGAGAAGGCGCAACAGGACGGAATCGAGATCGTCCTCATCGACACTGCGGGCCGCCTGCAGACCAAGAGCGGTCTCATGGATGAGCTCGGCAAGATTCGGCGCGTCATCGAGAAGCAAACGCCAATCGCGGAGGTGCTCCTGGTGCTCGACGCGACGACAGGTCAAAACGGGCTGAGCCAGGCCGAGGCCTTCATCGAGCACGCGGGTGTCACTGGTCTCGTTCTCACCAAACTCGACGGGTCGGCCCGTGGCGGCTTCGTCCTCGCGGTGCAGGACAAGACGGGCATCCCGATCAAGCTCATCGGCCAGGGGGAAAGCATCGGCGACCTCACCGGGTTTACGCCGCACGTCTTCGTGCAGGGTCTGATCGACTAGCAAGCCTCGCTTTCTCAGTCCAGCGGATGACCGGCAAACCGCTCGGCAGGATGATGCAGAACCGCTCCACCGGGTGACGCTCCCAGCGCACAAAGAGCGTTGATTGGATTCATGACGAGTCCAATCATTCTCGGGTCCCAGGAACCGGTCAGTCGTCGCGCGCGACTTGTGCTGGCTATTCTCGCGGCACTTATCCTGCTCACGTTCATCGGCGTGGTCGAAGTCGGCGTGCTCACGGTCGTTACCGTCGTTTCGGCGGGGACCAACCACCGATGATCGTGATCGCCGCGATCCTGGTATTGGCGGGCGGAGTCTTTGCGTTCGAGGGAACGCTTCAGATCAGCGGTCTTGCCCTGTTCGCTGCGTTGGCCGCAAGCGTCGCCTGGGTCGCTGGAGGCCCCGTTCGCGGTCCACGATGGGCGGTACCGGCTGTCATCGGGGTGGCCATGGCGACGGTCATCCTCGCCGGATTCCTGCCGAACTGAGTCTTTAGCCCGCGTCGCGGTGAGTTGCGGCGAGCCCGACGTAGTGGGTCGCGTTCAGTTTCAGTCCTTCGCGCTCCTCGTCGCTGAGTTCGCGCCGCACCTTCGCGGGGACGCCTGCGACGAGAGAACCGGGTGGGATGACCGTGCCCTCGAGCACCACAGCGCCGGCCGCCACCAGGCTGCCCGCGCCGATCACCGCGTGATTGAGGATCGTCGCGCCCATCCCGATCAGGCAGTCGTCTTGGATCACGCAGCCGTGCACGACGGCGCCGTGTCCGATGCTGACGCCGCCGCCAACCACGAGCTGAATGCCCTCATCCGTGTGCATCGACACGTTGTCCTGGACGTTGGAACCGGCGCCGATCGAGATCGAGTCGGTGTCGGCGCGCAGCACGCAGCCGTAGAAGACGCTGGCGTCCCGGGCGATGGTCACCCGGCCGATGAGCGTGGCGTTCTGCGCGACGAATGCGGTGGCATCCACGACGGGGGTGTGGCCTTCGAGACTGACGATCATCTCCTCATTATTCAGGAATGCGCACGTTAAGCTGGATCCACCATGGCCACCTTTGGAAACCTCACCGATCGCCTCGCGACCGCCTTCAAGAACCTGCGCGGCAAAGGCAAGCTCAGTCCCGCGGATGTCGACGGGACAGTTCGCGAGATTCGTCGTGCCCTCCTGGATGCCGACGTCAATCTCGAGGTCGTGAAGGAGTTCACCGGCCGTGTCCGCGAACGCGCGCTGAGCGACGAGGTCTCGAAGGCGCTCAACCCCGCACAGCAGGTCGTGCAGATCGTCAATGAGGAGCTCGTCACTATCCTCGGCGGACAGCAGCGCAGGCTGCAGTTCGCCAAAACCGCTCCCACTGTGATCATGCTCGCCGGCCTCCAGGGCGCCGGCAAAACGACTCTTGCGGGCAAGCTCGCCAAGTGGCTCGCCGCCGACAATCACACGCCGCTCCTCGTTGCCGCCGACCTCCAGCGCCCGAACGCCGTCACGCAGCTCCAGGTTGTCGGCGAGCAGGCAGGGGTAGCGGTCTACGCGCCGGAGCCGGGCAACACCAGTGAGGTCCACAAGACCGGGCTGTTCTCGCGGTCAGAAGGAAACCCGGTCAAGGTTGCCAAGGACTCGATCAAGTTCGCGAGAGACAAGCAGTACGACGTGGTCATCGTCGACACGGCCGGTCGTCTCGGCGTCGATGCCGAACTCATGAAGCAGGCCGGCGACATCCGCAAGGCCATCGACCCGGACGAGGTGTTGTTCGTCCTCGATGCCATGATCGGCCAGGATGCCGTGACGACGGCCAAAGCCTTCCAGGACGGCGTCGATTTCACCGGCGTCGTGCTCTCCAAGCTCGATGGCGACGCCCGCGGTGGCGCGGCGCTGTCCGTGGCATCCGTCACCGGTCGCCCGATCATGTTCGCCTCGACGGGCGAGGGACTGGATGACTTCGAGCCGTTCTATCCGGATCGCATGGCCAGCCGCATTCTCGACCTCGGCGACATTCTCTCGCTCATCGAGCAGGCACAGAAGAACTTCGACGAAGAAGAAGCGCGCAAGACAGCCGAGAAGTTCGCGACAGACACCTTCACGCTGGAAGACTTCCTGGCCCAGATGCAGCAGCTCAAAAACATGGGCTCGATCAAGAACATGCTGGGAATGCTGCCGGGTGCGCGCGGGATGAAGCAGCAGCTTGAGAACTTTGACGAGAGCGAAATCGGGCGCACGGAGGCGATCATCTACTCGATGACCCTCGCCGAGCGTCGCAACCCGAAGCTGCTCAATGGCTCACGTCGGCTCCGCATCGCGCGTGGCTCCGGAATGACCGTGACCGAGGTGAACTCGCTCGTCAATCGCTTCGATCAGGCCGCAAAGATGATGAAGACCGTCGCCAAGGGCGGCGTCCCGCAGGTTCCCGGCATGGGCCCGATTCCGGGTGCTCGGTTTGGCGGCAGGGCCAAGCCGGTGCAGAAGAAGGGCTCGAAGTCGGGCAACCCGGCCAAGCGCGCGGCGGAGAATGCGGCACTAGTCGCGGGCAACGCAGCGAAGCCTGCCGCATCCGGATCCGGGTTTGGGCTGGGCGCGGGCAAGGCGGGCCAGGCCGCACCAACCGAAGAAGAACTCGCCACCCTGCAGAAGTTCCTCGGCCGCTGACTCTGCCGCACTGGGCCCGGCAGCATTGCCTAGGCTTGAGGCATGGCTCAGGCTCCGAAACGTCCCATCAGAATCGGCGCGCAGGTCGCGCCGCAGCACGCGCTGTATCCCAAGATTCGGGATACCGTTGCCGAGCTCGAAGACATCGGCATCGACATTGTCTTCAACTGGGATCACTTCTTCCCGCTGAGCGGCGCCCCGGACGGCGAACACTACGAGTCGTGGACCATGCTCGCTGCCATCGCCGAGCAGACCAGCAGGGTCGAACTGGGCGCCCTCGTCAACTGCAACAGCTATCGTAACGCCGACCTTCAGGCGGATATGGCTCGCACGATTGACCACATCAGCGGGGGTCGATTCATCTTCGGAACGGGCTCCGGATGGTTCGAGCGCGACTATGACGAGTACGGTTACGAGTTTGGCACCGTGGGGCAGCGCCTCGACGCTCTCGCCGAGAACCTGCCGCGCGTCGAGGCGCGCTGGGGCAAGCTCAATCCGCCTCCGCTCCGCGACATCCCGGTCCTGATCGGCGGGGGTGGAGAGAAGAAGACCCTCAAGATCGTGGCCAGGCACGCGGATATCTGGCACAGCTTCTCGGATTCCGCGACCCTGAAGCGCAAGCTCGGTATCCTGGCGGACCACTGTGCAGCGGTCGGACGGGACCCGCGTGAGATCGAGATCTCGACCGAACTCCGTGGGCGCACCCAGGCGGATGCCGAGGAGCAGGTCGAGCTCGGCGCGACGATGTTCACCGTCGGACTCAGCGGCCCGGATTACGACCTGACACCGGTGAAGAAGTGGATCGCCTGGCGCGACTCGGTGAACGGCTGAGCCACGAGGTTCCGCCATTATTCGTCGCGGAAACGCCATGACCGATTTTGGCCGGATCCGCGTCGGGGGTGCCGCGTAACCTGAACCCGTGACCACACCTTCCGCTGCCGCGCAGCGCGCGCTCAGTCCCAGTGTTCTCGTCGCGATAGCCGTGACGGTCGTGGCCTGGGCCAGCGCGTTTGTGGTCATCCGCGGCACTGCCCCCTACTTCACGGGTGGCGCTGTCGCCCTCGGCCGACTGCTCGTCGGGACCGTCCTGCTGGGCATCGTTGTCGTCATCGGCCGCCGCTGGGTCTGGCCGACTCGTCGCGAGTGGGTCTACATCGCCATCTTCGGTGTCGCCTGGTTCGGCGGATACAACGTCGCGCTCAACATCGCGGAGCACACGATTGACGCTGGAACCACCTCGATGCTGGTCAACATCGGTCCGATCCTGATCGCGCTCGGCGCGGGAATCTTCCTTCGCGAGGGCATCCCGAAGTGGCTGGCCATTGGCGCCGGCGTCGCGTTCGTCGGTGCGGTCGTGATCTGGATCGGCAGCACGGGCGGTCGCATCAGCCTGGGCATTGGTGTCCTCTGGTGCCTCCTTGCGGCCGTGCTCTACTCGGTCGGCGTCCTGTTCCAGAAGCCGGCGCTCAAGCGCCTGCCTAACGCACAGGTTACCTGGCTCGGATGTGCCATCGGGATGATCGCCTGCCTGCCTTTTTCGGGCCAGTTGCTGGACGGGCTGCACTCCGCCCCGGTCGGCGGGTGGGTGGGCGTCCTGTACCTCGGGGCGATCCCGACCTCGCTCGCTTTCAGCACCTGGGCCTATGCACTGTCCCGGATGCCCGCCGGGCAGCTCGGTATCTCGACCTACATCGTTCCGCCGCTCGCCATCATCCTCAGCCTGATTTTCTTCGGCGTGGTTCCGGCCTGGCTGGCCATCGTCGGTGGTGTCATTTGTCTCGTCGGGGTCGCGCTCAGTCGGCGTCGCACCGTGGTGAAGTCCGTCCCCCAGGTCGAAGAGGTCACTCAGTAGCCGCATCCGGTTCCCGATGGGCCCGAAAGTCTGGCAGAATAGCCAGTCGAGTCTTCTCGCGTCCGACCCTCTAATCAGGCGCGTGCGTAGGCCCCTTAGAGCTTGTCACGCCGCGTGTGCCCCACGCCCACGGCAACAGTTCGCCACCAAACACGTAATTCAGGAGAATTGTGGCTGTCAAAATTCGTTTGAAGCGCATGGGTAAGATCCGCGCGCCGTATTACCGCATCGTTGTTGCCGATTCGCGCACCAAGCGCGACGGTCGCGTTATCGAAGAGATCGGCAAGTACCATCCCACCGAAGAGCCGTCGTTCATCGAGGTCCAGTCCGAGCGCGCGCTCTACTGGCTCGGCGTTGGCGCCCAGCCGTCGCCGCAGGTCGAGGCCATCCTCAAGATCACAGGTGACTGGGGCAAGTTCAAGGGCGACAAGGACGCCAAGTCCACGCTGAAGACCAAGGAAGCCAAGGTCGAGTTCCAGGCCGACGAGAAGAAGAAGCCGGTTCTGAAGCCGAAGAGCGAGAAGCCGGCTCCGAAGGTCGAGGAGGCTGCCCCCGTCGAGGCGCCTGACAACGCTGTCGCCGAAGCGGATGCCGCCGCCGACGAGGTTCGTGCAGAAGAGGCCGACGAGTCGACGACCACCACTCACGAGACGCCGGAACAGGTCGACAACAGCGACGCTCCCGCCGCGGCTGCCGCCGAGCCGGAGGCCACCGACGCTGAGGCCGTTGCCGAAGCCGCGGACGAGGCGGTCGCTGAGCCCGTCGAGGCAGCTGCAGACGAAGCCCCAGATGCGGCAGCGTCGTCTGCCGAGCCAGCAGAGGCCTAAGCATTGCTCGACGCGGCTTTGGAACACCTGGTCAAGGGGATCGTCGATCACCCTGACGAGGTTCAGGTTGTAGCAAAGAATTCTCCGCGCGGCGAGGTCCTTGAGGTGCGCGTGCACCCCGAGGACCTCGGTCGCGTCATCGGTCGCGCAGGTCGCACCGCGAAGGCCCTTCGCACGCTGGTCACGGCTCTGGCCGACGGCAAGCGTGTGCGCGTCGACGTGGTCGACACCGACTTCTAGTCGTGGCCGCGCCACAGCCCGATCGCACGCAGCTGCGAGTTGGTCGGCTGGTCAAGGCCCACGGTCTCAAGGGTGCACTCAAGGTTGAGTTGTATACGGATGACCCGGCGCGTCGGTTCACACCGGGGGCGATCTTCACCCTGCAGGTGCCTTTAGGCTCCCCGTGGCACGGCAAGTCGCTGGAACTCGTCGAGTTGCGCTGGTACAACACTCACGCCGTCGCATTCTTCAAGGACGTCGCCGATCGAACGGCCGCCGAGAGCCTCGTCAAGGCGATCCTCTGGGTAGAGCAGGATGCGTCCGAGCTTCCGGCGGAAGAGGATGCCTGGTACGACCACCAGCTCGTCGGTCTCGCGGTGCTTCGGGATGGTGTTCGAGTCGGTACCGTCGTCCGCATTGATCACCTGCCAGCGCAGGACCTTCTCACTGTGAAGACCGCCGACGGCGAGGTGTTCGTTCCCTTCGTCAAGGCGATCGTTCCCGCGGTCGACATCGCGGCCAGCACTCTGACCGTGACGCCGCCGCCCGGCCTGTTCGAGCAATTGGATGACGAACCCGAGGCCGACCCGCTTTAGCCTGTGACACGTTTGTGCCCCCTTTGGCACAAACGTGTCTGCGCGCTCGCGCGCGTTTGTGCCACGGGGCATGCTCGTAGTGCCGGTTACGCTGGTGCGGTGCACATCGATATCGTGACGATCTTCCCGGAGTTTTTTTCGGTGCTCGATGTCTCGCTGCTCGGCAAGGCGCGACAGACCGGACTGCTCGAACTCGGTGTCCACGACCTGCGGGACTTCACCCACGATCGACACCGCAGCGTCGATGACACTCCCTATGGCGGGGGAGCGGGGATGGTCATGAAACCGGAGCCATGGGGTGAAGCCTTCGACTCCGTGCTGAGGCCCGAGTCGGTCGTCATTTTTCCGTCGCCTGCGGGGGAGCGATTCAGCCAAAAGATCGCGCGCGAACTCTCGGATGCACCGCACCTGATCTTCGGATGTGGGCGCTACGAGGGCATTGACCAGCGCGTCGTCGACGACGCGGCATCCCGCGCGACCGTTCGCGAGCTGAGCCTCGGCGACTACGTGCTCAACGGCGGCGAGGTTGCGGCCATGGCGATGATCGAGGCGATCGGAAGACTCATCCCGGGGCTCATCGGAAACCCCGAGAGCCTCGCCGAGGAGAGCCACGAGGATGGCTTGCTCGAGTACCCGAGCTTTACCAAGCCGGCAGTGTGGCGGGGGCTCGGGGTGCCCCCGGTCCTGCTCAGCGGCAACCACGGCGCGATTGCTGCCTGGCGCCGGGAACAGCAACTGGAGCGCACGAAGCGCGTCCGCCCCGACCTCCTGCCGTAACGGTTGCGCAGGAGTTTTCGCGACGAAATCCATTTCTACTGGTAGTTCGCCCGTTTCTGGGCCGAACTCCTGCACAACCGTTACGGAATGGGATGTGAAGACGGCCAAGTGAGGACCAGCGGGTCACCGTCGGTCACCGCGACCGTGTGCTCGAAGTGCGCAGCTCGCGAGCCGTCCGCGCTTCGCAGCGTCCAGCCATCCCGGTCCGTATAGATCTTGTCGGTGCCGAGCATGAACCACGGCTCGATCGCGAAGACGAGACCGGCGCGCAGCGGCAGGCCGCGCTTTGCTCGCCCGTCGTTCGGCACGTGCGGATCGCCGTGCATGGTGCGGCCGACGCCGTGACCGCCGAACTCGAGATTGACTGACAGCCCCGCCTCGTGGGCGACAGCACCGATCGCGGCGGAGACATCCCCCATCCGGTTTCCCGGGCGAGCCTCGGCGATTCCCGCGTCGAGCGCACGACGCGTGACATCGACGAGGCGGATATCGTCGGGTCGCGGGGTTCCGACGATCACCGTTCTGGCCGAGTCGGCGACCCAGCCGTTCAGTGAGGCGGCGAAGTCCAGTGACAGGACGTCGCCATCCCGCAGCTTGTAGTCAAACGGAAGCCCGTGCAGAGCAGCGTCGTTGACCGAGAGGCAAATGTACTTCCCGAACGGCGAGGCGCCAAAAGATGGGTGGTAGTCGACGTAACTGCTCACGGCCCCCGCGCGACGGATCATGTCTCCGGCGAGCTTGTCGAGCGCGAGCAGGTTGACGCCGACCGCGGATGCCGATGCCGTCGCCTCGACCACACTCGCGACGAATGCCCCGGCCGGTCGCATCTCGTCGACTTCCGCCACGGTTCTGATCTCGATCATCGCAGCTCGGGCAGTTCTGAGTGGTCGCGCAGGTACTGGTTGGAGATCATCCGCGCCGCATCAATGAACTTCTCCTCGCCCCGCTTGTCGAGCAGGAACGCGCGCTGCAGCAGCGCATCCGCGACCTCGATCGCGACTTCGACATCGAATAGCAGCTTGTCGTTCGGCGTGAAGCCGTATTTCTTCGAGAGCAGCCCGACCAGCGCGCGCGCAAAGACCCCGTTGTTACTGAACTCGGGGTCGAGAAACCGGTCGGCGATGATGTCGCCGAAGCGCAGCGCTCGAAAGCCCGGTTCGGAGCGGTTGAATTCGATGAACGTGTCGATCGCGATATCCACGGTGTGGCGCCATTCGATCGAGTCGGCGCCGAGCAGGTCGTAGATCGACTCGGTGAAACGTGACAGATTGCGTGCGGCAAGAGCGCGCAGCAGCGACTGGATGTTCGGAAAGTAGCGATACACGACTCCAACGGACGAGTTGCTGCGAGCCGCAACTTCGCTGGTCGTGAGCGCATCAATGCCCTCCTCGTCGATGAGCAGGGCGGCCGTGTCGAGAAGGTGGGTGACCCGCTGGGCGCTGCGCTGTTGCACCGGCTCGGTGCGGACCATGGCCTGGACGCCCGCCGATTCCGTTGTGTCACTCATGCGCAGTCGCAGCTTTCCGTAGTTTGTGGCAGAATTACCCCTTGTGCCGTGTCCGGGCTCTGCCTCAGGGGAGCCGACAACATCTCGGCACACACTCCATTCTTTCAAACCTTCGATCATTCGAACACTCGAGTAGTCGAACAGACACCGTAATCGACCTGTGGCGGTTACAGAGAGCGAACGTGCCATGAGCCACCTCCTTTCGGGAGTGGATGCAGCATCCCTCCGTACCGACGTTCCGGACTTCCGTCCCGGTGACAACGTCAAGGTTCACGTCAACATCATTGAAGGCACGCGTTCGCGCATCCAGGTCTTCCAGGGCGTGGTCATCCGCCGTCAGGGCGACAGCGTTCGCGAGACTTTCACAGTTCGCAAGGTCAGTTTCCAGGTCGGCGTCGAGCGCACCTTCCCGGTCCACTCACCGGTCATCGATCACGTCGAGATTGTCACCCGCGGCGACGTTCGTCGCGCCAAGCTGTACTACCTGCGCGACCTTCGCGGCAAGAAGGCCAAGATCAAGGAGAAGCGCGACGCCTGAGCGTCGGCGTTTTTTCGAGTTTCACTGAGCTTTCGACCTTTACACTGGTCGGGAGCTCAGTGCCGTTAAGGCCACAATCAGGCGCTCGACACCACGTAGTTGCAGGCACACTGGGCGCGAAGAAATAACGGGATGACAGACGTATTAGACGCCGATCAGGTCGAGACTCCCGAGCAGGCCACTCGGCGCAGACGGCGTAGTGTGCTTCTGTTTCTGCGGGACATCCTGTTCATCCTGCTCGCGGCGGTCGTTATCTCGTTCGTGATCAAGACGTTCTTTGTTCGCTCGTTCTACATTCCGTCGGCATCGATGGAAAACACTCTCATGGTCAACGACCGGGTCATCGTGAGCCTGCTCACTCCGGGGCTGACTCCGCTCCAGCACGGGGATGTCGTGGTGTTCCAGGATCCTGGCGGCTGGTTGACCGACCTGCCGCCTGCCGCACCGTCATCCCCACTCGACGGCGTGCTCGCGTTCCTCGGCCTCGCCGCCCCCACGGACAGCAACCATCTCATCAAGCGGGTGATCGGGCTTCCGGGCGACCACGTGCAGTGCTGCAATGTGCTCGGCCGGCTGACGGTGAACGGTGTGCCTCTGGATGAGCCGTACATCCACCTGCCCTCGGGAGTCACCAGTTCCGATCCCTACACGTTCAGTGTGACGGTGCCCAAGGGCGACATCTGGGTCATGGGAGACAATCGCAACGACTCGGAGGATTCCGCGTACCACGAGACGAAGCACGACACCAGTCCCTTCGTGCCTTTGCGGGATGTCACGGGCCAGGCACTTCTCATCAGTTGGCCCTTCAATCGCTGGACCTTCCTGGGGAATTATCCCGTCGTATTCAGCGACGTTCCCAGCAAGTCGAAGTAGACGAGTGGCGGCACCTCGTACGAGGGAGCGCCGTCTAGGATTCATCTAACTTCTCCAACCACGAACGCAACGACAAAGAAACTCAGATGACAGACACCGCAGAAGCCGAAACTCCCCAACCGGAGCAAAGCAATCGGGGGCATCTAGTGCTTCTGTTTCTGCGGGACATCCTGTTCATCCTGCTTGCGGCGATCGTCATCTCCTTCCTGATCAAGACCTTTTTTATCCGGTCGTTCTACATTCCATCGGCGTCGATGGAAAACACCCTCGTGGTGAACGATCGCGTCATCGTGAGCCTTCTCTCGCCGGGGCTGACTCCGTTAAAGCACGGCGATGTCGTGGTGTTCCAGGACCCCGGCGGCTGGCTGGGCTCCGAACCGCAGATCGTTCCGCCATCAACACCGCTGAACGACGTGCTCGCCTTCATTGGTCTGGCCGCTCCCGCCGACAACAACCACCTGATCAAACGCGTGATCGGGCTGCCGGGCGATCACGTTAAGTGCTGCAACTCGCTCGGCAAAGTAACCGTGAATGGCGTCGCGCTCAATGAGCCCTACATCAATCTTCCGGCGGGGGTGACGAAGTCCGACCCGTACGCGTTCAGTGTGACGGTGCCCAAGGGCGACATCTGGGTCATGGGCGACAACCGTGACGAGTCGGCCGACTCGGCCTACAACGAGACCCAGCGCAAGAACATCACACCGTTCGTCCCGCTCAAGGATGTGACCGGCGAGGCGCTCCTGATCAGCTGGCCGTTCGATCGCTGGGCGTTCCTCGGCAACTATCCGGCTGTGTTCAAGGAAGTTCCGGCAGCAAAGTAGTCCAGATGACCGTGACCGATCCAACCCTCGAGCTCGAGTCGGAGCTGCACGCCGGCGGCGCCCGATTCGTGATCGGATGCGACGAGGTCGGCCGTGGTGCAATTGCTGGCCCGGTCGCGGTTGGCCTGTGCGTCGTCGATATTGGCGTCGGGCCACAGCCGGTCGGTCTGCGCGACTCGAAGATGCTGAGCGAGAAGCGCCGGGAAGAACTCGCCCCCCTGGCCGCCGGATGGGCGCTCTACTCCGCTGTCGGGCTTGCCACGGCGGACGAGGTAGACGAGGTCGGCATCATGGTGTCGCTGGGGCTGGCGGGCAAGCGCGCGCTTGCCCAGTTGCATGAGCTTGGCGCATCCGTCACCGAGAGCGTCCTGCTGCTTGATGGTTCCTTCGACTGGCTCACTCCGGTTCTGAGGAGTCCGCTGCGGGTGCGAACGCGGATCAAAGCGGACCGGGACTGTGCTTCGGTTGCGGCCGCGTCCGTCGTTGCGAAGGTGCATCGCGATCGCCTGATGATCGGCTACGACTCCCAGTACCCCGGCTACGGCTGGACCGGCAACAAGGGCTACGGCTCGAGCGAGCATTTTGCGGCGATCGACGCCCTCGGTCCGAGCGCCTTACACCGCAAGACCTGGCTGCATGAGCGCGCCGCGCTGACCCTAGACTGAACTCAGGATGGAAGAAGACGAGTTCGAAGACTACGACCGCGAGGTCGAGCTGGCGCTGTATCGCGAATACCGGGATGTTGTGTCCCAGTTCCGCTATGTAGTGGAGACCGAGCGTCGGTTCTACCTGGCCAACGAGGTGTCGCTGGAGCGGCGCGACACCGAGCACGACTTCTACTTCGAACTCACCATGACCGACGTCTGGGTCTGGGATGTCTACCGTTCTGATCGTTTCGTGAAGTCGGTGCGTGTGCTTACGTTTAAGGACGTCAACGTCGAAGAGCTCTCCGCCAAGGAGCTCGAGCTTCCCAAGGAGCTTGCACTCGACGAATAGCGAAAGGAGCCGTCGCTTGCGTGATCTCGAGAATCTGGATGACCCGGGCCGGCTGCTTTTTGCGAAGACCTATCTCGCCGGGCTGGCGGGTGCTCCGCTTGGATCGCTGTCCAAGAGCGAGCTCGACTACCTCGCGTTCGTCTCACTTGTGGATGCCGGCGTCGTGTCAGTCGATGCGCCCGCCTTCGAGCTCGCGCAGCTACTCGAGGTCACACCGGCCAAGGTCGGCTCGTTCGTCTATGCCTATCGGGTACGCACGCAGTCCCCGGAGAACCTGCTCGACGACCTGGCCAACGCCATCGTGATCGTGTCGCTCCCGGCCGACGGAAACGTCGTGCTGAATGTCGAGGATCGCTACTGGCGCGAGACGCTGATCTCCAAGCTGAAGGCCGTCAACGTGTACACCGACACGTCATTCAATCGGGAGCGCGTCACTGTGCCGGCGGCGAAGTTCGCGCACGTCCTGACCGCCGTGTTCGGCGATCGCGCCAAGGGACTTGCAAAGAAGCTCGCGGCCGAACGGCGACACAACGCGGCCGTCGACATCCTTGAGCTGCTGGCGGGGTTGCCTGCGGCGACACTGACCGCCGGGGTGTCGACAGTCGGAACCGCGACGGTCGGCGCGCTTCTGGTGTGGGCGGGGCTGCACTAGACATCTACTTCACGCACCACAGCATCTTCGATGAGTTACTGACAGTCCGGTCCGGTCGAGGATCCCGGCTGGCCTGAACCGGGCAGAGTCCTCTGCATGGCAGCGAAGGACGAACTGGGCAGGCGGGGTGAGAAGCTCGCCGCGGAGCATCTGATCGCGTCCGGCTTCGAGATTGTGGAGCGAAACTGGCGCTGCTCGCAGGGTGAGATCGACATCGTTGCGACGAAAGATTCGGAGCTCGTCTTCGTCGAAGTGAAGACGCGGTCTTCACTGGCCTACGGTCATCCACTCGAGGCGATCACGGTGCGCAAACTCGCACGACTGCGACGGCTCGCGGCGGCCTGGTGCGAGGCGCATCCCGGGCACCATTTCGCGATCCGCATCGACGCGATCGCGATCCTCGCGCCGACGCGTGGCCTTGTCGAGATCGAGCACCTGCAGAGGGTCTTCTGATGGCGCTTGGACGCACACGTGCCGTGGCGCTTCTCGGACTCCAGGGCGCCATCGTGGAGATCGAGGCGGACATTGCAAGCGGGCTACCAAAGTTCATCATGATCGGCCTGCCCGATGCGGCACTCAAGCAGGCCGAACACCGCGTGCACGCTGCCGCAATCAACTCCGGCTGTGAGCTGCCCACCAAGAGGTTGACCGTCAACCTCTCTCCGGCGGCGTTGCCAAAGTTCGGATCCGGCTTCGATCTCGGCATCGCATTGTCGTGTCTCGCGGCGGCAGGGGTTGTGAACAGCGAGTCGATCGAGCGCGTCGTGCACCTTGGCGAGCTGGGGCTGGATGGTCGGCTTCGTCCGATTGTTGGCATCCTTCCTGCCGTCCTTGCCCTTGCCAGGGCCGGCTTTGAGAGCGTGATGGTGCCAACCGGGAACTCGGATGAGGCGTCGCTCGTGCCTGGCATCAGGGTCGTCGGCGTCGCATCCCTGCGAGATGCCGCGATCTGGCACGGCGCGGAGTTGGACCCTGAGCCGACGGAACCGATCTATCTCGCGTCGGCAAGCGCGAACGCTCCTGCAGAAAGTACGGACCTGGTCGACGTCATCGGCAATGCGGATGCCGTCGAGGCGATGATCGCGGCCGCCGCCGGAGGGCACCACGTTTTCCTGCTTGGTCCCCCGGGGGCTGGCAAGACCATGCTGGCGGCGCGGCTTCCCGGACTGCTTCCCGACCTCTCGGCCGAAGCAGCGATCGAGGTCAGCTCAATCCGATCGTTGGCGGGACTGCCCGTCGCGGGCACTCTGGATACCAAACCACCGTTCGAGAATCCACATCACACGGCCTCCGCGGTATCGCTCATCGGGGGCGGCAGTGGTCTCATTCGTCCGGGTGCGGCGGCGCGCGCATCGCACGGCGTTCTCTTTCTGGATGAGGCTCCCGAATTCAACATGAACGCACTCGATGCGCTGCGGCAACCGCTCGAATCCGGCGTGATTACGATCCATCGGGCCAACGCCGTTGCTCACTTTCCCGGCTCTTTTCAGCTCGTCATGGCCGCGAATCCTTGCCCATGTGGACAGTGGGGATCCCGCGACTCCAGTTGCACGTGCGCTCCATTCGCCCGTCGTCGTTACCTGGCGCGCGTCTCGGGCCCCCTGCTCGATCGCATCGACATCCAACTGCGCGTACAACGCATCACGAGCACGCAACTTCGACTGGATGAGGGCGCCAGGCGAGTGTCGACGGCGGATGCGAGGGTGCGAGTCATCGAAGCGCGTGCCGCAGCCGATGCCCGGCTGTCTCGTACGCCCTGGACGCTCAATTCCCAGGTGCCGGGGGCATGGCTTCGGGGGGCCGAAGCGCGGCTGCCCATCTCGACCACCGCATCCATCGATCGCGCCCTTGAACGCGGCGGAATCACGATGCGCGGCTACGACCGCGTTCTGCGCCTTGGCTGGACGCTGGCCGACCTCGATGGAGCAACTACACCGACTGCCGACCACATTGGTCGCGCTCTCTACCTACGAAAGGCGATGACGACGTGAGCATGTTCGGGCTTGGCGAAGCTGAGGTGGCGACTCTGATCAGGTCAATCGCGGGCGAATCGCTCGATCGGGAGGAGATCAGAGATCGATTCGCCAGGGCGACCTGGACCGGAATCGCGGAACCCGGTGATCGAACGGCTGGGCTCGTCGTGCAGGCGCTCGGCGCCGCGGACGCACTCGATGCCGTCGTCGCGCGCTGGCCCGCTCCTCAGTGGTCGGCCGCAATAGTTCAATCCGGGGTGGACGGTGTGCCCGAGAGCGAGTTCCAGCAGGCGATCGAACGCTGGCAGCCCCGACTCAAGTCGGCCACCGCCCTGTTGGCTGTCCGCCAGGCGGCGCGGTACGGCTCGCGACTGCTTGTTCCGGATGTTGCCGGTTGGCCGATTGGGGTCGACGACCTGGGCCTGCACGCACCCATCGCCCTGTGGGCGCGCGGTACCGAGAATGCTCTCGACGCACTGAACGCCTCTGTTGCGGTTGTCGGAGCTCGGGCGGCCACGGGGTACGGGGAGCATGTCACGATGGAGGTCTCGGCAGGACTCGTCGATCGGGGGTTCGCGATCGTTTCGGGAGCCGCCTACGGCATCGACGGCATGGCGCACCGCGCAGCATTAGCAAGCCACGGGATGACCGTCGCATTCCTCGCGGGGGGAGTCGACCGGTTCTACCCGGCCGGTCATGACGCCCTCCTGACCAGGATGGTCGAGGAGGGCGCAATCATCTCGGAACTCCCATGCGGTCAACCACCGACCAAGTGGCGGTTTCTGCAGCGCAATCGGCTCATCGCTGCGGCGAGCCAGGCGACGGTGGTTATTGAGGCGGGATGGCGTTCGGGATCGCTGAACACGGCCGGTCACGCGGCGCAGATGGGTCGACCTGTCGGCGCGGTTCCGGGACCCGTCACGAGCGCGGCCTCTTCCGGATGCCACCGCCTGATCCGCGACTACGACGCGACGCTTGTGACGAACGCCGACGAAATCGCGGAATTAGTCGGCACTCCGCCACACCCGCCGCGCTCCCAGACCGAGACGGGCGCTGCGTCGGAACAGGCGGGAAGCGAGACCGCGCATCGCTCCCGTCCGGCGGAAGAAACCCGCCTCCTCGACGCGATCAGTCAGACCTCACCGCGTGAGGTCAAGGACATCGCGGCTCGCGCGGGACTTTCGCTTGCCGCCGTTCAGTCCCTCCTCGGCGCCCTCGAGTTGGAGGAGCTGGTCACAGAACGCGAGCGCGGCTGGGTCAAGACGAAACCGAAGGACCCGACCAAGCCGCCGCCGCCGCTCGCATGATCCCGTTCGACATACCACGACTCTTTCCGTGCGCGGGCGCTCAATCGAGCACGTGCCTGAGATAGCGAGCGGGGTCTTCCAGGTACCGTTTCCAATGTTGGACCAGCTCAAGTTCGCCCCATTCTGTTCGGTGCAGACCGTCTTCCGTTAGTTCCAGAATGTCAGCGCCTGGCATGGAGGCTAGTAGCGGAGAGTGGGTGGCGCAGATGACTTGACCGCCTTGCTTTACCACTCGGTCCATCGCAGCCATCAGGCTCAAACAGGCGGTAAATGACAGCGCGGCCTCAGGCTCGTCGAGAAGATAGAGCCCTTTCGCCGAGAACCAGTCGTTGAAAGCCTGTAGGTAGCTTTCGCCATGGCTAACGGCTGTATAGCCCTCGCCGTATCCAAGTCGTTGGAAGACGTCGAGCGCTGTCTCGGAGCGGAGGAAAAACCCCTTTGCTTTCGTCTTCACCATTGCAGAACCGTCGACTCCCCTCTCGAGCCGAATGGATTCTCCGAGCGTTGACTTCGCCAACTCGGACGAGTACTTTCGACCACTTTGACCGCCGCGAACGTCCACTCCCCACGCCTCCGCGACCGCTTCGACGATCGTCGACTTGCCGCTGCCGTTTTCGCCGACAAGGAAAGTGACCGGGCCGCTGAGCCAGACCCCTTCACCGACCAGGTCGTCTACCGCCGGGATCGACCATGGCCAAATTGACGGCGCCATGACCAACGCCTTCGGCACATAAATGCGCTCTACGATCATGCGGTTCACTTTGTCACACGCCGGGCACAGTGGTGCCCGCTTGTGCGAGCCGGCCCGCTAGTGGAAGGTTTCCCCTCGCGCCAGCATCTCCACAAAGGCCGCGATCCGGGCATCCCGCGTCTCCTGCTTTTTGGCGCTCTGGATCCGGTAGTAGAGGGCATACCGGTTTGCCGCGTTCAGGGTTGTGAAGAACCTCTTCGCCGCCTTGTTCTTATCGAGCGCCGCGAGAAACTCGGGCGAAGCCGTTGACCCGCGCTGGCCCTCATAGGCGCGCTCCCAGCGTCCGTCGGCCTTCGCGGTGTCCACCTGGGCGAGGCCGGCCGGGTGCATCGTGCCCGCCTCGATCAGGGCCGCGGCCCGCTCGACGTTCCGCCTCGACCAGACGCTCTGCGGCCGACGACGCGAGAACGTCTGGAGATAGAACTCGGCGTCGAAAGACCCCTTTGGCCCGTCGATCCAGCCGAACTGCAGGGCGACACCGACGGCATCGTCATAGGAAACGGTGGGCACAGACGACCCGCGCTTCGCGATCTTCATCCGAATTCCCGGGTGCGCGTCCTGATTTTTGGCAAGCCAATCGGCGAACGCCGAAACGTCCGCAAATTGCATGATTTCTCGTTCGAGCGCCATTACATTCCCAGGTAGTCGCGTTCTGTTCCCCCCACATTAGGTGATGCGTCCCCCACGCGGGCCTATTCTGATCCGGTGACCCAACTCGGCCAGCATCCCGACCCGCTTCACACGATCGCCCACATCAGCGATACACACTTCCTTGCCGAGGGCGCGCTGCTCTATGGCTCCGTCACGACGGAGAAGAATCTGCGTCGCGCGCTTGGGCAACTGATGAAATCCGGTGTTCATCCTCAGGCGATCGTTTTCACCGGTGACCTCGCCGATCTTGGTGAACCGGACGCTTATAAACGTCTCCGCGCGATCGTCGAACCGGTCGCGAACGAGCTCGGAGCGGAAGTCATCTGGGTCATGGGAAACCACGACGAACGACTCCAGTACTCGAAAGAACTATTCGATGTCGAAGGATCCGAGGCACCGCAGGACCGCGTCTATGACATCGATGGCCTGAGAATCATCTCGCTCGACACGACTGTGCCCGGCTACCACCACGGTGAGCTCGAAACCGCGCAGTTGGAGTGGCTCGCCAGCATCCTTTCCAACCCAGCACCGCACGGCACGCTGATCGCCGTGCATCATCCACCCATTCCGGAACCGCTGCTCTGGGCGATGGCGATGCTCGAACTTGAGGGCCAGGATGCCCTTGCCGATGTCGTGCGCGGCACCGATGTCATCGGCATCCTCGGTGGTCACCTGCACTACACGACACACAGCCTGTTCGCGGGCATCCCTGTCTCGGTCGCCGCCGCTACCTGCTACACGATGGACCTCGCGGACGGCGCCAAGCTGCTCTCCGGCGTGAATGCCAACCAGGCCTTCAACATCGTGAGCGTCTACGAGTCGCAGGTCGTACACACCGTTATCCCCTTGCTGTCCGCAACCGAGGTCACTGGTTTCCCTGCCGAGAACCGCACTCTCATTGAAGCAATGTCGCCGGATGAACGTCGCGCAATGTTCTCCAAGAAAGACTCGCCATTCAACCGCGGTGAGGTGCGGTAACCGGAAGCCCGGCCACTCCGGGTTACAGTGAATTGGTGAGTGACGCGGAGACTTCGGATTTTCAGTTAGCGCTAGAGACGTTCAATTCCCAACCATTTACGGGGCTGATGAGTGCGAGCCTGAAGGAGTTCGGCGCTGGAGTTGCCATCATCGAGGTGCCACATCGCCCCGAACTGCTGCAGCAACACGGCTTCCTGCACGGCGGCGTTATCGCCTACGCGATCGACAACGCGATCACGTTCGCGGCAGGAACAGTTCTCGGGACGAGCATCCTGACAGCCGGGATCAGCATTGTCTATCTGAGACCTGCGGGCGCATCAATCACGGCAATCGCGACCGTCGTCGGTTCCACCCGGCGGCAAGCCGTCGTCAACTGCGAGGTTCATTCGACCAACGACCACGGCAAGGATGTTCTCGTAGCCACGGGGCAGGGCACCGCGACTCTCATCGACCGCTAGTCTCGCGGGCTGCGACTACAGCCCACCGGCGACGCGGATGACCGTGCCACTCGTGTAGGACGCATCCTCGGACAGGAGCCACGACACTGCGCCCGCGATTTCGGCCGGTTGCGCCGCGCGTCCGAGCGGGATCGTCGAAGCCAACTTGGCGGGGCGATCGGGATCGAGGTGGAAGTCCGACCAGACGGTTCCCGGCGCGACTGCGTTGACACGGATGCCCGACGGTGCGAGTTCCTTCGCCAAGCCCACCGTCATCGCATCGACTGCCGCCTTGGCAGCGGCGTAGTGAACGTAGACACCCGGGCTCCCCATCGTCGCTGCCGCTGAAGAGATATTGACGATGGCTCCACCTGTGGGCATTGATCGGATTGCCCGTCGGGCGCACAGCAGGTAGCCGTACAGGTTGACGTCGAGAGCCCGGTGCAATTCATCGGCGTCGGCGTCTGCGAGGTTTCCGACCGGTCCGCTGATCGCGGCGTTGTTCACAAAACCTGTTAGCGCGCCAAATTCGTCGGCTACGCGAAAGAAATCTTCGACGGATTCCGGACTAGCCGTGTCAACCTGGACGGCAATCGCCCGTCGTCCGGCGTCCATCGCGATCCCCACCACGGACTTGGCCGCAGCCGAGTTTTCCCGATAGCCGACTACCAGGTCGTGGCCATCGTCGGCGAGACGCGCGCAGATAGCCGCACCGATTCCGCGGCTTCCACCCGTCACCACAGTCAAATTCGTCCCAGCCATCTGTCGCCTTTCGAGTGAGTAGCCTGTGTGCCCAACACTAGGAGAGGTACTTATCGTCAGCTTCGCTAGTCGAGGGCGATTCCGTTCGCGCGAAGTCGCAGTCGATCGTCGGACACCGAGTCCGTAAGCCGACTTCCGGTTCCGCGGAGGTGCTCGAGCATGGCAAGTTCCGCACCGTCGGAGTCGCCCGCGACGAGTGCGTTTGCGATCGATGAGTGTTCGCGGTTGACGCGATCGCGCGACTCAGCCGACTGGACCTCGAGCCAGCGCGTTCGATAAAGGCGCGTGAGCACGCTCTTCATTGCGTGGATAAGAAATGTGTTATCCGAAAGTCGGGCCAGTTCGAGGTGGAAACTGGTCCCGGCATCGAGGCTGTGTTCCGGAGTCTCGCCACCATCAACCGAGCCTGCGAGCTCGACCAGCGCCTCGAGGTCGGTCCTGGGAGCGCGCAACATTGCGAGGCGTGCCGCCGCCGACTCGAGGATTTCACGGTATTCGTAGAGCGCGCGAATCTCGTCGAGGTTCAGCGGTGCGACGATCCAATTCTTGCCATCCCGCTCAACGAGTCCCTCGGATTCCAGGCGCATGAGAGCCGCCCGAATCGGGGTGCGTGACGCTCCGAGCTCAGGCTCGAGGCCCCGTTCGCTGAGCCGCTGGCCCGGCGTCAGGTCGAGACTGAGGATGGCGGCCCGCAAGCGGCTGTGCAAGCCGTGGTCTGTCATCCGCTGGTTCCTTCTTGTCGGAGAGTGCGTGGTATACCAGTGTGGTATTCCATTGCCCACAGGTTCCACAGAGCACGATTGGCACGAGATGACGATGAGCGGCGAACGGCTCGGCGCGAAGCCATGGGTCATGCTCGCGCTCGGCCTGCTGGCCCAGACGGCGACCTCGATGCTGACGAGCACGCCCGCGTTCCTCATTCCCGAGCTGCACAATAACCGCGGTGTTCCGCTGGCAACCGCCGGGCTGCTCGCGTCGACAACCACAATCGGCATGGTGATCGCCTTGGTTGCCTGGGGAGCGCTCGCCGATCGTGTCGGTGAGCGCTGGGTCCTATCTGGCGGACTCGCACTTGCCGCGGTTGCGGCGGGTTGCGCCGCGCTGTTCGCGACAAACTTCGGCGCACTCGGCGCCTTCCTGGTGCTCGGTGGGGTCGCGAGTGCGAGCTCGAGTCCGGCAAGCGGCCGGCTGGTGGTCGGATGGTTCCCTCGGAACCGTCGTGGTCTTGCGATGGGAATCCGGCAGATGTCACAGCCGCTGGGTGTCGCTCTGGCCGCGTTGGTCGTGCCTCCGCTGGCGGAAGGGCCCGGGATCGCCGTGGCACTGTTGGCATCCGTCGCGTTCTGCGGTGTACTTGCCGTGGCGTGCGCGATCGTTCTGCGTGATCCCGCTCGAATCCCGGTCTCGCAGTTCGCCTCGAAGCCCGCCAATCCGTACCGGGGCAACAGCACGCTCGTGCGCATCCACCTCGTGTCGATCCTTCTGGTGGTCCCCCAGTTCACGATCTCGACGTTCGGACTGATCTGGCTGATCTCGGAAGAGAAGCTGCCGACCGCGATCGCCGGGCTGGTCGTGGGGGTGGCGCAGCTGATCGGCGCACTCGGACGAATCGTCGTCGGAGTGTGGAGCGACCGACTCGGCAGCAGGATGCGGCCGCTGCGCTGGGTCGCGCTCGCGGCCGTCGCATCCATGCTTCTCCTTGCGGCCGTCGGGCTCGTCGTGACACCGGTTGCCGCGTTCGTTCTGATCGTGGCCGCGACCATCTCGGTCGCAGACAACGGACTCGCCTTCGGCGCCGTTGCCGAGATCGCCGGACCGTTCTGGTCTGGTCGTGCGCTCGGAGCACAGAACACCGGCCAGTGGATTGGCGCGTCCCTGGTTGGACCTCTTGCCGGACTACTCATCGGAGCCGTCGGGTACCCGCTGACGTTCGTTGCGTCGGGACTGTGCGCGCTGATTGCCGTGCCGCTGGTGCCGAGCGCGGGAGACGTGGAGCACGGCACGCCTGCCGCTCCCGAGGTTGCTTCTGCGCGACCATGAGAGGGTGCTACTCGAACGTGCGGTGAGCGACTTCGCGATCTACCTCTCCGCCGAGCGCGGATTCAGCCTGCACACCGTCAGGTCGTACACTGCGGATCTCGCCGACCTGGAGCGGTTCACGAACATCCGGGGCATCCAGACGACCGATCGGCTCGACCTCGAGATTCTGCGCGACTGGCTCTGGGATGGCTCGAAGGCCGGGCTCGCCAAGTCGACGCTGGCTCGACGCTCGGCGGCGGTTCGCAGCTTCTCGAGCTGGCTGGCGAGAACCGGCGCCGCGCCGGCGGATGTGGGGACCCGGCTTCGCGCGCCAAAAGCTGACCATCACCTTCCCCGCGTTCTCACCCGCGCCCAAATCGACGGTCTTCTGAACGGCCTCACGGAGCGCGCGTCGGGTGGCGACGCGATCGCGGCCCGCGATCTTGCCATCGTCGAGCTTCTCTACGCCTCGGCCCTGCGCGTGAGCGAGATCGTCGGGCTCGATCTCGGCGACATCGATCTCGGACGGCTCACCGTGAGGGTCACCGGTAAGGGCTCGAAGGAGCGCGTTGTGCCGTTCGGCACTCCCGCCGGACGAGCGATCGTCGATTACCAGAAGCATCGGCACGAACTGCTCGCCGATCCGACGCAGGCCGTCTTCCTGGGCGCCCGCGGCAAGCGGATGGGAACCCGTACCGTCTATGAACTCATCGCCGGCCTCCTCGAGGAGCTCCCCGGATCCGGACCAGCCGGACCCCACACCCTGCGCCACACCGCGGCGACGCACCTGCTTGACGGCGGTGCCGACCTGCGATCGGTGCAGGAGCTGCTCGGCCACGCGAGTCTCGGGACGACGCAGCTCTATACCCATGTGTCCGCGGAGCGTCTGAAGGAGAGCTACCGGAACGCGCATCCCCGGGCCTAAGCGACGACGACGCCAGAGGCCGCGTTGGCAGCAGCACCGAGTGCGGGATGCCGCCGAGAAACAGCATCGGCGAGACGTACTGCCCGTTGACACGCACGCCGAAGTGCAGGCACAGTTCGGCGCAATGACCCGGCTCCAGCGTACCGATGACTTCGCCGCGGGTTACGACATCGCCCGCCGCGAGCGCTGAGAGAACCGGTTCATAGCTCGACAGGATGCCGCCGGGATGGGAGATCGACAGGACATCCTGATTAGCCACAAAGCCGGAAAAGTGCACGACGCCATCCGCGGGCGCGTAGACCGAGCCGCTGGCGGCGATGTCGATGCCGCGGTGACCCGCCGCGTAGGGAGTCGCCGGCGCAATGAACGGGCGAAGAATCTGGTGCGACCCGCGCACGGGCCAGGACCAGCGGGGTTCAGGTGCTGCGGTGGGTGCCACAATCGTGAAGCTGCCGAACACGAGAGCAACGACGAGCGCGAGGCGAAGCATCCACTCATCGTCGCGAAGCGAGGCAACGCAAAGAACGAAAGCACCCGAATGGCGCACAACCCGCCAGAAATGCGCCCGGTGGGGGAGCGGTGCTACTCTTGTCCAAGCATCCAGCACCATCGGATGACTACGCGTGTCCGCTATCCAGTCAATGTGGCTTCACTTCACATGGATGCACACAACCACTCAGTCCCACTCGATTCGCTCCCTGAGCTTGTCGAAATGGCGTGGCCGTGTGCAGGCACCAGGTTTCGCACCACACGGTGCGGATAACAACTGAGTAGGGCGTTCACTGCGCTGGTAAACAGCGCAGGCGCCCAGATTAAGGAGTCGGCCATGGCCGTCGTCACCATTCGCCAGCTGCTCGACAGCGGTGTTCACTTCGGACACCAGACCCGTCGGTGGAACCCGAAGATGAAGCGGTTCATCCTGACGGAGCGCAGCGGAAGCCACATCATCGACCTGCAGCAGTCCCTTGCGCACATCGACAAGACCTATGATTACGTCAAGGAGACGGTTGCCCATGGCGGCACCATCCTCTTCGTCGGAACCAAGAAGCAGGCCCAGGGGTCGATCGCGGAGCAGGCGACTCGCGTCGGCCAGCCCTACGTCAACCAGCGCTGGCTCGGCGGACTGCTCACCAACTTCCAGACGGTTTCCAAGCGTCTCGCACGCATGAAGGAGCTCGAGGAGGTCGATTTCGACGATACGACTCGCGGCTACACGAAGAAGGAACTGCTGATCCAGAAGCGCGAGCTGATCAAGCTGCAGAAGAGCCTCGGCGGTATCCGTAACCTCACGAAGACGCCTTCGGCCGTGTGGATCGTGGACACCAAGAAGGAGCATCTCGCCATCGACGAGGCGCACAAGCTTGGTATCCCGGTCATCGCGATCCTCGATACCAACTGCGACCCCGACGAGGTCCAGTACCCGATCCCGGGGAATGACGACGCCATCCGCTCCGTCGGCCTGCTGACCCGAATCATCGCGGATGCCGCGGCCGAGGGCCTCATCCAGCGTCACCAGAAGCCCGCGGAGGGCGGCGAGGTCGAGCCGCTGGCGGCCTGGGAGGCGGAGCTGCTCGCAGCGTCCGAGACCCCGACCACGGAGGCCGAGAAGATCGAGGCCGTCGACGAGCGCGTCCAGGGTGTCACCGACGCGGAAGAGGTCGCCGAGGAGGTTGCCGCGATCGTCGCAGAAGAGCCGACGGAAGAGAACGATGCGGATGCCGTGGCCGCCGCTCACGAGACCGAGGCCGATCCAGAGCTGGTCGTGGAGCACCAAGTCGAGTCTGACGCTGACGCGGAGGCCAAGATCGAGGCGGAGGCAACGGACAAAGAAAAGGCCCCCCGCAAGACAGCCGCTGCAAAGCCAGCCGCTGCAAAGAAGTAGAGGACACGTTCATGGCAGATTTCAGCCTTGAGGACCTGAAGGCGCTGCGCGAGCAGCTCGGCACCGGAATGGTCGAGACCAAGAATGCACTCGTCGAGGCCGGCGGTGACAAGGAGAAGGCCGTTGAGCTGCTCCGCATCCGTGGCGCGAAGAGCAACGCCAAGCGTGCGGACCGCTCGACCAGCGAGGGCCTGATCGCGACCGTGCACTCCGCGACCGCCGTCACCATGATCGAGCTCGCCTGCGAGACCGACTTCGTCGCGAAGAACGAGAAGTTCGTCGCACTCTCCGAGACCGTTGTCGCGGCGCTCGCCGACTCCGGTGCGGAGACGGTGGATGCCGGGCTCGCCGCGAAGGCAGGCTCCGGCACCGTGGCATCCGTCATCGAGGACCAGGCCGCAACCCTCGGCGAGAAGATCGAGCTGCGCCAGCTGGTTCGCCTGACGGGTGACAAGTTCGAGATCTACCTGCACAGGACTTCGAAGGACCTGCCGCCGCAGATCGGTGTCGTTCTCGCCTACACCGGTGATGACGCGGAGACCGCCCGCAGCATCGCGCAGCACATCTCGTTTGCGAACCCGGAGTACGTCTCGAAGGATGAGGTGCCCGCCGACGCCGTCGAGAAGGAGCGCCGCATCGTCGAGGAGATCTCGCGGGGTGAGGGCAAGCCCGAGGCCGCGCTCCCGAAGATCATCGAGGGCCGCCTCGGCGCCTTCTACAAGCAGGTCGCTCTGCTTGAGCAGGACTACGCCAAGGACAACAAGATGTCCGTCGGCAAGGTCGCGATCGACGCGGGCCTGACCATCACCGGCTTCGCGCGCTTCAAGGTCGGCGCGTAGCTCCAACCCCGGTTTGCCCCCGTACGGAACTTCTGCCCCTGCTCGAATGGGGGCAAACGTTCCGTACGGGGGCAAACACGGTTAAACGCGGTGAAGCGCCGATAAAGTTGGGTGAGCCACCGAACAGGGAGACCCATGACCGACAAGAAGCGCCGCGTACTCCTGAAGCTTTCCGGTGAAGCCTTTGGTGGCGGCGCGCTTGGCGTGAACCCGGATGTCGTCGCCAGCCTCGCGCGCGAGATTGCGGTCGCGGCGCAAGAGGTAGAGGTCGCCATTGTCGTCGGTGGAGGCAACTTCTTCCGCGGCGCGGAACTCAGCCAGCGCGGCATGGACCGCGGGCGCGCCGACTATATGGGCATGCTCGGCACGGTCATGAACGCGCTCGCGCTGCAGGACTTCCTTGAGCAGGCCGGGGTGCAGACGAGAGTGCAGTCGGCGATTTCGATGACCCAGGTGGCCGAGCCGTACATCCCGCGCCGGGCGGAGCGACACCTCGAGAAGGGTCGCGTCGTCATCTTCGGTGCCGGCGCCGGACTCCCGTACTTTTCTACCGACACCGTGAGCGCCCAGCGTGCGCTCGAAATCGACGCGGATGTTGTGCTTGTCGCCAAGAACGGCGTCGACGGCGTGTACACGGGCGACCCGCGCACCGACAGGACGGCGACCAAGATCGACGAGATCAGCTACCAGGAGGCGCTCGTCAAGGGCCTCAAGGTCGTCGATTCGACCGCCTTCAGCCTCTGCATGGACAACAAGATGCCCATGGTCGTGTTTGGCATGGAGCCTTCTGGCAACGTCACCAAGGCGATCCGCGGGGAACGCATTGGCACCCTGGTCCGCGCCTAGCCCTATTTCACTTGCAAAATTCAGGACGTTCAATGTGTGGGTTAGATGTGATCCGCCATTTTCCGCGGATGCCGCGGTGTGAGGTCGCAGATCTCCTGAATTTTGCAAGTGGAAGCGCGTAAAAGGGGGTGAGTCCGGCAGTACTGCTTCTCGTCGCGATCGCGGCGGTCGCCCACGCCACGTGGAATCTCACCATTAAGGCCGCAGGCACGAGTGGGACGCGATTTCTCTGGCTGACCTTTGTCGTGGCCACGATCGCGGTCGCCCCGTTCGGCATCGCCTCGCTCGACCAGGTGGGTCCGCAGCTCCCGCAGCTTCTCCTGCTCGCTCTCGGCAGCGGCATCCTGCAGATCGCGTACTTTCTGGCTCTGCAGCGTGGATACCGAAAAGGGGATGTCTCGATCGTCTACCCGCTGGCGCGTGGCAGCGGCCCCCTGCTCTCCGTGATTTTCGCGATCATCCTCTTTCACGAGCGGCCCGGCGTGATCGGCCTGATTGGTGCCGGGGTGGTCGTTGCCGGGGTGGTCGTGATTGGCCTCGCGGGCGGCAGGGGGCGTTTCACGGCGAATCGAGCGGGAATCCTGTATGGCCTGCTGGTCGGCGTCACAATCGCCGCCTACACGCTGTGGGACGCCAACTCCGTCGCGCAGCAGAAGCTGCCGCCGCTCGGCTATTTCTGGGTCACGATCCTGGTGCAACTCATCGCGTTTGCGCCGTTCGCGCTGCGACGGCCAAGGCACACGGTCGCGCTCGCGAAACAGCACTGGGCGGCGGTGCTGGTGGTGGGCATCCTGTCGCCGCTCGCGTACGTGCTCATCCTGTTCGCCTTCACGCTCGCGCCCGTCGCGCTGGTCGCACCGGCGCGTGAAGTCAGCGTGGTTCTGGTTGCTCTCGGAGGCTGGATTCTGTTCAGGGAGCCGCATCCGGTGCAAAGAATCCTGGGCGCCGTGATCGTGGTGGGGGGAGTCGCGCTGTTGGCGATTGGCTAACAACTAAACTCGAACCCGACGCAAAGGAGCTGTAAGTGATTAGCGACGTACTTGACGAGGCCAGGGTCAAAATGGACAAGGCCGTCGAAGTTGCCAAGGATGACTTCGGCACCGTGCGCACCGGCCGTGCGAACCCTGCGCTGTTCCAGAAGATCCTCGTCGACTACTACGGAACGCCGACGCCGCTCAACCAGCTGGCCTCGATGCAGAACCCCGAGGCGCGCACCCTGCTGGTCACCCCCTACGACAAGACCGCCCTCAAGGAGATCGAGAAGGCCATTGTCAACTGGCCAAACCTGGGTGCCAATGTCGGCAACGACGGCACAATTGTGCGGGTCACTCTCGCCGAGATGACCGAGGAGCGCCGCCGCGACTTCGTCAAGATCGTGCGCGCCAAGGGCGAAGAGGCCAAGATCGCGATCCGTAACGTCCGTCGCACGTCCAAGGAGCACCTGGATGCCCTCAAGTCGGAGGTCGGCGAGGATGAGCTTGCCCGCGCCGAGAAAGAGCTCGAGGCCGTGACGAAGGCGCACGTTGACGCGATCGACGATGCGCTGAAGCGCAAAGAGTCAGAGCTGCTCGAGGTTTGATGTCCGAGCCCGACGACAAGGCTCATCCGCGGGTCAGCAAGCGGGCTCGTCAGCGCGCCGATTTCGACGCCACCGTCGCCGATATCGAGGCGCAGGTGCGCGCTACCAATGCAAAGATCGAAGCCCAGGTTCGGGCGACGAACGCGATCATCGAGGAGCGCACCGGTCGCAACCTCGTGGCGGCCATCGCGATCGGCATCGTTTTCGGCGGCGCATTCATCTTCAGCCTGATCCTGCTCAAGTGGATCTTCATGATCTTTGCCGCGGTGATCATGGTGTTCCTGGCCCTCGAGCTCACGGCGGCATTCAGGGCCAGCGGGCGGAACGTGCCGCGGATCGCATCCGCCATCGCCGCAGCGGCCGTGATCGTCGCGTCCTTCTACTGGCAGAGCCGGGGGCAGTGGCTGATCCTGCTCGCGGGCATGGCGTTCGTCTCGATCTGGCGACTGTTCGAGGCGATCATCCCGTCCAGGCGCAAGCCGGCCGGCGAACTGGGCATAGACCTTCTCGGCGGCCTGTTCATCCAGGCCTATGCGATTTTCCTCGGCAGTTTCACCGTTCTTCTGGCCTCCTACAACAACGGCCAGTGGTGGGTGCTCAGCGTGCTCATCGTGGTGGTGTCGACTGACACCGGCGCCTACGTCACCGGCCTGCTGCTCGGTCGCCACAAGATGGCGCCGCGCATCAGCCCCAAGAAGACCTGGGAGGGTTTCGCTGGATCCATCGTCGCGGCCCAGATCGGGAGCTTCCTGGTGGCGTGGCTGCTTCTGCACATCTCGGTGCTCGACGGGGTGATTTTCGGCCTCGCAATTGCCCTGACGGCGACCGTGGGCGACCTGGTCGAGTCACTCATCAAGCGCGATCTCGGCATCAAGGACATCAGCAACTGGCTGCCCGGACACGGCGGATTCCTCGACCGGCTGGACTCCGTCCTTCCGTCTGCCGCAGTCGGGTATGCGCTATTTCTCATTTTCCATGGGGCAAGATAGTCCAGTGAGCACAACATTCCCCAGGACCAAAAAGTCCAAACCGGGTTACTCGGTGGACGAGGTTGAGGACTTTCTCGAGGAGGCGCGTCGCGCGTACGCCGCCGACCGATCCGCGCCAACCGTCGTCAGCGCTGATTCGATCCGTCGCACCGCATTCGACATGGAGAAGGGCGGATACTCGGTCATCCACGTTGACGCGGCCCTCGAGCGTCTCGAGGATGCCTTCGCCGCCCGCGAGAAGGACCGCGCGTTCGCCGAGGTAGGCGACCAGGCCTGGTTCGGGAAGGCCCGTGCGACGGCGCAGGAAGCCCTCGATCGCCTCGACCGTCCGTGGGGCCACAAGTTCAAGCGCGTGAGCGGGATGAGTCTCGGCTACCACCCGCGCGACGTCGACGAATTCGGCGAACAGCTGATGGCATATTTCCAGGACGGCAAGCCGATGAGCGTCGACGAGGTGCGTACCGTCGCGTTCCGAACGCGCCGCGGCGGTTACAACGAGGTCCAGGTCGACCTCTTCCTTGACGCCATAATTGGTGTCATGCTCGCCGTTCGCTGAACCGGCTAATTCCCCGGTTTTCAAAAACCCCTGCACTAAAATCAGGTCACTGTGAGCACGCATTCGCCGATTGCACTGCTCGAGGACCGGTTTGCCGCGGTTACTCGGCGCAATAGTCGACGACTTCTGCCCGCGCGGTGGAAGATTCCGATCTACGCCTTCGTGCTCGCGTTCGCGATCGTTCTCGTCATGATCATTGACCCGTATTCCGGCGAGTTTGCCGACGCGAACACGGCGCCCAATCACTGGGCCGAGACGACGGGGCAGTCGATCTCGATCGAGGGCGGATCCTCGGGCACGATCACCCGCGACGCGTTCGGTGCGCGCTCCGCTCCGCGACCGGCAACCGCGGTTGCGGGAATCCCGTCGCCGGGATCCGCGCAGGCCATCGCGCTGGGCATCCTGACCGCAGAAGGCATGGGCAATGACCAGTACAGCTGTCTCGTCTCGCTGTGGAATCGCGAGTCGCACTGGCGCGTGGATGCCGAGAATCCGGACGGTGCCTACGGCATCCCCCAGGCGCTGCCCGGCAGCAAGATGTCGTCTGCTGGGCCGGACTGGCAGACCAACGCGACGACCCAGATCATGTGGGGGCTCGGCTACATCAAAGCCCGCTACGGGACACCGTGTGGCGCGTGGGCCCATTCTCAGGCCACCGGCTGGTACTAGCCCATTTAGGCTTGGCCCATGGAGTGGGCCCTGTTCGGAGTGGTCGCGATCGTGTCGATTGTCGCGGCGGGTGTCTTCGCGAACAAGCTCGGCATCGCGGCACCCCTCGTCCTGATCCTGCTCGGCGTCGGGTTTAGCTTCATTCCGGGAGCACCAACGACCGTGCCGCCGCAGGTCGTCCTCGAAGGGCTGCTGCCGCCCATCCTGTACGCATCCGCGGTCAACGTGCCGGTCATGGACTTCAAGCGAAACTTCAGCAGCATCTTCGGTTTGAGTGTCCTCCTCGTGATCGTCTCGGCGTTTGTGACCGGCTGGCTGCTGTTCATGCTGTTTCCGAAGCTGTCGCTCGCCGAGGGGGTCGCGATCGGCGCCGTGATCAGCCCAACGGATGCCGTGGCCGCGACGGCGATCGGCAAGCGCCTGGGACTTCCGCCGCGACTTGTCACAATCCTCGAGGGTGAGGGACTGGTCAACGACGCGACCGCCCTCGTGCTCCTGCGATCGGCGATCGCGGCCGTCGCATCCACCGTCACGTTCTGGGGCGCCGTCGGCGACTTCGCCTACGCGGTCATCGTCGCCGTCGTGATCGGCTTCATCGTTGGAATCGTCACCGTTTTCCTTCGGTCGAAGTTTCACGATTCGATCCTCGACACGGCGACCTCGTTTGCCATCCCGTTCCTCGCCTTCATCCCCGCGGAAGCCCTCAACGGCAGTGGTGTGATCGCGGTCGTCGTCGCGGGGCTCTACTCGGGTCACGCGGCGGCACGCCGATTCTCACCGCAGGCCCGAATATCGGAGCGCCTCAACTGGCGCACCCTACAGTTCGTGCTCGAGAACGGCGTCTTCCTGCTGATGGGCCTCGAAATCTCCAAGCTGGCCGCCAATGTGCAGTCGAGCGCGACGATCGAAGAGCCGGGCGTTTTCGGGTCTGTCCTGCTCGCGCTCGTGGCTGCAGCCGTGCTCCTCGCGGTTCGGGTCGTGTTCGTCCCTCCACTGCTGATCTTCGTTCGGGCAGGCAGAAATGCCGCGGAGAGGCAGCAGTCGCGCTTCCGAGAGCGACTCGACCAACTGGTCGCCATGGCGACCCTGTCGCCGCGAATGGAGCGTCGCACCCAGCAGGCGGAGAAGAGCTTCACCCAGCGCGAGAACGAGATCGAGCAGTCCAAGGCAGAAGAGTTCGGCTGGCGCGGCGCCGTCGTGCTCAGTTGGTCGGGGATGCGCGGGGTCGTGACTCTCGCTGCCGCCCAGTCGCTGCCGCTCACCTTCCACTACCGTGCCCAGCTCATCCTGATCGCCTTCACCGTCGCGATCGTGACGCTGCTGCTGCAGGGCGGGACTCTGCCGCTCGTGATCCGGCTCACGAGAATCCAGGGCAATGATCGGGTGGCCGATCGCCGGCAACTCGCCACCCTGCTCGAGGAGATGAGCAACACGGGCGTCGGTGTACTCGACAACCCGCAGCTCACACTGCCCGACGGGCAGGCGATCAGTCCGGATGTGATCGAACGGGTGCGTGCGGATTCCCTGCTGATCGCACAGTCCGCGTGGGAACGCGCCAACTTCGGCTCGGAGCTGGATGGTCTCGCGCAATCTCCGCAACGCCAGTACCGCGAGTTGCGCCGCGAAGTCCTGCAGGCGGAGCGTGAGGCGCTGCTCGAAGCCCGGAACAGCGGCGCCTACGCGTCACGCATCCTGAGCCGAGCGCAATCGATGCTCGACTTCGAGGAGACCCGCCTGGAGGCGATCGACAATCCCAATGGACTGTGACGAGGGGCGGGGCCCGACGCGGTCCGGCTTAGGCTGGAGTCATGCCTCGTTCGAATCGTCCCCGCGGGCGGCGTTCTGGCGATGACGACGGCGAGGTAGATCTCAGCCGCGCCCTGATCGGTCGCCTCTCGACCGAGGTCAAGCGCGACGGGGTATGGAATGTCCAACCCCTCGCCGCTGCGTCCGCGACCAAGTTCTATGTCTGCCCCGGCTGCGGCCTCGACATCGCTCCCGGCATCGCACACACGGTCACCTGGCGCGCCGACGGCATCATGGGTGACGCCGGCGATCTCGCTGAGCGCCGCCACTGGCACCTGCATTGTTGGAGGATCAAGGCGTGAGCGAGATCGAGATTCGCGGTGGCGTTGAGCTTCCGGCCATCCGCTCAGAGATCGAACTGCACACGGATGACGGCTTCACCCTTGTCGGTGAACTCGCGCTGCCAGAGTCGGTCGCCCCGGTCGCGACTCTGGTTTGCCTGCACCCGCTTCCCACCGGCGGCGGGTTTATGGACTCGCACATCCTGCGTAAGGCTGCAGCCCGGCTTCCGGCGCTCGCTAACCTTGCGGTACTGCGGTTCAACTTCCGTGGTGTGAGCTCGCCCCGAGGAACGTCTGAGGGCAGCTTCGGCGACGGCGTTCTCGAAGAGAAGGACCTCGCCGCGGCCATGGCATTCGTCGGGGAGCGCGGTCTGCCGCATCCGTGGCTCCTGGGCTGGTCGTTCGGGACCGAGGTCGCGGTGCGCTTCGGGCTGCAGTTTCCGATCGATGGCGCCATCCTGCTGTCGCCGCCGCTGAAGCGCGCAACGGACGCCGAAGTCGCCGCGTGGGCAGGCAGCGGCAAGCGGCTGGTTGCGATCATCCCCGAACTGGATGACTACCTGCGGCCCGCCGAGGCCCGTGAGCGGTTTGCGATCGTGCCGGAGACCGACCTCGTGGCCGTCGAAAGCGGCAAGCACCTGTGGGTGGGCGAGCATCAGACGGCACGCGTCCTGAACGAGATCGTGGCGCGGGTCAACCCGTCGAGGGTACCGCTGCCGACGATATATCCCGGGGTGGAGTAGGCAGATCAGCACGGATCGGGACGCCCACCGTCGCCATGGCGTCAGACCCGAGCATTCCGTGGGCTGCCTTTTCGCTCAGCAGGAGAAATTCGGAGTGTGACCCGTTGGACGAATTCGGCCATTCCTCGTCCGCCGATGACCCGCAACGAGTTCAGTTCCTAGAGCGCGTTCTGCCTCGGGATGACCACCTGCTTGATGATCAGCAGGATGGCGGCCGCGACCGGGATCGCTACGAGCGCCCCAAGAACACCCAGTAGCGTGCCACCAGCAAGGGCCGCGATCACGACCACGACGCCGGGGACCTGCACGGCGGTCTTCATGATGCGCGGGCTGATGATGTATGCCTCGACGCCCATGTAGACGAGGTAGTAACCCGCCACCCAGAACACGGTCGGGGTGCCATTGAACGCCCAGACCAGCAACACGATGATCGTCGAGGCGCTGATTGTTCCAACGAGAGGGATGAGCGACCCGATCAGGGCGATGATCGCGAGTAGCACGGCGTACTTTGGGCCGATGCCGAAGATGGGGAACACCAGTTGCAGGAATATAAACGACAGGATGCCGTTCACGAGACCGAGCGCGCCCTGCCCCATGACGTACTTGCCAACCGATTCTGTGATCTGTTCGGCGATGTCGATGAAACCGGGACGACGCGACGCCGGAACCAATTGATAGAGCCCGCGCTTGATGCTGCCAAGGGATGCGACGAAATAGAGGGTGAGGATGAACACGATGACGACGCCGCCGACCGCAGAAGCGACGCCGAGCCCGGTCGAGATGATGCCACCGCCGATGGTTCCCACGTCGAGGCTGCTAACGAAATCGTTGAACTGCTTCTCTACCGCTGGAACATTCAGCCAGGTGAAATTGTGTTGGACGTCGGACCAGAACTCACCCTTCGTAATCGAATTGAAGACCCCCTGCATCGACTTGATACCGGTCGACACCTGCGCGATCACGACCGGGATGATGGCGAAGATGAGCCCGACGAACGCTCCGAGAAGGGCGACCAACACCGTGAGGATGGCCGTCCAGCGCGGCCAGCCGTGCTTCGCCAGGAAGGAGACGAGCGGGTCGATGCCGAGCGCGAGGAACAGCGCCGCGCCGACATAGGTGAGCACCGTCGCGAGCGAGCCGATGGCCGAGCCGATGGCGATCGCAACGATGACTCCGAGTCCGCCGAAGAGGCCGAGGCGAAATGAGTTCTGGATCTTCACGTGCGGCGCCTCTCGGTCGGGCTGGCGGCCCGTCACGTGTCTGACGGATCAGTCCTGGCTGGAAACCTTTTCTGCCTGAGACAATACCCCGCGCAGGGACTCGAAGTATCCCGCCACGGCCTCGCGCTCGATGCGAATTTGGGTGAGACGAGCTTCGGCATCCGCCACCAGGTCCGAGCTCTGCGTCTCCGCGTTGGCGATCAGTGTCTTCGAATAGTGCTCGGCGTCCGCGCGGAGCTTGGCCGCATCCTTGGTCGCGCTATCGTGGGCGACCTTAGCGGCCGCCCGCGTCTTGGCGTCGTATTCGTCGGCTTCTGTGCGCTTGTCTGCCGCCCGCTGCTGGGCCGCGGTGAGTTGAGCCTGCGCCTCATCCAGATACTTTTGCATCTGCGCGGATGCCTCCTGCTGCTTGGTGAGCGCATCCTTCTCGGCTTCGTCGCGACGTGTCTTCAGGTCGACCTCCAGGTCCAGCCTGGCCTGCTCGGCCTCGCGCGCGATGGTTGTGGATGACTCGTCGCTGTCGTGCGCGATCCGGGCTCGGACGGTCTCGCTTTCGTGTTCGACGGCGGCACGCTGGCGTGCGACATCCCGCGCCAGATCCTTGCGCGCCTTGTCGACGTCGTGGTTGAGCTTGGCTTTTGTTTCGGTCGTCTCGGCTTCGAGTGCGGCGTGGGCGATCGCGACTTCCGCCTCGAGGGTTGAGCGAGCTTCCGCAGTCTCGGCGGCGATCGCGGCGCGGGCGGTGGCGGTCTCGGACTCGACGGCGGCACGGGCCTCAGCGCTCTCGGATGCAATCGCAGCGTCGCTCGCGGCCTTCGCCGCATCGATGCTCGCCTTCGCCTCCGCCGTGGACTTCTCGAGGTGCGTACGAGCCGCGGCGGTGTCTTTCGTGAGCTTGGCGCGCGCGGCCTTGACGTCGGTGTCGAGGGCGGCGCGGCGAGTGGCGATCTCGTTCTCGAGCTCGGCGGTGCGGGAGCTGATCTCCTGCTCGAGAGCGGCTGTCCTGGCGGCGATGTCCTGGTCGGCGGCCGCGGTTCTGGTCGCGATGTCCTGGTCGGCGGCCGCCGTTCTGGACTCGATGCCCTGGTCGGCCGCGGCGGTCCTGGTCGCGATCTCGTTTTCGAGTGCGGCCGTGCGTGAAGAGACCTCCTGCTGGAGTGCCTTGGTTCGGGTGGCCACAGTCCGGTCGAGCTCTGCGGTGCGCGACGAAATTTCCTGCTCGAGGATGGCCGTGCGCGACGCGATGTCGTTGTCGAGCTCGGCGCGGCGGGAAGTGATCTCATTCTCGAGCGCGGCACGCTGCGCCGCCGTCTCGTTCTCGAGCGCGGCGCGCGCCGTGGCGGTGTCGTTCTCCAGCGCTGCGCGAGCTTTCGTGGTGTCGTTCTCGAGCGCGGCACGTTGCGCCGCCGTCTCGTTCGCGAGCTCCGTGTGAGCCTTTGCCGTTTCCTGAGCCAGCTCGGCACGACCAGTCGTGAGTTCCCGCTCGAGGTCCGTGCGGCCCTGCTCGATGTCGCGCGCAAGATCTGCCCGCAGCTTGGTGTTCTGTGCCTCGAACTCCGCGCGTGCTTTCTCGGTATCCCGCGCGAGCACGGCAGCAGCTTCGCGGGCATCCTCGGATTCGCGCACCGCGACGGCCTTGAGTTCCGCGATCTCGCGCTCGCCCTGCGCGCGCTGGGCGGCGGCCTCGCGCTTGGTTGTTGCCCGTGCTTCTGCGGCCTCGGTGGCGACGGCTCCGCGAATCGCGGCGGCTTCGCGCATCGCGTCCTGGACGATGGACTCCGCATCCTCCTTGGCGTGCGCGATCAGTTCGTCGGCATCCTTGTTTGCGGCGGCGACGGTTCGCTCAGAGTAGGTGTTCGCGTCCGTGGTGACCTTATTGGCTGTGTCATTGGACTCCTGCACGAGCTTCTGTGCTTCGGACTGCACTTGGGCCCGGAGCTTCTCGGCATCGATGTCGGCCTGGCTGATGAGGCGCATCGACTGCTCTTCCGCGACACGCAGCGTACTCTCGAGCTTCGTACCGAGACCCGCATAGGTCGGTGTACCGGTCTCGTCGAGCTCAGCCTGCAGGTCCTCGGCGACCGCCGTGACACGCTTTATTTCCTTGGCGGCCTCTGCCCGTTCATGGTTGGCCTGAATCAGCTCGCGACGGAGATCCGCAATGGCGTGGTCGACCTCTTCCTTGCGATAGCCGCGAAGTTCGGTGCCAAAGTCTGTTGTCTCGCCAGCCAATTCAGGCCCCTTTCGCGAAATCCGTTTGCTTGTCGAGTTTAGCGAGCGACCGTGAACGACTAGCAAACGCAGGTTGTCAGGGGATTCCCAGACGCCCAGTTAGGCGGGCGCAAGGCGCATCCGCTAGCCTTGGATGTCTTTGTTGTTGCCGTCTGCGGTGGGTTTAGCACCCTCCGCGGATCCCTCCTCTCTCGCGCCTAACGCGAGCGGTCAGGTCGTTTCCCTTGAAGAAGCGTTTCCCAAACAGAATGGGACCTGACGGAGGGTGCCAGACCCGAAGTTTGCGGTGCAGGGCAACACGAAAGGAGTAATCGTGCGATTTGTTCTCGCAATCATTTGTTTTGTCATTGCACTGGGCACCCTGGGCACGGGCGTCGCCGAGAAGACCTTTCTTGCTGGCCCGAGCCAGGTAACGCTGCACACCGTTTCGCGGTCCGCCGCGCCGGTCGTGGTAATCGATGGTGCGGCCCTTAACGCCTACAAACAAACCCAGACGGTGAAGCTGTCGGGTTCCCAGACGGCGTTCTCTGCGTACGGGCGCACCTCCGATGTGCTGGCCTGGGTTGGCGACGCGAAGTACAACGAGGTCAATCTCAACCCGAAGACCGGTGAGCTCCAGTCGACCTTCCATGATGGCAAGACCAGTACAGTTCCGAACCCCGCCGGCTCCGACCTGTGGTTACAGCAGTTCGTGTTCGGCCAGGCCACCGACTTCACGGCTCAGGTCCCGTCGACCATGTCGGTCATCGCGGTGTCAAACGGCAAGCTGCCCGCGCCATCCGATATCTCGCTGAGCTGGCCGCTGGATAACTCGACCCCCTGGGCTGCTCCGCTCATCCTCGTCGGTGGCATCGCGCTGGTTGTCGGCGTCATCCTGCTCCTGATCGCGTTCTATGATCTACGCCGCACGCGCGGCCCTCGGAGATCGCAGCCGCGCATGCCAAAGCTGCCTCGCCAGCCCCGCTACAAACCCAAGCGCCGCGAGATCACGGCGGCCAAGGGGCGTCGTTCGATTCGCAACTTTGTTGCTGTCGTTCCCACAATCGCGATCTCGGCGCTTCTGCTCGCCGGCTGCTCCGCCGTTCCGGCGCCGACCATTCCGACTCCGACTCCGACTTCGACGGACTCGCCACTCGCGGCCGACAACAAGATCCCTGCGGTAACTACACCGCAGCTACAGGAGATCGTGAAGAACATCGCCGCGACCGTCGAGACATCCGACGCCAACTTCAACACGAAGCTGTTGAAGACGCGACTGGCGGGGCCGGCGCTCGATGAGCGTCTCGCGAACTACGACATCCGCAAGGCTCAGCCCTCGCTGCCGAAGTCGATTGCGATTCCATCCGGCACCATCTCGGTCAACCTGCCACAGGCGCAGGTAGGAAACGTCTGGCCACGAACCGTCTTCACGATCCTCAAGAGCAAGTCGAAGTCGTCATTGATCTACACGGCGCTCATGCTCATCCAGGACACCCCGCGGTCGAACTACAAGGTCAACTACGCGATGAACCTCGAGTCGCACACGTCGCCGCTCTATGTGGCCCCGGCAAAGGTCGGTACCACGCGACTCGACCCAACTTTCGGCTTCTTCAAGCTGAAGCCTTCTGACTTAGCCCTCGCCTACGGGGACATCCTCGACAAAGACACGGCGAGCCCGTCGTACAAGTTGTTCCAGTCGAAAGGTGACACCTTCAGGACGCAGGTAGGCAAGGCGTCCAAGGCAGCCCAGGCCGCTCTGCTGCCGGCAACGGCGAGCCTGACTTACACGAACACCAACGGCGCGGGGCAGGTCATCGCGCTCGCAACTAACGACTCCGGGGCGATCGTTGCTGTAGACCTGAACGAGATCGAGACGGTGAAGCCGGTGCAGGCTGGCGCCGCCGTGAACGCCTCCGGAGCGGTGGCGGCGCTGATGGGTACGGTGACATCGACCACCGGACTCGTCGCCATCTACGCCGACCAACTGCTCTTCTACGTGCCCGCCGTCGGCAAATCGAGCAAGATTGTATTGCTTGGCTACAGCCAGGGCCTCATCTCTGCAAAGGTAATTTAGTGGCGACAAACGTGCCCCCCATTTCCCCAGGAAGCCTCCGCGGGGCGGTTGACCTCTCCGGCCTGGTGAACCCGCGTCCTGCTCGTCCCGCTGGTTCCGTGGTTGCGGGGGCGTCGGCGACGGATTCGAGCTTCACCGAAGTTCTCGACCTGTCCAAGACTGTTCCGGTCATCGTGGAGTTCTACGGGCAGGGAATCGAGCCGGTTCTGGGCGGACTGATTGCGCAGTACGACGGCAGGCTCGCCCACGTCGTCGTGGATGGTGCCGCGAACCCCCAGCTCGCGCAAGCCTTCCAGGTGCAGCAGGTCCCGACGGTCGCGGCCGTGGTCGCCGGGCGCCCCGTCCAGCTCTTTGTCGGCGACTACCCGGAGGCCGAGGTTCGCCAGATCTTCGACCAGGTGCTCGAGCTGGCGAAGGAGCAAGGAGTTACCGGCACGCTACCCGCGGCTGACCCCAATGCGGCACCGGTCGAGGAGCCGCTGCCGCCGCACCACCAGGAAGCATTCGACGCAATTTCTTCCGGCGACTACGCGACGGCGATCGCCGAGTACAAGAAGGCGATAGCTCAGAACCCGCGCGACGCTCTCGCCGTCGCGGGACTCGCCCAGGTCTCCCTGCTCGAGAGGCTCGACGGGAAATCGGCCGACGACATCCGCTCGGCCGCCGTCGACGGCGGGCTCGACACTTCGCTGGCGCTCGCCGACCTCGAAATCAGTCTCGGCGACTCTGCCGCGGCGTTCGGCCTGCTTCTCGACTTATTTCCGTCGCAGGATGCCGCGGGCAAGAACTCCATCCGCACGCGCCTGCTCGACTACTTTGAGATCCTCGGCGCGGATGACCCCCAGGTCGCTCCTGCGCGTCGCCGACTGACGGGGTTGCTTTACTAGCTGCCCGGCTCGCGTTTGTGCGCCATCGGCACGAGAGTGCCTTGGCGCCGGTGCTCATTTGGGCCGAGCGGGGACGTGCCCGAGGGGTGTGCATCCGATCGAGTTGTCGGAGCCGGTTTAGGCTGAGGCATGGAGCAGGTCGCGCGATGCTGATCTACGGGCCGGTGGCCCTCCTGTTGCTGCTGTGTGTCATCGGTCCCATCCGGGGCAGAACCCTGAGCCGACTCGAACGTCTCGCGCCGGGAAGTATCGCGTTCACGATCTCGAACCGAAAGGTTTTTGGCGAGCGACTCGCGGTTGCTGCCGTCGGCACAGAACTGGGGAGGCGCGCAACCGGGCTGACCTCCGCACCGTGCGTGACCGCAGACACCCTAGGGCTGACCTTCTGGGACAACACCCCACTCGAACGCGTTGGCTCCCTCGATTGGAGCCGCATCCCGAGCCTTGAGGTCGGAGAGCTGCAGACGCCGTTCCGGCGGTGGTCGTCATCCGCGATTCTGCTTCAGGTTACGGTCGGCAAGGGAGTCGTCGTCGTCCCGCTGTTGTCGCCGAATGGGACGCGCGGGATATCCGGCTCCCGTCGCGAGAGCCGGTATCTTCTCGGACTGCTCGAGACTCTGCGCACGACTAGCGTCGTGGTCTAGCGCATCGCGTTGCACGATTGGCGGGCCAGGTCAATAGAGTTTCGCCATGACGTCGACGGATGGCCGCTCGCGGCTACTGCCTGGACCGAGTGCCTTTAGCCTGAGCCGTTCACTCACGGTCGTCGGTGTTGCTGTCGTGCTGAGCTATGTCCCGTCGCTCATCGCTACGATCACCAACCGTTTGCAGGACGACCTTTGGTGGTGGGTCATCGCGCCGGCAGCGGGGATGGTTGCGCTGTTGGTCCTCCAAGTGTTGACCAGCCGCGCCACGAAACGCGAGGTCGCCGCTGGTTATACAAGCCTCCGCACGGCGCATGTTGAGCTTGATCAACTCGATCCCCGATCCGGTGAGGTGGTTCGAAAGGCGGGCGAGCCATATCTGTCCCGGCGTCGGCCCGTCCCGGAATTCGCGTCAACTGTCGACGCGCAGCCGCGGGCGTCATCGCCTCGGCCGAGTTTCGTTCGGCGCGCCTCGAACGTTGCGATACGTGTCGGCGGGTCGGTTGGCGTTCTTGTCGTGGGCTCAATCATCTGGGGGTCGAAGGATTCTGCCGTAGCGGCATGGAGTTGGGTAATCGCGGCAATCGCGCTAGTGGCCTGGGTGATTGGACTGGCAATTGGTGCGGGCGTGAACAGGTCGCGCCTGGCGGCGATAACTGCATTAGATCCGCAGTCGCTCGTTTTTACGATCATTTCGGCAGACCAATTCGATGACGCATTCGTCGAAATTGCGCCGGACTCCGCCCCGCGGTATGCCCCTGTGACACTCGGTGCATCGGCATCGCAGAAGGGGCTATCGCTCTGGAACGGTCGACCACCTGAGCAGTTCGGGTTCATTCCATGGTCGTGGATTACGAGCATTCAGGTTGACACTATCTATCGCAACCGCGCCACCTATCCTTCGGTTCTTCTCTCGGTCAGGGATCCCGAAGTCGGCAAACTTGTCGCCCTGCCGTTGCCCAACCCCAACGCCGATCTGTTGCCTTTGCCATCAAAAGCGGAAGCAACGTGGATTGCGTCCGAACTGAACCAGCTGCGCACCAGCTCCACAACCGCGCGACTGATCTAGCCGCTTGTCTGCCCCCGCCGGGAACTTCTGCGCCCGTTCGAGCGGGGGCAAAGGTTCCGTACGGGGGCCAGCGCGCTAACGGCGGAGCTTCAGCCAGAGGCCGGCGAGCGGCGGCAGGGTCAGCTCCGCGGATGCCGGTCGACCCGCCCACGGCTCATCCACCGCGTGCACGACGCCGAAGTTGCCGATTCCCGATCCGCCGAACTCGGTGGCATCCGTGTTCAGGATCTCGTCCCACTCACCGGCGAACGGTAGGCCGACTCGGTATGGGCCGACCGGATTCCCACTGAAATTCATCAGGATGGCGATCGGCTGGCCATCCGTTGACCAGCGCAGGAACGAAACGACGTTGTGCTCAGAGTCGCCGCCGTCGAGCCACTCGAAACCGGCAGGGGAGTTGTCCTGCTGCCAGAGTGCACCCTCCGCGCGATAGACGCGGTTGAGCTGGCCTACCAGCGTGAGCAGTCCGCGGTGAGCGGGCTGGTCCAGAATCCACCAGTCGAGCGAACGCTCCTCGCTCCACTCCGAGGGCTGGCCAAATTCGGACCCCATGAACAGGAGTTGCTTACCGGGATGCGCCCACATGAACGAGAGATACGCGCGCACGTTCGCGAGCTTCTGCCACTGGTCGCCCGGCATCTTGGTGAGCAGCGAGCCCTTGCCGTACACAACCTCGTCGTGACTGATGGGGAGGATGAAGTTCTCGCTGAACGCGTACAGGAAGCTGAACGTAATCTCATTGTGGTGATACGAGCGGTACATCGGGTCTTCTTCGATGTATTGCAGGCTGTCGTGCATCCACCCCATATTCCACTTCAGGCCGAACCCGAGCCCACCCTCAGAGGTCGGATGCGTGACACCCGGATACGAGGTCGACTCCTCGGCAGCCATAACGATGCCCGGATTGCGCTTGTAAGCCGTCGCATTGACCTCCTGCAGGAAGCTGATCGCCTCGAGATTCTCGCGCCCGCCATTGATGTTGGGCTCCCACTCGCCCGCCTCGCGCGAGTAGTCAAGATACAGAATGGATGCCACGGCGTCGACGCGCAGGCCGTCGATGTGGAATTCCTCGAGCCAGTACAGGGCGTTAGCGACGAGAAAGTTACGCACCTGTGAGTCGCCGAAGTTGAAGATGTAGGTCCCCCAGTCCTTGTGCTCGCCGCGGCGGGGATCCGAGTGCTCGTAGAGCGCCTGGCCGTCGAATCGGCCGAGCGCCCACTTGTCCTTGGGGAAGTGGCCGGGGACCCAATCCATGATCACGCCAATGGATGCCTGGTGCAGCCGGTCGATCAGATACTTGAGGTCATCCGGATGCCCGAACCGGCTCGTGGGTGCGTAGTACCCGGTCACCTGGTAGCCCCACGACGGACCGTACGGATGCTCGGCGAGCGGCATGAACTCGACATGGGTGAAGCCGGTCTCGTGAATATATTCGATGAGCTGGTCGGCCAGTTCGCGATAGCCGAGGCCCGCGCGCCAGGAGCCGAGATGCATCTCGTAGACGCTCATGGCAGCGTTGTGTGGGTCGTGCGCGGCACGTTGGGCGAGCCATCCCGAGTCCGACCAGACGTACTTCGATTCGCCGACTACCGATGCTGTGGCCGGGGGTCGTTCCGTGTATCTCGCCATCGGGTCGGCACGAGTCACCCACTCACCCACAGTCGTCTGGATCTCGAACTTGTACGCACTTCCGGGCATGAGGCCGGGAACGAAGAGCTCCCAGACGCCAACATCGTCGAGACGGCGCATCGCCCACAATTCGCCGTTCCACCCGTTGAAATCGCCAACCACGCGAACCGCCTTGGCGTGTGGCGCCCAGACGCTGAAGGAGGTTCCCACCACATCCTCGTGTGGGCGAAAGTGCGCCCCGAGGGCGTCCCACAGCTGCTCGTGCCTGCCCTGCCCCCAGAGGTAGAGGTCGACCTCGCCGACGGAGGGCACGAACCGGTATGGATCGTCCGTCGTCCAGTCCGGCGCACCCTCGTAGGTCGCCTCGAGTGTGTACGCTTGGCCGAGACCCGGTGCGAAGCCCTGCCACAACCCTTGATCCACGTGTGCGAGGTCTACCCGGCCCCCATCGGCGCGGATGGCGGTAACCGTTGCCGCCAGCGGTCGAACCGCGCGAATCACGAATCCGCCGTCGACCGGATGCTGTCCGAGCGTGGCGTGCGGCCGCGGGTGGTATCCGCCGACGATCGCCGCGATGAGTCCGGGGTCGAGCGGCGGGAGTTCGATTGTCGAATCGACGGAGACGGGTCCTTCGACCCCTGAGCGCTCCACGCTCCCTGAGCTTGTCGAAGGGCGCTTCGCAGGTGACTTCTTCGGCTCCACCATCATCGTGCCTTTCCGTAGTTGACGCTCAGAACGTGCACGGGCTGGACGAACGCATCGAGTCGTACGTAGTTGTGCTCACCCCAGATGAACTGCTGCCCGCTCAGCAGGTCGACCACGTCGAAGGGCGCGCCGATTTCGAGACCGAACTTCGACGCATCCAAGTGCACCGTCGTCGCACGCACCGAATGCGGATCGACGTTGGCCACCACAATGATCCCGTCGCTCACACCGGACTCGGTGAAACCTCCATCCAGAAATTTCGAGTAGACGAGGATCGCGTCGTCGTCGCTCCAGTGCAGGTCCAGATTGCGCAGCTGGCGGAGCGCAGGATGCGTCGCCCGAATGCGGTTGAGCTCCGTCAGGTAGGGCGCGAGCGACCTGCCCAACTTTTCGGCCTTCGCGAAGTCCCGAGGGCGATACTCGTACTTCTCGTTGTCGATGTTCTCTTCGCTGCCCGGGCGCGCGACATCCTCGTACAGTTCGAAGCCGGAGTAGACGCCCCACACCGGGGCAGCAGTCGCGGCCAGCGTCGCGCGAATCTTGTAGGCCGGGACGCCGCCGAACTGCAGGTACTCTGTCAGGATGTCCGGGGTGTTGACGAACAGGTTGGGCCGGTAGAACGCGCTCCAGTCGTCGCTGATCTGTCCAAAGAATTCCTCGAGCTCGGCCTTGGTGTTGCGCCAGGTGAAGTACGAGTACGACTGCTGGAAGCCGGCGCCGGCGAGCGACTGCATCAGCGCAGGTCGCGTGAAAGCCTCGGCGAGAAACACGACATCCGGATACTCGGTGCCGATTTCCCAGAGTAGCCATTCCCAGAAATCGAGCGGCTTGGTGTGCGGATTGTCGACGCGGAAGATTCGGATGCCCAGCCCGATCCAGTACTTCACAATCCGCAGAATCTCCACGCGTATCCCAATTGGGTCGTTGTCGAAGTTGAGCGGGTAGATGTCCTGGTACTTTTTCGGCGGGTTCTCCGCGTACGCGATCGATCCGTCGGGCCTGGTGGTGAACCATTCCGGGTGTTCGGTAACCCACGGATGATCCGGGGAGCACTGCAGCGCGAGGTCGATCGCGACTTCCAGGCCGTTCTTCGCTGCTGCCCGCACGAAGGAGGTGAAGTCGGCGACGGTTCCGAGATCGGGGTGGATAGCGTCGTGGCCGCCGGCGGGGCTCCCGATCGCCCACGGCGATCCCGGGTCGCCCGGTCCCGCGGTGAGCGAGTTGTTGGGTCCCTTGCGAAAGCTGAAGCCGATCGGATGGATGGGCGGGAGGTACAGGACATCGAATCCCATTGCGGCGACGCCGGGCAGCCGCGTGGCCGCTGTCGCGAAAGTACCGGATTCCCAGGTGCCATCCGCGTTCTTCGTTGCGCCGATGCTGCGCGGGAAGAACTCATACCAATTGCCAACGCCCGCGCGTTCCCGTTCGACACACACGGTGTACTGCTCGCTTATCGTCTCGAGGCTTGTGAGCGGTTTCGCGGCGACGGCGGCCGTCAGTGTTGCGTCGTGGGCGGCAGCCAGGCGGGCCTCGGCAGCGAGGGTGGGATCCGCGAACGCGGCCGCGGCTTCCTTGATGGCTTTTCGCGTACCCGCGCGCGCGAGAAGCTCCAGCCCTTCCTCGAAGACGAGTTCGACATCCTGCGCCAGCGGGATCTTGATGTCGGCGTCGTGCAGCCAGCTCGCCCAGTCGTCGCCCCAGGCCTGAACCCGGAACCGCCACGTGCCCACGGTGTCGAGTTTGGCGAGCACCTCCCAGCGGTCGGTTCCGGGCGCACCTGCGGCCATCCGATACTGCGTCTGCTTGCCGTCCGGGTCAACGAGCAGCAGCTCGACGCCGATGAGGTCGTGGCCTTCGCGAAACACGGTCGCGCCAAACGGGACAACCTCGCCGGCGAAGGCCTTCGCCGGCCACCGATTCTCAGGCTGGACGGGCGAAAGGTCGCGGATCGGGATTCGCCCGATGTGCGCGGAAAACTCGGGTGCTGCACCAGTGCTCGCGCTTGCGGCCGCGATCGTGGATTCGTCTGTAGCCACAATTCAACGCTACCGCGATTAGCTGTCGCGGCGAATGTGGCCGATGCAGTTCTCTTTCGACGCCGCCATCACTACGACGTGGCGCGCTTGCTCCGCTTTCGCCCGATCAGCGCCACGACTCCCATGAGCACGGCTCCCAGTCCGATCAGGAGCATCGCAAGGTTCAGTCCCGGTGTGGGATTGACGCCTGTCGAGGCGAGGATGATCTTGGAGAACTGGGCATACAGCGTGCCGCTTGCCGCGAACGGGTAGACGGCGCCTGGTGCGTATTCAGTGCCGGACCCATCGGCTGCTGTGTTCCATCCCGTGAACTTGTATCCCCGCTTGGTGACGGTGGTCGTTGGCAGGTTGGTCGGCACGTCTGAGATCAGCGGGGCGATAGATCCGGCGCCACCGTTCGGATCGAACGTGAGGATGGGCTTGGCCGTCCATTGGGCGTAGAACGTCGGATCAACGCCGAACGCGTAAATCGCGGCATTCGTGTAGGAGGTCCCGGATCCATCCGGCGCGGTATTCCAGCCCACGAAGTTGTAACCGGTCCGGGTGAAGGTGTTGCCCGTCAGCGCGGTGGGTACGTTGGCCGTTTCGTCAGACATGGTCCCTGTGCCGCCGTTCGGGTCGAACGACACCGAGGTCATCGGGATGACGGTCCACTGTGCAAACAGTGTGCCGTCGGTCGCGAAGGGGTATGAGGCGCTGTCGGCATAGGCAACACCGGCGCCGTTGGCCAGCGTGTTCCAGCCGGCGAACGTAAATCCTGCCTGGGTAAATGCGTTTGCCGTCAACGTGGTCGGCACATTGTGTGCTTCATTGGCCATGGAGCCCGATCCACCGTTGGGGTCGAAGGTGACCGTCTTGTTGGGGATGACGGTCCATTGCGCGTACATGGTCTGGTCGCCGGCGAATGAGTAGCTTGCGCCATCCGAGTACGCGGTGCCGGAACCATCGTTGATCGTGTTCCAGCCGCTGAAGGTGAACCCGGCCCTGGCGAAGCTCTCCGCGGTCAGCGCGGTTGGGACATTGTCGACCTCATTGGCCATGGTGCCCGTGCCCCCGTTGTTGTCGAAGATGACGGTTTTGTTCGGGATTGCGGTCCATTCTGCATACAGGGTGTTGTCAACGTCGAAGGGATACGTCGCCCCGTCAGCGTAGCCAACGGCGCCGCCGCCGCTGGTCGCCCAGCCAGCGAATGTAAAGCCCGCGCGGGTGAAGCTGTTTGCGGCCAGGTCGGTCGGCACGTTGTCGACTTCATCGGCCATGCTTCCCGATCCGCCATTCGCGTCGAAGCTCACGGTGTGGTTGGGCAGCGCGGTCCACTGTGCGTACAGGGTGTTGTCAACATCGAACGGGTAAGTCCCTCCGTCGGAGTAGACGACTGCGCCGCCGCTGCTGGTGCTCCAGCCCGCGAAGGTGAAACCAAACCGGGTGAACGCGTTGGTGGTCAGAGCCGTGGGAATGTTGTCGACCTCGTTGGGCATGGACCCGGTTCCGCTATTCGGGTCGAAGGTGACCGTCTTGTTCGGAATGACTGTCCACACGGCGAACAGGTTCCCGTCCGCGCTGAACGGGTAGCTTGCGCTATCCGCGTAGACCACGGCACCGCCGTTGCTGGTCGCCCAGCCGGCGAACGTGAACCCAAGCCGGGTGAAGGCGTTGCTCGTCAGGTTCGTCGGAATGTTTTCGATCTCGTCCGGTATGCTCCCGATGCCACCGGCGTTGTTGAAGGTGACCGTGTGGTTCGGCAACGCGGTCCAGGATGCGTACAGAGTCGCGTCGGAGCTGAACGGGTAGCTGGCGCTATCGGCGTAGACAACTGAGCCGCCATTGCTGAGCGACCAGCCCGCGAACGTGAACCCGAGTCGGGTGAACGTGTTCATGGCCAGGCTGGTCGGGATGTTGTCGACTTCGTTGGCCATCGTGCCCGTTCCGCCAGCGTTGTCGAACGTGACGGTGTGGTTGGGCAGTGCAGTCCAGGACGCGTAGAGAGTCGTGTCCGACGTGAACGGATAAGACGCGCCATCGGCGTAGACGACTGCGCCGCCGTTGCTGAGCGACCAGCCGGCGAAGGTGAACCCGAGTCGGGTGAACGTGTTGCCGGTCAGGTTGGTCGGGATGTTGTCGACTTCGTTGGCCATCGTGCCCGTTCCGCCTGCGTTGTTGAAGGTGACGGTGTGGTTGGGCAGTGCAGTCCAGGACGCGTAGAGGGTGGCGTCGGCCCCGAACGGGTAGCTGCTGCCATCGGCGTAGACGACCGCACCCCCGTTGCTGGTCGCCCAGCCGGCGAAGGTGAAGCCAAGGCGGGTGAACGAATTCGTGGTGAGTGCGCTCGGGATGTTGTCGACTTCGTTGGCCATCGTCCCGGTGCCGCCGGCGTTGTCGAACGTCACGGTGTGGTTCGGAAGCGCAGTCCACGACGCGTAGAGAGTCGTGTCCGACGTGAACGGATAAGACGCGCCATCCGCGTAGACCACTGCTCCACCGTTGCTGGTCGCCCAGCCGGCGAAGGTGAACCCGAGCCGAGTGAACGTGTTCGTGCTCAGGTTCGTGGCGACGTTTTCGACCTCGTTGGCCATCGTTCCGATGCCGCCCGCGCTGGTGAAGGTCACGGTGTGGTTCGGCAGTGGGGTCCATTTAGCGAACAGGTTCGCATCGGCGGTGAACGGGTAGCTCGCCCCATCCGAATAGACCACGGCACCGCCGCTGCTGGTCGCCCAGCCGGCGAAGCTGTTGCCCGCGTTGGTGAACGTGTTGGCGGTCAGGTTGGTGGCGACGTTGTCGACTTCGTTGGCCATCGTCCCGGTGCCACCGTTGCTGCTGAACGTCACGGTGTGATTCGGCAGGGCCGTCCACACTGCGTACAGAGTGTTGCTCACGGTGAACGGGTAAGTCGCGCCGTCGGTGTAGACGACAGGTCCGCCGCTGCTGGTGGCCCAGCCGGCAAAGCTAAACCCGGCCTTCGTGAAGCTGTTTGCCGTCAGGGCGGTAGAAACATTGTGCAGCTCGTTGGCCATGCTCCCGGAGCCACCACTCGGGTCGAAGGTCACGGTCTTGTTAGGGATCAGCGTCCACACCGCAAATAGGTTTGCGTCAGCGGTGAACGGGTAGCTCGCGCCGTCGGCGTAAACCACCGCACCACCGCTGCTGGTTGCCCAGCCTGCGAACGTGTTGCCGGGATTGGTGAACGTGTTGGTGGTGAGGTTGGTGGCGACGTTGTCGACCTCGTTGGCCATCGTCCCGGCGCCGCCGTTGTTGTTGAACGTCACGGTGTGGTTTGGCAGCGCGGTCCACTGGGCGTACAACGTGTTGTCCGCGGTGAACGGGTAGCTGGCGTCATTCGCATAGGCGGTACCGGTGCCGTTAGCGGCTGTATTCCATCCGGTGAAACTGAAGCCAGCCCTGGTGAACGTGTTGGTGGTCAGATTGGTAGCGACATTCTCGACTTCGTTCGCCATCGTGCCGGAACCCAGGTTGTTGTTGAAGGTGATGGTGTGGTTGGGAAGCGCGGTCCACTGGGCGTACATCGTGTTGTCCGCGGTGAACGGGTAGCTGGCGCCATTCGAATAAGCGGTACCGGTCCCATCGGCGGCGGTGTTCCAGCCGTTGAAGGTGAACGCTACGCGAGTGAAGGTGTTCGTAGTCAGCGCGGCTGCCGCGTTGTTGATCTCGTTCGCCATGGTCCCGGTCCCGAGGTTGGCGTTGAACGTGACGGTGTGGTTTGCGGCGATGGTAGTGAGACTCAGGACGCTGCCGAAGGCCTCGAGGCCGTCCACGTTCGTCGCTTCGAGTTGGATGTAGTACGTAGTGCCTGGCGACAGACCGGTCACAGGCAGAGTGACAGCAGTCGCTGCGGTATTGAGGGCAAGCGACGACGGCGTAGTGGCAGCACAGACCGGACTGACCGACAAGGCACCGCCCACGAGCGTGTTGCTCGTGGAGTAGCACATGACGATGCCACCGGTCGTGACATTGGAACCGGTGGGAATTCCGGTCGCAACTGTTCCATTGAGCGTCGCGGTGGTGGTGGTAACCGACGTCGCAGCGCCCGTCACCACGGTGGGCGCAAGCGGGCTGGATGCTGTCGGGCAGCTCGCGCCGTCGTTTGGTGATGCGAGGGAGTTAGCTTGTGTAATCGAGATGGCCGCGGGGGTCGTGGACGCCATACCCGCAGCCGAGATCTCGACCAGGTCAAAGGTGGTGTTGTCGAAGAAATACCCGTCTCCCGCGGAATCGACATACGCGGCACCCCAGGAGTCGCCGCTGGCCCCGAGTGAACCGGTTACGGCTTTCGTGGTAACGGCAACGGAGGTTCCGGCCGCGTTGATCTTGCCGATGTAGAGCGTCGTTCCGCCCATTCCGTAGATGGTGGTGTTGGTCGGGTCATATGCGAGGTCATAGGCCCCCCAGGTCGACCCGGTGTCGGTGAACGCTGTCACTGCATGCGTTGAGGTATTTACCAGCGTGAACGCTCCGGCATTGCTCGCCGTCAGCAGTTCATTCGCTGCGATGAAGTCACCGCCGGTGCTCTGTGGGGTCGTACCGGTCAGGGTGATCGCGGCACCGTGACTACCGTCGTTGCCAATCTGATAGAGCTTCGACGACGCGATTCCGTAGATGAAGTTGTCTCCGGTGTTGTATCCGATGGCGTTGAGGCCGCTCACGGAGGTACTGCCGGACATTTCCGAATAGGTGTTTGTCGCAACCGAGTATTGGTACATGTTGCCGTTGGACACCTGATAGAAGTCAGACGTGCACGTGAATGGTGCTTCCGCTGCCTGGGCGGGTGCCGCGATGTCGAGCACGGTGGCGCTGCCGAGCACAAACGCAAAACTGGCGACGATGGCGGCGGCGACCTTGAATCTGGTCAGGAACTTCTTCACGTTGGCGTCCAGCACTTTCGGGTAGTCGGGAACAACGTGATTAACGGTAACGATTTGTTGCGGTGCCCCCCAGCCCACGAACTAGTGCCCCTGTCACGGGGGACAGCCCCCTTTCGGCCGGTCTTGGACCTCAAGAATTCCTCGAGTTGCGGGCAAATACGACTCTGCCCGTAGGCTTGGCGGGTGAAGGCAATCCGTCGTTTTACTGTTCGCACCGTTCTTCCGCAAGCGCTTACATCTTTGGAGGAGCTGGCGACCAATCTCCGCTGGTCCTGGCACAACCCGACCATGCAGCTGTTCTCGTCGATCAGCCCCGAGATCTGGGATGAGATCGGGCACGACCCGGTCACCCTGCTCGGCGCCATCGAACCGTCTCGCCTCGACGAACTCGCGAACGACAACAAGTTTGTGGCCCGAGCGAATGAGCTTCGGGATGACCTGCACGCCTACCTCACCGAGCCGCGCTGGTATCAGGCCCTTCCGGATGCCCCGAAAGCGATCGCCTACTTCTCGCCGGAATTCGGAATCGCGGCGGCCCTGCCGCAGTACTCGGGCGGCCTGGGCATCCTTGCCGGTGATCACCTGAAGTCGGCGTCCGACCTGGGCGTCCCCATCATTGCGGCCGGTCTCTTCTATCGCGCCGGGTATTTTCGCCAGGGCATCTCCCGTGATGGCTGGCAGCAAGAAACCTATCCCGTCCTCGACCCCGACGGCCTCCCGCTGAGCGTGTTGCGCAATCCAGATGGAACGGCAGCGCAGGTCACGCTCGCGCTCCCCGGCGGCGGCGCGCTCTTCGCGCGCATCTGGAAGGTCGCGGTTGGCCGGGTCACCCTGCTGCTCCTCGACACGGATGTCCCGGACAACGAGGAGTCTCTGCGTACCGTCACCGACCGCCTGTACGGAGGCGGTGGCGAGCACCGTCTCCTGCAGGAACTGCTGCTCGGTATCGGCGGCGTCCGGGCGATCAAGATCTACACCGAGCTCACGGGCAGCGCGGTTCCCGAGGTGTTCCACACCAACGAAGGTCACGCAGGGTTTCTCGGACTTGAGCGCATCAACGATCTGATCGGCGGCGGACTCAGCTTCGACGAGGCGCTGCAGGTCGTGCGCGCCGGAACGGTCTTCACGACGCACACCCCGGTGCCAGCGGGCATCGACCGTTTCCCGGCCGACCTCGTCGAGACGTACTTCTCCACCGACCTCCTGCCCGGCGTCGGCGTCGCCGAAGTGCTCGCGCTCGGTGCGGAGGACTACGAGGGCGGCACGGCGAACACTTTCAACATGGCCGTCATGGGCCTGCGCCTCGGCCAGCGCGCCAACGGCGTCTCGCTCCTTCATGGCGATGTGTCCCGCGGAATGTTCGGCGCGCTCTGGCCGGGCTTCGACCAGGACGACGTTCCGATCACCTCCGTGACCAACGGGGTCCACGCGCCGACCTGGACCGACCCCCTGCTGCTCGAGCTGGCATCCACGAAGCTCGGCACCAGCGATACGACGGCCGCCGACTGGGCGAGCGACAAAGTCACGGACGCAGATATCTGGGCCGTACGTGGCGAGATGAAGAAGCAGTTGGTTGCGGATGCTCGCAAGCGACTCTCGGCATCGTGGGAAGGGCAGAACCCGGGCGCCGGCGTCCCGGCCTGGTTCACCGGCATCCTCGACGCCGAGGTCCTGACGATCGGGTTCGCCCGACGCGTGCCGACCTACAAGCGACTGACCCTCATGCTGCGCGACCCGGAGCGACTGCGCGCACTGCTGACGCATCCAACTCGGCCGATCCAGATCGTGATTGCGGGAAAGTCACATCCGGCGGATGAGGAGGGCAAGCGCCTCATCCAGCAACTGATCGAATTCGCGGCGGCAGCGGATGTCCGTCACCGGATGGTCTTCCTGCCGAACTACGACATCGCGATGGCGCAGCTGCTCTACCCGGGGACCGACGTCTGGCTCAACAACCCGTTGCGCCCGCTCGAGGCCTGCGGTACCAGCGGCATGAAGGCGGCGCTCAACGGGTCGCTGAATCTGTCGATCCTCGACGGCTGGTGGGCCGAGTTCTACGACGGAGAGAACGGCTGGGCCATCCCGACAGCCGATAGCGCCGGCGACGCCAGCGAGCGCGACGATCTCGAGGCGGAGGCGATGTATGACCTCATCGAGCACCAGCTCGCACCGCGCTTCTACGATCGTGGCAAGGACGGCGTCCCGACGCGCTGGGTCGAATCCATCCGCCACACCCTGGCGACCCTGTCGCCGGCGCTCAGCGCTGACCGCATGGTCAAGGAATACGTCACCCGGCTGTACGTGCCCGCGACACAGGCAGAGCGCGAGATCTCGGCGGGCGGATACGCGCCCGCTCGCGAACTGTCGGCCTGGAAGGCGCGCCTGCGTGCGGCCTGGTCGAAGGTACAGGTGCTGCACGTCGAGTCCGGGGGAGTGGATGCCGTTCCCCAGATCGGCGACTCGCTGCATGTGCGCGCGCTCGTCGCTCTCGACGGACTCACTCCGGACGACGTCAAGGTGGAGGTCGTCTACGGACACTCCCGCGACGGGGACCAGCTCGCGGAGGTTTCTCGCCAGCGCCTGACGCTCGACTCCGCGCCAGCCGGGCAGCCGGCGACGTTCACGGGCACAGTCTCGCTCGACCGACCCGGAAGTTTCGGTTACAACGTTCGCGTCGTGCCCTCGAGCGCCTGGCTGGCGACCCCGGCCGAACTCGGCCTGATCTCCGTCGCCCACTAGTCGATAGTGAGATACCTCGGGTCGAGCTTGCCGAGACCAGCGTGCGCTTGCCCCGGCGAGGTCTCGACAAGCTCGACTCGAGGTCCTACGGCAGGTAGTACGTCGGGTTCGGCAGTTTCACGTCGAGGTCAGCGTGACCGCCGATCAGGTCGCTGAACTGGTCTCCGAAGTTCGCGACGATGTCGTAGCGACCGCCGGACTTCGACTCGATGTGCGCTCGAGTCTGCGACTTGTACTCGATCGTCGTGCATTTGCCCGCCACCGCGCAGGTGATGTAGGACGGCTGCTGCGACGTGCCGATCCCCGTCCACTTCGTGTAGTAGTTCGCTGTCGTGAACTCCGGATAGCCCACCTTCGCCAGGTTCGCGAGAGTTGCCCCCTTCTGGTCGTCACTTCGACCGGTGATGCCGATGACCGTACATCCGGCCTTCCTCGCGATAGCCGCGAGGTTCGTCATGGACGGTACCGCCGGGAACAATTCGTTCTGCACCCAGTAGTCCTGCAGCGTGGGGTCGTAGACGAAATGCATCGCTCCGACTTCCATGTCGTAGGTCCACAGCGTGGTGTCATCGGCGTCCAGCACGATTGCCGGGTTGCGATGCAGCTTCTTGTCGAGGTAGCAGGCGGCGGCCACCCGTGGCGCCTCCGTCTGGACGATGCGCTTCAGCTCCGAGATGTAGGGCGAGACGGTCTTGTTGGAGGTGCCCGTTCCCGTGTCACCGTAGTAGGCCGCGATGGTCGCCTTGACGGAGTCGATGTTCGGAATCCCTTCGCCGCCCTGGGTCAATCCGCTTGAGCCGTCTGACTTCATCGTGAAGTGCGTCCGCGCCGTGAGCTGCGGCTCCGAAACGCCCGGAAGATCGGGCGATGGGAGGTAGTAGGTCGGATTCGGCAGCTTCTGGATATTGTCGGCAAATCCGCCTTGCAGGTCGGACCACTGGTCGCCAACGTTCAGTGCGACATCAAAGCCGAGATCCTGCTCCAGGTGTTTCCGTGTCTCCGCCTTGTATTCGACGGTCGTGCACGAGGTAGTCGCACAGGTGATGTAGCTCGGCTGAGCCCCCGCAGCCCATTTGACGTAGTAGTTGGACGTGGTAAATCCGGTGTAGCCGACGTTCGCCAGATTCTCGATCGATGTCGTCTGCTGGGCGGCGCTGCGTCCGGTGATTCCGATAACGGCAAAGCCGAGGGATCGGGCGTAGTTCTCGAAGGTGACCATCGCGGGCGTTGCCGGGAACACCTCCGCCAGGATGTCGGCATTGTTGAGCGTCGGGTCGAAATTGAAGTGCATCTGGCCGACCTCATAGTCATAGGTCCAAAGCATGGTGTCATCGGTGTCGAGCACGATGGCGGGCGTCTTGCCGGATCGCTGCGCCTTCGCGTATTCGGCGGGCAGAGCCGCCGTCATTTTGGCAACGTCGCGGTTCATCTCGGAGATGTAGGGCGAAGACTGTTTGTTCGCGATGCCGGTGCCCGGGTCGCCGTAGTAGGTGGCAATGGTCTTCTTGACGATGTCGCTGTTGGGGATATTTTCGCCACTCACCGTGAGGCCGCTTGATCCGTCCGGCTTCATCGTGAACTGCGTTTGCGGGGTGAGCGCGACGGAATGAGCCGTGGTGGAGTGGTTCGGACCCTGCGCGAGTGCGGGCGCGGCACCCGCGAGGGAGGTCCCAACCAACAGCGCAAGGCACGCCGTTGTCGTGACCAGTCGTCGAATGCGACGGCCAGCTGGCGGCGTCGCGGAGATCGAGTCTTGTGATGAAGTCATGATCGCCTTTCGTTGTCTACCCCCGAATGGGGGGCCTCTCATCACCCTAGACGAGAGGGGTACAGACGGTCCAAGCGCGGGGCGAGCCGCGCTCGACAGTGAAACCGTTTCGGTTTTTGTACCCCGAAACTCTTGATATCAGCAATTGCGGCGCCGGATTCTGTTGATTTTGTACCCCGAATCTTGACCGGGCCCATGCTTCGAAAACCGGGTTCCACCAGCATTTTTAGTCGATTGAAAGTTACCCCCGTATTGGGTGCGCTCGCCCCCTTGTCCTCCTTTGTGCGGACTGAATATGGTCTTGGTAAGGGGAATCGCAAGAAACCTCCCACACCCGAACGGTCACTGCGCGGTACACCCGAATATCCGCGAGACGGCATTCGGCCAGGGTCCCTAGCCCTGGCCGGTACCGCTCGCAGTGCCGGACAACTTCGCGAAGTGATCAGTGAACGCTGATCCACGAAGGTTCCATTTCGATGCCACTGCAGTCAAAGACGATCGCTATCGTCTCCGCGATCTCCGCGATGGGGTCGGTGCTCGGGGGAGTATCCAATTCAATCGTGGTTGGCCTCGTGGCTGCGCTGCTGGTTTCGGTTCTGTGTTGGCAGATCGGGTCTGCCGCTCGGAGCCGTCGTCTTTGTCGAGCTGACTAGCTCCACGGACAGCCGGCATTAATGCCCGTCGGCCCACCGGTCGTCACCGTCCGCGCGTCCCTAGCGTTCGGGCGGTGACGCCATCGGCTTACATTCAGTCGCGGGCGATTGCGGCGACGGTCGCGTTCGTGATCGCGATGAGGTCGGATGGCGCAAGCCCGATGTCGAATCCGCGCCGACCCCCCGAGACGAAGACAGTGTCGAAGAGTTCCGCGGTCTCGTCGAGTACGGTCGGTAGCGGCATCTTCTGACCGATCGGTGAGATGCCGCCGACCAGGTATCCGGTCTTCCGTTCGGCAACCGCAGGGTCCGCCATCACAGCGCGTTTACCGTGCACAACCGTTGCGAGAGCACCGAGATCGAGCTTGCCGGTCACCGGAACGATGGCGACGCAGAGTCCGCCGTCGATGTCCACCATCAGGGTTTTGAACACCTGGTCAGCGTCAACGCCGAGAACTGTCGCGGCCTCCTCGCCGAAATTCCGGTTCGCCGGATCGTGGTCGTACGCGTGCTCGGTGAACGGGATGCCCGCCGCCCTCAGAGCGACGGTCGCAGGTGTGCTCGCCACTAGCTGGCCCGAAACAGCTTCATGCTGGCGCCCTGGATGATGACGCTCTCGTCCGGAGCATGCTCGAGTGCCGCGCCGGTCAGATCGTCCCGCGCGGAGTCCCAGAGCAGGGCGTACCTCGAAACACCGTGGTGCTCCGGCAGGGTCACGGCGACATCCTGTTCGAGGCCATGCACGATGAGAAGGATGCGGTTGAACTCCTCGAACTCTGGCGTGGATGCGGCCAGGTATTGCAACGTTCGCGCGGTCGGTGAGTTCCAGTCGGCGTCGCTCATCGACAGGCCCTCAGTGTTGTACCAGTCCATCTGCGATGCCGACGGCACGGTCTCGCCGAACCGCCCGTAGCGCACCGGACGCAATGCCGGGTTCTCGCGGCGGAGGCGCAGCAGCGTCTTTGTCACCGCGAGCAGGTCATCCTGCCACTCCTCGCGGTCGCCCCACCCCAGCCAGGTCAGTTCGCTGTCCTGGCAGTACGCATTGTTGTTGCCGCGCTGGCTGCGCCCGAACTCGTCGCCCGCGGTCAGCATCGGGATGCCCGCGGACAGCAGCAGCGTGCCCAACAGGTTGCGCATGGCTTTGCACCGTGACGCAAGTACCGCCTCATCGCGCGTCGGGCCCTCAACGCCGTGGTTGAACGAGTGATTGTGGTCGGTGCCATCCCGATTGTTCTCGCCGTTGCCGAGGTTGTGCTTCTGGTTGTAGGCCGTGAGGTCGGCCATCGTGAAGCCGTCGTGCGAGGTAATGAAATTGACGGACGCCATCGGACCGCGCGCCGCCGAAAAGACGTGCGCCGATCCGGCGAGCCTGCGCGCGAATCCACCGATGCCCTGGTCGGCAACGCCCCGATGCCGCGCGGCGGCGATGTCGGTGAGCCAGAAGTCCCGGGCCCGGTCGCGGAATCCGTCGTTCCACTCCTGCCAGCGGTCCGGGAACTGGCCGACCTGCCAGCCTCCCATCCCAACGTCCCATGGTTCCGCGATCATCTTGGCGCCCTTGAGCGCGGGGTCGTGCACGATGGCGTGGAGGAGTGGATGCTTCGGGTCGAAGTCCGCGTCGGCGTCTCGGCCCAGAGTGGCTGCGAGGTCGAAGCGGAAGCCGTCGACCTGCACGTCGTTGTACCAGTAACGCAGCGAGTCGAGCACGAATCGCTGGGCGGCGGGCAGGGAGAAGTCGACCGTGTTGCCGCATCCGGTGACGTCGATGTAATCGCCGTCGTCCATCTGGCGGTAGTAGGACGCGTTGTCGAGACCGCGCAGCGAAGTGGTCGGGCCGGCGGGTCCCTCCTCCGAGGTGTGGTTATAGACGACGTCCAGCACAACCTCGAGTCCGGCCTCGTGCAGCAGTTTGACCATGCCCTTGAACTCGCGCAGCACGGCACCGGTGCCGCCGAACTGCGCCTCGCGGCTGGCGTAGCCGGCGTGTGGCGTAAAGAAGTTGAGGGTGTTGTAGCCCCAGTAGTTGGCCAGTCCTTGCTTGACCAGCCGTTGCTCTGTCACCGACTGGTGCACCGGCAGCAGTTCGACCGTCGTGATTCCCAGGTCCTTCAGATACGCAATGGTGCTCTCGTGCGCCAGGGCCGCGTAGGTGCCGCGCAGCTCCTCTGGCACGCTGGGGTTCGCCCGCGTGAGCCCCCTGACGTGCGCCTCGTAGAGAACGGTGTGGTCTTTGCCGATGCGGGGCTTTACCGAGTCGCCCCAGTCGAACGCGTCATCCTGAACGTAGGAGCGCCACTCGCCCGTGCTCGACCGCGCGAGCCCGCGTGCGTACGGGTCGATCAGGTTTCGTGTCGGGTCGAAATCATGCGTCTTGCCTTTCGGTCCGGATGCGCGGATCGCGTAGCGCGCGCCCGCCTGGAGCTTGGACGTGGTCACCGACCAGACATCGCCCTCGCCCCTGGCCAGCGGACGCACGGCGGTCACCCAACTCGGGTCCTTGCTGTCGAAGACCACTAGATCCATGCCAGTTGCGTTGCGCGACCACACGCGAAGTTCGCCGCCCCGCGTCGTCTGGTGAACGCCCAGATTGCGCAGAGGATCAGTAGGTGGCATGCGATCTAGAGTAGTTACCTTGCAAGTCGGCAATGTTTCGAAAGGCTCCATTGGCCATCTACCTCGATCACGCGGCGACCACGCCGATGTCGGCGGAGGTGCTCGCCGCCTATGTTTCTGCGCTGTCGGTTGTCGGGAATCCGTCGTCGATTCACAGCCAGGGGCAGAACGCGAAGCGGATGCTCGAGGAGGCGCGTGAGCAGGTGGCAGCCTCCCTCGGCGCGGATGCCGTCGAAGTCACGTTCACGTCGGGGGGCACCGAAGCCATCAACCTCGCGATCAAGGGGCTCTACTGGGCGCGCACCAAACCTCGCGTCCTGATCGCCGCCGGCGAGCACCACGCGACGATCGACGCGGCGGCGTGGCTCGCAGCTTCGGAGGGGGCGATCGTCGAGGAGGTCCCGGTCGACTCAGTCGGCCGCATCGACCTCGACGCGCTCGAGCGGATGCTGGGGGACGACGTGGCCCTCGTGAGCCTGCTTCTGGCCAACAACGAGGTTGGCACCATCCAGCCCATCCGTGAGGTCGTCGCGCTCGCGTCACGGCACGACATTCCGGTTCACGTCGACGCGGTCGCCGCCTACGGCTATCTCCCGATCGATTTCCACGCCCTCGGCGTCGCCGCGCTGAGCGTCTCCGCCCACAAAATCGCCGGTCCGGTCGGTGTCGGTGCGCTGGTCATCGCGCGCACCGCGACGGTTGTTCCGCTGATCCACGGCGGCAGCCAGCAGCGTGCCCGGTCCGGCACCCAGGACGCTGCCGGAGCGGTCGCGTTCGGAGTTGCGGCGACTGTCGCCGCTGCCGGGATCGAGGGGCGACAGTCTCGACTGCGTGCGCTTCGCGATCGACTGGTCGACGGCATCCAGGCGGCCGTTCCTAGCGCTGTCCTTCGCGGCGACCCGATCGACCGCCTCGCCGGAAACGCGCACTTCACTTTCCCCGGTTGCGAGGGCGACTCCCTCCTGTTCCTGCTGGATGTCGCGGGCTTCTCGGTTTCGACCGGTTCTGCCTGCCGGGCCGGCGTCCCCGAAGGGTCGCATGTCCTGCTCGCGATGGGTGTCAGCGAGGTGGATGCCCGCGGCGCTCTTCGAATCACTCTCGGACCCCAGACGACGGAAGCAGAGATCGATGCGCTCATTGCCGCCCTTCCCGCCGCCGTCGAGCGGGCAACCGCTGCGGGACTCGCGGATCGCGCGGCCCGTGCGTAGGGCGTCCGTTGGTCAGGCGGTTATGCGTGGGGCACGGGCGCGCACGGCGCTAGCGGTCGCTGGCGCGCTCGCAATAACCGTTGGCTTGGCCGGTTGCAGTCTTGTCGGATCGGCGCCGAAACCCGCCCCGACGAGCACCACACCGTCCGCTCTGGCCGCGCTGGTGCCAACCTATCCGGTGAAGCTCACGGCGGCCTCGGCGAAGAAGGGGAGTGTCGCCGCGGCCGATGCCATCCAGGCGCTCATCGCGAGCACGGAGATTGTGCACGTGGATGACCAGTCCAAGCTCGTCGCCGCGACGAAGTCGACCGGCGCCTTCTACGGCGTCGAGCGCGCAGTCACCGCGACCACCGGCTTCGACACGATCGACCAGGGCGTCGCGATGGAGAAGCTCCTGGTCGAGGCCGGCTGGATCGAGCGCGCGCAGAACACCAGCACAAGCGCGTACACGGTGCAGCTGACGACGTACACGTCGGCGGGGGTCTCGGCACTGCTGATCGAAGCCGACGCGACGGCCGGTGCTCCACCGGTCATCCTGATCGAACTCGAGAGCCCGGACCTCCCGAGCAAGTAGCTGACCCACTCAGTGTGACGAGGGTGGTCTCGCCTGGGCATCAGTCGCGGCGACGAAGGCGGCGAGTGTCCGCAGAGTTGCGGCGAGATCGCCGCGGTCGAGGTGTGGAAATATCCCACTGTTGGATGAAGCGAGCAGCTCATCCCCTCGGCGAACGAGTGCCGTACCTTGTTCGGTCAGGGCGATGGTCTTTTCACGCCGCGAGGTCAACGAAACCTTCGCGACGAGGAGGCCCGCCGCGCTGGCGTTGTCGATCTGGCGGCTCACAGTGCCTTTGGTGAGTCCGAGCAGGTCGGCGATGGACTGCTGGTTGAAGTCACCCGGGTGCGCGTCGATGACACTGAGCACCATGAACTGGGCCATCGAAATCCCGAGTCCCTCGCGGTCGCTGCGGCCGCCGTTCGCGGTCTTGAGCGGGCAGGACACGAGGTTGACCTGATCGACCTCGTTGCCGACGAACTCGACCCGGCCATGACGCGGGCCGATCTCATCGCGTGGCGCCTGCACGAATCGGTCGATCCGCAGGTGCTCGGCTACCAGTCGAGGATCGCCCGAGCCGACCATCTCGTGTTCGCATTCCCCATCTGGTGGGAGTCCATGCCCGCTCCGACCAAGGGCTTCCTTGACAAGGTGCTCACCAAGGAGTTCGCATTCCGTGAGCTGACCAATGCGAAAGGCAACCCCTTCGTCAACCTCCTGACCAAGCTCAAAGGCGTCACGCTGCTGACCATCATGACAACTCCGGATGCCGCTTACCGCTGGTGGTTCCGCGATCCCGTCACCAAGATCCTGTTCAAGGGGACGTTCGCCAAGATCGGGGTGAAAAATCTGAAGTGGCGCAATTACGCCAGCGTGACCAGTCGAACGGCCGAGCGGCGCCAGGCAATGCTGGACGCCACCGAGGCGCACTTCGCAAAGCTTTCTTGACATCGGTTCGTAGCCATCTGTAATATTTTACTAACATATGTTAGAGAGTGGCATGATGGATGCGACCGAGCTGAGTGCGCGACTGGCGGCAATCGCTAGTCCTCAGCGAATGCGGATCATCGCGCTGCTCGAGGGTCAACCGTTGCATGTCAGCGAGCTGGCCAGACGGGTGGGGATGAGTCGTCCCCTTCTCTACATGCACCTCACCAAGCTCGAGGAAGCTGGTTTCGTCACCGGCCACCTCGAACTGGGCGCCGACGGGAAGGCCATGAAGATCTTCGAAGTCGTGCCATTTCAGATCACGCTTGACGCGAAATCCGTCGTCGACGCTGTTGCACTAACCAAGTCAGAGAGCGAGTAGAACAATGCCCTGGTACGCGTGGATAGCAATCCTGTTCGTCGTAATGAGTGGAATCGGTGGCATTGTCGGCAGTGTCGTGTGGGGTCGTCGTCGTGACGAGAGCCCCGAGTTGGCGAAGGCCATCTCGGACAACGCCGAGGTCAACAAGGCCCTGCTCGAAAAACTCGGAACCATCGAGTCGCGCCTCGGCGCGGTCGAGAAGACGCTCAACGACATCCCGAACTGACCGCTTCGGCTAGCGTCGAGGCATGAGACTGCCCGCACGGGTCAGCGCCATCGTGTTCGATTGCGACGGGTTGCTGGTGGACACCGAACCGGCGTGGACCGTCGGCGAGACCGCAATCTTCGCGGAGAACGGTTTCGACTTCGGCCCGGAGCAGAAGCGCATGGTGATCGGCAAGTCCATCGCGGCCTCGACCGCCACCATGGCCGAGTACTTCGGTCGTCCCGGCACCGGTCACGAGTTGGCCGAGCATCTGCTCCAGCTCGTCGAGGAGCAGCTGTTGCTCGGGGTGGCCCCGCTCCCCGGCGTCGTCGACTTGCTGGATGCGATCGGCGACCGGGTTCCGATCGCGGTCGCCAGCAACAGTTCTCGACAGTTTCTGGATATCTCGCTCGCCGGTTCGCGGCTGACGGACCGCTTCGCCGTCACAGTCTCCGCGGACGATGTCCAGCACCATAAGCCGCACCCCGACCTCTACCTGAGCGCATTCGCTCGTCTCGATGCCGACCCGAGGCGCGGAGTCGCGCTGGAGGACTCCGCGACCGGTATTGCGTCGGCGCGGGCAAGCGGAGCGTTCGTTCTGGCGGTGCCAGTGCCCGGTGATCTGGTGGACGGTGACTACATCACGGTCTCCCTGTCCGATCCCGTCGTGCTCGACTGGGGTCTCACGGTCGAGGCAACCTAAGCTTGGTGGCGTGAAGGTTCTGGCGGCAATGAGTGGGGGAGTCGACTCCGCCGTCGCTGCCGCGCGCGCGGTGGATGCGGGCCACGACGTTGTCGGCGTGCATCTCGCGCTGAGCCGGATGCCCGGAACGCTGCGCACCGGATCGCGCGGATGCTGCACCATCGAGGACTCGATGGATGCCCAGCGCGCGGCCAACATCATTGGCATCCCGTATTACGTGTGGGATTTCTCCGAGCGTTTCAAGCTCGATGTCGTCGACGACTTCATCGCGGAGTACTCCGCCGGCCGTACCCCGAATCCGTGCATGCGCTGCAATGAGCGCATCAAGTTCGCGGCCCTCCTCGAGAAGGCTCTCGCCCTTGGATTCGATGCCGTCGCGACCGGCCACTACGCCACGATCCTGACCGACGCCGACGGAAACCGTGAGCTGCACCGGGCATCGGCCTGGGCGAAGGACCAGAGCTATGTGCTCGGCGTTCTCACTGCGGACCAGCTCGCGCACAGCATGTTTCCATTGGGGGCGACTCCTTCCAAAGCGGAGGTTCGGGCTGAAGCCGCGGCTCGCGGATTCAGCGTCGCAGCCAAGCCGGACAGCCACGACATCTGCTTCATCCCCGACGGTGACACGCGCGGCTGGCTCGCCGATCGGGTCGGCGCAGAGTCTGGGGACATCCTCGACCAGGCAGGCACTGTGATGGGGAGGCACGACGGAGCGCTTGCCTTCACGATCGGCCAGCGCAAAGGGCTCAACGTCGGTTTCCCGACCGATGACGGCAAGCCGCGTTTCGTGCTCGAGATTCGCCCCAAGGACAACACGGTCGTGGTCGGACCGCGCGAGGCGCTCGACCTCGCCGAGATCGCTGGCTCCACGATCAGTTGGGCCGGGATGCCGCCCGCCGATCCGGGTGCGCCGTTCGACTGCGACGTGCAAATTCGCGCACACGCCGACCCCGTTCCCGCGCTGGCGTTTGTGCGTGACGGCGAACTGGTCATCCGTCCCGTCAATCCGCTGAACGGTGTCTCGGCCGGCCAGTCTGCCGTGCTTTACGTCGGCACCCGCGTCCTGGGCCAGTGCACCATCGACCGCACGGTCTCGGCGGTCCCCGTCCCCCTCTCCTAATTCAGGAGTTCGCTCTCTGGATTCAGGAGACCGTGTGACGGATGTTGCTCAAGTGTCTCTTGTGCCCTGTTGACCGCCATTTTCGGGTGCCCGGCCATCCACCCTCCTGAATTAGGAGAGGGGAACGGGGTCGGGGGTCGCCCGTAAAGTGAAGGGGTGGCGGACAACTACTCACTTGCCGAATTGGATGCAGCCAAGGTCGAGGCCGACGGCTTGATCACGCGCATTCTCGAGCTGCGCGAGGCCTACTACGACAAGGACGCGGCGATCGCGTCCGACGCAGAGTACGACCTGATGATGCACCGACTCGAGGAGCTCGAGCGACTGTTCCCCGAGCTCCAGAGCCAGGACAGTCCGACCCAGACCGTCGGCGGCCCAACCGAGAAGACGCTCTTCAACCCGATCACGCACGCCGAGCGCATGCTGAGCCTCGACAACGTGTTCTCCATCGACGAGTTTCTGGCCTGGGCAACAAAGGTCGAGCGCGACGCCGGCCGGCGCGTCGACTACCTGTGCGAACTCAAGATCGATGGCCTTGCCATCAACCTGCGCTACGTGAACGGTGCGCTGCAGAGCGCCGCGACGCGCGGCGACGGAGTCGTCGGCGAGGATGTCACCGAGAACATCGCCTACGTGAAGTCGATCCCGACGCGGCTGGCCGGCACCGGTCATCCACCGCTCGTTGAAGTTCGCGGCGAGGTCTACTTCGAGGTCAAGACGTTCGAGAAACTCAACGCGCAGCAGGTCGCGGATGGCGAACGGATTTTCGCCAACCCGCGGAATGCGGCGTCCGGCAGCCTGCGCCAGGTGCGCGAAGGCAAGAGCGCGGCGGGAATCATCCGCATGGATCGCCGGCTGGCGGGACTGAGCATGCTGGTGCACGGCATCGGCGCCTGGGCCAATCCGCCGGTTGCGAGCCAATCCGAGACGTACAAGCTCCTCAAGGCGTGGGGATTGCCGACCAGCCCGCATTACAAGGTCGTCAAGACCAAGGAAGAGGCTGCCGGCTTCATCGAGTACTACGGCGAGCATCGAGGCAGCGTCGAGCATGAGATCGACGGCATCGTCGTCAAGGTCGACGAGCTCGCCCTGCACGAGGAGCTCGGGGCCACCAGTCGCGCTCCGCGCTGGGCCATCGCCTACAAGTACCCGCCGGAGCAGGTCAATACCAAGTTGCTCGACATCGTGGTGAGCGTTGGCCGCACCGGTCGAGTGACGCCGTTCGCCGTCATGGAACCCGTGCGTGTCGCCGGCAGTACCGTTCGCCAGGCGACGCTGCACAACCAGGACGTCGTCAAGGCGAAGGGCATCCTGATCGGCGACACCGTCGTGCTGCGCAAGGCCGGGGATGTGATCCCGGAGGTGCTCGGTCCGGTCGTCGAGCTGCGCGACGGGACGGAACGCGAGTTCGTGATGCCGGTGCGATGCCCGGAATGCAACACCGCGCTCGCCCCGGCAAAAGAGGGGGATGTCGACCTGCGCTGCCCGAACGCGTTCAGTTGTCCCGCCCAGGTTCGCGGGCGCGTCGAGCATGTCGGCAGCCGGGGAGCGCTCGACATCGAGGTGCTCGGCGAGGTGACGGCCGCGGCCCTCACCCAGCCGTACGAACCAGCCGAGCCGCCGCTGCACAACGAGGCGGGCCTGTTCGACCTGACCCTCGAGAAGATTTTTCCGGTTGCGGTCATCGTTCGCGACAACGAGACGGGCATGCAGAAGCTCGACGACGACGGCGAATTGAAGCGTGAAACGCCGTTCCGGCGCAAGCGCCAGAAGAAGGACGGCCCGTTCGATCCGAACGCACGTGAGTTCGCCGGCGACGAAGACTACGTCCCGTCAACCAACGCGACGAGTCTCATCGCGAACCTGGAAAAGGCGAAGACCAGCCCGCTGTGGCGCATCCTGGTTGCTCTCAGCATCCGCCACGTCGGCCCGGTCGCGGCGCGCGCCCTCGCCGACTACTTCGGTTCGATCGACGCCATCCGTGCCGCGACTCGCGAGGAACTCGCGGCCGTCGAAGGGGTCGGCGGCATCATTGCGGATGCCCTCATCGATTGGTTTGCCGTCGACTGGCACCAGGACATCCTGAGGCGCTGGGCGGATGCCGGGGTGCAGTTCTCGACCCCGGGTCATCCCGGTCCGGGCGCGGCTGGCGGCTCCGACGGGCCTCTGGCAGGGCTCACGGTTGTCGCCACCGGCAGCCTCGAAGGCTTCTCCCGGGAGGGCGCGATCGAGGCGATTATTGCGGCGGGCGGCAAGGCGGCATCCAGCGTGAGCAAGAAAACGGACTTTGTCGCGGCTGGCCCTGGCGCCGGATCGAAACTGGGCAAAGCGGAGGAGCTGGGGGTGCGAATTATCGATGCTGAACAGTTCGCGCGGCTGCTCGAGGGCGGTCCAGCGGGGCTCGGCGAATAGCCCTCGTTTTGCGACGGTAGACATACCGTTACGCGCTCTTAACGTTTTGTCCCCCAAACGGGCGTGTCTACCCCCTAACATGGGAGTGCGCACTTGTTTGCACTCTGGGTGAGAACGGGCGGGTGTGTGAACGAGGGGATTGACCCGAATTGCTGTTTGACGTCACAGCGCTTCTCATCACCTCGGCGGCACTGGGACCCGCGGCCGAGGCCTCTGCCGCGCCCGAAAACGTTTCGATCAGCGCACCGCTCGACCCCAGCAGCAGCGTTCCGCCGGTGACGACGAACGGCCCGGGTATCCTCGTTGACCCCGCGTCGTTCACCCACGGCATCCCCGTTACGACTTTTGAGATTCCGCGCCAAAGTCCCGCCGAGGTGCGAACTCTCAGCGGAATTTCGCTCGTACGCGAGCTCGCTGCGCTTTCGTCCGGGCAGATCTCGAAGCTTGTCACCTCGGATCCCGCGCTGGTCACCAAGTTGCTGGCGTCGCCCCCAGACGCCCGGGATGCGGCATCACTTTGGTCATCCCTGTCGCCCGCGACCCGCACGAAGTTGGCGTCGGCCGCCCCGCGGCTGGTCGGCGGACTCGACGGCTTCCCGGTGGATGTTCGCAATGCCGCGAACCGCGCCTGGGTGAGCCAGTCGATTGCGCAGCTCAAGTCGCAGTTGCCGGCGGTAACCGGTCGCGCACTGGCGGAGACCGACCAGCACCAGTTGCACATGCTCACGATGATTCAGGCGGCCCTCAAACCGACGAAGGGTGGCCCGGCTCGCACTCTGCTGTCGGCCGATCCCGCGGGCGAGGGCAAGGCGGTCATCGTCCTCGGCAATCTGCAGACCGCCGACTACGTCACCTACATGGTGCCCGGGATGTTCTACACGGTCGATGGCCAGCTGAGCGCGTGGACCGGGGATGCCGCCGATCTGTATAAGCAGCAGCAGGACTGGCTGAAGCGCCTGAGCGCGGTCGATCCTGCGGATGCACATAAGACCGTCGCTGTCGTCGCCTGGATGGGCTACCAGACGCCGGATCTCACCAACATCGGTTCCCTCGATCTCGCCTACCAGGCACGGGATGCCCTCGCCAGCTCTGTCGAGTCGATGCAGCTCCAGCGCACCGGCCACGAGCCGTATACGACCATCCTCGCGCACAGCTATGGCTCGACCGCTGCGCTCATGGCGCTCACCCAGTACAGCTTCTCGGTGAACGCCCTCGTTCTCGTCGGCACTCCTGGCAGTTCGGCACAGTCCGCGAAAGACCTGCACGTTTCGAACACTAACGTGTGGGTCGGCGCGGCGGCGTGGGACCCGGTGCCGACGAGCGCGTTCTTCGGTAGTGACCCGTCGGCACCGAGCTACGGCGCACACATGATGGGCGTGAACGGCGGCAAGGATGTCATCACCGGTGCCTCCCTCGGCCAGTCGATCGGGCACAACGAGTACTTCGATCCGGGTACGGAGTCGATCCGCAACATGGCGCTCATTGGCATCGACCACGCGGAGCTGGTCATGCGCGGCGATGCCGCGGACGCGACGCGCACCCTGGCAGCCGCGAAGTAGCAACGGTTCGACCTCAGTTGACGAAGGTCAGTTCGAGTTCGGCGCGCGGGCTGGAGATCTTGAGTTGGCCAAGCCCCGAGAGGAACGTGAATCCTGACCCCAGAACATCGAGGATGTGAGTGTCTGCCGCCTGCTCCGTTTCGGTGCAACGCCCGCCGCTGTGCTCGATGAGATGGCTGGTGACGATCTCGCCGGCGTTTTCCTCGTAGTCCGCGGTCAGGGTGCGACATCCGGTCTTACCCGTCAGCGTTCCGTTCGGGTTGAACCTCAACGTCGCGCCGGTTTCGGGGACCTGCGTGGGGTTCGCGGTCGCGTAGTAGCTGTCGGGGGCAACGGTCGCGAGCTTCCAGGTGTGGTTGACCACAAGGTTCAGGGGAAGTGCCAGCGCGCGTTGGTAGCGCAGGTCGATCCCCGGCGCGAGCAGGTCGAGTACGCCGCCGGTCACGACTCCGTTGCGGACCTGGTTGAGGTCGTCAATGTAGCGCTGCTCGATGTCTTGCTGCGCCTGGATACCGCAGTGTTCCGCGCGAGGCAGCGTTGCTGTCACCCACAGCGTCGAGACGGTTCCGTAGACGTGTGCGCGGTAGTCGCTGCAGGTCGAGCGCCCGCTGGTCGTGTTGTCGCCGTCGATGGTCAGGCTGATCAGCTGGTTTGCGAGCGGGATCGTGCCACCCGCATCCTTCGCGCTCAGCAACTCCCACTGGCCGCGAAGGCCGGGATCGGGTCCGCCCTGGTCTTTCGGTGCGGCACAGGATGCGAGCAGCAGCACGATGCCGGCGGCGCCCACAACGGACACCAGCCTCTTTGCCGTGCTCACGAGCTACCTCCCGGACGCCGTTAAGCCTTGCAGATGTCAGCTGGTCGCGCGCCAGACTATGGGTACATTTTGATCAAGGTTTGTCACGACCAGGGTGGCCGGATTGCCCGGACCGGTCGAGCTGACGTCGATGAGCAGAGGCCCGTCGAGCAGTAGTGCGGCCTCGTTGGCCAGGGAGCGGTCGGTGTCGGTGCATCCCGTGCCCAGGTCCGGGGACGTGTGTTGCCCGCTGACCGCAAAGTTCTCGCCTTCGATCTGGTAGTTGGCGGTGATTGTGACGCAGGCCGAGCTGATCGTGAGCCCGCTGCCGCCATTGAACCGGAGATGCACGGGAGCGATCCCAGGCCCGGAGGTCACGGCGGGAACCTCGGTCGGGACGGCATACAGTTTCCAGTCGGAGTTGACGAGCGTGGCGATCGGTGTCGCCGCAGCACGCACAAATACGAGGTTGGTTTGTGCTGAGCTGAGGATGAGCGTGCCGTTATCGATTGCCGCGAACTTCGAGCGGGTCAGGGCCGTGAGGTACTGCTTCTCGACGCTGTTGAGCTCCGGGGTCGCACAGTCGTCGCGAGTGCCGCCCGTGAGCTGTGCTCGGATGTAGACAACGCCGACGCCCCCGGTCACCTGCGCGACGTAACTGCTGCATGGGGAGTCGCCGCCCGTGTGTTTCGCGTCGCCGATTGTCAGCGTGATGGTGGTTCCGCCGATGGGGATCCCGAGTCCGTGGTCGCTCGCCGAGGCCAGGTGCCAGGTGCCGTCCAGTCGAGGATCGGAGACGGATGAGCCGGGCGTCGCGCATCCCGCGACCGCAAGCGCAACGACCACCGCAAGGGCTGCCGCTGCCCAGGTCCTCATGTGCGTGCTCGCGCGAACACGAGGCGTACGTCGTCGCCGGTGAGCGTGAGATCTCCGCTCGAGATCGAGCTATGGCTGACCTTGCCGAGTGCAGCGAAGTAGCGGCTCTCCGTGAGGTTTCGTATCGCTTCTGAGCACGCCATCTCCGTGTGGATCCCGACCACAATGGAGATCGCGCCGGTCACCGAGCCAGTCACTGTTGCGCCAAATGCGTTACACGGTCCCTGCCCGCCGGAGTGCACACCATCGATTTTGAGCGTGACCGTTGCGCCGTCCGGCGAGAACGTCCCGTTGGCGTCAGTGCCGGTCACGAATCGCCAGGTCTGGGCGATTGGCGACCGTGATGACGAAGGTGAAGGCGACGGAGACGGCGAACTTGAGCCGCCGCCGGAACCGCCACCGGAACCGCCTTCTGACGTCGCAGCGCACCCCGCCAGTAGTCCCGCGAGGGTGACGCCTGCGATCGCCGCTGCCGCCCACTTCGCCCTGCGCATCCCTGCACCTCCGTTGCAACACCACTCTGACAGACCCGTCGCCGAAACGGGAGAGCCGACGGCCCGCCTAGAATTGACGGGTTGTCCATCAAGTCGTCCGGAGTCACATGTCGCAGTCCAATCCAAGCCTGACTCCCGACGTCGTGCGCCATCTCGCCGGGCTCGCGCGCATCGCGCTCAGCGAGGATGAGATCGTCAAGCTAACGGGCGAACTCGGCATCATCCTCGCCAGCATCGACAAGGTGAGCGAAGTCGCCACTCCGGACATCCCGGGAACGAGCCACCCGATCCCACTCACCAACGTCTACCGCGCGGACGTCGCCGGGCCGACCCTCTCCCAGGCGGAGGCCCTTGCCGGAGCGCCCGATGCCGATGACGGCCGTTTCCGCGTCACCGCAATCCTGGGCGAGGAGCAGTAATGGCGAAGCAGGCGGCTGGCGCGCCGAACGCCCTGATCGCTCTGACCGCCGCCGAGCTCGCGGACAAGCTGGCCGCGGGTGAGGTCAGCTCCGTCGAGGTCACGCAAGCTCACCTCGATCGCATCGCCGCCGTCGACGGCGGCGTGCACGCCTTCCTGCACCTGAACGAGAAGGCACTCGAGACTGCGGCAGTCGTCGACACGAAGCGCAGGGCGGGCGAGAAGCTCGGCCCCCTTGCCGGCGTTCCGATCGCCATCAAGGACGTACTCTGCACGCTCGGCATGCCCAGCACCGCGGGCTCGCGCATCCTCGAGGGCTGGGTTCCCCCGTACGACGCGACGCCCGTCGCCCGCCTGCGCGCGGCCGACCTGGTGCTCCTCGGTAAGACCAACATGGACGAGTTCGCCATGGGTTCATCCACCGAGTTTTCCGCCTACGGGCCAACCCACAACCCCTGGGACCTCGACCGCATCCCGGGCGGGTCCGGCGGTGGCTCGGCCGCGGCCGTCGCGGCGTTCGAGGCACCCATCGCCCTCGGCTCGGATACCGGCGGCTCGATCCGCCAGCCCGCCGCCGTCACCGGATCCGTCGGCGTGAAGCCCACCTACGGCGGCGTCTCCCGCTACGGGGCCATCGCCCTCGCGAGCTCACTCGACCAGGTCGGACCGGTGTCCCGTACTGTGCTCGACGCAGCCCTCGTTCATGACATCATCGGCGGGCACGACCCGCGCGACTCAACGAGCCTCACCGACGCCTGGCCGAGCTTCGCAGCGGCCGCCCGCGCGGGAGCACAGCAAGAGTCTCTCAAGGGTCTTCGTATTGGTGTTGTCAAGGAGCTTGATGCCCCGGGCTTCCAGGCCGGGGTCAGTCAGCGCTTCCACGAGACGCTCGCGATTCTCGAAAGTGCTGGAGCAGAGATCGTCCAGGTGAGTGCACCCAACTTCGAGTACGCGATCGCTGCCTACTACCTGATCCTTCCGGCCGAGGCATCCAGCAACCTGGCGAAATTCGATTCTGTGCGATTCGGGCTTCGAGTGAACCCTGTTGGGGGAGGGACGGTCGAGGATGTCATGGCCGCCACCCGCGAGGCCGGCTTCGGCCCCGAGGTGAAGCGTCGCATCATCCTCGGCACGTACGCCCTGAGCGCAGGCTACTACGACGCCTACTACGGCAGTGCGCAGAAGGTTCGTACCCTGATCCAGCGCGACTTCGCCGCCGCGTTCGCCCAGGCCGACGTTCTCGTGAGTCCCGCCGCGCCGACCACGGCGTTCAAGCTCGGCGAGAAACTCGAGGACCCGCTCGCCATGTACCTCAACGACGTCACGACGATCCCGGCAAACCTCGCCGGCATCCCGGGCATGAGCCTGCCGATGGGACTCGCCCCGGAAGATGGACTGCCGACGGGCATCCAGATCATGGCGCCGGCGAGGGCGGATGACCGACTGTACAAGCTCGGCGCGACCCTCGAGCGCATGCTGAACGACAAGTGGGGTCAAACCCTGCTGAGCCAGGCGCCCGCGCTCTGAGTTCGGCGCAACTCTCCGGTTAGGCGGACTCGGCGAGCTGCCGCTCCCGGTAGGCAATCATGTTCATTCGGTTGCCGCAGCGCACGCTGCAGAACCGCTTCGATCCGTTGCGGGAGAGGTCGACCAGCAGCCCCTCGCAGTCGTGTGCCTCGCACCTCCGCAGCCGGTCGGTCGCATCCGCCCGGATGACATCCACGAGCGCGAGCGCGACTTCGACCCGGATGCGGTCGACGAGCGGGGCATCCATCGGGATTGCGTGGATGTGCCAGTCGAACTCGTCGTGCCGGGTGAGCTGCGGCAGCGCGTTCGCCTCGCGCAGGATGTCGTTGATCGCGCCCGCGAGTTCGTCCCGTTCCAGGGTCCAGAGGGTTCGCAGCAGCACGCGGGTATCGGTGACGGCTTGCCTCTCGCCCTCGGTGAAGTCACGTGTCCCGCCAAACGCATTGGCGTCGAGCAGGGCGTGGAGTTCCGACACGGTCGCAAGCTCATCCGCGCCGGTCCGCGAAGCTGAGGACACCGTGTTGCAGAGCACCGCGGTGAACTCCAGTGTGGCCTCCACGTCAGGGGCAAAATGCAATTTGACTCCTTATTCGAGACCAGACTACCGTCAATACCGTGGTTCAGCTCACGCGTCCGTCGACAACCGTCGGCCTCGTCATCGCGCTCATCGCGGCGGCGTCGTTCGGAGCGTCAGGCGCGTTCATCAAGCCACTCCTTGACACCGGCTGGAGCCCGGCGGCGGCCGTCACGTTCCGCATCCTGATCGGCGCAATCGTGCTGCTCCCGTTCACTCTCTTCTCGCTTCGCGGTCGTTGGCGCGCTCTCTGGCACGCCCGATGGCGTCTGCTCCTGATGGCGGTCATCGGCGTCGCAGCGACCCAACTCGTCTACATCACGGCCATCAGCCTCGTGCCCATCAGCACGGCCATCCTGATCGAGTACATGGCCCCGCTCCTGCTCGTCGCGTTCGTCTGGATCCGGTCCCGCAAGCTACCTAAGGCCGTCGTACTCGTTGGCTCCGCCGTTGCGCTCGTCGGCCTCGTTCTCGTTGTCGGCCCCGACGGTCACGGCGGCGTCAATGTCGTCGGACTCATCTTCGCCTGCCTGGGTGCGGTCGGGTGCGCGGTCTACTACGTCATCGCCGCCAAGCCGAGCGAGGGTCTCCCGCCGGTCGCACTCGCGGGCACCGGGCTCGTGCTCGGCGGTATCCTCCTCGGTGCGGTGGGCCTTACCGGCCTCGTGCCATTCGCCATGAATTTCGGCGATGTACAGCTGCTCGGAACCTCCGCGCCCTGGTGGGTTCCCCTTCTCGTCGTGGGCATCGTCGCGACCGGCATCGCCTACGCAGCCAGCATTACGGCGAGCGAGATTCTCGGTTCACGTCTGGCATCGTTCATGGGATTGCTCGAGGTCATCTTCGCCGCCCTCTACGCCTGGCTGCTGCTCGGCCAGAACCTCACGATTCCGCAGCTCATCGGCGGCGTGCTCATCCTCGGCGGCATCGCGCTGGTGCGCGCTGAAAAGGTGGATGTCCCGATCGAGCCGGGCACCCTCACATCCGAAATCCCTGTTGTGCCGCGGCAGGCCGTCGGCACGGCCACGGGGACAGTCGACCTCTAGCTCAGTTCGGCGATCGGCTTCATGAAGTAGTCGAAGTTGTCCTGGGGGCCGCCCATCATCCGCTGGGTGAAGATCGCGCCGAGCAGGTCGTGCGCCGGGTCCACGAACCCGGTAGTTCCGGTGCCGCCGGTCCAGCCGTAGCTGCCGACGGATGCCCCCGGCTTGTCGCCGGATGTGACGACGCCGGTCTCCCAGCCCCAGGACTCGGCCGAGCCGAGCAACAGGTCGGCGCCCTCGCGCTGGGACGGCGTGAGTTGGTCGCTTGTCATGGCCGCGCGGAGGTCACTCCGAATCAGGTGGCCATCGGCCAGCGCACTCAGGAACCGCAGGAAGTCGGGCACGGTGGACACGAGCCCGCCGGCCAGGGTCGCAAACGGTGGTTCGCGTTCGAAGACGCCGTTCATCTCTTCGTACTCGACCAGGCCGTTCTCGGTGCCGAAATATTCGGTGGGCAGATGGCTTCCGGTGAACGAGGTTGCGGTCATCCTCGCCGGAGCGAAGATGCGCTTCTGCAGCAGCTCGAGCAGCGACTCGCCGGCGATGCGGGGGAGCAGGGCCGAGAGGATGTCGCAGCCCAGGTTGTACATCCACCGATCACCCGGCTGGTGCAGCAGCGGCAACTCGCCGACGCGCGCCAGAAACTCGTCGGCCGTCAATTGTGGAGGGATTGCGCCCGCCGCGACGCCCGCGTTCGCCATCGCCGTCGAGAGAGGCGTCTCCTCGAAGATGACGCCGAGCCCATTGGTCAGCGTCAGGAGATGATTGATGGTGATCGGCCGCTCGGCGGCGACTGTCTCGTCGAGCGGCCCATCCGGCCGGATGAGCACGCGCGGGCTGGCGAGTTCCGGCAGCCAGGTGTCGATCGGATCTTCGAGGTCGAACAGTCCGTCGGACATCATGGATGCCGAAAGTGCCCCCAAAACGATCTTGCTCAGCGAGGCGATCCGAAACGGCGTGTTCTCCGTCATCGGGTCCGGCGACCCGACGGCGAGCAGCCCGGTGGCAAAGACCTCGGTTTCTCCGTGCGACCGGATGCCGGCAACCATGCCCGGCGCATGGCCGGAGTTGACGGCATCCTCGATCGAACGCCAGATCGGATCAAACCTCGATGTCATTCCTCCACTGTTGCGGACGCCGTCGAGACCGTCAACCGTCAGCCTTTGGCCGCCGCCACAATCGCGTTGACAGCCGCGATCGCATCGGCGTTCGTGCCGCCGATCGCGGTATCGGTGATGAAGATGTTCCCGTCGAGCGCCTCGATGACGGTCGTGGTCGACGTCGTGCCCGAGACATCAACGCCCTCGTCGAGCGCCCACGTCTGCGCGGCATCCGTGTGGTCGGCGACTTTGGTCATCGTCATGGCAATGGACGCGGAACCGTCGGTCACTTGCATCGTTGAGCAGGCAGAGAAAAGCTGCTGGAGGCTCGTGGTGAGCGTGTTCGCCAGGCCGCTCGCGAGTGAGCCGTGGGTTGCGCTGAAGACGGCGACGATGCCTTTGCTGTAGTTCAATTCAGCCGCGATTCCGCTTGACCCGACTCCGAACCCTTTGGAATCGGTTTCGATGGAATTGTCGAGTGTCGTTCCGCACGATGCGGGCACGATCTTGCCGCCGTCGGCCGTGAGCGACGCCGAGGGTTTGAGGTTGCCGGCTTTCGCGATGTTGGCCTGAACGGTCGCGTTGTCGGAGATCGTGCCCGTGCCGATTGTCTTCTCGGCCGTTTGCAGGATCTTGACCAGGTCGTCTGCAGTGTAGTTCTGGGTCGATCCGCCGCTACCTTGCTGTGGAGCTGTGGATGCCGATCCGCTGATGGATCCGGTCGAGCATCCGGCCAGGGCGAGCGCGACGAGAGCTGCGGACGCGATGAGAGGAAGTGATTTTTTCATTGTGGTCTTGTCCTAGTTTCTGACGGTTCGCAGGGCGTCAGAGTTGACCGTACGCGACAAGGCCTCAGGGGAATATAGGTGTTATTACTCAGATTGCGGGGGTGCTACTTCGCTGCCGCGACGACCGCGTTCACGGCGTTCTCGAGACCGCCCGCATCCTGCGCGTTCACACTGCTCACAAAAATGAGGAGGTTACCGTCGACCGCTTCGAGCGTGGTGCTGGATGAGGTGCTGCCGGCACCACCTCCCGTTATCGCCCAGTTCTCAGCGAAACCGACGGTCTGGTTCGCGGTGGTGTTCACGCTGAGCAGCTTGTAGTCGACGGATATCGAGGTCGGCTGGCCATTGACCGTCTCGACGATGGTCAGGTGTTTGCACGAGTTGACAAGTGCGCGCTGGTTGGCCGCGAAACTGGCGACCCTGGATGCCGGAATCGGGGCTCCGTGTACAGCGGTGGCGATGATGTTGAGTTGAGAGCTGGAGAGAATACTGGCGAGCACATCTTCGCTGACGACTCCCTCTTTGTTGAGCAGGCCGAGGACCTGGCCGTCCGACTGCAGCATTTCGTTGCAGTGCGCGGGGGTCACCGTGGGGCTGCCGCCATTGAGGTATGACCCCAGCGCGTCGATCGGCTGCAGTTGCGGCACATTCGGTGTCTCAACCGTGCCGCCGAGATTCAGGCTCGTGTTGACGGACCTCAGGATGCTCGCGATGTCGTTTGCGGTGTAGCTGCGGTTATTCACCGGAGCGACTGCCGCGTTGGTGAGCGCCGCCGACGGAGTTCCCGTTGGCCCGGTCGAGCAGGCGGCAAGCGACATCCCGATGAGCGCTACTGCAACCGCTGCGACCAGATACTTCTTCACGATCTACCCCTAGCCCACCAAAAACGACGACTTGTCACCTATCGTAGGCGCGAGTCGCACGATTTGGCCCCAACTAGAATTGACCTATGGCCGCCGCAGAACTCATGGACTACGACAAGGCCCTCGAACTGTTCGAGCCCGTGCTCGGCTTCGAGGTGCACGTCGAACTCGGGACGAAGACGAAGATGTTCTCGGATGCCCCGAACCCGGCCGCCTTCGGTGCCGTCGCTGCCGAGCCGAACACGCAGATCACGCCGGTCGACCTCGGCTTGCCGGGCTCCCTGCCGGTCGTCAACGAGCAGGC
>DATAZY010000006.1:0-28623 GCA_036271795.1 Galbitalea sp.
AGGGCGCGGACCTCGTCCAGAAGTCCCTCCGCCCACATCCGCTCGACCCGCGCATCCAGTCGCGGAACCAGAACGTCGCGCGGAGACTGCAGGCCCAGGATGGTGACCGGGCGCCACGGCTCGGAGTCATCCGGTAGTCCCGCACCGAACTTCTCCCCCGTGAGCTCGATCACTTCGAGCGCACGCACGATGCGTCGCCCATTGTGCGGGCCGATGGCCTTCGCCGCTTCGGCATCGAGCTCCATCAGCCGTTGATAGAGGATACCGGGGCCGCTCGTCTCGAGCTCGGCCTCGAGCGCCGAGCGGATGCCGGCGTCGGTTCCGGGGAACGTGAAGTTCCACAGCACGCTTGAGACATACAGACCCGATCCGCCGACCAGGATCGGAGTCGCGCCGCGAGCGAGGATGTCGTCTATGACGGCGCGGGCCTGCAGCTGGTAGTCGGCGACACTCGACTCATCGCTTAATGCCAGCACGTCGAGCAGGTGGTGCGGAATGCCGCGGCGCTCCTCGAGAGAAAGCTTGGCGGTTCCAATATCCATGCCCCGGTAGAGCTGCATGGCATCGGCGTTGACAATTTCTGCGGCGGTGCCTCGTTTGGACAGGCGCTCGGCGAGATCGAGCGACAGCCCGGACTTGCCGGTGCCGGTCGCGCCGACGATCGCGATGAGTCCGACCCCTGGGCCGTTCCCCATCCGGGAGCCGTTACCGGTCCCTGAGCCGTTACCGGTCCCTGAGCCTGTCGAAGGGCCCAACCCGCTATCGCTGATCGTCGGACAGGTCGTAGATCGGCGTCGTGGCGACGCGCAGGCTTGGCAGGCCAAGCGAGACTTTCGCCGCACCGTCAGACGCGGTCGAGCCGTGTGCCGGAACGGCACAGCTCTCGGCCTCTGCGCGATCCCACGCCTCGCCCGAGCGCGTGCGCCGGATCCTGAGCGGGGAGCCGTCCTGCGAGTCGGCCAGAAGGTAAAAGGGCTTTGCGTCCGAGATGGTGACCGTCACAACGTCGCCCGGCCTCGGGATGTCGCTGTGCGGCGGCACCTCGAAGTGCACGAGGCGAGAGTCTTCCGCGCGCCCAGACAGCCGGTGGGTTGCCGCATCCTTGCGGGCCTCAGCGCCAACGAGAACGTTGACTTCGGTGCCAACCAGCTTCAGATTCTCTTCCCACGAGATTTCGTCCTGGAGCGCGGCCAGCCGCTCGTAACGCTCCTGAACGACCTCCTTGGGCACCTGGTCGGCGAGAGTTGCGGCGGGCGTGCCGGGACGGATCGAGTACTGGAACGTGAATGCCGATGCGAAGCGCGCCTCGCGTACGACGCGAAGCGTCTCCTGGAAGTCCTGTTCGGTCTCCCCAGGGAATCCAACGATGATGTCGGTCGTGATGGCCGCGTTCGGGATCCTGGCCCGTACCCGGTCGAGGATGCCGAGGAATTTCTCCGAACGGTAGCTGCGCTTCATCGCCCGCAGGATCGAGTCCGACCCGGACTGCAGCGGCATGTGCAGCTGCGGCATCACGGCGGGTGTCTCCGCCATTGCATCGATGACGTCATCGGTGAAGGCGGCAGGATGGGGGCTGGTGAAGCGGATGCGTTCCAGACCCTCGATCTGGCCTGCCGCACGAAGCAGTTTGCCGAACGCCTGGCGGTCTCCGAATTCGACACCGTAGGAGTTGACGTTCTGCCCGAGCAGGGTGACTTCGATGGCGCCGTCGTCGACGAGTGCCTGGATCTCCCCCAGCACGTCACCCGGCCGACGGTCTTTCTCTTTGCCCCGGAGCGACGGGACGATGCAGAACGTGCAGGTGTTGTTGCAGCCGACGGAGACGGATACCCAGCCGCTGTAGGTGGATTCGCGGCGCGTCGGGAGCGTTGAGGGGAAGACATCCAGCGATTCGAGGATCTCGAGTTGGGCTTCTCCGTTGTGGCGGGCGCGCTCGAGCAGTGTCGGCAAGGCGCCCATGTTGTGGGTGCCGAATACGACATCCACCCAGGGGGCCTTCTCGAGGATGACGTTTTTGTCCTTTTGGGCGAGGCAGCCGCCGACGGCGATCTGCATGCCTTCGTGTTCGCGTTTGACGGATGCGAGGATGCCGAGGTTGCCGTAGAGCTTGTTGTCGGCGTTTTCTCGCACGGCGCAGGTGTTGATGACGACGACGTCGGCCTGCCCGCTTTCGGCTCGCACGTAGCCGGCGGCTTCGAGGGATCCGCTGAGGCGTTCGGAGTCGTGCACGTTCATCTGGCAGCCGTAGGTGCGCACCTCGTAGGTACGCGCCGTGGTGTCGGCGTGTGCTGGGGTTTCAGCGAGCAGGGTCATAACGTCGTCAAGTCTAAAGCGACCCGGGCTGACGAACGCCTAGCGGAAGCGCGGACCTTCTGCACTACGTGATTGGGGTGCCAACGCGGACGCAACCGCGGACGCGACGACACTGCCGGAGTAGCCCTTGCGCATGAGAAACGCTCCAAGGCGTCGTCGCGCGGTCTCGGCGTCGAGTGAGCGAAGCTGCGGAGCCCGCTTGATGGCGATCGCGCGGGCCCGCGTCAGCTCGTCGTCGCCGTCGGAGTCGTACGCGTCGGCGAGTGCCTCTTCGATGGCGGAGGGGTCGAGCTTGCGCCGTCGAAGCTCCGAAGTGATCGCGGAACGACCGAGTCCTTTGCGCTCGCGCAGCTGCATCACGAGGGTCTCGGCGAGTTCCTGGTCGTTGAGGAGCCCGACCTGTTCGAGGCGTGTCACCTCGAACGCAACGTCTGCGGCATCCAGGTCACGGCGGCGAAGCAGGTCGGTCATCTCCGCCGACGAGAGGCCTTTGCGGGTCAGCGCGTACATGCTGACGTTGTGTGCTCTCGCGGAGCGTTCACCGGGCGTCTCTTCCGGGAGTTCTGGTTCTTCGCGCCTGGTGATCTCATCCATGCGCTCCTGGAGCTGCTGAGGAGTAAGACGCTCAAGCTCGCCGGTCGGAAAGTTGTGCAGGCGCTTGGGCGGCAGATCTTGCTGGTCGATGCTGGCTTGCATGGCGCCGGCCTGCATCGTGGTGGCACTGATCGGTTCGGCGGGCGGCTGTACCCCGGGGAAGTAGCTCACCGTGGCCAGGCGCACCTCGCCCTCCGAACCGATCGTGTCAGTCATGCGGAACTACTCGCCTACGGCTTTGAGTGATGATGCACCGAGTGATGAAGCCCCAAGGGACGCCTCAAGCTCTGACTCTGGCGGGAACTCATCCTCGACAGCTGCTGCCGGCACTACCTCGATCGGCTTCGGTCCGGTCGGGGCTTTGGCGGCTTCCGCGGCTGCCCTGTTTTCGGCCTGCAGCGCATCTGCTGCCGCAGTGGCCTTTGCTGCTTTGGCTTCTGCCCCGACGCCGAGCTTGAACATGATCTTCTGCTCGATGTCTTTCGCGATGGCGGGGTTCTCGAGCAGGAATTTGCGCGAGTTTTCCTTGCCCTGGCCGAGCTGGTCGCCGTCGTAGGTGTACCAGGCACCCGACTTGCGAACGATCTCGTGGTCGACCCCGAAGTCGATGAGGCTGCCTTCGCGCGAGATTCCGGTGCCGTACAGAATGTCGAACTCGGCCTGCTTGAAGGGCGGCGCCATCTTGTTCTTGACGACCTTGACCCTGGTGCGGTTGCCGACGGCATCCGTTCCGTCTTTCAGGGTCTCGATGCGGCGGATGTCGAGTCGCACGGACGCGTAGAACTTGAGCGCCTTACCTCCGGCAGTGGTCTCGGGGCTTCCGAAGAAGACACCGATCTTCTCGCGCAGCTGGTTGATGAAGATCATCGTGGTGTTGGTCTGGCTGAGCCCACCGGTGAGCTTGCGCAGTGCCTGCGACATGAGGCGTGCCTGGAGGCCGACGTGGGCATCGCCCATTTCGCCTTCGATCTCGGCACGGGGCACCAGCGCTGCGACCGAGTCGATAACGATGACGTCGATCGAGCCGCTGCGCACGAGCATGTCGGCGATCTCGAGTGCCTGCTCACCGGTATCCGGCTGCGACACCAGGAGGGCATCGATGTCGACGCCGAGCTTCGCCGCATACTCGGGATCGAGCGCGTGCTCCGCGTCGATGAAGGCCGCGATGCCGCCGGCACGCTGGGCGTTGGCGATGGCGTGAAGTGTGAGGGTCGTCTTACCCGATGACTCCGGACCGTAGATCTCGACGATGCGGCCTCGTGGGAGTCCGCCGATGCCGAGGGCGACATCCAGTGCAATGGAACCGGTGGGGATTACCTCGACCGGAGCACGCTCGTCGCTGCCGAGGCGCATGACCGAGCCTTTGCCGAACTGGCGATCGATCTGGGCGAGTGCTGTTTCGAGCGACTTTTCACGGTCAACTGCTGATGGCATGTCGTGCTCCTTCTGGTCTGCCAGCTAGCTTCGCTGGTACTACGGTTGCGCCCCATAGGCTGTCGTTTCGCTGCTGGCCGATGTAGCAAGGCCGACAGCCTCCCGACAAAAGGCTGTTTGTGCTGTCGTAAAGCATCGTGCGACGAGCGCTTACGAGTCAGACGTTACGCTCGGGAACCGACATTTCTGGCCGGGACACGGGCAAACGGTGAATAACTCGTATTCGAACGTCGCTATGAAGGACTGTACAGTTACTCGAACATTCGTTCTAGCGACACGCGGGGAAGTCCTGCCCGAATTAATGTGCCCGGCGAGGCGAAAGCCGAGCCAAGCGTCTCAAGGCGCTTATGCGCCGCCGGGGCGCTTCCCCGGGCGCACGGGCGCCGCAGGGGCGGCGGCGCCCTTTTGGACCTGCCCGACCCCGTACCAGCGCTCGGGCGGGACATCCGTCGCCCGGCAGAGTGCGAGCCAGATTGCCCGCACGGACTCCCCCGCCTTGATGGCCTGCTCCGCCGTGCGGCTGCCGACCTCCTCGAGCACGAGGTCACGCGTAAGCACACGGCCGTAAGCCTCGCCGAACTCGTCGGAGATGGCCAGCCAGAATTCGCTCAATCGCACGACACAACGCTAGGCGAAAATCGTGGGTGGGATGAGCGCAGAACGACGAAGCGCCCCAGTCCACTCGGAAGAGCGGGGCCTGGGGCGCTTCGTGAAACTGGAACCGCTTAGCGCAGGACCAGTCCGGAGTCGTATCCGGCAACGAGGTCGTCCGGAACCGTGTCTGGGATGGGCGCAAGGCCCTCGATGATGGCGATGCGGTCGCCCACCTCACGCATGATGACCGAGATCGGTGTCTCGAGCGCATCCGCGACGGAGGCGAGAATCTCTGAACTTGCCTCTTTTTGGCCTCGCTCCACCTCGCTGAGGTAGCCGAGCGCGACGCTTGCTTTACTTGCCACCTGGCGGAGGGTACGACCCTTTTGAAGGCGGAAGTCGCGCAATACGTCACCAATTTCTTGACGAACCAGAACCATGGGGACCCTCCTTCTCTTCTCGATTGCCATTCGGTGCTGTTGCTTGTGTAACGGTTGGAGGGATAACACTACATCCCCCGCGTTCTCACAATGTAACCGGTGCAACCTCGATAGTGCTTGTGAATTCACTACTTGTAACGAGATCGAAACGACCACTATTCCCGATACTTGAGTCGAAGGGGCTCATGTATCGATTTCTGTAAGAACTTTCTTCAGTTGTAGCAGTGATTCGGAGACGACGCGCCGTCGGAGCGCATTTCGGGGACCCCCAAGAGTGAGGTCAAAGACCCGGGTGCCGCTCGCGGTCGACACCCCGACAAAGACGGTTCCGACGGGTTTACCATCCTGCGGATCGGGTCCGGCCACCCCCGTCGTCGACACCCCAATGGATGCGGGGATTCCGTCGACCGCGCACGCGACCCGGACGCCATCCGCCATCGCGGCCGCGACATCCGGATCCACCGCTCCGCGCGACGCCAGCAGCGCCGCGTCCACACCGAGCAGGGAATGCTTGAGTGCGGTGGTGTAGGCGACCACCCCGCCAGCGACGACGGCGGATGCGCCGGGTACGCTGATCAGTTCCGCGACGAGCAATCCGCCGGTCAGCGACTCGGCCACCGCAATCGTCAGGCGGCGACGAATCAGCTCCGCAATGATGTCGGACGCCGACACATCCACCTCAGGAGACAGCGCCGGCCGCTCCCGTCTTGCGGAGCTTCCACGCCTGCCAGAGGTAGTCGAGCCCCGTGTATACCGTCAGCACGAGAGCGATCCCCATAACGATCCAGTCGAACCAGTTGATGGCCGCGATGACAGCGGTCGGCGCCGTCAACACCTCGCGGAACAGGGACTGCAGCGGCGCCAGGAACAGCGAGATCGCGATCGACTGGAACACCGTCTTGAGCTTTCCGCCCTTCGAAGCCGGGATGACCCGCTTGCGAAGCACCGCGAAGCGGAACGCCGTGATGCCCAGCTCGCGAACCAGGATGACGATCGTCACCCACCACCACAGGTCGCCGAGGATCGACAGCGAGACCAGCGCGCCGCCGACGAGCAGCTTGTCCGCAATCGGATCGAGGATGATCCCGACATTCGTGATCAGGTTGCGTCCGCGGGCGAGATGGCCGTCGACACCGTCGGTGGCGATCGCGAGGATGAACAGCGCCGTCGCAACGGACCGCCAGATCAGATCCGCGCCGTTGTCGATGAACAGCAGCCAGATGAACACGGGCACCAGCAGGATGCGGATGACCGTGACGATGTTGGCGATGTTGCCGTTGCTCGCCTTGGTGTCGCCCGGACTTGTGACCCGACCGCGCATTGACTCGATCATGGCGTCGGCACGTCGTCCCGCGTCGTTGCGCTCACGGGGAGAAACGGTGTGATCCTGTGGCAGCGCTGGCGCCATCTGTCACTCCCTGCCCGTCAGCCCCCAGGCATCCTCATCGGGGTCTGCCTCTACCTCATGGTATCCCGTCGTCATATCCGCGACAGGATCTCTCTGAGAACTCTCGGCCACATCGCTGCCCCTGAGCATCGCCAGCACCTGCGGCAGCTGCTCCGGCGAGACCAGAACGTCGCGTGCCTTCGAGCCCTCGGATGGGCCGACGATCTCACGGGACTCCAGCAGGTCCATGAGACGGCCGGCCTTGGCGAATCCGACCCGGAGTTTGCGCTGGAGCATGGAGGTCGAGCCGAACTGCGTGCTCACGACGAGCTCGGCGGCGGCGAGCAGTACCTCGAGGTCATCCCCGATGTCCGAGTCGATCTGCTTGTGTTCGACCGGAGCCGCGACATCCGTGCGGTATTCCGGCCGCGCCTGCGCTGTGACGTGCTTGACGACCGCGTCGATCTCGGCCTCGGTGACCCAGGCACCCTGCACGCGCACGGCTTTGCCCGCACCCATCGGCAGGAACAGTCCGTCGCCCTGGCCAATCAGCTTCTCGGCGCCCTGTTGGTCGAGGATGACCCGGGAGTCGGTTGAACTGGAGACCGCGAACGCGAGCCTCGACGGCACGTTGGCCTTGATCAGTCCGGTCACGACATCCACAGAAGGTCGCTGCGTCGCGAGAACGAGGTGGATGCCGGACGCCCGAGCCAGCTGGGTGATCCGAACGATCGAGTCCTCGACGTCCCGCGGCGCCACCATCATCAGGTCGGCGAGCTCGTCGACGACGACGAGCAGGTAGGGATACGGTCGCAGAACGCGTTCGCTGCCGACCGGCAGCTTGATCTCGTTCGCCACGACGGCCCGGTTGAAGTCGTCGACGTGCCGGAAGCCGAAGCTGGACAGGTCGTCATACCGGGTATCCATCTCCTTCACAACCCACTGGAGCGCCTCTGCCGCCTTCTTGGGGTTCGTGATGATGGGGGTTATGAGGTGCGGAACGCCCTCATAGATCGGCAACTCGACTCGCTTCGGGTCGATGAGCACCATCCGGACCTCGGCAGGCTTCGCCCGCATCAGGATGGATGTGATCATCGAGTTGATGAAGCTCGACTTACCGGAACCGGTCGCCCCCGCGACCAGAAGGTGGGGCATCTTCGCCAAGTTGGCGACGACGAATCCGCCCTCGACATCCTTGCCGAGGCCGATTGTCATGGGATGGATACTCCGCGTCGCCGCCGAAGACTTCAACACGTCCCCGAGAGAGACGATTTCTCGATCCTTGTTCGGGATCTCGATGCCGATGGCGCTCTTGCCGGGGATCGGCGACAGGATGGTGACCTCGTTGCTGGCGACCGCGTAGCTGATGTTCTTGGCGAGGGCGGTGACGCGCTCGACCTTCACCCCCGGCGCGAGCTCGATCTCGTAGCGGGTGACGGATGGCCCCCGAGTGAGACCACTGACCTTCGCATCGACCTCGAACTGCTTGAGCACCTCAGTGAGAGCGGCAACAATCTCGTCATTGGCGGCGCTGCGAGCCTTCGGCGGAGTCCCCGGAGTGAGGATCGTCGGCGAGGGCAGCCGGTACGGCGTGATCTTGAGCGGTGGCGAAGGCGCGTCGAACTCTCCCGCCGCACCCTTCTCGCTGGCTTTGGAGCTGAATCCGGGAAGCAGCCCTACGGCATCCTCACGGAGACCGGTCGGGCCGGCATCGATCTCACCGGTGAAGCGCTTGACGGCATCCTCTGCGCGCACCAGCTCCTCGAGCAGGTCGATGCCGAAGTCGCTCGAGTCGTTCCGGTCGATGACCGTCGTTTCGTCCTCGTCACGCATGACCACGGGGCTGTCGAAGGCATCCTTCCGAGTCTTGTTGCGGCGCCACCATGGCACGCTCGCCGGATCGTCGTCATCCAGTCCAAGGTCGCTCATCGTGCCGAATTCGAGCGCGCCCGTCTCGGTTGTCGGCTTTTCCCTCGGCTCGCGCTCCGCGAGTGTCGCGCCGAACAGGTAGGCGTAGAGCTGGCGCAAGCGTTCGCCGATTCGGTTCGGCGGGGTCTTGGTGATGATGAACAGCGAGAACAGGATGAGGACTGCCGCAACCGGAACGACCGCCGTTGCGGCCCCGAGCTGGGTGAGTGGCCAGGACGCGATCCAGCCCACGACGCCGCCGGCCTTCGCGAGCTCCGCGCTGTGGACCGACGGCGTCGGATTGCCGCTCGCGATTGCACAGATCGCGGAAACGCTGGAGAGCAACAGGATGCCGCCGATGCCGATTCGCGTGTTGTCGTGCACAGTCGACGGATGCCGGAACAGCCAGGCCGCAAACAGCAGCATGATGACCGGAAGCGCGAATGCCACGCGACCGAACAGACCGCCGAAGGTCCAGGCATCCAGGGCGATGGAAACGGATGCCGCGGGCGTGAACCACTCGACGATCGCGCCAGCGACGGCGAGAATCAGTAGAAAGAACGGCACGCCATCCCGACGCTGGTCCTTCTCGAGGGTCTCCTTGCCGAGAACGCGGAATGCCCCGCCGGCGAGGTGCGCGAGCCCAAGGTAGGCGCGCGCGAAGGCGCCCTCTTCCGGCTCCTGCTTGATCGGAACCCTGGGAAGTTTCTTGGTCGGAGCCGGTCGTGAGCGCGTGGCAGTACGCGCCCCGCCGCTTCCGCGGGCGCGCGAGTTCGACCTGGTGCTCGTAGCCATGGGTTCACGGTACCCGCGAGGGATGTTGTTGCCGGGTTAACTCGCCGGGGCGTCTCGACAAGCTCGACCCGCGAATCAGACGCTAGTCGTCGTCCGGGACTTCACCCTTATCGGGGCACGGCCCGGCATCGTTGTTGTTCGCGATCGACTCGACCTTGGCGCCGCGTTTGATTACCTGCATCCACACCACCGTGCCGAGCGTCGCGGACGGCCACTCGCCTGACGCATTGGCGTTGTGACCGGCAATCTCGATCACAAGCGTGCCGGTCGTTCCTGCGACGGCGAACACAACAGTCGAATACGAAGTGCTTCGGTGCGCCGAGGGATATGCGGCCGTAACGGCAGCCATGGAGCTGCCAACCGTGATGCCCTCCGCCGTCCTGATCTGCTTTGACCAAACAAACTCCCGCGCAATGCTGCCGGACTTTGACGCGCCGTCCGTCACGATATCGAACGGATCGAGGGACTGTCCGGACGACGTCTCGCTGTCCTGCGGATAGTGAACGATCCAGCCTCCGGACCCCGGGCAGGTGTGCTCGCCATAGCTCACGAGACCGGTCGAGTCCGGCACCGGTTCACCGATCTTCAGATTCTGGATGCCGTTCGGTCCGACTTCGAGCTGGGACAAGGGCGGCGGCCGCCCCGGAACCGCGGATGGGACGCACCCGGTCAACGCGATCACCATGAGCGCCCCACCAAAAACACCGGACGCCTTCCTGACGCGCCGCGAGTCGCTCATATGGCCGAGGCTAGTTCTCCACGCAACTCGACGCCACTGCTTAGATTTATGCATGGCCACCTGGTTCCTGTCCGCGCGAGAGCCCGCATCCCCAACCCATCGGGTGTCGACGTTCGAGCTGTTGTTTGATCTGGTCTTCGTGTTCGCGTTCACCCAGGTCACCGAATTCATGGCCACGTCGCACAGCGCGACGGGTGTGCTCGAGGCCATGATCATGCTCGGCTTCCTGTGGTGGTCGTGGTCGTCGTACGGGTGGCTGACCAACCAGAGCTCGGTGGACGACGGGGTGCTGCGAGTCGGGATGATCGTCGGGATGTGCGCGATCTTCGTACTTGCGCTTGCCATCCCGGCGGCCTTTTCGCGTCCCGTCGGCAGCCTGAATGCGGCCCTCGTCATCGGAATTGCCTATTTCGTCGTGCGCGTCGTGCACTTTGGCCTCTACCTCCTGGCTTCCGGGTCCGATCGCGACCTGCGGATTCAGGTTCTCAGAACGTCGATTTCGATGTGGGTGGGAGTCGCGCTCATCCTGACGGGCGCCATCCTGGGTCCCCCGGCGCAGCTCTGGTTCTGGCTGGCCGCAATGATCGCCGACATCGGGCTGACCTACGCGACCTCCCGCGGTGGTAACTGGCGCGTCCACTCCGCGTCGCACTGGGCGGAGCGGCATGGACTCGTCGTCATCCTCGCGCTCGGTGAGTCCGTTGTTGCGATCGGCTCGGGCGCGGCACACTCCCCGCTCAGCCTCGCCGTCGTGATCGGGGCAATCCTTGCCTTGCTGCTCACCACCGGCCTGTGGTGGCTCTACTTCGATGCGGCCTCGCGTGCCGCAGAAGAGAAGCTCGAGAGTGAAACCGGCCGCGATCGTTCCGCGCTGGCCACCGACGCCTACACGTACCTGCACCTGCTTCTCATTGCCGGAATCGTGATCTCGGCCCTCGGTGTCGAAGAGATCATGGCAAGGGCCGGAAGCTCATCGCCACTTGGTCTCTTTGGCGGCTGCGCGCTCTTCGGCGGCACCTCGCTGTACCTGTTCGGGCACGCGGCATTCTGGAAGCGCGTTGGCGACTCCTGGAAGGTCTGGCGACTCGCGGGCGCGACAACCTTGTTAGCGCTCGTCCCCCTGAGCCTGATCACCCCGCCGCTGGCTGCACTAGGAGTCGTCGTGGCCGTGACAGCGATCGTGGTCACGATCGAGTCGGCACTGTTCGCTCAGGAACGGGCCGAGTTCCGCGCGCGCGAGCCCGCCTAGAACCGGATGGCGTCGATGCTTTGGCCCGCACGCTCAGAAGTCGCAGGGGCCAGAGACGTCGGTGTTGGCGATGTGCAGCTGGGTGGTCCCGAGCGGCACGATCCGCATCCAAACAACGGTGCCGGTCTCCTCAACGGGCAGGCCTGCCGCGGCCTTGGCTACCTCGAAGAGCAGCTCGGAGCGTGCGCCGGGCAGGATGTACACATCACTGTTGTCCGCGCGGTCGACGGAGAGCGCCTTACCGTAAGCCTTGGTGAGCTGTGCGACCGGGCTTCCTGCTCCGATCCCCTTGGCGGTCTTGAGGTTCGGCGACCAGATCTCGATCAGCGGGATCGCACTGGTCGGCCCCGCCACTGCCCCGACATCGAACGGAATTCCGGAACCTGCCCAGGTGACCCCGGTCGGATAGACCGGCAACCAGGCACCAGCTCCTGGCGATCCCGCCGTGATGCCCTCGGCAGCGGCGACGCATTTGGTCGGGTTGTAGGTCACGATCGCTTTCGCGGCTGGCTCACTGGGAACGGCAGCACCGGGAGCGAGATAGCCCAGCCCGTTTGGGGTCACGACGAGTTGGGACAGGGTTGGCTTGCCTGTGGTCGGAGTGAGCGCGGATGACCGTGCGGACGCCGACCCCGTTGGACCGACGCTCGGCCCAGTAGACGTGCATCCGGCCAGCGCGAGCGAACCGGCGAGGGCGAGGGCGACCATGCCCACACGAGAGGCGGAGCGCATCACGCCTCGATGACGACGGGGATGATCATCGGGCGGCGACGATGCTGCGTATTGACCCAGCGGCCGACCGTGCGACGGATGACCTGCGCGTAGGCGTGCACGTCGCGTGTTCCGTTGAAGGACGCATCAGTCAGAGCCTTGAGGATCTGCGGCTTGACCTCATCGAAGACATCCTCGTCCTCGGCGAAACCACGGGCCTGGATCTCCGGTCCGACGATGACGGACCCGGTCTGCAGGTCGATCGCGACAAAAATCGAGATAAAGCCCTCTTCCGCAAGGATCCTACGGTCCTTGAGATCCGCATCCGTTATCTCACCGACGCTGGAGCCGTCGACGTAGACGTAACCGAGGTCGAGCTGGCCGACGACGGTTGCGACGCCGTCCTTGAGGTCGATGACCGTGCCGTCTTCGGCGATGATCGTATTCTCTTCCGGGACGCCGGTCGCGATTGCGAGATTCGCGTTAGCGACGAGATGACGGTACTCGCCGTGCACCGGCAGCACGTTCCTCGGCTTCAGGATGTTGTAGCAGTAGAGCAGTTCGCCAGCGGCTGCGTGGCCAGACACGTGCACCTTCGCGTTGGCCTTGTGCACCACGTTGGCGCCGAGCTTGGTGAGTCCGTTGATGACGCGGTAGACCGCGTTCTCGTTTCCGGGAATCAGGCTGGACGCGAGGATGACGGTGTCGCCCTTGCCGATTTCAATCTGGTGCTCGAGGTTGGCCATCCGGGCGAGCACAGCCATCGGCTCACCCTGGCTGCCGGTCGACATGTAGACCAGCTTGTTATCTGGCAGGTCTGCGGCCTTCTTGGCTTCGATCAAGACACCGTCCGGAACCTTGAGATAGCCGAGTTCCGCCGCGATGCCCATGTTGCGCACCATCGAGCGTCCCATCAGCACGACCTTGCGGTCGTTGGCGACGGCGGCATCCAGGACCTGTTGCACGCGGTGAACGTGGCTCGAGAAGCTCGCCACGATGACGCGCCTCGGGGCTTTTGCGATGACGCTCTCGAGCACGGGGCCGATCTCGCGCTCAAGCGCGGTGAAGCCGGGAACGTCGGCGTTGGTCGAGTCGGGCAGGAACAGGTCGACGCCTCGTTCGCCGAGACGGGCGAAGGCGCGAAGGTCGGTGATGCGGTCATCCAGCGGGAGCTGGTCCATCTTAAAGTCGCCGGTGTGAAGAACGAGGCCGGCCATTGTCGTGATCGCGACCGCGAGCGCATCCGGGATGGAGTGGTTGACGGCGATGAACTCGAGGTCGAACGGACCGATCTTCTCGTGCTGGCCCTCCCGTACGGTGAGCGAGTACGGCGTGATGCGGTGTTCCTTGAGCTTGGCCTCGACGAGCGCGAGCGTCAGGGTCGAGCCGATGAGCGGGATGTCCTGCTTGAGCTTTAACAGGTACGGCACGGCGCCGATGTGGTCTTCGTGGCCGTGGGTCAGGACGACCCCGATCACGTCATCGAGGCGATCCCGGATGGGCGAGAAGTCGGGCAGGATCAGGTCGACGCCGGGCTGGGTCTCTTCCGGGAAGAGGACGCCGCAGTCGACGATGAGAATCTTGCCATCGAACTCGTACGAGGTCATGTTGCGGCCGATTTCGCCGAGGCCGCCGATCGGGATTACTCTCAGCGTGCCCGGCTGGAGCTTGGCCGGCTGGTAGACGTTGACGGGCACTAGCGAGTGGTCCCGGCAACTTTGGGGAGCGCGCCGCCAGCGGCCGCGTTCCGGTCGGGGCGGAAGTTGCTCAGGTTGACGCCGGGGATTTCGCCGACGAGGGCGAGCTCATCCTCGATGAGCGCGGCCTCGGCGTCCTCAGGCCCGACCAGCGGGAGTCGTACTCGAGGACTCTTGATCCGCCCAAGCCCGTGCAGGATGTACTTCGCCGCGACCGTTCCGGGGACATGCGTCATGACCGCGCGCACCAGCGGCTCCAGTTGTTTGTGTTCCCTCGTCGCGGTCGCGAGGTCGTTATTGTTGACCGCATCCACCATCCGGCGATACGGGGCGGCCGCGACATTGGCGGTGACACCGATGAGCCCAGTCATTCCAATGGCGAGACCGGGCAGGATCACGGTGTCGTCGCCGCTGAAATAGATGAGGTCGGTCTGATTGAGTACCCGACTGACCTCGGCGAGGTCGCCCTTCGCGTCTTTGACGCCGACAATGTTGGGATGCTGCGCGGCACGCAGGAGCGTCTCGTATTTGATCGGCGTGCCGGTGCGGATCGGGATGTCGTAGAGGAGAACCGGTAGGTCTGTGGCGTCCGCGATCATCCGAAAGTGGGTAAGGATTCCTGCCTGGGTTGGCCGGTTGTAGTAGGGCGTGACGATCATGACGCCGTCCGCGCCCGCCTTCTCGCTGTGCTTGTAGAGCTCGATGGCGTGGGCGGTCTCGTTGGATCCGCCACCGGTGATGATCTTTGCGCGGCCGCCGGCGACATCCTTTGCGACCTCGACGAGCTTGAGTTTCTCGGGGTCCGTGAGCGTGCTCGTCTCACCGGTCGTGCCGGTGACGACGATGCCGTCGGCCCCGTCGTTGATCACGTCGTCGATGTGCTTCTCGACGTCGGCCCAGTCCACTTCGCCGTCTGCGGCAAACGGCGTAACGAGTGCGACGAGCACCTGGCCAAATGGATTGTTCTGCGGGGACACTCCTAAAGACTAGCCAACCCGCCCCACTCCTAAATCAGGAGCCTGCTCACCCAATTCAGGAAGTTGTGTGACGTACGGGGCTGGTGCTCACTTGCGTGGCGGCTTTCTGGCTCGAAAGACACCACCGGTCACAAGAGTTCCTGAAAAAGGTATGCGGGTTGTTAGGGGGCGACGCGCCCGTTTTCGTTGAAGGCCGCCGAGGTGAGGGGCATGAGGCCCTCCCAGAACGTCTCCATCTTCTCCGCCACCATCTCGATCTCGCGCTGCGGGAAGGAAGGGAAATGAGTCCCCTCGCGCTTGGTGCGCAGCGACAGGAAGTTCATCAGCGAACGCGCGTTCATGGTCACGTACATCGAGGAATAGATCGTGACGGGCAGGACGATGCGGGCGACCTCGCGGGCGACCCCCGCATCCAGCATCTTCTGGTACGACGCGTAGGCGGCCGAGCAGACCGCGCGCACCTCTGAGTCCACCAGTGCCGTCTGCTCCGGAGTCCCCGGCAAGAAGTCGTACGCGCCCGCCTTGCCGACCTGGACCAAATTGCGCGAAGGTCCCGGCACATAGAAAACCGGATTGAGCTCGCGGTATCGTCCGCTCTCCTCGTTGTAGGAGGCGATTCGGTGACGCATGAATTCGCGGAAAACGAAGATCGGCGCCTGAACGTAGAAGGTCATCGAATTGTGCTCAAACGGGGACCCGTGGCGGTCACGCATCAGGTAGTTGATGAGCCCCTTGCTGCGGGATGTGTCGAGCGAGGCATCCTGCGCAGACTCCAGCGTCTGCTCACCCTGGGTCGAAACTCGCGCTGCGAACAAAACGTCGGAATCCGACGCGCTCGCTCGGACAAGTTCAACGGTGACATCGGAACGAAACGAAATCTCATCAGGCACGGCCCTCACGATAGCCGTGACGACCCACGTAACATCCGTTCACACTCCGTCGGGCGGGCAAAAACGGAAATAACGTGTCGTCTATGAACTTGGGCGCCGTTCTCGCGATCCTTCTTGGGCTCGTCGCGTTCGCCACCGTGCTCGGGGTCGCGTGGAAGGCCCGTACCGGACGCGTGCGCACTCGCGCCGGTGATGGCAACGCGGTCGACCTGCCCGAGGTTCCGCTGGCCGGCCGCGCAACCCTCCTCCAGTTCTCGACCGAGGTCTGCGCACCGTGCGTGCCCACCCGTCGAGTGCTCGGCCAGATCGCGGACACGACGGATGGCGTCAGTCACGTCGACCTCGATCTCACCCATCGCCCCGACATTGCGGCGCGCTTCAACGTGCTGCAGACCCCGACCACGCTCATCCTCGATCGGGCCGGTATTATCCGCGCCCGCATCGGCGGTGCGCCTCGTCAGGCGGATGTCCGCGCCGCACTCGAAACCATCCTCGCCGCCTAGGCGCGCGAACCTCCAGGAGAATCATGGCTGACACATCCAAGGGCATCGATCCGCGCGGACCACGTTTCGGCGCGGCCGTCACGGGAGTATTGCTGCTCATCGTGATCGGCCTCTGGCTGAGCACGCACACGCTCTGGGCTCTCATCCTGTTCGCCCTCATCACACTCGTCTTCGCGTGGGGCGCATTCGCCGGCGTGAAGCGTCACCCCTACGGGTTGTTTTTCAAGGCGGTCATCCGTCCCCGCCTGAAGCCGCCGACCGAACTCGAGGACCCGACTCCCCCGACCTTCGCTCAGGGCGTTGGGCTTTTCATCACGCTGGTCGGCCTGCTGCTTTCACTGATCCCCGGCCTCGGGATTGTGCTCCCGATCGCGGCGGCGCTTGCGTTCATTGCCGCATTCCTGAACTCCGTTTTCGGATATTGCCTCGGCTGCCAGATCTACCTGCTGCTGGTCCGTCTTCGAGTTCTTGGGCGCAAGCACAACACTCCCGCTGCTGCCTAGCGAGTCATAGGCTGGATACCTCCCCCACGGAAGGAACCCCATGGCCCTCACGAGCGAAGCCACCACTCTTTGGTTCGGCGATCTGCAGACCGGATCGGGCACCACATCCCTCGACTCCTCGGACGCCGCCGAGTTCCCGGTGTCATGGCAGGCGCGATCCGTCGGTGAGGTCGGCAAGACCAATCCAGAGGAACTCCTCGGCGCGGCGCACTCCGCGTGCTACTCGATGGCACTCTCGAACGCGCTCGGCGGAAACGGCACGCCGCCGGAGAGCCTTCAGGTTACGGCGGCAGTCACCTTCGTTCCCGGAGAAGGCATCAAGGGCAGTCACCTCCTGGTCAACGCCAAGGTTCCGGGGATTACCGAGGATGAGTTTCAGAAGTTCGCCGAGGACGCCAAAGCCAACTGCCCGGTGTCGCAGGCGCTCGCTGGCATCCCGATCACCCTCGAAGCGAACCTCGCCTAGGGATGCCGTGACGCGCGCTCGAGCCTGATCGCCCGCCGCGTCGCCCAGCGGGCCCGTCGCCGGTCACCGCTCGCGTCGTAGGCGAGGGCGAGTCGGTACCAGCGCGTCCAGTCCGTGGGTGCCGCTTCGACCTCTGCCTGGTACTTCGGGAACTCTGCGTCGGCGGCGGCACGCTCTGGCCGACCGCTCGGGCGATGGGGAAGATCATCCACCGGCAGATCGCCGCGCTCCGTCATCAGCCGCAGCAGTCTCTGGGCGCGGGCGCCGAACATCAGTTCGGCTGCGAGCGCCCAGGCGCCAACGATCGGCAGGACGATGAGCGCAACGCCCTCGAGTTGCCCGGCGAGCACGCCGGTTCCCAACAAAACGATCGCGTGCTGGAAGACAAGAACCAGGTAAAGCGCGAGCAACACCGCCGTGACAAGCGCAGCACCGAGACTTCTCACCAGCGCGGGGTTCTTCATTCAGGAGCGGCGGTGAGGTCGATCAGCTTGTCGAGGCCGACGACGATCCCCCGCGAGTTCGGCGCGGCTCGCAGCGCGAGCAGGATGCCTGCCTCGTAGGCATCGCGCGTCACCGCCTCGTGCTTGATCGACAACAGCTCGCCCCGACCGCCGAGCATGACCTCCTGGCGCGCGCCGACTCCCTGCATGCGCACGCTGTGGATCGGCACGCTCGCGATCAGCTGCCCGCGCCCTCGCTGGTCGGTATGCGGAGCCACAACAGGGCCAATGCTGGCGCGCGCTTCGCCGATGAGCTCCGCCGTGCGGATGGCCGTTCCCGATGGCGAATCGACCTTCGAGACGTCGTGCGCCTCGACAATCTCGATCGAGTCGAAAAACCGTGCCGCGAGGGCTGCAAAGGAGGTCGCGAGCACAGAACCGATCGAAAAGTTCGGGATGATCAGCACTGCGAGTTCCGGGTTCGCCTCAACGGCTTTGGCGAGCGTCGCGATGCGCTCGCTCGACCAGCCCGAGGTGCCGACCACAACGCTGATGCCGTTCACGATCGCGAACTCGACGACTTGCTGCGACACGGCCGGAACCGTGACGTCGAAGATCAGATCTGCCCCGAGGGCGGCGTCAAGAGAAGTTCTGGAGTCAATGGATGCCGCCAGCTCGAAGTCCTCGGACTCCTCGATCAGCTGCACAACGACCTTGCCCATCCTGCCGGTTGCTCCAACGACGGCGACCCTGGTTGTCATGCCCCCAATCTACCAATTGAGCCCGTACGCTCGATGCGTGGTCAGCTTCCGTGAGACATCCGTCGACGACCCGGATGCGCATGCTCTCATCGCCGAATACTTCGACATGCGCGCCGCGACTTTCCCGACCGGCGACTACTCGCCCGTGTTCCCCAAGGCGGAGAACTTTACTCCGCCTACTGGCGTGTTCCTGATCGTGGTCGAGAACGGCGAGGATGTCGGCTGCGGCGGCATCAAGCGACTCGCGCCTGAAAGGTACGAGATCAAGCACCTCTGGATCCGGCCGCTTGTGCAGGGTCGAGGTCTGGGCCGCGCGCTCCTCACCGAACTGGAGAAACGCGCCAGAGCGTTCGGCGCGACCGAGGTCGTACTCGACACGAACGCGAGTCTGCTTGCCGCCGGCAGCATGTATCGCTCGGGCGGCTACGAGGAGATCGCGCCCTACAACGACAACCCGAACGCCACGAACTGGTTCCGCAAGAAGCTCGTCGGCTAGCTCGACTCGGCCCCAGTCCTTACCAAGAATTCGCTTCCGTCGGGGTCGACCAGCCGGACAACCTCCCCGAGGTTCTCGATCCGGGTGGCGCCGAGCCCGACCAGTCGATCAACCTCCGTGGGGAGATCGGACGCGAGGACTTCGAAGCGCTGGCGATTCCATCCCCTCGCCTTGCTTTCCGCCCAGGTGTCCCATGCGATTTTCGTACCGCCCTCCGGAGGCTGAATCGCGAGCTGCTCGCCCTGATCCCACACGAGGACCCAATCCAGTGCACTCCGCCAGAAGACACCGGCCGACCGTGTGCCGTTGCACGTGACCTCGCCGAGGAAGCCGCACCCGGCGAGGTAGCCGTTGCCTGGTTCGGTCACGCAGAATTCGTTGCCGTCGGGATCATTCAAATAGATGTCGCGCCCGAGGGGCAGAGCCTTAGCCCCGGGCCGACGTCCGCCGAGTCTCAGCACCCTCTCAACGGTGCGTCGCTGATCATCGATTGAATCGCTCGTGAGATGCAGGTGCAGACGGTTCCGCTCCGGTATTTCGGTCATCGCTTCGACAAACCGTAGCCCGACCTGCATGGAGTCGCCCGGCAGCAGGACGCCGTCGGCCTCGTGAACAATCGCTCGGCCGAGGAGCGTGCCCCAAAACGACCCGACGGTCACCGGGTCGGCTGATTCGAAGCTGACGGCCGCCATTCGCAAGGACATGCTGCGACCCTAGCCCGCGACGTCTCTCCGATCGAGAGCGACGTCGATTAGTACGGCTGCGGGGTCGGCAGTCCGGTGCGTAACTCGGGCGGCAGGTGCCCCAGGTCGTTGTGCGTGATCAGCACGGGAGGCTTCGCCGACCGCACCCGGATGATGGTGAGCCCGCAGTTTGCCTGGTTCACGCCCATCCAGCGCCACGACTCCGCGCCGAACGTCTCGCGCACGAACCAGGCGATGACGAAGTTGTGCGTGATCAGCAGGTCGTGCCGATCCTCATGGGTGGGCACGAGCCACTCGGCGACGGCATCCGTCATCTGGGCTTCGCCGGCCTCGATCTCTTCCTGAGTGACCGAGCCGAAGAAGCCCTCGAACGCGTGCGGCATTGTCGGCGTCGGCCCGCTCGGGATGCAGTCCATGAGCAGCGCGCTGGGCCTGGACTCGAGCGCGGGCATCCGTTTGGTCAGGATGCGCGCTGTATCCGCTGCACGTTCGAGCGGCGAGTGCCACGCGCCGCTGAACGGAACCCCGCTCAGCCGGGTCGCGATCGCCTCGGCCTGGCGGACGCCGCGAGCGGAGAGCTTGCCGTCCGGCAGGCCGTACTCCGCATCCTGCTGCTCGCCGTGGCGCACAAAATACAGGTAGTGACTCATTCGGTGATACTTCAGACTCTCTAGTTTGCAACCGGGGTTGGCGACTCTGCCAGCCCTTCGAAAGCTCCGTCGGGGACCGTTCCGACCGCGGCGATCGAGAACGGGCGCGCCGCAAGTTCCTCGGCGAGCTCGCGCACGTCGTCGCGTGTCACCAGCGCGATCCGGCGCAGCGACTCGTCCAGGTCGACAAACTCGCCAAGCGTCAGTTCGCTGCGGCCGAGGCGCGACATCCTGGTGTCGGGGTCCTCAAGAGCGAGGGCGGATGCCCCACTCAACTGGCCGGATGCCCGGCGCATTTCATCGTCCGTGACGCCGTTGGCGGCAAGATTGCGGAACTCGCTGAGCATGAGATCGGCGACCTGCGAAGTCTTGGCGGGAGAACATCCGGCGTAGATCCCGAACAGTCCCGCATCGGAGTAGCTGGGTGCGAACGAATACACGGAGTAGGCGAGGCCGCGCTTCTCGCGAATCTCCTGGAACAGGCGGCTCGACATCCCACCGCCCAGGATCGAGCTGAGCACTGTGAGCGTTGCGCGCCGAGGATCCGCCGCGGCGAGCCCGGTAGTGCCGAGGATCAGGTTGGCCTGCTCGATCGGCCGCTGCACGACCACGAGTGGCGAGCCGCGTTCAATCAGCTCGCCGTCCGGACTTCGGCGCTCGACCGGGGAAGCGGTCGTGGCCAGATTCCACTCTGCGCGCACGAGGGCCGCTGTTACCTCCGTGACGAGCAGGTCGTGGTCGACCGCGCCGGCAACGGTGATGACAACATCCTGGGCGCGATAGTTGGCTCGATAGTGATTCCAAACCGCATCGCGAGTGACCGCGCTGATCGTCTCCGGGCTGCCACCGATCGGGCGCCCGAGCGGATGGTCGCCGAGCACGGCCTCGAAGAATCGCTCGCTCGTGACGTCAGACGGGTCGTCATCCGCCATCGCCAGTTCCTCGAGGATGACGCTGCGCTCGTTGTCGAATTCCTGTGCGTCGAGCACGGATGAGGTCAGCATGTCCGCGATGACATCGACGGCCATCGGCAGGTCGCGGTCCTGGATCTTGGCGTAGTAGCAGGTGTATTCCTTCGCCGTCATGGCATTGTGTTCACCGCCGACCGAGTCGAAACTCACCGCGATGTCGAGCGCGCTCCGCGTCAGGGTGCCTTTGAATAGCAGGTGCTCGAGGAAGTGAGTCGACCCATAGGTCGTCGGCGTCTCATCCCGTGATCCGACGGCAACCCAGTAGCCGATGGTCGCGCTGCGCGCACCGGGCACCGCTTCGCTCAGGACGCGCACGCCGCTCGGAAGCACGCTGCGACGGATGAGCGAGTCACCGGATGCGACGAAGGAGAGTTCGGCGGTATCGAGGGGCAGGGACGCAGCGCCGATTGTCACCGGATGAGCCTACGTCATGGAGCGGGCAGGCGCGTCCGGGGTGGGAAGACGAATCGCTTTCAGTAGTCCCTCGAATTGGGGTATGATTTAGGAGGACAAACAGACGAGTCTGTCTGTCCTCATCTGCTAGTGTTTAGTTACAGGCCCCCAAAGCCGCAAATTGAATACCGATTCGTAGCCAAACCCGATTGGCCACACTTGCTCGCGGCTACCCCAGCCGCGAGCAAACCCCCGGTGAAGTACCCGATACTTCGCCGGGAGCACCAGCCCGAGGCCCCCGCTCGGGATTGCACCCAATGGCTTGAGACACCTAGCCGCAAGCCGAGAAGGAGCCGCGTTGTGACGGTCGTATTAGATGACGTCAAATTTGATCCGACCGCACAACGTGCTCCGGGTGCGAAGGTCCGAATCCTTGAGACGGCAGACCTCCTGTTCTATACAGAGGGCATCCGCACTGTCGGCATCGACCGGCTCATCAGCCAGTCCAAGGTCACGAAGGCCACCTTCTATAAGCACTTCGGCTCCAAGGACCGCCTCATCCTGATGTATATCGAAGCGCGCCACCTCGCCGAAATCGCGAAGTTCGAGGCCATCCTCGAGGCCAACCCGAAGCCGGAGCAGGCACTTCGCGCGATCGTCGCTTCGACCGCCGCCGACATTGCGAGCCCCGGATTCCGCGGCGACGCGTTCCTCAACGCCGCAACCGAATTCTCCGAAGATCGCCACCCCGTGCGTTCCGTCGTTCTTCGTCATCGCGAATGGCTCACCGGCTTCCTGGCCGAACTGCTCCAGGACCTCGGACACCGGATGCCTGGCGATGCCGCCGACGACGTCATCCTCGCCCGCGACGGCGCAATGTCCGGCGGTTACGCGGGAGACCCAATCGCGGCGTCCGCATCCCTTAGCAGAATAACCGACCACGTCATAAGGGCTGCCGCGGCATAGTTTTGCGCCACTATGGTGGCGATTATGACCTTCTCATACACGTTTACCCTGCTCAGCGTCCTGCTGTTCGTCACGGCAATCGTCGCGATTATCGATGCGGTCACCCGGCTTCGTGGTCGGCGCGGTGTCGGTGTCCTCGCGGTTATCGAACTCATCGCCGCGATCCTGCTGATCCTCACGCAGTTCGTCGTGATTTCCACGTTCCTCGGGAGCGCCATCATCCTCGAGATCATCCTGGGCGTCGCTCTTCTGTTACTCCTGATCTTCCGTGGAAGCCTCCGTCGAGGATTCGCCGCCATCACGGTGATCGCTCTGATTCTCGATATCGTCCTCCTCCTCTTCACTCTCGGCTGGCTGCACATTCCCGGGATTAATTAACGCCACGGGGTGAAGATGGACTCATGCCTAATGATCCGAACTGGCGACTGCCAGACGTTCCGACCTTCCTGCTTTCGAGTCCGGACTTTGCCGAGGGTGACGCTCTTCCCACCTCCGCGCGTTCTGGCATCATGGGCGCGGGCGGCGCCGACCGTTCCCCCGCGCTGAACTGGGAGGGCGCACCGGCGAGCACGAAGAGTTACGCGGTCACCTGCTACGACCCGGACGCCCCGACCGGCAGCGGGTTCTGGCACTGGGCCGTCTTCAACATCCCGGCGAGCGTCACGAGCCTCGCGGCTGACGCCGGAAATCCGGATGCCGGGCTTCTCCCGCCCGGCGCCGTGACTCTTCCGAACGAGGCGAGAATGGATCGTTTCGTCGGCGCGGCTCCCCCTCCCGGCCACGGAGAACACCGGTACTTCTTCACGGTGACGGCTCTGAATGTTGCGTCTCTCGAGCTGGACCCCGGCAGCACGCCGGCCGTGCTCGGGTTCAACTTCCTCGGGCACATCGTCGGTCGCGCCCAGCTGATGGGTGTGACCGAGACCCCTTAAGTGCACCCCTCGAGCCGGGCCTACTACGCTGACGCCTTGTCGAGCAGCGCCACGTGCTGCCGCTCGAGTTGCACGCGCGGCGCGCCAATCTCGTGTTCGAGTTGTTCCGCGTTCTTCGGGCGCAGGACCGCCGCCGCGATGCCGGGCTTGACGAGCACCCAGGCAAGTGCGACCCGCACGGGTGACTCGTCGAGGTCGCGCGCTACGGAGGCGAGCGCCTCGAGCACTCGCTCCCCGTGCCTGCCGATGTGGCGGGCAGCGCCATCAAACAGGATCGAACCGGGGACCTCGTCGCGGGTCCGAAACTCTCCCGCCAGATAGCCGTGCGCGAGCGGCAGTCGCGCAAGCGCGCCGCGACCCATCTCAGTCGCGATCGCCTGGTACTCGTGCTCGTACGCGGCTCGCTCCATGAGGTTGTATTCGATGAGGATGGCGCGAAACGCAGGTCCGCCGGATTCCTCGGCCATCGCGGCCGCCATCCGGAGGGAATCGACACTGAATCTGTTCGCGGACAGGAACCGCACCTTGCCCTCCCTGATCAGCCGAAACCCGGTCTCGAGCGACTCCTCGATGGGAACCAGCGGGTCTTCGCCATCAAAGGACAGGAAATCGATGTAGTCGGTGCCCAGGCGGGTGAGCGAGTTCTCGACGGCCCGGAGCATGCTGTGATTGCTGAGGCCCGGAGCATCCGGATGCTGGCCAATCCTGGTCTCGAGGACGACGCTGCCGCGATCCGTCAGGGTGCGCAGCCACGATCCGATCATGATCTCGCTGCGGCCCCCCGCGTAGTGATCCGCCGTGCTGACAAAGTTGCCGCCGCCTGCGGCGTAGACATCGAGGATGCGGCTGGACTCGTCCACCCCGGCGAGCCATCCGAATGGCGCACCATCGAGTGCGATCGGGCACACCAGCACACCCGTGCCACCGACATCGCGACGGGGGATGTCGTGGCTCTGGCTCTCCTCGAGAGTGTCCGGCTCCATTTCCACACGATATGGGTAAAGACCGACAAAAACTCACCGCGCGAGCGGCGTTCAGCGTTTTGGTAGTAAAGCGCAGTCGGGACGGCAAGGGAGCCACCGGTAGCATGTGCCCATGGACCTGTGGAGCGAAATCGGCTCCATCTGGGACCGGGCAAGCGATGGCGATCCCGGGGCGGCGAGCGCGGATGCGACCTCCCTCGCCAACTCCACCGCTGACGACGCCGATCGGGCGGTCATCCTGGGCGTTCGCGCACTGTCCGAAATCGTCGGCTGCAGCTATCTGGTTGCGACGCAGACCGCGCTCGATGCCGCCGTCCTCGCGGCCGCTGCGACGGGTCCGCGGGCGGCGGAAGCGCGCTACTACACCGGTGCGGTGCGACTCGTCGCGGCGGCCATGCTGGAGCCGGACCGGGCGGCCGCGGCACGGGAGCTTCCGCTGCCAGAGCTCGCCGACATCCGCGGGCTCGCAGAGGAAGTGGACCTTGACCGGCCAGAGCGCCTCCTCCTCGCCTACCCCGCCTTCGAGGCCTCGATGTCGTCGGGCGATTTCGCCGGCGTCGCCCAGCTGATCGAGCGCTTTCGTCCGTTTATCGAGAGCGACCGCGACCAGTCGCAGCTCGTACTCCCGCTCGTCATGACGCAGTACGCACGTTCAGCCGCATTTCGCGGCGACTTGGATGCGTTGGCCCTGCAGGCCGCCGAAATTCTCGCGCTGCCCGGAATTGACCGGCATCCACAGCTGGTGATGCTCACCGAGGCGCTGCTCTGCTATGCGGCTGGGCAGCGAGCCGATCGCCGCGAGGTGGAGCGGCTGAGCCGGCGGGTACTTGAACAGGCACACGGTCGACCCAATTACATCGCGGTTGGATCGTGCCTGCTGGTCACCTGGGCGTTCTCCGCGATCGGCCAGGTGCAGCGTGCCGCCGTACTTCTGGTGACCGCGAGCGGCGGCGCGGAGCTGCCCCGGATCAAAACCTGGGACCAGGCGTTTGGCTACGAGTTGCTCGTCACGGCGGCGCTTCGGCGGGGCGACATCCCGGCGGCGCTCGAGTGGGCGGCCCGCGCGAAGCCGCTCGGCTCGGTGCCGGTCGCCGCTGCAGCCGTGGAGCGCACGCTCAGCCGGGTCGCGATTGCCCAGGGCGACCCCGACGATGCGGCTATTCGTGCCAGCGCATCCGCTCAGCTGGATGCCCGTTCCGGGGCACAGCTCGACGGACTTCGCGCCCGGGTGCTCTACGCGACGGCACTCGCCTCCAGCGACAAGCGCGAGCTCGCCATCCAGACCCTGTCAGAGATTGCCGCGGAAGCGGACCGGCTGGGTGCCTCATCCGTCCGCAAGCTTGCCGCGCGCCAGTGGCGCCAACTCGTCCGCAACGATTCGCCCGTCGAGGGTGGATTTTCGAGCCTCTCGGATCGGGAACGCGAAATCGCTGTTCTCGTCGCCGAGGGGCACACCAACCGCAGCATCGGCAGCACGCTGTTCCTCTCAGAACGCACGGTGCAGACACACCTGTCGCGCATCCTGAGCGTGCTCGGTCTCCCGTCGCGCACCGCGATTCCACGGGCACTCGGGGTCGGCTCGAGCGCAATGGATGCCCCGGCTCTCACCCAACGGCAGGAACAGATCGCGCGGCTCGTTGCGGATGGCCTGTCCAACGCGCACATCGCCAAAACGCTCGGGATCAGCGTCAAGACGGTGGAAAACCATCTCGCCGGAATCTTCGCCCGCTGGCAGGTGTCATCCCGCACCGCCGTCGCGAACGTCTACGTGGCTCGCGACCGCAAGTCTGCCTAGCTGCTCTCTAATCCAGTGCTCTCCTAATTCAGCGCTCTCCTAATTCAGGAGGTCAGGCGTTCGGTCGGCTTCGGACTTGCCAAGTCCGTTGACAGCAGTGCACTCCACTCACGCACTCTCCTGAAAAAGGAGGCCGACCTCCTGAATTAGGAGAGAGAAAGGAATTCGGAGAGAGAAAGGAATTAGGAGAGTGAAAAGGCCCGCGCCACCGAAGTGGACACGGGCCCTCGCGTTTTGCTGGCTACTCCTCGGAGTCGCCCTCGGCGATACCCGCGCCGACGAGGTCGCCAGCAGGTGCGTCGTCGCCCTCGAGAACGGGAGCGAGCGAGAGCTTTCCACGGTCGTCGATCTTGGTGATCTCCACCTGGATCTTCTGGCCGACCCCAAGCACGTCTTCGACGTTCTCGACGCGCTTGCCGCCGGCGAGCTTACGAACCTCGCTGATGTGCAGCAGGCCGTCCTTGCCAGGGGTGAGCGAGACGAACGCACCGAAGGTCGCGATCTTGACGACGGTTCCAAGGAACCGCTCGCCAACCTCGGGGTTGAGCGGGTTCGCAATCGCGTTGACCGCGGCACGCGCAGCCTCGGCTGACGGACCGTCAACGGCTCCGATGTATACGGTTCCGTCATCCTCAATCGAGATGTCGGCTCCGGTGTCGTCCTGGATCTGGTTAATGGTCTTGCCCTTCGGCCCGATGAGCTCACCGATCTTGTCGATCGGGATCTGCACCGAGATCACGCGGGGCGCGGTCGGGGCCATCTCATCAGGAGCGTCGATGGCCGCGTTGATCACGGCGAGAATCGTAGTGCGGGCCTCCTTCGCCTGCTTGAGCGCACCGTTCAGGACCGAGGACGGCAGGCCGGCGAGCTTCGTGTCCAGCTGGATGGCCGTAACGAATTCGCTGGTACCGGCGACCTTGAAGTCCATGTCACCCAGCGCATCCTCTGCACCAAGGATGTCGGTCAGAGCCGCGTAACGCGTCTCGCCGTCGACCTCGTCGGAGATGAGACCCATCGCGATGCCCGCGACCGGCGCGCGCAGCGGCACACCGGCGTTCAGCAGGGACAGGGTGGATGCGCAGACGGAACCCATCGACGTCGAACCGTTGGAGCCGAGCGCCTCGGACACCTGGCGGATCGCGTACGGGAACTCCTCGCGGGGCGGCAGAACCGGCACGAGCGCGCGCTCGGCCAGGAAGCCGTGCCCGATCTCGCGACGCTTCGGGCTGCCAACGCGGCCGGTTTCACCGGTCGAGTATGGCGGGAAGTTGTAGTGGTGCAGGTAGCGCTTCTTCTTGACCGGGGCCAGGGAGTCGATCTGCTGCTCCATCTTGAGCATGTTCAGCGTGGTGACACCCAGGATCTGAGTCTCGCCGCGCTGGAAGATGGCAGAACCGTGCACGCGCGGGATGACCTGGACCTCGGCGTCGAGCGCACGGATGTCCGTGAGCCCGCGACCGTCGATGCGGATGCCTTCGGTCAGCACGCGAGCGCGCATGACCTTCTTCGACACGGACTTGTACGCCGCGGAAACCTCACCGAGGGCTGCAGCCGGAAGGCGCTCTGCCTCGACCTCGCTCGCGATGTGGCCCTTGACGCGGTCCTTGAGTTCGTCATCCGCGTTCTGGCGCTCGATCTTGTCGGCGATCTGGTAGACCGTCTTCAGGTCGTCGTAGGCGAGCCCGGCGACGGCGTCGTAGGTGCCTTGCGTGTACGGCGGGAACAGCGGGAACTCCTGGATGGCCTTCGCCGCCTGGTCCGCGATCTCGAGTTGTGCCTTGATGAGCTGCTTGAGGAACGGCTTGGCAGCCTCGAGTCCCTCGGCGACGACGGTTTCGTCCGGCTTGGTTGCACCGGCCTTGATCAGGTCCCAGCTGCCTTCCGTGGCTTCGGCCTCGACCATCATGATCGCGACATCCTCGACGCCGTTCTTGTCGGTGACAAGGCGGCCAGCAACGGTGAGGTCGAACACGGCCTCTTCGAGCTGCGAGTACTTCGGGAACGCGATCCACTGGTCGTTACCAGCGCCGTGACCCGACATGAGAGCCAGGCGGATGCCCGCAACCGGACCGTAAAACGGCAGGCCGGAGATCTGGGTGGACAGCGATGCCGCATTGATCGCGAGCGCGTCGTAGAACTCGTCCGGAGCGATGCTCAGAACGGTGATGACGATCTGAACCTCGTTGCGCAAACCCTCAACGAAGGTCGGGCGCAGCGGGCGGTCGATGAGACGGCAGACCAGGATGGCCTCCGTCGATGGGCGACCCTCGCGGCGGAAGAACGAGCCGGGGATCTTGCCTGCCGCGTACGAACGCTCTTCAACATCCAC
>DATAZY010000007.1:0-11773 GCA_036271795.1 Galbitalea sp.
CGAGAGCCGATAAATGCCCAATTGGGAGTATCTGACGACTCCGCTCATCATCCACAACACCTCCGCGATCCTCAATAACTGGGGCTCGGAGGGCTGGGAACTGGTGCAGGTTGTCACTGGTCCGGAGGGCGGTCTGGTCGCCTATCTGAAACGACCTGTCCCGTCTGCAACCGAGAAAGAAGACTCTTGATGTCCATAGTCGAAGATCGACTTGCCGCACTCGGGCTCGAACTCCCGGCGGTTGCAAAGCCCGCCGGTGCATATGTCCCGGCAATCACCTCCGGGCATCTTGTCTTCACCGCCGGCCAGCTTCCCTCGGTCGCGGGAACGCTTCGCGGCACCGGCAAGGTCGGTGCAGAAGTGACACCCGAGGATGCCAAAGACTTCGCTCGTACCTGCGTGCTGAACGCACTGGCCGCCGCAGCCGGCGTCATCGGTTCGCTCGATCGCATTAATAAGGTCGTCAAGGTCGTCGGCTTTGTCGCATCCGACCCCGCCTTCACCGGTCAGCCGGGCGTCATCAACGGCGCATCCGAACTGCTCGGAGAGATATTCGGCGACGCCGGGGCACACGCCAGGAGCGCCGTGGGCGTCGCTGTATTGCCGCTGGATGCCCCCGTCGAGATCGAGTTCGTCTTCGAATTTGCGTGAATTTTTGCGCGCGTCGTAGGACTTTTTGCGCATCCTGACGGTAGCGTTGGCGAGTCCCCCAAAGACGGGCGTTTTCATTGCTAAGCTCCCACTCTTTTGGGTTACACTGATCCGTAGTCAAACGAGAGTTTGGCGCGCAACGCCGTACGATTCCCCCCAATCAGGCGTTGCTGTGGCGGCGCCTGTTCCCCCCAATAGGCGCCGCCCCTCTTCGTTTAAATGCGCTGTTCTCAGGTCCGCGTTGGTTCGACCTTATTACGCACACTTCGGGCGGCGCGGCCGCCCGGGACGATCACGGGTCGGTTCACTTCGAGCGGCGCGGCCGCCCGGGACGATCACGCACGTGGGCGTGGTCGACAGGATGGATGGGCGGGGTGGCGTGTTCAACAGGATGGATTGGGCGGAGTCCTCGCCGAGGTCCTGTTTAGCGGGCCAGACACGATTGCCGCGGTGCAGCTCGTTGGAAACCTGGCGGCGGCCGGCCATCCATGCTGCTTTTTGGTTGGCGGCACAAGTTAGAAGGTTCGGCCGGCTCGTTGATCCCGGACAACTCCTTCACCGGGGTGGTTGGCCCGAACTGTGCGCAACTCTGATAACGGGGGTCCCACGGCGGTGAAGCGCATCTAGATTCGCAGGGTGAGTCTGCCTGGTTCCCGGTTTGTGGCGCGACGAACGGGGTCGGCTGACATGAGCGTTGCGGCGCCCGTCATGCGGCGCGGGCGCGACGGCGGATATCCCGTCGAGTTCGGGCCGCTTGCCGAATATGTCGCCGACCCCGCGGTCACGGATATCTTTGCCAACGGCCGAGGTGGCGTCTGGGTGGATCGCGGCGTCGGTCCGGAACGGGTCGCCGACCTCACGTTCATCGAGGCCGAACTTCGCGCGCTGGCCATCCGACTTCTCTCGCTCGGAGGCAGGCATGTCGACGAGGCCGCCCCATGTGTTGACGCGCGACTGGCGGACGGAATCCGAATACACGCGGTGCTGCCGCCGATCTCGCCGACCGGAACCCTGCTTTCCATCCGCCTGCCGAGGATCGAGTACGCGACACTCGACTCCCTTGAGCTTGCCGGATTCTTCGAGCTCATTCCTCGCGAACGAATCGACGAACTCGTCGCGCGGCGGGAGAACCTGCTCATCACCGGCGCGACTGGGAGCGGTAAGACCACATTCCTGTCGGCCATCCTGGCCAGCGCGCCGCCGGATGAGCGGATCGTCGCGATCGAGGAGACCTACGAGCTTCGGGTGCGGCATCCGCATTACGTCGCTCTCGAGGCGAGGCAGCCCAATCTTGAGGGCGCAGGCGAGATCGGGCTCGCGAGGCTGGTGCGTGAGGCGCTTCGCATGCGACCCGACCGACTTGTACTGGGCGAGTGCCGGGGCGCGGAGTTGCGGGAGCTCCTCGCCGCACTCAACACCGGGCACGACGGTGGGGCCGGAACCCTGCACGCCAACGCGCTCGAACATGTGCCCGCGCGCCTTGAGGCGCTCGGCGCCCTGGGCGGGATGTCCGCGGTCGCCGTCGCTCGGCAGACCGTCAGCGCGATCGGCACCGTTCTTCACGTCACGCGCAATTCGTCCGGTCGTCGACTCGCCGAGCTGGGGCGCTTTGCCCTGGATGCCCGCGATCGACTGTCGATTGCGTCGTCGTGAGGCCCAGGGGCTCCGACATCGGGGCCATCGCTGCGATCGTGCAGCGCTTGGCGGTGCTCCTCGCGGCGGGCATCCCGCCGGGTGCCGCGTGGGGGTATCTCGAGGAGGGCGAACCGGCGATGCAGATCGCAACGATGTGCGCCGCCGGAGTGACCGTCCCGGCCGCGATTGTCGACGCCGCGGCGTCGCGGTCGCGATCAGACCTGTTGGCCTGGCGTGGGCTTGCCACGGCATGGGCGGTCGCCACGGAGGTCGGCTCCCCGCTTGCGCCAACGCTCCGGGACTTTGCCCATTCGCTGCGCGACCTGGCCCAGGCGAGGCGTGAGATCGCGGTCGCCATGGCCGCGCCGAACGCGACGGCGCGGCTGGTTCTGGCCCTCCCGCTTGTCGGCCTGCTGTTCGGGATGTTGCTGGGCTTCGACACGCTCGGCACCCTGTTCACGACGCCGATCGGCTGGGTCTGTCTGGGGCTCGGTGCGGGCCTGATGCTGGGCGCCAGCCGATGGAATCGTCGACTGGTCCGTCGTGCCCAACCGCGCGATCTCACCCCGGGTCTTGCCTTCGATCTTCTCGCCATCGCCGTATCCGGCGGCGGATCGCTTGATCGGGCTCGATCGGTCGTTGCCGCGGCGATCGAGCAGTTCGGTCTTGACGGTGCGCTGTCCATCGATGGCACCGAGGAGGTGCTCGACTTGTCGCGTCGCGCCGGGATTCCCGCGGCGGAACTACTTCGCAGCGAGGCCGGTGAACGGCGTCGACAGGCGCGAGCAGATGTGTCCGAGCGGGCTCAGGCGCTATCCGTGCGCTTGATGATCCCGCTCGGGGTGTGCGTGCTGCCCGCGTTCATGGTGCTCAGTGTGGTGCCGCTCCTTATTACGGTGCTTCGCAGCACGAGCGTCGCCGGGTGAGTCCAGTCGCCCACAGCCGTTGCAACGTGCGAGTGCGCGGAGTTCGCCGCGCGCGCCACAGTTTACCTTCCCCTGCGTGTGAGGCTCGATGCATTCAGGCCACGAAACCCGAGCGGAGAATCATGAAACGTCTACCCATGCGCACCTTAGTCAGGCGCATTGCCCGCGCCGACGCCGGATCGGCGACCGCGGAATACGCAATAGCTACCCTCGCGGCCGTCGGATTTGCCGGGTTACTTGTCGTTATCCTGCGTAGCGATGCGGTGCGTTCAATGCTGACAAATCTCATCCAGCATGCGCTGTCCTTTTCGGGATGAGTGTCCTTGTCGGAATGACTAGGCGCCTGTGGGAGGACCGGGGCTCGGTCACCGCGGAGTTCGCTGCAGTACTCCCGGCGGTCGTGCTCGTCCTCGGTTGCGCGCTGGGCGCGATGCAGCTCGCATCGGAGCAGTTGCGACTGCAGGGCGCGGATGCCCAGGCCGTGCGGATGCTCGGGCGTGGGGATCCCGGCGCGCGTGCACTCATCCTCGCCGTGAACCCGAGCGCGACGTTCGTTGTCCGAACATCCGGCGACCTGGTCTGCGCCGACGCGAGGGCTCCGGCGTCGATCGGCATCCTGCTGGGTGTGACTATCTCCGCTTCCGCGTGCGCACTCGATGACGCGCAGGAGTGAGTGGCGCGGCGATCGCGGATCCGGTTCACTGCTGGGTCTGGCGATTGTTGGCAGCCTGGTCGTCGTCGTCACGCTGCTGGTTCCTCTCATTGTCGGATTGGGCATCCGCGAGGCTCTGTCCGATGCCGCGGATGCCGCCGCTCTCGCCGGCGCGGATGTGGCAGCGGGCATTGCACCCGGCATACCGTGCGAGGCTGCCGCCCGACTCGCCGCGGCGAATGGCGTCTCGCTCGAGGCCTGCGCAGTGGACGGGCTCGTCGTTACCGTACGCACGAACAGGCAATTTCTGGGCCTTGAACTCGATTCGACAGCCACGGCCGGACCGCCCGGCGGGTAACGAATTAGGAGATAGACGGGTTGACCTGTGTATGGTGTCGCTGACGGACGGCATTCCCGCCCGCATGACGTCGCATTGAGAACGACGACGCATCGAGAACAGCGCACTAATAAAGAGGAGTCACGTGCCAGGCACGAAGAAGCTGGTCATTGTCGAGTCGCCCGCAAAGGCGAAGACGATCGGCCAGTATCTAGGCGACGACTATGAGGTACAAGCCTCAGTCGGTCACATTCGTGACCTCATCGAGCCCAAAAACCTGCCACCGGAGCTCAAGAAGGGGTCCCTCGGCAAATTCTCGGTCGACGTCGAGAACGACTTCGAGCCGTACTACGTCATCTCGGATGCGAAGAAGAAGACGGTTGCCGAGCTTCGGAAGGCGCTCGCCGGAGCCTCGGAACTCTACCTCGCAACTGATGAGGACCGCGAAGGCGAGGCCATCGCGTGGCACCTCCTGCAGGTTCTGAAGCCCAAGGTACCCGTGCACCGGATGGTGTTCCACGAGATCACCAAAGATGCGATCCAGGCGGCCAGGGACAACACGCGTGAGCTCGACACCGCGCTGGTGGACGCGCAGGAGACCCGGCGCATCCTTGATCGTCTGTACGGCTACGAGGTTTCACCCGTGCTGTGGCGCAAGGTCGGCCCTGGACTTTCCGCCGGTCGAGTGCAGTCAGCCGCTACCCGACTCGTGGTCGATCGCGAACGTGAGCGGCTGGCATTCACGGCGGCCAGCTACTGGGACCTGATCGCCCAGCTTGCGCCCGCGAGCAATGCGCAGGACTTCGAGTCGAGGCTCGTGCGCGTCAACGGGACTCGCATCGCCGTCGGTCGGGACTTCGACGACAAGGGTGCGCTGAAGTCGGATGCCGTCGCGCTCGACGGAACTGCCGCCGAGTCGATCGCCGTCGCCCTTCGCGAACCCGATGTAGCGATTACGGTCACCTCGATCGAATCGAAGCCGTACACGCGCCGCCCGGCCGCGCCCTTCACAACCTCAACCCTGCAGCAGGAGGCCGCGCGCAAACTGCGTTTCTCCGCACGCCAGACCATGAGCGTCGCCCAGTCGCTGTACGAAAACGGGTACATCACCTATATGCGTACGGACTCGCCTACGCTCTCGCAGCAGGCGATCAACGCTGCACGCACCCAGGCGGCTCACCTCTACGGTGCGGAAACGGTGCCCGCTCAGCCACGGCTCTACTCCGGCAAAAACAAGAGTGCGCAGGAAGCGCACGAGGCGATTCGTCCATCGGGTGACACCTTCCGCACGCCTGGCGAGTTGCAGTCGACACTCCGCGGCAACGACTGGAAACTCTACGACCTCATCTGGAAGCGCACGGTTGCATCCCAGATGGCGGACGCAAAGGGCTCAACGGCAACCGTGACGATCGCCGCGCAGCGAGAGGGTGCGACCCTGACGGACACCGCGAAGACGGGGCCGGTTCGGTTGGCCGAATTTTCGGCGAGCGGAACGGTGATCACATTCCGCGGGTTCATGTTCGCATACGAGGAGGGCCACGACGAGGAGCGCAATGAGTCCTCGGAGCCAACCGAGGCGAAGCTTCCGCCACTGACCGAGGGCCAGCAGCTGCGTCTGGTCGAGGTCGAGGCCAAGGGTCACGAGACCAGTGCGCCGCCGCGCTACACGGAAGCGAGCCTGGTCAAGACGCTAGAGGAACTGGGCATCGGTCGACCTTCGACGTATGCGGCGATTATTTCGACCATCATCGACCGCGGCTATGTGACGCCGCGCGGTACTGCCCTGGTCCCGAACTGGATCGCGTTCTCCGTCGTCAGGCTCCTGGAGGAGTACTTCGCCGACCTGGTTCAGTACGACTTCACCGCGGGCATGGAGGACGACCTCGACCGCATCGCGGGCGGCGAAGAGGACCGCGTCGAGTGGCTCACCGGGTTCTACTTCGGCAATGCGAAGCAGCGCGGGCTCCGCACCGTGATCGACAACCTGGGCGAGATCGACGCTCGCGAAATCAACTCGGTGAGGATCGCCGACGACATCACGCTCCGCATTGGCAAGTACGGTCCATACCTCGAAGTCCCGACCGAGGATCCGGCGACCCCGCGTCGCGTTAACATCCCGGACGAACTGGCCCCGGACGAGCTGACTCCCGCGAAGGCACAGGAGTTGATCGACGCGCCCGTCGCGACCGATCGTGTCATCGGGACCAACCCGGCGAACGGCAAGCTGGTGCTCGCCAAGGACGGCCGCTACGGACCGTACGTGACAGAGGCTGATCCGGAGCCCGAGGTGGACGAGGCTGCCGTCGCAGCCGCGGCGGCGCTCGAGGCGGAAGCTGCCGCGGCAGCAGAGCTCGAGGTCGTTGATCCCAAGACCGGTGAAGTAAAGGCGCCAAAGCGAAAGGCAACCAAGAAGAAGGCGGCCGTCGTGAAGCAGCGCACCGCATCCATTTTCAAGAGCATGGACCTCGCCACCATCGACATCGAGACCGCGTTGCGCCTGCTCGACCTGCCGAGGGTCGTGGGAATCGATCCGGAGAGCGGCGTCGAGATCACGTCGCAGAACGGAAAGTTCGGCGCTTACCTCAAGAAAGGCGTCGATACCAGGTCGCTGCCCAGTGAGGAACTCATCTTCGACATCGATCTGGCTGGTGCACTCGAGCTGTACTCGCAGCCGAAGTACGGCGGGAGGGCGGCATCCAGTGCTCTGAAGGAGTTCGATGCTGACCCCGAGAGCGGCAAGCCGATTCGAATCAAGGATGGCCGATTCGGCGTCTACGTGACGGATGGTACGACGAACGCCACCATCCCGCGCGGCGAGGATATCGAAGACATCGACTTCGAGCGCGCTGTCCAGCTGCTCGCCGACAAGCGGGCGAAGGGGCCGGCCAAGCCGAAGACGAGGGCGCCGGCAAAGCGCCCGGCGGCAAAGCGAGCCACCGCCAAGAAGGCCTGACCCACGGTGGCGGGGCTCTTCCTGACATTCGAGGGCGGCGACGGTTCCGGCAAGTCAACGCAGTCGGCTCTCCTGGCCGAGTGGCTCGAGCAGCAGGGACAAACCGTCGTTCTCACCCGCGAGCCCGGCGGAACCGAGTTGGGCGACGAGATCCGGAACATCGTCCTGCACCGGCGCGGTCACATCGCCCCGCGGGCTGAGGCACTGCTCTACGCCGCCGACCGCGCCCATCACATCGCGACGAAGGTTCGGCCGGCACTTGAGCGCGGCGAGATCGTGCTGCAGGATCGGTATCTCGATTCGTCGGTCGCGTACCAGGGGGCTGGCCGCGTGCTCGTCCCCGACGAGGTGCGAAGACTTTCACTCTGGGCGGCGGAGGAGCTGCTGCCCGATCTCACCGTACTGCTCGACCTCGACGAGTCGGTCGGACGCGACCGGCTGAAGGTCCGTACCAAATACGATCGCCTTGAGGATGAGGAACAGGACTTCCACGCGCGCGTCAGGGCCGCCTACCTCGAGCTCGCACAGAACGAGCCGGATCGGTTCCTGGTGCTGAATGCGACCGATTCCGTGGAGTCTCTTGCCGCGTCTATCCGGGATCGAGTTCGAGTACTCCTTGCTCAGGCTGACGGTCAGCCCGGTCGCCTAGGCTGACCGAATGGGCGTGTGGGATGAGCTGACCGGGCAGGCCGAAGCCATCGAGGTATTCAGTTCCGCCGCCGCGGCAGGCGGTGTCGGGTCCGCGATGACGCACGCCTGGCTCATCACCGGACCACCCGGATCCGGCCGCTCGAATCTCGCTTTTGCGTTCGCCTCGGCGCTCCTGTCGCGCGGTCCGGACGACCTCGATGCGACCGAGCGTCAGGTCGCCGCCCGTACGCATCCCGATCTCGGTGTGCTGAGTACCGAGCGCGTGATCATCAGCATCGACGAAGTTCGCCAGCTGGTGACGTCGTCGCAGTTTTCGCCGTCGGTCGGACGCTTCAGGGTGATGATCATCGAGGACGCCGACCGAATGAGCGAGCGGACGTCGAACGTCTTGCTCAAGGCACTCGAGGAGCCGCCGCCGCGCACCGTCTGGATCCTCTGCGCCCCGAGCGAAGCGGATCTCATCCCCACCATTCGCTCACGCGTGCGCAGTGTCCGGCTCCGTGTCCCGAGCGTCGACGAGGTGGCCGAGCTCATCGCCCGTCGGGATGGAGTCGACCTGGCGATCGCGACGCGCGCGGCGCGGGAATCGCAGAGCCACATCGGGATGGCGCATCGCCTCGCAACCAATGACGAGGCTCGCGGGCGACGGGAGCAGACGCTGCAGATCGCGCTCGGCATCAGCTCGGTCGGCGACGCCGTTCGGGCCGCGGGCGTTCTTCTCGACCTCGCCGGGGCGGATGCGAGGGCCATTACCGAGGAACGGGATGCCGAGGAACGCGACAGTGCGCTCCGCTCGCTGGGCATCGAGCCGGGAGGTACGATTCCGCCAGCTCTGCGTTCGCAGCTGAAAAGCCTCGAGGAGGACCAGAAGCGCCGCGCCACCCGCAGCCTTCGCGATGGACTCGATCGCATCATGGTGGACCTGCTGTCGCTCTATCGCGACATCCTGCTCCTCCAGCTGGGCGCGACCACAGAGCCGATCAACCTCAGCATTCGGCCGGAACTTGTCGCGGCCGGCGAGAAATCGACATCGGCACAAACTCTCGCCACAATGGATGCCATTGCACTTGCACGCAGCAGAATCGATGGCAATGTGAGTCCAGCGCTCGCACTCGAAGCCATGCTCATTTCGACCACAGCAACGAACGGATCATGAACCAATGAGACATGCTTCACAAGGCGCTCACCATCGCTTTCTGCGCGTCGGCTTTGTCGCCGCGTTGTTGGGGGTGTCGCTGGTTCTGAGCGGATGCACCTCGATATTCCTGCCTCCCAAAATCACGTCGACGCCCACCAATGAGTCCGTGCCGGCCGACCTGGCTCCGTACTACCACCAGGTGCTCACCTGGAAGTCCTGTGCCGACAACATGCAGTGCGCGACGGCGAAGGCGCCGCTCGACTGGAGCAAGCCGGGCGGGGCGGAGATCTCGCTCGCCCTCATCCGCCATCTGGCGACCGACGGACATTCGCTCGGTTCGCTTCTGGTCAACCCCGGCGGCCCGGGCGGTTCGGGCTACGACTTCATCAAGGACAGCCTCACCTTCGCAGTCGATAAGACTCTCGAGAACAACTACGACATCGTCGGCTTCGACCCTCGGGGCGTCAACCACTCGACGCCGGTCAAGTGCTACACGAATCCCAAAACGCTGGACAACTTCATCTACTCGATTCCGAAGGGCGCGATCGGGTCCGACCAGTGGATCAGCGAGGTCGAGCAGGAGAACAAGACCTTCGGCGAGGAGTGCGCGAAGGACACCGGGTCGCTCCTCGGCCATGTCGACACCGTGAGTGCCGCCAAAGACCTCGACCTACTGCGTGCCGCACTGGGCGACAAGAAGCTCGACTACCTCGGCTACTCCTACGGAACGCTACTCGGCCAGACCTACGCGAACCTCTTCCCGAAGAAGACGGGCCGCCTGGTGCTCGACGGAGTGGTCGACCCGACGGTTACGCCGTTCCAGCTCGACGCAGACCAGGCGCAGGGGTTTGAGCTGGACCTTCGGGCGTTCCTCGCGAAGTGCCCGACCATGAAGGGATGTCCGTTCACGGGCACGATCGCGCAGTCTGAGGCGAGTATCCGTGGTCTTCTCGACAAGCTGGATGCGAGTCCGATCCGCAACAGCGACGGTCGCGAACTCGGTAGCGAGACCATGTTCACCGCCATCATCTTCCCTCTCTACAACACCGCAAACTGGCCGTACCTCGTAGACCTGTTCAACGACGTCGCGAACGGGAGTGCCAAGGTCGCGTTCGAGCTGGCGGATGCTTATAACGACCGCAACGCGAACGGTACATACCAAGACAACGAGACCGAGGCCTTCACTGCGATCAACTGCCTCGACTATCCGTCGGACCCGAATGTAAAGACCATGCGGGCGCAAGCGGCACAGCTCAATAAGCTGGCCCCCGTCTTCGGTCACCTCATGGCCTACGGCGGAACATCCTGCTTCGACTGGCCGTACAAGCCGACACGCACAGCCGGTGCACTCACGGCGAAGGGCTCTGCGCCCATCATCGTGATTGGAACGACGGGCGACCCGGCGACGCCCTACGCGATGGCGCAGCACGTGGCCACGCTCTTGCAGAACGGTCATCTCATCACCTATCACGGTGATGGTCACACGGCCTACAACAAGGACACGTCGCCGGCCGACGAGTGTGTGAACACGGCGGTCGACAACTTCTTCGTGCACGGGACGGTCCCGAAGACCGATCCGCAGTGCGGGGCAAGTTAGCCACCAAAGCCTGCAACATTGCAGACTGTGCAATAATTGATCTATGCCCGCACTCGAATCCCCGGGGCTGCGCGAGCGTAAGCGCGTGGCGACTCGCCAGGCCATCCAGCTTGCCGTTTTGCGGCTCGCGCTGGATCGCGGACTTGAGCACGTGACGGTCGAGGAGATCAGTCGCGACGCCGATATTTCGCCCCGCACCTTCTTCAACTATTTCGTTTCGAAAGAGGCGGCGATCGTCGGAGATGCGCCGACTCTGCTGGATGAGGACGAGGTTGAGGTCTTCGTCACAGGCGGCCCGTCGGGCGACCTTCTTCGCGATCTCGGCGACCTGATCGCGCACTCCGCGGATGCCGCACCAGAGAGTCGCGACACCATGCTGCTTCGGCGCGACCTGCACGGCAGGTATCCGCACCTGTTCGCGCTTCGGCTCGCGGGCATGAGGGCGTTCGAGGATGAGCTCGCGGACCTCATCGAGGCTCGGCTCCGACACGAGGCCCCGGACGATGCGAAAGACGACGCGGCGCTCAAGTCTCGTGCGCGGCTGATCACGCTCGTCGCTTTCGGCGCGCTTCGTCATGCCTGGACCTGCTGGGCGGATGCCGACCGCGGCAACGACCAGCCGTTCGGTCCGCGACTCCGCGACTCGTTCGACCAGCTCGAGAAACTTCTCGTGCAAACCGCCCGCGCGTGATCGGCTAGGCTTTCATGCTGTGCCCGGCCCCGCCGGACACGCGCCGCCTTAGCTCAGTCGGTAGAGCATCTCACTCGTAATGAGAAGGTCGTCAGTTCGATTCTGACAGGCGGCTCCACAAATATCTGCGGAATTACGCGGAAGTGGATGCCTTCGAACGCTTTGGCTTAGCCGGAGTGGCTGGCTTTGCCCACATTTTGCCCACATCTGTCGAGCGGGCGCGGGCGTCGAGCGCATCGGCCACTGCGTCGAGGTCGTCGTCGAATAGATCGCTGTAGACGTCGAGGGTCATCGCCGCGGATGCGTGGCCGAGCATTCGCTGGACGGCCAAGACCGTGGCGCCGGCCGATATGGCCAGCGATGCGGCCGTGTGCCGTAGCGAATGCGGCGTGATCTTCGGCAGCTCCGGATGCTTCGCTTGCAGCGTCTCGACAGCCGCGTCGAAACGGCGGCGGCGGAAATTGCCATTGCGGAGGACATCGCCCTTGGGCGAGGAGAACACGAGGTCGTTGGGCTGCTTGCCTTCGGTTCGGATGGTCATC
>DATAZY010000008.1:0-19120 GCA_036271795.1 Galbitalea sp.
GAGGTGTCGAGCGACCACTACTCACCGTGGCTGACGTCGCAGGGGCACGCCCCCTACGCGTGGACGGTGCTCGGCGCCGTCGCGCAGGCGACCTCGACCGTTGAACTGGCAACCTATGTCACCTGCCCGAGCATGCGGTACCACCCCGCGGTCGTCGCTCAGAAAGCGGCGACACTGCAGGTGCTGTCCGACGGTCGGTTCATTCTTGGCCTTGGAGCGGGCGAGAACCTGAACGAACATGTGGTTGGTGCGGGATGGCCCGCCGTCGACGCCCGGCAGGACATGCTTAAGGAAGCCATCCAGATCATCCGCGCCCTGCACACGGGCGAAATCACGACCTGGGGAGGGTACATATTTTCGCGTCGACTCCGCCAAGATCTGGGATCTGCCCGACGGCGGCGTCCCCCTTGGGATCGCCGTTTCGGGGAACAAGTCGATCGACCGTTTCGCTCCGCTCGGTGATCACCTGATCGCGGTAGAGCCGAAACCGGAACTCGTCACCGGGTGGGACGCCGCACGTAGCTCTGGAGCACCGAAGTCGCGCAAGATCGGTCAAATTCCGATCTGCTGGGATCCCAACAAGGAGAACGCGGTGGCTCGCGTCCATGACCAGTTCCGCTGGTTCGGTGGCGGATGGAACGTGAACGCCGATCTACCGACACCCGCCGGTTTCGAGTCAGCCAGCCAATTCGTCCGCCATGAAGACGTCGCCGACGCGATCCCATGTGGGCCAGATCTTGACGAAATCGTCGAGGGGGTTCGGCCCTACTGGGAGGCAGGGTTCACCGACATCGCGTTGGTGCAGGTAGGAGACGAGGGTCAAGATCGTTTTCTCGACGAGGCCGCGGAGCCCCTACTTGACAAGCTCAGAGCGGCGACACGCTAAGTACCGCGACTACTGGTCGCGGTCCGGCTCATCGTCCTGTCCGATGTGCAGCGCGCCCTTCACCCGCTCCATGCCGGAAGAAACCAACGACTCCGCAGAATCGCGGATCACCTCCAAGCCGAACGGGTCGCCCTTGAGCAGGGCGAGGCCCGTCAACTTGGCGAACTCGCGGGTGATGTGCGGTGGCAGCGGGGGGACGTTCCGGCTCGTGTATGCGTCAATGAGTGTCACACCGGGATGCGCGAATGCCGCGTCCCAGACTGCCTCGATTTCGTCATCGTGGTGCACGGCAATGCCACGGAAGCCGAGCAGTTGCGCCCATCCGGCGTAGTCGACGGATTCGACATCCTGAGCGTCTCGCCACACCGGGTTGCCGTCCTCGGTGCGCATTTCCCAGGACACCTGTGTGAGGTCGTTGTTGTGCAGCACCAGGATGATTAGCGGGGCCAAGGACCCCCATTGCTCCTGATACTTCTTGATGGTGATCAGTTCGTTCATGCCCAGCATTTGGAATGCTCCGTCGCCGATGGTGCAGATCACCGGTCGCTCCGGGTAGGCGAACTTCGCCGCTACGGCGTAGGGCATGGAGGCGAGCATGGTGGCCAGGCGACCGGAGAGGTCCCCCATCATTCCTCGACGGAGCCGGATGTGATGGCCATACCAGTCCGCGGTGGTTCCGGCATCCGCGGTGACGATCGCACTCTCCGGGAGGCGTTTGTTGAGTTCATGGAACACGCGACGAGGATTCACGCCATCCTCATACTGGAGTTCAGCCTGCGCTGTCATTTCTTTTTCCCACTCGACCATCTCTCCGGCAATCGTTTGCTGCCAGTCGAGATCGGTCTTCTGCTTCAGCAGCGGGATAAGCGCCTCGAGTGTCGTGCGCACATCACCCCACAGGTTCAGCTCGGTGGGGTACCGCAGGCCCATCTGTTCGGGATTCAGGTCGACCTGGATGGCGCGCGCTTGCCCCGTTTTGGGTAGGAATTGGCCGTACGGATAGTTGGTGCCAAGCATCACCAGGGTGTCGCAGTCCTGCATTTGGTGCAAGCTGGGCAGCGAGCCGAGTAGACCGAGTTGCTGAGTGTGAAACGGCACGTCGGAGGGGACAACTTGCTTGCCGCGCAGGGCGGTGATGATGCCGGCACCGGCGAGACCCGCAGCGCGGAGTACCTCCTCGGTGGCTCCGGCTGCACCGTGACCAACGAGGAACGTCACCTTAGTGCCGGAGTTGATGATCTCGGCGGCCTTCACGATTTCCTCGGCAGGCGGGACGATGGAGATGGATGGTGCGACCGCGCTGGAACGCGATACCCACATTGCGGCCGAGGGTTCCTCCATCGGCATCGATTGCACGTCGTGAGGGATGATGATCACTGTCGGCTGCAAACGGGTGCGGGCCGTGCGGAAGGCGGTGTCGACGACCGCCTGGGCCTGCTGCGGCGACACGATGGTCTGAACGTACGCTGCAACATCGGCGAACGCCAATTCCAGGTTGCTTTCCTGCTGGTTGAACGTGCCCAACGAGTTCAGGCCCTGCTGGCCGACGATTGCAACCACCGGTTGGTTGTCCATCGCCGCGTCATACAGGCCGTTCATCAGATGAAAAGCTCCCGGGCTGGATGTCGCCATACACACGCCGACTTCGCCGGTGAACTTTGCATGAGCGGTCGCCATGAGCGCACAGATCTCCTCATGCGTCGGCCGCACATAGTTCAGACCGTCGCCATCCCGGTCGGCCTTGCCGAGCGCACCATCGAAAGCGCCGATTCCGTCCCCGGGGAAACCGAACACGCGGGTGACTCCCCACTCCCGTACTCGCTGGATTACGAAATCACTAACCGTTGGCATGGCATCCCTTTCTCGCGGCAAACTCCTACCCAACAATGAGACCACTCGAAGTCGTCCCGCGAAAGGCGTTGCGGGGCGAGCAAACGAGTGGTTGGGAGGCTGCCTAGGTCAGGAAGATGTTGGTTCCATCACCACACCGATGTCGGACCCTCAAGAATGGTCCGACGGGCGTGGCGGGGCCTCATGTCGCTTTCCGCTCAGCCCTGTCCGCGCGGGTTACGGTAACTTCCGCTCGAGCGGGTCGCGTTAGAGCCGAGACGCGGGTGGGATTTATTGCTCTGAGTCCTCGGCAGGCGCCGGAGGGGACGCTTCATGATGCCGGGCCCCGGGGGTTCGGCGTCGTTCCTTCATTTCTGCTTCGGCAAGGTGTCGTTTGCCGTCGACGAGTTGTCGTCGTGCCAGTTCTTCTGCTTTCTTGAATGCTGCATAGTAGTTGTCGTCGTACTCCTCGATGACCTGGAAAGTCCAGCGGCCTTCGAGCACGTTCCGCCCCACGAGGTCATGTTCCAGTTCGTCAGCGATGCGGTTGTGTCCGGCTTGTCTCAACAACTGCACGGCCTCGCCGAGGGCGAGGTCGGCGGTTCCTGTGAGCCGGTGGAAGGCGTACAAGTGTCCTCGCGCTTGCTCGGTTGCTTCGAGAGCTTCGGAAAGTTTGCCTATTGCTTTCACGGTTTCCTCGCTCACACCGTCAGGACGCACGTGAGTGCGGTCAGGGCCCCGTTTGCCTGCATCGCCGATGGTGCTGTCGTTCACCCTTGATTCCTCCCTCCGTGGCCAGGTATCGACGATTCCCGGAAAATCATCTGCGTTAGAGGGATCCGTCGGCACCGGGCGCTCGTTTCGTCTAACAGTCGAGCGTTCCTGCGCTGATGATGCGCCCACTTACTTTTGCTTTTTGTCGATCTTCTCGAGCAGGTCCTTCTCCGCCTTTTCAATCGACCCGTGGTTGTACTGGCCGGCGCGGCCCTCGCCTGAAATCACCGCACAACGATGCACCTTCGTGAAGTCGCCATAGGGGAAAAGGTAACGACCCTTATTTTCTTCGGGCTGGTCGCTGTCCTCGCCCAGGAACCACTTGGCGTATTCCTTCATGCCGTGCTCGTCGATATACGCGTTGCCGTCGCTGGCGGACGGAGCGTGTTCGCTCCAGTCGCCTCGTTCGTCCTGAACGATCGCACCGCGCCGGATTAGCCCGTTTGCATGCGACACAGCGTCTTTGTTGATTTGGATTGCCATCGTCGTAACCTTTCTCTTCTCCCCGGTCTAGGGCCGCGGTGATGATGCGTCAACCGGTTGCGTAACCGCTGCGACGAGATTCTGTGGCTGCCGTCAGCGCGATGTTGTTGGCCATCCATTCACCAGACCCCGAAAAATGCAATTGTCAGTGCAATTCATTGAAATGTCCTGCCCCTATTCCATCCGGCGGCCACGCGCAATCCCTGCCCGAGTAGCCTGCGTCCTCCTACCGTAAACACATGGAGATCGTCGGTGATGGGAACTCGTTCCCGCGCGACTCCGCGGCCGAAGGTGTCAGGTCGGGTCACGGTGCGGTCGAAGCATACTTTCGCTGCTGGAACGACGGAGGTTATGGAGTCCTCGAAGAACTGCTCGCCGATGAATGGTTTGACCACTCATCCCGAACGCCGTAACGCCGCCGACGTTCGCCAAGCGTTCGACACCGCCCGCGCGTTGAACCCTGACACGCAGGTTCTCCTTGACGCAGTACTTGGTGACGGCGCGTTGATTGAGGTCAATGGTCGAATTGTCCGTGGTCCTTTCGAGGAGGGCCGGGTGTGGATAGTCAAAACCGTCGACGGGCGGCTACGAGAGATGTGGATGCACACCGTTGACTAAGACCGACAGTAACGGTGGAGTCATCGGCGCGGCGTGTTCGCTCCCAGCCACGCGAACCGTTCACCCCAGCTGGTCGACGGTCTCGCGACCATCACTGAGGCTTCGGGATCCGCACCGATAACGGGCTTGCGTCTTCGTCGTTGCGCCATTGCGCGAACGAGTCCGACCGCGGTTCCGCGGATCCGATTCCGAGCATCGGGTCGGCACAAAAGGTGTGGACCCCCGGCCTTAGCCACCGAACCGGCGACTGCGCGGACCATCCAATGTGGCGGATTCGTCGCCCACGACGAAACCTCAGGCAGGACCTACGGCTCGTCCTAATGAACCGGCCCCAGGGTAGGGACTAACCTTCACGTCAAACCATGGAGATCACGCCAAATATCGCGGAAGGATGAGCAGCGTGCAGGACGATCACATCGATGCCGACCCATTGGACGGTCGGGACGAATCCGCAGCGGAACGGTCTGACCGAAACTGGAACGACGTTCTGCAAGAACTGCGGGTCACTCAAACTGGGACGCAGATCATCAGCGGGTTTCTGCTGACCGTGGCCTTCCAACAACGTTTCCGTGAGCTCAACACAGCTGAGGATGTCGTTTACGGCGTTCTGGTGGCGCTTGCCGCCGCGAGCACTCTCGTCGGACTGTCGGTGGTGAGCCTTCATCGGGCGCAATTCCGGCGACATGACAAACCAACAGTAGTTTCCGTGGCTAACCGCCTGCTTGTCGCGGGGCTATGGTTGGTGGCCGCACTCACCAGCGGCGTGGTCTTCCTGCTGTTCGACTTCGTGTTCTCCGTCACCGCGGGGGTCATAGCGGCCGCGCTCGCACTAATCGCCGTGGCCGCGGTCATGGCGGTGCTGCCTCGAAGCCTCGACCGAAACCGAGACCGAGACAGTACAGACACAAGCAATGGTCCGACAGACGTCTAGGCGGACACTCGAATCTGACGACATTGCATCACCGGAAACAGATCCAAAAACGTTTCGTCACATCGGGCGCTCGCTCGCGGAACTAGCTGTGCAACTGACGGAGGCCTATGACAGGGGGTCTTGGGTTTTCTGTTTGAGTCGTTCGTAGGGGGTGTTGCCTGCGAGGGCTCCGTGGGGTCGATCGTAGTTGTAGTAGTCCTCCCATTCCTGAAGTTTGTCGTTGTCCGGCCCCCCGTTTTTCGGTCCATTCGTTGTGTTAATCCTCTCGATAATGAGAGTGCGACTGGACCAATGTATGGACCGAAAAACGAGTGACGGACAGCCGAATATCGCCACCCGCCGGCGTCGGAAAATCAATTCCAACAACGTCCCGAAACCTGCAGTTGTGGGCTTCCGTGGGCAAAAATCCGACCCCCTGAAACCGCTGCAGCTGGGACGGCCCGAGACATCACATGAAACCGCTGCTGCATAACATCCATCTCGCAGTTGGGCGGCAGTTGGCGAACCAGGGTGGGTTATCGGACTGGTTCGCCCAGCTCTCTTAAATCACGCTCGCACGAGCGATTCGGTCCCCGCCGGCATACTTTGCCCGATACATGGCTTGGTCTGCGGCGCGCACCAGCTGATCGGTCGCGAATGACGCGGACTCGTTCGGTCGCACGGAAACGCCGATACTCGCGCCGATTCTTAGCCTCGGAGGCAAAATCGCGTAAGGGGCACTGATGCGTGCACGCACACGCTCGGCCATTTCAAGCGCCGCGCTCTCCCCCGCGACCTCGCAGACGATCACGAACTCGTCTCCTCCGTATCGGGCAACGATGTCCTGCACGCGGATGGTCTCTTTCAAGCGTGCCGCTACCTCGCGGAGAATCTCGTCCCCTACCGAATGACCGAGCTGGTCGTTAACTGCTTTGAAACCGTCGAGATCGATGAACAGGACGCCGAGCGCGGTACCGGTCGTTCGGCTCGACTCGTCCATCCGTTCCTCGAGCAGCCGCCGATTCGGCAGACCGGTCGTGTCGTCATGCATCGCAGCATGCTCAAGCCGCTCCTGCAGCCTGAGGGCCGCCAACGCTCGAGCTGCCTGCCCTGCCAGAGCGTCCGCGAGCGGCGACGCTTGCTCGTCGAACTGGCGCGGGTGGCGAAAAAACGCGGCAAGCAGCCCCATCGGTTCATTTCTCTGGCGGATGGGAGCAATGATCATTGACTGCACTCCGGCGTTTTCGAATGCCGCACCCACAGCCGGAGCCACGGCGTGAGCTTCGGCGACGCCACTGATTTTCACCACACTATGCAGCCACGTCGCACGGGCCGTGAGATCGACATCGCCGATAGTCGAAAACGGGTTGGTCCCTGCGATTTGCTGGAACCGCATGTCCGAATCGAGCAGAAAAACGGCGGACTCCTCCGCCGCATAAGCCTGCGAGGTTGTAGTGGCAAGAACTTCCGCAAGCTGCGCCTCGCTTGTGGTTTCCGAAAACGCGATGGACGCCGCAATGACGAGTTCCAGTCGTTTCTGGGTGCGTTCGACCAACCCGTGACGATGCAGCAATTGCTCCCGGAAAGCGCGTTGGGCAGAAGCGTCGAAGACAATCACCAACCTGCCAGCCGCGTCCGGAGTGCCCTGTTTCAGAAAAACGGGGCGCCTCGAGCCATCGATATGAGAGACCTCCGACAGTCCCGTCGTGTAGTCGGACGCCAGCAAATCGGTAGGTTCAGCCGAGCGAACCACCTCATCGAACGGTAGCCCGACTATGTCGGACACGTCGACTCCCAACCACTCAACAACGACCGCATTCGCGTCGACGATACGGTCCGCCGAATCCAGTCGGATAAGCCCGGACGGAAGCTCGTCGCCTGATACGGATTCCATTAGCTACTACTCCCTCAAGGGCGCGCTCCATCCGGAGCGACGGTCACTGCTTGGATCCTATGGGCTGCCAGCCCCTGCACACCGCAACCAGGGCGAAGGAGGGTGTGACCGTTGACGGCGCACGAGTAACCGAAACTCTCAGCAGCCCCGAATGGGCCCAAACGGGCGGCCGGACATCCTCAATGTCGGCATCGAGATCTAATCGTGCTTTACGCACGCCACAATCCGTCAGGCTCACCCTCGATGATGACATCCTTGACCAGTGGATGTGTCGCCCCGTTCTGGGGTCGCCCACCCTTCCCCGTTCGCGTAACGTCGAAAAAGGAGCAGGGCATTAACCCTGCTCGCTCTGTTCTTGATGTGGGGTAAGCCTCGAGAACGGAACAGAGACCCTGCCCGGCTTTCGGGTAGTCGTGGCAGGGTCTCTCGCGTCTCGATTGCGTGCATTGCGGCGGTTGGGGGACGTGACCGCAATGCACGAACCGTGTGGACGATCTCTAGGAAAGACCGTTTAGAACGGGTGAAAGCACTCCAGGGTTTAGCGCTTTCGCTCGCCTCACAGACTAAGGGCGAGGACCATCGGCCGAAACCGATTGCAAATCTCGTTCGCAAGGCGTACAAGGCCTGAGGGATCGCGAACCTGCCCCGCACGGAGATGCCCAAACGGGGAGGCCCGCGACCGGCTCTCGGCTGGTATCGGCCGACATCGGCTCGAGGACCCACTTCATCCGGACTCGCGGTCTGAAGTTCTCAAAACGGTACTCGCGTTGGCCAGATTCGTCCATCACAAACCTCACGGATCCTTTCGAATCCCCAACTGCGCAACATTTCGATGTAGCGGTTCCGCAGAGCGGGACAGGTTTCCTCAGCAGTCCCGTCTACTGACCGAATAACATCCTCGAGCGCCTCAGCTTCAACCGTGACGACAGAACCAGTGCCGCTGGTGGTAATGCGAGGCCACCTCTGCGACCTCCGGTTTCAAGTGTTAGCGGTCGTGGTCTTCGCTTGACCGCGGGGTGGAGAAGTCAGCAACCGCGACCGTGGCCGTCGTTGGGGTCTGCTGTCGATCTGTCTGCCGACGACTCGGCGCCCGCCACCGTCGGGGAATCGACCCCGTTTCTTGAAATCGGCATGCACCAGCTCGCCCAGCGCCGATTTCTGGTAACGGATCGCTTTCGGGGGGCCGGCAGTGTTTGAGGGGACTGACCTGTCGGGCGACGAGCTCTGACCCTGCTGCACCCTTCGCGGCGAATATTTGCAACGCCAGCTGACGTTGCGAAACATTATTTGGCGCCGCCCGTACGGTGGGTGAGTGGGATGGAACGACTATCGTGGCGACGGCCCTATTTGGTCACTGCCGTTGTCCCCGAGAGAACTCCAGATTTGCGTCGCCTATGCGGACGGCCACGCCTTGAAGGCGGTAGCCGAAGCGTTCGGAATTTCCCAGCAGAGTGCTCGCCAGCTCGTCGACCACGCCAAGACGAGATATGCAAACGCCGGTCGACCCGCGCACACCAAGCTAGAGCTTCGACTTCGGCTAATCGAGGATGGACACCTGTCCCGAGCACGATTCCAGTGTGATGAGAATTCCTCGACCGAGTGACTTTCGGGAGCTCCGGCAGTAGCCTTCTTCTCTGAAGAGAGGGTCTCGTCATGGCCGGTGACGTGATGGTTTGCCCGCGCGCCCACCAGGACGTGCGGATCGTTCGCGATGGCATCCAACGTGCTGGCGGCCGAAGCAAACAACGATGGCGTTGCACCCGTCCAGACGGATCCTTCCACCGGTTCCTCGGCGTGGTCAGCAAGACACGCGCAACGGACGAGACCTGCACCGAATGCGAAAACCACATCGCACCGCATCAGGGGCCCGCGGCGCCGGCTGAGTTCGAATATCTCATCCGTGAGATCGCCGGCGCGCTCGTCGATGTCGGGCAAGGCAGCACCTACTCCGATGTCGCCCAGCGGGTCCGGATGCGGGCGAACATCGGCAAGACCAGCCCGTGGAAGCCGGTCTCGGCCGGGCAGACCGTCGCCGACTGGATGACGGACTTCGTGCCGATCGTCGCCGCCCCCTACGAGGAGCCAGAGTGGCCGGCCGTCCTCGTCCTCGACTCGATCAACTTCCGGTGGACCGACTCCGCCGGCAAGGGATACATGCTGTAATCGGTGCTTGCCGCTTACGGGTACGACGCCGATGGGAAACACGGACGCCTGGTGAAGGTCGACGCGAACCCGACCGGCGGCACAGCGGGGTGGGCGGAGTTCCTGCGCAGCAAGCCAGGCCGGCCCATCCATATCGTCGCCGACCAGGACAAGGGCATCATCGGTGGGGTCGTCGCAGCCTTCGGGCCAGGAGCGGACCAGGATCTCATCCACCACTGCGAGCACCACCTCCGGACGAACGCCGGCGATGCGCTCGACCGCGACAAGCTTGCGCCCGGCGACGACCTACGGCGGCTGTTTCGTGACGCCCTCACCTCCGAGGCCGACTGGGACGCGTTCGAGAGCGCGGTGCCCGGTCGGGAAGGGCTGCGGTTCGTTCGGGCATGGGTCGACCGGTGGGGCTCGAAACTTCGCGTCCAGGCGTCCCGCCGAGCTGGCCGGCCACCGGTCTATGCGAATGGTGCTGTGGAGTCAGCGCTAGCCCAGGTTCGGAACCTGATGCAGCCGCGGATGTACTCGTACAAGAATCGTGCCCGCACCAACCGGATGTTGGAGTTGGTTCGCCTGTCGCTGCTCCGCGCCGATGACAGTGCCGCGTACACCGCAGCCATCCGTGCGCAGTTGGTCAGCCACGCCGGCCACCTGCAGCGCGAGTACCGCGCGGTCTACGACAAACGCGGGCTCGACCCGTTCGAGAGCCGGCACAGCCTCTGGTCGAGCGCGACGCAGAAGGCGATGGCGGAGACGAAACGCCGACGGGCAGCGCATAGGGCGATGATGGCGGCGCGGGCTGCCGCAGAATCCAGCCGATAACCCGCAGGCAAGCGACTAGACCTTGTCTACACGCTTTCCGAACGCTGCCCAATAGCGCTCCAGGCCCGCCTTGGTGCCCCACCAGAGCGACTTCCCGGTCTTGTTGTCCAGTTCGCCGACCACCAAGCCGTAGGTGCCAAGGTTGATGAGCGAATAGCTGTTGTCAATGGGCACCCCCGGCTTCTGGCCGCTCGGAATGCCTTGGCCGCCGATGCCTTCATTGACCAGCTGTGGCGGAGCCGGCACTTCGAATCCGTTGGGGAAAATGAGCATCTGTCCAGCTAGGTCGCAGGACGCCCTCGCATGCTTGCGAATATCTGTGACCGGATAAGGCGTCGTACGCGGCGAACACTTCGCAATGTGAGTAGAGGCCGCCGGCACATCTAGCCCCGGCCCAGAGCATCCCGCCAGCGAGCACATCGAAAGAAGCACGGCTCCGACCAGCGTGACTCGTCCGGTGATTGACCTCGCGTGAGATCTCTTCAGCATCGTGCCCCCTGCCGCAATTATCGTCGGATTTGTCCAAATGCAACATGCGCGGACCCCGCGAAACTGCGCTCTCTCCGCGGGAGCGGGAGTCTTGGCTACCAACTAGCCGTGATACGGGCAGCCCTGCTCGCCAACGCGCCGCATGCAAAATCCTCTGCCGTTCGCGCGCGGCTTGCCGCAACGGCCGGAAGGGGTTGTCGTCCGACTCGCGATGAGCGTTCCTGCGGGCACAGGGCGGGTAACGCCTGCTGAGCGAATACCGGCTCCGTAGCGCTCCGCGCGTCGCAACGCTTCCTCGACGATGAGGGTAACCTCTTCCCGGTCTTCGCTCAGCGTCATGTTTCCCTCGCCGAAGAGCGAGAAGGCGAGATCCACAAGTTCGTTGGCGTCGGTGATTCCCAGGTCGAGAATTAAGCGGCTTGTATCGGTGTGGTCCTTCGACCGCGAGGCGGCGATCTTCATCGCAAGAAGCACTCGCTTTGAGGCGATCGTCACCTTGTGTCCACGCAGTTCGACGACTGTGGGTTCACCGTCGTCCTTGGGCGAGAAAGACATGTAAGACAGAAATGCCGAGTTGACCCATTTCGGGTCGAGCCCGTACTCGCCAGCCATCGTGGCCGCCTCAGCGAACACCTCGGCCTGCGGCTTGAAAATCCCGTCGATGTCAGGCGTGAGTTGCTCGCGGCCGAGGTGAAGCGCCATAGCTGCACCGCCGACGATGTACGCCTCGACCTCGACACCTCGTGCTGCCAGGCGATCTAGCAACTCTCCGAGCAACTCCCGGACGTCCTCGCCGGTGAGCTCCCGGTAGCTGCTGCCTAAGCCGTCATTCAAGCGTTCACCCAGTCGCGCGGACGCGTAAGGATGTTTCGCTCAAGAAACTCGGCTGGTGTCTGGCGGCGAATCAGGTTCCTGTATTGCTCGGATTCGAACCCGTCCCCACCCCAAAGCCACAACTCCGTCAGCGGTGCCAGCTCAGTCCAGGCGGGAGCTTCGAGCTGGCAAATATGTGCGGCGTACAGGAAGGCCGCTGCGAGCACTGCGTCGTAGTTCGCGTCTCCCGTGGTTTCGGGCTCTGCGAATTCATCGGCAGGGATGTTCTTGCCCTTGCTGTCGATCAGCCGCGCGATCGCTTCCGTCAATTGACGAATCGCGAGGTCGCTGTTTCCGGCGGACAGCGCAGCGCGCACGAGCGCCGCAGCCTGCGGAGCTGTTATCAGTTGCGACGAAGCTGGCATGGCACCAATCGTACCCACCGTCGTGTTCATAAGTGCTTCATGCGCGGCGGAGGGCAGAATCCGCTGAGGCGCACAATCAACCGCCCCGAATCTCATGCGTGTCGGGCTGATAGTGAAACGGTTTCATCACACTGGAATCGTGCTCGGGACACCTGTCCGAGTAGCCAGTTGTGCTAGAACGGCAGCATCAGTTGTTGGGCGACAGGGCGCTACGCGCAAATCCGCACCACCCTAACAGCGGTGGTCGACGGGGGAGAACTCGTCTGGTGCGCTTAGAACGGCGGGTATACCCTGCCTCTAACACCTGGTTCGCACTAAAACGGAGAGCCGGGCACCCGCGATTCGAAAAAGTTTCCGCTGCGAGATTGACTCGTCGTCACTGCGATTGCAATCTTCCAGGCCTCACACGAACCTGGCCCTGCTGGACGGTTACTCAGGCCCGCAACCTCGGGCCGACCGAGTAGAGGGTAGGAACTATGTATTTGACGGCTGTTTCGTTTTCCGAGAGTCAGCGATCACGACGTGGGGTTCTGGGTTTCGAGCGTATCGAGCAGGTATTCGAGTTGCTCTGCCGTGATGCTGCCCGGATGCCGGACTGCAACCTTGCCGTTCGGGTCGAGGATGACCGTATACGGCGTTCCGGGGATCAGGTACTGGCCCGCGACAACGCCGTCAGGATCGGACATGGTGGGAAAGGTGACACCTGTGCGCTTCAGGAAACTCTCGGCAGGGCCATCTACGTCTGAGACATCAATCCCGAGGACCACGGCTTTTTCGCCCGCGGAGTCGCTGGCCTTTTCGAGTCCAGGCATCTCCGAGTAACAGATCGCGCAGGTCGACGACCAGAAGTTCAGCACCACCCACTTGCCCCGATAGGTTGCGGTGCTCAATGGTGTGCCGGTTCCGAGCTCCGGTAGCTCAATCGCTGGCGCAGTCCGGCCGAGCGCCGTGCTCACCGACTTCGACGACGTTGGCGATGGTCCCGCGATGTGGATCGAGGCGTTGTTCGGGATCGTGTCGATGGCCAGTTGCGCCATGGCATGCGCGAACAAAGCTGTGTTCGCAGACTCGACACCGAACTGCCCGATCTGCTCCTCGTGACCCGACGGGTCGATGAAGAACATGTCCGTGCCGTGCACGATCGTCTTGTTCTTGTGGTCGAGTTCGACGTCGACACCGTATTTTCTTGCGAGCGCGGTGAGGGTCGATGGTGATCCCGTCAGGAAGTGCCAGTTGCTGACATCCTTCAGGCCGTGCGTATCCGTCCACTGCTTTGTGTCGGAGACCGACGGGTAAAACGTGTTCGCGTTGATGGACACGAACTGCACGTTCGAAGCCGCCTTGCCGAGGTCCCTGTCAGCGGAAATCACGTCTTCGGCGAGCAGTGTGCAGAGGTCGGTGCATTTGTCGTCACCGAAGGTCAGGATGACGGCCTTGCCGGCGAAGCTTTCGAGCGATTCGGGGTGCCCGTTCTGGTCGGTCAGCGTCAGCGCCGGTGCTTTGGTGTCGAGGGTGATGAGAGGGTTCACCTCGAGGAGGTTCGACATTCCATTGGAGATCGGCAGCGATCGGTGGGCAGCGGAATCAGCCTGAGATTCTTGTGCAATCGAGAATGCCGCGAGGCCGATCGCGACGGCACTGACGGTGCCGATGACCCAGATCGGCCACGCTCGCTCGCGATTGGTTGTTCGACGCGTCATCCGGAAATCCTGCTGTCTCGGGAGGCGAGCCTCGCCAGGTAGTCGTTGTAGGCGACGCGCTCGGCGTCACCGTCGATGTCGGCCTTTCGGTCAGCCGTTCGGTCGTGACGGGCCGAACTCGTCTGCCAGTGAAAGAAAAGCACTCCAAGCACAACGAGAGTTGGGAGTTCGGTGAATCCCCATGCGATTCCGCCGCCCACCTGCTGGTCGCTCAGCGCCGCAAGGTGCCACGCCGGATTCGGATGTGCGTAGAAGCCGACAATCAGATCGACCGACATCATCACCACGACCCCGAAGAATGCGTGGAAGGGAACCGTGGCGATGATTTCGAGGATGCGCAGGATCGGATTGCTCAGGTTGCGGATTCCGCGTTTGTGACGACTCGGCGACGGGTCGACCCCCATGACGCCCCAGAAATAGAGGAACCCGATGACGAGAAAGTGGATGAGCATGAGGTTGTGCCCCCACATGGTGCTCATCAAATAATCGAAGGCGGGCGTGAAATACAGCCCGTACAGGCTCACGAGAAACAGTGAAACGGTGACCGCGGGATGCGTGATGAATGCGGCGATCCGGCTGTGCAGAAAGGCGAGAAACAGCTTGCGGGCATTCCAGCCACCGCCGTGACGGGATGGGAGGACGCGAATGATCAGCGTGATGGGTGCGCCGAGCGCCAGGAAGATCGGGGTCAGCATGCTCAAGACCATGTGCTGGACCATGTGCACGCTGAACAGTTCCATGCCGTAGCCATCGATGCCGGTAGCGGTGACGGCAAGCAAGGTAGCGATGCCGGCCGCCCACCAGATCGTGCGCGCGAATGGCCAACGGATGCCGCGCCGCCGCAGAAGGACGACCCCGACAACGTAGCCAACGAGCAGCACCAGCGAAATTGCGGGAAGGATGGGGACGGGCTGCAGATGCCAGGCCAGCAACCTCGCGAACGTCGGCGCCAGCGTCGGCATCCACATCAGACCCGACATCCCGGCCGCGGAGCCACCTCCCGGCGGCGCCGACATCCCGAACGAAAGCAGCGCGCTAAAGACCAAGGACCAACAGCTCCTCCGCCGTCGGTTCTCCGGCAGCTTCGGCGAAGGACACCAGCGCACCCTGCAGAGCCGCGCGTTCGTCGCTGGACATTCTGGAGAGAATCGCTGCGATCTCCTGACGTCGACGCTCGGTGACGTCATCCACCAACGCGCGCCCCAACGAGGTCAGGCGAATGATGACCTCCCGTCGGCTCTCCGGACTTTCGATTCGCTCGACCCAGCCTCCCGAAACCAGCCGATCGATCGAGCGGCTGAATGTGGACGGCACCGCGTTCATCCGCTCGGCAAGCAACCCCATTCGCATCGGGCCGGAACTCGCCAGCACGATCAGCACACGAAACTGGGGCATCGACACGGACTCGAGGGCCTTGGACACCGATCGCGCGACAACTCCGAGTAGTGCCCGGGATGCGGTGAGGGTGGTCGCGACAGTGTTGCGGTCCGCGTACTCGTCGTCGAGCGACATCAGACAAGAACCCGACGGTCAGTTTGCATGCTTGCAATTGTTGCACACATGCAGTGAAAGTGATGGCTCCCGGACCAGCGGCACTGATGCGAGCAACAGCGGGTGCCCATTTCCGACCAGTCAGGAACTTTCGACTCCATATCGTGGCGTTGGCCGGAGCGCATCCCTCAGCTTCCACCCGTTGGGAGCATCGCGGGCGCCATCCCGATCAGTCATCTCGAATTGATCCAGTCCTGCCCGTCTCGGTAGGCGGCTCGGGTGGTTTCCCCGAGCCATTCCGTTCCGTGGTACACCGCATCGTCACCGATTTCGGCGATCAGGCCGCCTGCGGCCATCTGCGCGACGACCCGTTCGCTGGTCGTGATTACACACAGGCGGCTATCGTGTTCGCGCAGTTCTCTCCCGTACCGACGAAGCACATCCACCAGAGACAAACCGATCTGGTCCAATCCCCGCAGCCGCAGCACGACGACGGAGCGGTTCGTCGCCGCACCGATCTCGGGAAGCTGGGAGGCAAATACCGGAGCGCTGGCGAAGAACAAGCTCCCGTAGGGTTGCAGTACCAGTACCTGCTCCGAACCCACTTCCGCTGGCGGATCGGACTCGCGTCGGCGGCCGTTTCCCTCGACCGTAATCTGCCTTACCCGCAGACGATTGGACAGTTGCGCGACGAAAAGAATGATCCCGAGGCCGACTCCGACGAGGACAGCGAATTGCAGGGGAACCAGCAGGGTCAACACGAAGGTCACGCCCATGATCGTCGACTGGAGAATCCCAGTCTTGGTCACGGATATCACCTGCTGCGGTTTGATCGACCCCACCCCAACCACGATCAGAAGCGCGGCGAGCGACGGCATCGCAACGTGTCCAACCACCCCCGAAATGAGCAGGACTGTCGCAGCGGTGATTCCGGCAGCGATAAACAACGCGAGTCGAGTTTTCGCACCAGCAGCCACGATCAACGCGGAAGCGGACATCGAACCACCAACCGGCATGCCCTGGAAAATGCCAGAAACGATATTGCCGGCACCTTGCCCAACGAAATCACCCGAACTGTCGCTGACTCGTCCTCCGGGATTGGGAACACCGGATGATACCGCGGCCCCCTGCACCAAGCCGACGAAGGCCAATGACAAGGCGGGGAGCGCAAGAAAACTAATATCACCCAAGGTCGGCAGAACGGGCGTCGGAAGTCCGCTCGGTATCTTGGCAATGTCGGCGACGAGAGCCACCTGCGCATGCCCGTAGGTGTTGAAGACCCACGTCAGTGCGGAGCCGACGATCACCGCCAACACAAGGCCGAACGATTTCAGCGGGGTGCGCGTCAAACCGATGATCAGGGCCAAGGTCACCAACCCAACGCCGATCGTTGCCGGGTCCCAACGAGCGACATGCAGCACAATGTTGAACGCTTTGACCACCCGATTTGCGGCGTCGGACTTCGAGCCGGTGAGGTCCGCCAGTTGTCCTAAAACGATGTTCACCCCAACTGCGGTGATGAAACCAACCATTACCGCGGTTGGGACAAAGCGCAACAACCGTCCCCCACCAAGGACTCCAGCGATGATCATGAACAGACCCGTGAGCATCGACAATGTGAACAACGCTCCCGACGGGTCGGGTCGGGAGCCGAGATCGGTATCGGCGACTACCAGAGCCATCGCGCCTGTGCCCTGGGCGGCCATGAACGTGCTGCTGGCGAACACGGCGGAGCCGGCTAACCCGAACATGTAGGCGTAGAGACCAGCGATCGGGTTGACGCCCGCGAGCAAACCGCTGGCGAGACCATCGGGAACGCTCTCGATTCCCAGCACCAATCCGGCCACGGCATCCCGGCCCAGAGTCTCCCGACGAAACACCCCGCGGACCGCGGCACGCCGTGCCCGAACCGCCGCCGCAGCCCGTGCCCTAACTTCCGACCGCTTCAGCTCAACCATGACGCCCGCGCTACCAGAAAAGTCGATGTTGGCGTGAGGACGGAACAACCGAATCCGTCAAGCGCACGGCCCACCGCTTTCTCGGGAGGGCGCCTTGTGCCCGGAACAGAAACACGCACCGATGACTTCATCGGCCGCGTTGGCCGCAGAGCCACCTGCCGTCGGTCCCGGTTGCTCCTCGCCCCGGACCTCATCATTGACCCGTCGAACCTCGTCATCGGCAACGGTCGTCGACATCGCCGGGTTCGTTGATCTGATGCACGCAGCGCCCGTCCTTGGGGCAAAGAACAGGTCGACTCGCGTATCGTGCCCGGCGCGATCGGTTCGTTCCCCGCCCAGCACGCCGATGCCACCGACCTGATCATGGTTGTACGAAATTGGATCGCGGACACGCCGGCGGGCGTCGCCATCAAGAGGTCCCCCGTACCGCTCCTGTCCACTCCCGGACCGTTGTGGGAGTCGCGCGCCGGGGACGAGGCACTCCAAGTGTTGCTGCCGTTCGCAGCGAATCTGACCGCGACCCGTGCCGACGAGGCAGTCATCCGTACCATTGAGCGGATCATCGTCGCCGCCAGCGTCGCCACCCCCCACGCCAATCGTTGGGGAGACCGAAACAGGGCGATCACCGCGCACCTGGTCACCCTGATCTTGCTCGGAGTTCCGATCCATCCGTCGTTGACCAGCTCCACCGGCCATAATCCGCTGGATACCCCCGTCCGGCAAGCCGCCCGACAGAGTGCGAGGAAGAACTGGCGGCACATCAGCCAACGTCCGACCGCCACGAGGAGCGGCACGAAACCCCACCGCTGCACGAGACCGATGACATGATCGCATCCCAGCGGACAAGCTTCATCGATGCGGAAGCAAAGGATCCGTGCGAGCGAGCCACTACTAGATCCCGAGAAGTTTCGCTTTCGCTGCGGCGAACTCCGCGTCATCGATGAGTCCCGCTTGATTCATCTGGCCGAGCTTGGCGAGTTGGGTCAGCATGTCATCTTGGGGAGTTGTTGATGGTGCAGCGGCCGTGGCCGCTTGCTCCGTCTGCAGTTGAGCAACTTGCTGTTGCATTTGATCGATGTCCGCGTGTGATTGCGTTGCTTGCTGTGCCGCCGCTTGCTGGTTGGCGGAGGCCTGCGCCCTTGCCTGCTGTCGGCCCTGCATTCCGCCAGACACGGCGGTGGCCGTGCCTGCGATGACCGCAGTGCGGGCCATTGTTCCCATTAGACCTGGTCGGCCCATACGTCGTGGCATGATCTCGCTTTCTCGTCAATCAGTGAAGCTAGTCGGCCAGCCCGGCGACGGCCTCGAGAACCTCGTCGACAACCGCCCCTGGAACCCTGACGGTGTCGAGGAGGTAGCCACCGGATCCTACGAGCGCATCGCGGAGCGGTTTCACCCAGGTGTGTTCGAATACGAGGATCGCGGCGGAGCTCCCCGGCTCAAGGCCGGAGGTGAGTTCGGCGACATCGTCTTCGGAGATCAATCCGTTAACCTCTTCGATGAGTTCGGCCAACGCCGCGATGCCGGTGCTGTCGCCGGCCTCTGAGAATTCGACGATGTCGACCTCACCGCCTTCACCGACAACCACGAACAGGCCATCGACGATCGTGACAGTGCCGTTTTTGACCAGCTCGGAAAGTTTCGGGATCACCTCGCCATTGAATTGGCTGCCAGGAAAGACCAGTGTGACGATTTCTATGGGACCGAGAGCCACGGCTTCCTCCATCGGGGCGAGCGTTCCGCCCGCGCGACGTGAACACAACAACCGTACGTCCGGGGGTCAAGCACGCAGTCACCCGATGTAGGTGAGCCTGTCAACTTTGGTCGGTTCGACGCCAGTGTGTCAGTAACGTCGCGACCAAGGCAGGTCAGA
>DATAZY010000009.1:0-86018 GCA_036271795.1 Galbitalea sp.
TCGGGGGCGCTGTGGTTGGTTCGCGATACCGTCGTCGTCATGGCGGAGCGCTGGTCGCTCATGTCGCAGCTGCTGGCGCAGATCGACATGTGCACCTGGTCGATATTCGACCGCAACGCCCGCCTCGCCCTCTTCGGGCCAGCTCTTCCCGTGGCCGCCTACTGCGGTGCGCGTCATCCCCGGAGGATTTGTGCGACGAGTTGTGCGCGAGTAGTCGTGCCAGTCTTGGCCATGATGTGAGCTACCTCGACTGAAAACCCTCGCCCAATCTGGACGATGCTACCTGTCGTGCTGCCGAGGGGGTCAGAGCACCCCGGTTCTGAACAGTACGACGAGGGTGACGATCGCGGCGACGATGACGACGAGTATTAGCCAGCCTTGCCAGGAGCTGGGATGCCAGCCTGCGCCGGCCTGGTTGGGGCGGAACCACCGCTTGCCGCTCTTTCCGGCCGTGCTTTCGGAATCGGTCGATGTCTCTTGTTCATCGTCTGGCATGCGTTCTCCTCTTTCTGGTTACCGTGATTCCCAGCGGAACCAGCGGATGCCGATGAATGCGCCGACGAGCGTGTAGCCGACGGTGGCGATGAGTCCACTGGTGTTGGTCCAGTCCCAGTGGGCGAGATTCAAGACTCCGGTGTAGAGGTTGATGAGTGCGCCGACGGGTGTCCAGTCGGAAATGTTTTGGACGGTGGAGCCGAGGATCCCGCTGGCGCCGAGGAGTCCGAGTAGCAGGAACACGATGAACAGGATGCGGCCGACGGCGTTGACCGCGGCCGCGGAGGTGATGAGGCCGACGATGGCTTGGCCGATGGCGAGGAACATTGCACCGCCGAGGATCGAGACGCAGACGACGAGGAGGTATCCTCCGGCACTGAAGACGGTGTTGTGGATGATGCTGCCGACGAGGAGAACGACGACGGTCATGATGAGGTCGACGATGATCTGCACGAGCAGGCGGCTGGTCATGATCGCCCAGGTCGGGGCCGGAGTAACGCGAAGGCGCTGGAAGACGCCGGCGTCGCGGTCGTGCGCGATGGTGATGGAGTAGCCGATGAGGCTGGAGGAAACGAGCCCGACGGTCAGGGCGAGGCTGATGCTGAACTCAACGCTCAGGTGGGTGATCCCGCCCTTGCCGAGGTGCAGGTTGGTGATGACGAGGTAGAGGATCGGCACTAAGACGTTCAGGAGGAGCGTCCGGCTGCTGCGCACCAGCACGGTGGAGTCCGCCCGAAGCAACGAGCGGAAGATCAGCCCGATCTTCGGGCGCACACTGCGCTTAGCGGATGGGGTGTAGGTCGCTTCAGTCACGGATTTCACTCCCGGTCAGTCCGATGAATACGTCCTCGAGGGTTACGTCGCCCCGCGCGACCTTCACCACGCGTGGGTCATCGCGGTGCTTAGCGATCAACCCGGCAGGGGTGTCGACGGTGAGGAGTTTCCCGTGGTCGATGATCGCGACGCGATCGCAGACGGCCTGGGCCTCTTCCATGGAGTGCGTGGTGAGGAGGATGCTGCCGCCTTCGGCGCGCAGCTGCTCGATGAGAGTCCACAGCTGGCGTCTGGACTGGGGGTCGAGACCCGAGGTGGGTTCATCGAGCAGCAGCAGGACCGGCTGGTGGATGACGGCAATCAGCAGCGACAGGCGTTGCTGCTGGCCACCAGAGAGCGACTTGAAACGCTTGCCGAGCTCGTCGCCGAGTCCGATGTCCCGAATGCGCTGGGCGACCTCCGGCTTGGTGAGGCTCAAGCCGTAGAGCCCGGCATAGAGACGCGCGATCTCCTCGATGGTGAGTTCGGATTGGAAACTTGACGCCTGCAGTTGCACACCCAGGCGCTCCCTGGCGCCGGCCGGGTTCCGCTGGATGTCGATGCCGTCCACCAGGACATCGCCGCCGCGGGGTTTCACCAGCCCTTCGATGGCGCTAAGTGTGCTGGTCTTGCCTGCACCGTTGGGTCCGAGAAGTCCGAAGATCTCGCCGCGGCGCACGTCGAGACTTACCCCGTCCACCGCGGTGCGGCCGTCGTAGCTGACGACGAGCCCGTTCACCTCGAGCACCGGCTTGGTCTCGGGTTTCGGCCCGGTTGTCGCATCCACAGGTGAAACCATAGATGAAGAGTAGTGCTAACGCAACTAGAATAACTATCTGTTCTATAGTTAGGCCATGTTCGTGCTCATCGACCCGGCCACGGTGACACCGGTATTCGCCCAGATCGCGGAATCAATCGCCACCCAGATCGCGACGGGGGCGATCGCCACCGGGGAGCGCCTGCCGTCGGCGAAAGATCTGGGCGAGTCGATCGGGGTGAACTTTCACACGGTCTTGCGCGCCTACCAGGAACTTCGCAACGATGGACAGATCGAGGTGCGACGGGGCCGCGGCGCCGTCGTCGTCGGCGTTCCGACTGCGGACGGGGTCCGTGTCGCCGTGGCGCGGGCGGCCGTCGAAGCGAAAGCGGCGGGGATCCCGATCGGGACCCTGCTCGCGCTCGTCCGGAAGGAATACGAATCATGAGCGGACGAATCGTCGACCACGCAACCGCCCGACGAGCCGCGATCGTCGCGACGATCTGGGTGCCGCTCGGGATCGTTGTCGCCGCAGAGATCGTCATTATCAGCATCGGTGCCACCGGCAGTCCACAACTCATCACTCATTGGGGCGCCGGTGGCGATCGGACTGGCCCGTGGTGGACCTATGCGATCCTCGTCGCGGTGATTGGTTTCCCGGTCATCGCATTCATCGGCTTCTTCGTTGCCCGTGCGACACGAATGGCCGGGATGAACGCCTGGATGCCGGCAATCGCGATGGGGGTCACAGTCTTCCACACGGTCGGAATGGGCGTGGGTTCCGTCGTCCTCAACTCCTCGCCCCTCGCGCCCGCGCTGCCGCTCGGCGGTGGCGCCGTTCTCGCGATCGTCGCAGCCTTGCTTACCTGGCGATTGCTCCCTCGCGAAGCTCCGCTGGCCAGCAGCGTCGAGGCGGCCGATACGCTGCCCGTGCGATCCAGCGAGATCGCAGTCTGGACCGGGAGAGTCGAGCTCCCCGCCTGGTTCATGGCGGTCATCGCCACTGCCGCCGCGGTGCTGATCCTGGTTGGCGTGTCTCTGCTGCTCACGGTTGGACCGCATGTGTGGCCGATCTTCTTGTCACCGACGGTCTTGCTGGTCGTGCTCGCGGATACCGCGCAGTTTGTCGCCAGCGCGGGGCCTCGCGGGTTCACGGTCCGGTCGGTGCTCGGTTGGCCGCGACTCTCGGTCCCGGCTGCCAATCTCGCAAAGGCGGGCGTTATCGCCGTCGACCCTATGGCCGACTTCGGAGGCTGGGGCTTCCGGTGGGTGATCGGCCCGACCCGCAAAGGCCGATGGGGAGTCATAACGCACCGAGGACCCGCCCTCGAAGTCGTCCGCCGCGACGGGCGCTCGATCGTCGTCACCGTCGACGACCCGGGAACGGGCGCCGCCGTCCTAGAGACGTATGTGACGAAGAGCCATAACACTGGGGAAGTGCCCTGAAATCGCCGTACCGGTGGAGCGCATTATCCGTGCTACGAATCCAACTGACCCTTGGCAGGAACCATCCCGACAATCCGGGCCCTTGCACACTTGCCTCCCTGATCAGTACTCATTCGTGAACGCGAAGTAGGAGCCCCGGATGGTTCCGGCTAGTTTCGACTTCTGTCGGGCGAACTTAAACCTGGAGGCGAGTTCGGCGGGGACGTCCATTCCCTCGGAGAGTTTGAATCCAACCGCGCGCTTGCCGGGATCGTCGACGTCGTATGCCACGTTGATCGAAAGGCCGCTTTCATAGAAAACCTAGGCCCATCGGACGTTGCCGATCTGGAACGTCGTCGCCTCAAGAGGCGGAGACGAGATGACGATGTCACGTTCAGCCTTGAGGATCCGGTGGACCCGGTCGATGGTCGCCTCGGCATCGCTCGCCGGTTCTACCGTGAAGACGTGGCCGTGCTTGTTTTTGAAGTAACGAGCCTCGTGTGCACGCAGACCCGCCAGTCGGTCGGCGACCGGTGACGATTCCAGACCGACGGTCGAAACGGTCGAGAAATTCACCGTGTAAGGCATGACATACTCATTCCTTCCCCATCGAATCCCCGCCTCCCTAGCGGGGATGGTCCGCCGCTCTGTAACTGGTGGAGCTGCCTAAGCCTTTCCTTGCTGCAGAATCCGGATGGCGTTGCCGAAGGGATCGCGGACCCCCATGTCGGTGCCGTAGAAGTGCTCGGTGGGCTCCTGGGTGAAATCCGTGACGCCCCGCTCACGGAGCGTCTCATACATCGCGTGCGCGTCGTCGGTGATGAAGACGAGCCCGCCGCCCAGAGCACCCTTGGTGATCAGCTCACGGATCTGGCCTGCCGTCTTTTCGTCGTGCAGCGGCGGACCGGGCTTCTCGAGCGAGATCTCGGTGCCTCCCTCGCCGGGGACGCGAACGGTCAGCCAGCGGTAATCGCCCTGCTGCACATCGTTGCCCTTCTCAAGACCCAGCTTGTTGACGTAGAAGTCGAGCGCCTCGTCCTTGTCGAGGACGTAGATGGATGCGACATTCAGTGCGGTAATCATGCCCCGATTTTAATCCGGCGACGCTCCGGGCGCCTTATCCAAACGTGCTCTCCTGCACTCAGTTACTCCGCGGACGCATGGCAGCGAGTTGAACACAGTGGGGCACCACGACCGGAGCGTGCCCTCCGCGGTAGGCGCTCGGCGTCTGGCCGACGACCTCCCGGAACGTTCGAGTGAAGGTGCCGGGGCTGCTGAAGCCGACATCGAAGCAGATGTCCGTCACAGTGCGGTCGGTCTCGCGCAGCAGAAACATCGAACGCTCGACCCGCCGCCGCTGCAAATAGCGATGAGGCGACTCGCCGAACACGGCACGGAAACAGCGACTGAAGTGGGCGGGCGAAATATGGGCCACCGCCGCCACGGCACGCACGTCGAGCGGCTCGGCGTAGGCGCGGTCCATAGCGTCCCGGGCACGCAGCAGCCGTCGGCTGAGTTCTTCGGCTTCGCGGCTCACCCTCCAAGGCTAGGACCCAAGGCTCGGACCGAGCTGGCCGGACCATTACTTCTTCCCGCACCGTCGAAAAGGGAGCGCCGACACGCTTCCGGGTACTGGGCAGTTCACGTCCCCGATGTCTGGCGTCAGCTTTGGCATGTGGTATCGCCTAACCCGGCACATTCCGACGCGTACCGCAGGACGGTTGGTAGTCTGAACCAAGATAGATAATCAGATTTTGACGCTGGTACCTTTGGCTGAAAACGGCGTGCCGTTGGCGACATCTGTCGTGCCGTTGTCCCTGGCCCAGTAATCGATGTGGTGCGCTTCGCACCAGGAGGGTGGTTTGTCGCATCCCGGGTACCGGCATCCGCCGTCGCGGACGCCGAGCGCGGCGCGTTGGGTCCTGGTGAAGAGTCGCTGTTCGCGTCCAGCGTCGAGGATCTGCCCGTTTTCGGTGAACAGAATCCCGATCGTGCCGCCTTCGCACAGGAATTCGCCGAGTTTGCCGATGCTGATGGCCGACATGGACTCTTCGAGCAGCGCCGACCCGGACGGTTTCGAATCGGGCCCATTGTTGGCCCGGTCGGTGAGGACGTGTTCGGGGACAATCACGCGGACCGGCGCACGACCTGCGCCGGGAACGACGGACGGGTCGGCCGTCAGTCCGTTGTGGAAGATCTGCACGAACCCGTCGGCCATGATGTGCTCCGGTGAACGGTCGTCTTCAGGGTCATCGGCTGTCTCGGGGGAGTTGCTGATGTCAGCGCCGGGAGTGCGCCTGGTGATGTCGACGAATCGTGGGCCGTTGGTTTTGGTGGCGACCAGGAGTTTCAGGGCATTGCGGATTTCGAGCCCGCCGTCTTCGTCGGGGAGAGCCCAGGATCCTCCGGACATGCCGTCGCGGCTCCAGGTGCGCACGTAGCGGGTCGCCGAACGTTGTTTCTCGCCGCGTTCGATTGCGTCCAAATCCAGTTCATTGCGTGCCCGCCGTGCCGCCTTCAGTAGCGCCTCAGGTGTCATCGCTCCGGCGCGCGCAACGAGTTCATCGGCGGCCGTAGCCAACTGCGCAGCCGTCACCGAGTCATCCGGCTGACCGAGCCCGCGACGGATCGCATCCGCCGCATCGAGTGAGAGCTCACCTGACACGGCAGCCTGAACAGCCGGGGACACCCGCCCGGGTTCGAAACCATCAGCCGGACCGGCGTAATCGACCATCGACTGTCCCAAGCGAGCAAGCCTGTTGGCTTCCTCGATCGAGGAGCCGGTCATTGCCTGGATGAAAATGGCCGGCGTGGCCGACCCGTTCTTGCGGGCCAACCCGTCATAACCGAGTGTGTAATCTGACCGGCGCGCAATCTCCGCGGACATCCATAACTTGTAGCTTTGGGCTTGGCCGTCGAGTTCGCGAACCAGTCGCATTCCCTCGATCAGAGACGCGTCATCCAACAGCGAAAAATCCCGCTGGCACGCCCCCAGTGCCGCGACAGCGGACGCTGCCTCGACCAGAAGAGCACGGGAATTCGACATAACCCAATTTTCCCATGAAGCCGAACACAGTTTCGAATGTTGCGGGAAACTGTGGATAAGTATTGTGAGGGAGACTGGCCTCAAGACCAATGGAGGTTTCTGTGTCCAGAGCAGTGCGATTCGAGCGCTACGGCGCGGCCGATGTTCTGAATGTCGTCGAGGTGCCCGATCGCCCTCCGACGACGAGCGAGGTTCGAGTCCGGGTGGTCGCGGCCGGCATCAATCCCGGCGAGATACCCATTCGCGAGGGTGCGATGCACGAACGGTTTCCCGCAACCTTCCCGTCCGGCCAGGGGAGCGACTTCGCCGGCGTGATCGTCGACGTTGGCGAGAAGGTGGATGGCGTCCACGTCGGCGACGACGTGATCGGTTTCTCGGATCAACGCAACGCACAGGCGGAGTCCGTCACGATCGCGGCGGACCGCGTCATCCCGAAACCGCACGGCGTTCCATGGGATGTCGCAGGCTCGCTCTACGTCGTCGGCACGACGGCGAGGGCGTGCGTCGATGCCGTCCGAGTTCGTCGTGGCGACACCGTTGTCGTCGCCGGTGCGGCCGGTGGTGTCGGCATCCTCGCAACGCAGCTTGCCGTTCTCGCGGGTGCTGCCGTCGTCGCGACGGCGAGCAAGGAGAACCATCCGTTCCTCACGAGCATTGGCGCGATCCCGGTCGAATACGGCAAGGGGCTCGCCGACCGCATTCGCAAGATTGTTCCGGATGGCGTCGACGCCTTCATCGACACCCACGGCGACGGCAATGTGGAGGTCGCCGTTGCGCTCGGAGTCGATCGAGACCGCATCAATACGATCGCCGATTTCGCCGGACGCAAGAAATACGGCGTCAAGGGCGACGGGATGGCCACGGTCGCCCCGCGCGAAACGCTCATCGAGCTCGCTCGGCTGATCGCCGCGGGCGAGCTGCAGCTTCCCATCGCCGCGACGTACCCGCTCGAGCAGGCGCGCGCGGCCTACGAGCGGCTCGCGAAACGACACGGGCTCGGCAAGATCGTGCTCGAGGTGACGCCCGTCCCGTAGCGGTGGCCCAACCGACTAGAAGCGCCGAAGCGCCGCAAACCCCGAGGCCAGCAGTTCCGGCAACTGGTCGCGCCCGCCCGCCTCCGCCCAGGCGAGGATGATCGTAGTCGAGGCCGCAACGATGCCGCTCACGACGGCTCGCGCCTCGAGCGAGTCGTCGTCGAGGACCTCGAGCAGCGTGCGCTCCGTGTCAACCAGTACCTCCCAGACGCGAGCGCGAAGGACCGGCACCGACTGGACCAGTCGCATTTGTTCGAGCAGTTCGTCCCGAAATTCGAGGTAGATGGATGTGAGTCCCTCGAGCAGCGCGCCGCAGACCTTTTCTGCGACCGACTCGGTCGAGGGTCGAGCGCTGAGTAACCCGGCGATGAGGGGGTCATAGTTGTCGCTGAGTGCGACATCCTCCTTGGTTGGGAAATACCGAAAGAAGGTCGTGTGGGTTACCCCTGCGGCCGCCGCAATTCGCTCGACAGTCGTTCGATCGTAACCGTCGCGCCGGAACAGCTCGAGAGCGGCGGCCCGGATGCGTGCCCTGGTCGCTGCTTTCTTGGCGGATCGCCAGTCGGGGGTCTCCGCGCCGTCGGTCATGACCTAATTCTCGCGCGGACTCACTGGCAGGCTTTCGCGCGGCCGCAGCACCCGCCCGACGACGGGCAGCGCGAGACAGATCACCACGGCCGCAACGGGCACGGCGGCGACAAGAGTGAGGGGATCGCTCGTGAAACCCTGGATCAAGTCCGGCACGACATTTGCTCCAAGCAACGCGACGGTCACCCATCGTGCCCACCGGCGGCGTTGGAGCAGACCGACGCCGGTCACCAGCGCGAGCGCTCCCAGAAAGGCGAGCAGCAGAATGCCGAACCCACCCAGGTGGTCGAACAGCTCGCGAGCGTCCGGTTTCGACGCCCACATCCCCTCAAGCACAGTGCCCGGGACGATCAGGCTCGTGATGATGACGAGGGTCAGCACGGTGATGACTAGAAGGCCAACGGCGACGGTGGTAACGAATGCCCGGGTGACTCTCAGCGGCTTCGACGGTCGATCCACCTGGACTCCAATAAATTAGTAACTAAGATGTTAGTCACTAACATTATGATCGCACACTCCGCGTAACGCAACAAAACCGCCCCGTAGAATTGCGAGATGCCGAGGGGATCCTTCTACCTGACCACGCCCATCTTCTACGTGAACGATGTGCCGCACATCGGTCACGCCTACACGGAAGTTGCCTCGGACATCCTCACGCGCTGGCACCGTCAGGCCGGCGACGACACCTGGCTGCTGACCGGCACCGACGAGCACGGCCAGAAGATCCTGCGAACCGCTGTCGCCAACGACACGACGCCGAAGGCGTGGGCCGACAAGTTGGTCAAGGATGCCTGGCTCCCGCTCCTTGAGACCATCAACATCGCCAACGACGACTTCATCCGCACCACCGATGAGCGTCACGAGAAGGCCGTCCTGATCTTCCTGCAGAAGCTCTACGACGACGGCTTCATCTACAAGGGCGAGTACGAGGGTTACTACTGCGTCGGTTGCGAAGAGTTCAAGCAGCTGGATGACCTCATGGAAACACCCGACGGCGACTACGCAGGCCAGCTCGTGTGCCGCATCCACGGTCGCCCGGTCGAGGTGCTGAAGGAGACCAACTACTTCTTCAGGATGAGCCAGTTCGAGCAGCCGCTTCTCGACCTGTACGAATCACAGCCCGACTTCATCCAACCTGCGAGCGTGCGCAACGAGATCATCTCGTTCGTGAAGCAGGGTCTCAACGACCTGTCCATCTCGCGGTCGAGCTTCGACTGGGGCATCCAGATTCCGTGGGACACCACGCACGTTCTCTATGTCTGGTTCGACGCGCTGCTCAACTACATCACCGCGGTTGGCTACGGTGCCGACGATGAGACCTTCAACCGCCGCTGGCCCGGAATCCACATCGTGGGCAAGGACATCGCACGCTTCCACGCCGTCATCTGGCCCGCGATGCTGATGGCTGCCGGCGTCGCGGTTCCCAAGCGAGTCTTCGGTCACGGCTGGTTGCTGGTCGGCGGCGAGAAGATGAGCAAATCGAAACTCACCGGCATCGCGCCAAACGAGATTACTGACACGTTCGGCTCCGATGCGTTCCGCTACTACTTCATGCGCGCCATCAGCTTCGGCTCGGATGGCTCGTTCAGCTGGGAAGACCTGAGCGCGCGGTACCAGGCCGAGCTTGCAAACGGTTTCGGAAACCTCGCCTCGCGCGTGGTCGCGATGGTCGAGCGGTACTACGACGGCGCCGTGCCTACCCCCTCTGAATATTCCGATGCGGATCTCGCCATCCACAAGACGGTGGCGGATGCGGCTACCGCGGCCGACGCGGCGATCGAGCGTTTCGCGATCCACGACGCGCTGTCCGCGATCTGGACGATCGTCGAGGAACTCAACGGCTACATCACAATCCAGGAACCCTGGGTGCTGGCGAAAGAAGAGGCCACTCGCGCCCGGCTCGGCACAGTGCTCTACACGGCATCCGAGGGGCTCCGTGCCCTGGCCGTACTGCTGTCGCCCGTTCTTCCGAACGCTACCGAAAAGCTGTGGGACGCGCTGGGCGCCGGGTCCCTCGGCGCCGTGTGGGACCAGCCGATCCGGTCGGCAGGTGAGTGGGGACAGTTGCCGGTCGGTTCACCGGTTTCCGCACTCCAGGGGCTATTTCCACGAATAGAGTCGACGGCGCCAGTCGCGTAACGTAAGACCCGAGCGGAAGGAGTTCGATGACCGACAATCTCGCCTCGTCGTCGGAAGTCTGGCCGCCGCTCCCGGAAGCGCTGACCGTCGCGGTCTACGACAACCACACTCACCTGGAACCTCCAACCACCGATGAGGGCTGGCAGAGTCGGCTCGACTATCGGGACGCCCTCGACCGGGCATCGAGCGTCGGCGTTCGCGGAGTCGTACAGGTTGGCACCGACCTCGTCAGTTCGCAGTGGTCCGCCGAGATCGCGGCGATCGAGCCGCGCGTGCTTGCGGCCGTTGCGCTGCATCCGAACGAGGCCCCCGTTCTCGATCGAGCGGGAACCCTGGATGAGGCGCTCGCCGCGATTTCGGAACTCTCGGGTCGACCGCGTGTGCGCGCCATCGGCGAGACCGGCCTCGACTACTTTCGCACCGCTGAGGACGGCCAGGGCGCGCAACTTCGATCCTTCGAGGCGCACATCGAGATGGCAAAGGAGAAGGGTCTTGCCCTTCAAATCCACGATCGGGATGCGCACCGCGACGTCATCGCCACACTGCTCCGGGTCGGCGCTCCCGAGCGCACGGTGTTCCACTGCTTCAGCGGTGACGCGGAACTGGCGAGCATCCTGTCGGAGAACGGATGGTACGCATCCTTCGCGGGCACAGTCACGTTCAAGAACGCTCCGACGCTCCGGGATGCACTCGAGGCTCTGCCGCGTCGGCTGCTGCTCATCGAGACCGACTCTCCGTTCCTGACACCGGTGCCGCTGCGCGGGCGACCAAATTCGTCCTACCTGATCCCGTACACACTGCGCGCGATGGCCGCCCACCTCGGAACCGACGTCTCGATGCTCGCCGCTCTGATCTCCTCCAACACCGAGGAGGTCTACGGGCTCTGGAACTCTGAGCCGGTCGCCGAGCCGCCGAATCCGTTCACCGAGTGAGCGCGTCGAGAGCCTCAGGGACCATGAGGTTGCTCGGCCCGGCGGAAATCCGCGACCTGGCCGAGCTGCTCGACCTGCAGCCGACCAAGAAACTCGGGCAGAACTTCGTCATCGACGCCAACACGGTTCGGCGGATCGTGCGGATTGCCGGTGTCGCAGACGGGATGACGGCGGTCGAGATCGGGCCGGGTCTGGGTTCACTGACCCTCGGGCTGCTTGAGACCGGGGCGTCCGTCGTAGCCGTCGAAATCGACAACCGGCTGGCGGCTCAGTTGCCGCATACGGGTGCCGCAGCGGGCGTCGTCGAAGGGCGCCTCACGGTGGTCACCGCAGACGCAATGACAATCAGCTCGCTCGACCCCGAGCCGTCGGTTCTTGTCGCAAACCTCCCGTACAACGTGTCGGTGCCGGTGCTCCTCCACTTTCTCGAGAACTTTCCGACCCTGCGGTCCGGCGTCGTCATGGTGCAGGCCGAAGTGGGCCACCGTCTGGCCGCCGGCCCGGGGTCGAAAATCTATGGGAGCCCCAGTGCCAAGACGGCGTGGTATGGCGATTTTCGCCTCGCGGGAACCGTGTCCCGGCAGGTGTTCTGGCCGGTGCCCAACGTCGACTCTGTGCTCGTCGCATTCGACCGACACGAGCGGCCGGGCACGGAGGCGGAGCGCCTTGCCACCTTCGCCCTCATTGACGCGGCCTTCCAGCAGCGGCGGAAGATGCTGCGTCAGGCGCTGGCTGTCGTCCTCGGCGATTCGGCCACAGCATCCGCTCGCATCGAAGAGGCTGGCCTCGCACCGACCGCGCGTGGTGAAGAACTGACCGTTCTCGACTTCCTTCGCATCGCCAGGGCGGCGTCCAGCGCGGAATCCTAGTCGCCTCGAGGGGTGGCCGTGGCCCAACCCCGCCCGCGCTAGGTTTGGGTGTATGACCTCCGTGTCCGCCCCAGCAATGGTGCACGCGAAGGCGCCCGGGAAGATCAATGTCTTCCTGAAGGTCGGCGCCCTGCTCGGCGACGGCTACCACGATGTCGCGATCGCCTACCAGGCGGTGTCGTTGTATGAAGAGGTTCGCGCGTATCCCGCAGACGATTTTTCGGTCTCGATCGCGGGCACGGTTGAGTTGTCTCGGGTGCCTATCGACGGCTCGAACGTTGCGATCAAGGCGGCTCGGCTCCTCGCTCGCCGCACCGGATATCGCGGCGGAGCCCACCTCGAGATCGGCAAACACGTGCCCGTCACCGGAGGCATGGGCGGCGGGTCCGCGGATGCCGCAGCTACTCTGCTCGCCTGCGACGCGCTGTGGGGAACGGAGCTTCCGCGCGAGGAAATGCTCGCGTTGGCAGCAGAACTCGGGTCGGATGTGCCGTTCGCATTCACCGGCGGCACCGCAATCGGAACCGGTCGCGGCGACCAGCTGAGCCCGGCGCTCGCGCAGGGACAGTTCCAGTGGGTGCTCGCCGTCGCCGACTTCGGACTCTCGACCCCCGCGGTGTACAGCGAGCTGGATCGGCATCGCGATCGGCACTCCCAGGACATCTATCCGGCGCAGGCGCAGCCCTTCGTGGACGCCAACGTTCTTCAGGCTTTGCGCGCGGGCGATCCGCACCAGCTGGCCGAGACGTTATACAACGACCTGCAGGCTCCGGCACTGCACCTCGAGCCGTCCCTCGCATCCGTGCTCGAACTGGGCGAGGAGAATGGCGCGCTCGCCGGCATCATCTCCGGCTCGGGCCCGACCATCGCGTTTCTTACCGCCGACCTCGACAACGCCCTCGAACTCCAGATCGCGCTCAGTGCCGCACGCCTCAACGTTGTTCGCGTCACGGGCCCCGTGCACGGCGCCCGTCTGGTGAACCTCTGACACAGGCGTACGCATCGCAAAGCCGGAACACCGTATGACACGCCGCGCCGTGGGACGCTCCCGTGGGCGTGTCACACGAGATGCCGACTTTGCGATTGGTGGTATGGGCGCCAGTCGCCAGTCGCCAGTCGCCAGTCACCGGGCACAGATCGTAGGGTGGGGAGCGTGAGGGTTCCGATCGGTTCCGAGACGCGCGAGTTGAGTGCGGAGCAACTCGAGCGCGGTGCCCGCACCATCGCACTGCCGGAGCTCGGAATGGACGGCCAGCGCAGGCTTCGTGTCGCGCGGGTTCTCGTGGTCGGCGCCGGCGGTCTCGGATCGCCGGTGCTGCAGTACCTGGCGGCCGCAGGCGTTGGCGCGATCGGGATCCTGGACTTCGACGACGTCGACCTTTCCAATCTGCAGCGGCAGGTCATCCACGCCGGCGCATCAATCGGTGAGCCGAAAACGAGAAGCGCCGCGCGGGCGATTGCCGCGCTCGATCCGACCATTGCGGTCATTGAACACCCGGTCACGCTCGGCCCCGACAACGCGCTTGAGCTGCTCGCCGACTACGACCTCGTCGTCGACGGGAGCGACAACTTTGCGACGCGCTATCTCGCGAACGATGCCGCGGCCCTTCTGCGAAAACCCTACGTCTGGGGCTCGGTGCTTCGCTTCGACGGACAGGTCACCGTGTTCTGGGAGGGCGCACCGGATGGCCGCAGCCTCGACTACCGGGACCTGCATCCGGTGCCGCCCGAACCTGGGGACGTACTCTCCTGTGCGGAGGCCGGTGTCCTCGGCAGCCTCTGCGGCACCATCGGCTCGATGATGGCGACGGAGGCCATCAAGTTGATCACCGGTGTCGGCGAACCGCTTCTCGGCAGAGTTCAGAATCTGGATGCCCTGGCCGCCGAGTGGACCCTGTTCGAGCTGGCGCGGTCCCCGGGTCGCGCCCCCGTCGCCGAGCTCGCCGACTATGAAGCCTTCTGCGGCGTCCCGCAGTTCGACTCCGGTCTCGAAGTCGAGGACCTCCCGGACGGCTGGCACCTCGTCGACGTGCGTGAGCCGTACGAGCACGAGCGTCGGCATCTGGCCGGGGACACGCTGGTGCCGCTCGGGCAGCTCCTCGTGGCTCCAACGGCGATCAGTGGTCCGGTCGTGCTCTACTGCGCGACGGGCGTCCGCTCCAATCGGGCGGCGCAGGCTCTGCGCGCGGTCGGCGTTGAGGCGCGGTCCTTGCGCGGCGGTATCGAGGCGCGCCCCTAGCCTCCCGCAAACGGCGGCAACACGTCCACGGTGTCGCCCTCGACGAGCCCGCGCGAGCGATCCGCCTCGGCGACGCCGTTGACAAGAAACGAGCACTTCGCGATCACCGGAAACTCGAACGCCGCGAGCACCGATTCGAGAGTCCCCGCGGGCACGGACGCGGTGGATGCACCGACCGCTGCGCGCGCCGCCGCGAAGAACCGGACCTTGACCACCTAGCCGCCGATCGCACTCATGGTGCGCTCGGGCTGCACGAAGCCCGCGGCATCCAAGCCGTGTCCCGAGGGCTTCGCCCACATCGCGCCGCGCCAGAGCGAAGCCAGCTCGGCGTCCGACGCTCCGCCGCGAAGCGCGCCCAGCAGGTCGACCTCTTCGTGGGAGAACAGGCAACTGCGGACTGCTCCCTCGGAGGTGAGTCGAGTGCGCCGGCAGTCCGCGCAGAATGACTCGGTCACGGAGGCGATGATCCCGACCCGGCCGCGAAGCACTCCGCCCTGAAATACGTCGAAGAGTTCGGCTGGCGCGCCATCCCGGGGCTCGGTCGTGGGTACGAGCGAGTAGCTGGCGGCGAGCGCCGCGCGGATCTCGGCCGCCGTTACCATGGTCGCGCGATCCCAGGAGTGGTCGGCGTCGAGTGGCATTTGTTCGATGAACCGCAGCTGGTGACCGCGCTCGAGGCACCACTCGAGCAGCTCCGGTGCCTGGGTGTCATTGACCCCGCGCAGTAGTACGGCATTGATTTTGATCGGGTCGAGTCCGGCCGCCGTGGCGGCATCGATCCCGTCGAGCACGCGCTCAAGGAACGGTCGACGTGTCACTTCGAGAAAAGTTGCCGCGTGCACCGTGTCGAGCGAGACGTTGATCCGGTCCAGGCCGGCTGCAGCCAGCGCGGATGCGCGCGAAGCGAGACCGATCGCGTTGGTCGTCAGCGAGATCTCCGGCCGTGGCGTCAACGCGGCGACGCGAGCGACGATGTCGATCAGGTCGTTGCGCAGGAGCGGCTCGCCGCCGGTAAACCGAACCTGCCGGACGCCGAGGTCGCGAACCGCGATCCCAGCGAGGCGAGTGATCTCATCCGCCTGCATCAACGCTTTGGCGGGCGCGAACGGCAGTCCCGCCGCGGGCATGCAGTACGTGCAGCGCAGATTGCAGCGGTCGGTGAGCGAAATCCGCAGGTCGGTGGCGACGCGGCCCCAACTGTCGAGGAGGCCGGATACTCCGTCGGGGCGTGGTCCGGCATCCGCGGTTCTTCCCGCGAGAGTCGGCATCCCGAGCGCGATTGTCACACTCAAAGGCTACGCGATCGGGCTGGATTAGCGCTCGAAAAGTCCCGCGACATAGTCGTTTGCTGGCGCCGCGGCGACCTCCGACGGCACACCCCGCTGAACCACTTCGCCGTGGTCGAGCACGATTAACCGGTCGGCGAGAGCAAGGGCATCCACCGGGTCGTGGGTGACCAGGATTGTGGATCCGCCATACGCACCGAGCTCGTCCTTCAGCCGCGCGCGCACGCTTCCGCGGGTGCTGGCATCGAGTGCGGCCAGCGGTTCGTCCAGCACCAGGAGGGGCGGTTCGAGGATGAGCGCGCGAGCAAGCGCGACCCGCTGGGCCTGGCCGCCCGACAGCAGCCGCGGTCGAGTGGCAGCAAATTCGGCCAGGTCGAAGCGATCGAGCCAGTCGTGCGCGGAGGCGAGTGCGGTCGCACGCGGAATGCCATGCGCAATCGGTCCGAACGCGATGTTTTCCACTGCGCTCAGGTGCGGGAACAGCAGGTAGTCCTGAAAGACGACACCGATGCCGCGATTGCGGGCAGCAACGTGAACGTCGTAGTCATCCAGAACCCGGTCGCCCAGCTGGATGCGTCCGGAGGTCGGTCGCACGAGTCCAGCGAGCGCCCGGAGCGTGGTGGTCTTGCCGGAGCCGTTCGGGCCGGCGACGGCCGTGACTGTTCCGGCCGGAACGTCGAGAGAAAGCGAAAGCCGGAACGTCGCCCGCTCGACCTCGATGGATGCGGCCAGTCCGCTCATGAGGCCAGCCCTCTCACGAGGTCAGCCCGCCGACCCAGCGGTCGCGTAGTGCGAACAGCACGCCAACCGCGACGACCAGGAGGATCAGCGCAATGACGTAGGCGGATCCCGGATCGCTCTCGAGTGCGATGTACGCGGCGATCGGCATGGTTCTGGTGACGCCGGGGAAGTCGCCCGCGAACGTGATCGTGGCCCCGAATTCGCCGAGCGCTCGCGCGAACGAGAGCACGGCACCGGCGGCAACCCCGGGAGCGATGAGTGGCAGGGTGATGCGGCGGAAGATCATCCAGCGGGAAGCTCCCAGAGTCTCCGCCGCGTCCTCGAGTCGCCGATCCGCGCCACGCAGCGCGCCCTCGACAGACAGCACCAGGAACGGCATGGCGACGAACGTCTCTGAGATGATGACGGCGGGAGTCGTGAACGGAATCTGGATGCCGAACCACAGGCGCAGGAACGTTCCGACGAGCCCGGTTCGACCGAGCAGCAGGACGAGCGCGATGCCTCCGACGACCGGTGGGAGGACGAGGGGAACGGTCACGAACGCGCGGAGAAGCCGCCGAAGTACCGGATTCCACTCGACCGACCGAGCGAGCACCCAGGCCAGTGGCACGCCGAACACCACGCTCAGGACAGTTGCGGCGAGGCCCGCCCCGAGAGACAGCGCGAGGGACTGGACGACCCCGTTACCCTCGACGACCTGTCCGATCTGGCCCCACGGAACCTGGGCTACCAGGGCCACGAGGGGCAGGACGAGAAACGCCAGCGCGATGCCGGCCGGTACCCAGAGCAGTCCGGGGATGCCTGTTCCCCGGGTGTCCGGAGACCTAGTTCGTGATGAAGCCCGCATGCTTAAGGATGGCCTGCGCCGGTGCCGAAAGGACGTACGCCACGAAGGCGGCCGCGAGCTTCGGATCTTTTGAGGTGTTGAGTGGGGCAATCGGGTAACTGACGATGAACTGCGAGGCGGACGGGAAGGTAATTCCCTCGACCTTGCTTCCGCCCGACAGCACGTCGGTGTGGTAGACCATCGCGGCATCCACCTGGTCGAGTTGGGCGTCGGTGAGTGCCGACTTGACGTCAGGCGTCAACGTGTCGGGTGCCGGTGTGATCTTGGCGGCGGCGAAGACCTGAGCGGCAGCGGCGCCGCACGGCTGGGCCGGATCGCACAACGCGATCTTCTTGGCGGCATTCGCGAAGTCGGCGAGTCCCGTGATCTTGCCGGGATTGCCTGCGGGAACCACGATTTCGAGCTCGTTCTTCACGAATGTGGCTGGCGTGCCGACCACGAGGTTTGCCGTCGAGACCGTGCTCATTGTCGCGGGACTCGCCGCCGCGAAGACATCGACGGGGGCACCCGACACGATGGCCGCCGCGAGCGCGCCGCTGCCGCCGTAGTTGAACGTGACGGTCGTGCCGGGGTGCAGTTTCTCGAAGTTGGCCGCGACGGTGTCGAAAGTTCCCGTGAGGGAAGATGCGGCATCCACGACGATCGAGCCGGATAGAGTTGCGACGGCCTTCGTCGGCGAGGCGGTCGGAGTCGCCGCGGGGGACGAACATCCCGCGAGAGCGAGGACGGCGGAGGTTGCGAGGACGGTGATTGCGACGAGCCTGGGTCTCACTGTGGTGCCTTTCACGGGAGAGAGATGGATACGGAGGTTGCCTTGACGGTGGCCGCCGCGACGGTTCCAACCTCGATGCCGAGCTCGTCGACGGCCTCGCGGCTGATCAGCGAGACGATGCGAAATGGCCCGGCCTGCAGATCCACCTGGGCCATGACGCCGTCCTTCGTGACGCGCGTAACTATTCCGACGAGACGGTTGCGAGTGGACGTTTTGGAGGTCGGAGTGAGCGATGACTCCGTGCTCAGCTCCTGCAGAAGGCGGGCCAACTGTGCGCCGTCCACGACCTGAGGTCCGCTCGGGCCCTTGACGAGATCGAGCCGCCCGCTTTCTGCCCAGCGGCGTACCGTGTCGTCGCTCACGCCCGCAAGCGCGGCCGCCTCGCTGACTTTGAGCTGTGTCGTGGTCATTCGCCCACTCTAACCGGGCAACCGCAACTGCGGCTGGGAACATCCATTTGTCACGCTGGCGCGGATATATCGCGTGCGCCGAACCCGAAAACGCTGTGAATTCCGCTCGCCGCCGGTGAGCGAGGGGATCGTGGTTCTAGGGTGATCGAGTGGACACGGCGCAGAAACCTAAAAGCCCTGTGCTCACGCCGCTGACCCGACGCCAGCTCGATTTGTTTGCCGGCCTTGCCGGAATTACGACCGCGCTCCTGACGCTCGGCGTTGCGGCCGTGCTCGCGCTCTTCTTCACTCTTACCAACCCGCTGGTCGCGGTCGGCTCGCTCGTGATCGACCTGGCTCCACCCGGCACAAAAGACTTCATCATTTCGATCTTCGGGACGAACGACAAGGTCTTCATCATCGCCCTGCTGTTCGTGGTCGTGCTGGTGCTGGCCGTGTTCGTCGGCATCCTCGAACAACGCCGGGCGCCGATCGGTCTTGCCCTCTTCCTGCTTGTTGTCCTGGTCGCTGTGGTTGCGGTCCTCACTCGGGCGAACGCCAACATCGTGGATCTGCTCCCGGTCGTCGCCGGAGCCATTCTCGGGATCGTCATCCTGCGTGCGCTTCTGCGCCGCCTCGAACTCTGGCGCCTCGCGGCGACGCGAAAACCCGCGAAGAGCAGGGCCGGCGTCACCCTGGTCGAGCGCCGCGCCTTCCTGCAGCTCGCGCTCGGATATGGGATCACGAGTCTCGTCGTTGGGGCCGGCGCGCAGCTGGTCACCAGCACGTCGACGGCGGTCGCGGCGGTTCGCAAGAAGATCACCCTGCCCAAGGCCGTCAAGCCGGCGCCCCCGATTCCGGCGTCCGGAGAACTGCACGTTCCCGGCATCTCGCCGTACATCATCCCGGCGTCTCAGTTCTATCGCATCGATACGGCACTCCAGATTCCGTCGATCGATCCGACAACGTGGAAGCTCAACATCGGCGGGATGGTCGAGAAGAAGGTCTCGATCACCTTCGCGGAGCTGCTGAAGCTGCCCCTCGAGGAACACATCATCACGCTCACCTGCGTCTCGCAGGAGGTTGGCGGCAATCTGATCGGCAACGCGCTGTGGCTCGGTTATCCGATCCGGAATCTGCTGGCGAGGGCGCGTCCCACTGCGGGAGCAGACATGGTGCTCTCGACCAGCATCGATGGATTCACCGCGGGAACACCGCTCAAGGTGCTCGAGGACCCAAGCACCGCAGCGATGCTCGCCGTCGGAATGAACGGCCAGCCGCTTCCCGTCGAACACGGATATCCGGTTCGAATGGTCGTCCCGGCTCTCTATGGATACGTCTCCGCGACCAAGTGGGTCGTCAACCTGAAGGTCACCACCTTTGCTAAGGACCAGGGCTACTGGACCCCGCGAGGCTGGTCGGCCAAGGGGCCGATCAAGCTGTCGTCGCGCATCGACACCCCGCAGGATGGCCGCAACCTGAAAGCGGGAACCATAGCGATCGCCGGTGTCGCCTGGTATCAGCACACCGGGATCTCGGGCGTGCAGGTGCAGATCGACAAGGGTGGCTGGCAGGATGCGAACCTCGCGAGCGTGGTCACGGTCGACAGCTGGCTTCAGTGGTCATACGCCTGGGATGCCAAGCCCGGCAACCATCAGATCGAAGTTCGCGCGATCGGGAAGGACGGCGACGTGCAGACCGCGGCGCTCGCAGACCCGGCACCCAACGGGTCGACGGGGCTGCACACCATTCAGGTCAGCGTCTCCTAGCTGGTCGCGTTGCGGGAGGATGGACGGGTGCCCACCGTCGAGGAACATCGCGCTGCGATAGCCGCGCTTCTCGCTCCGCTCGCGGAGCGAAAGCCGGAGCTGTGGCGCGGCGTGCGTCCTCCCGTGGCCGCCGCCCCGCGCGTGCTCGCGGCCAACATCCTGAGCCGGATCGACCTTCCGCCCTTCGACAACTCGCAGATGGATGGATACGCGGTGCGCGCCGCCGAGGTCGCGCCGGGTGCCGCGCTGCGGGTCGCCGCCCGCATTCCGGCCGGGCACGGGGTCGACCTGCTCGCATCCGGCACCGCCGCCCCGATCATGACGGGAGCACCGATTCCGGATGGTGCGGATGCGGTCATCCCGATCGAAGCGGCAACGCCCAACTACTTTCAGCCGGAGCAGGAACCCACCACGGTGAGCTTCTCGGAACGAGTGGATGTGGGCACCTTCGTCCGTTCCCGCGGCAGCGATCTGGCCGCGGGAAGCCTGCTGCTTGCCGCGGGCACCGTGCTCGGACCAGCGCAGTGGGGAGTGCTCGCTGCATCGGGGATCACCGAGATTCCGTTGCTGAGTCAGGTCAAAGTGCTGGTGCTGTCGACCGGGGACGAGCTGGCGCTGGCTGGTCATCCGCTCGCCGCCGGCCACATCTACGACGCGAACGGCACCAGCATGGCCGCGGCACTTGCCGGAGCCGGGGCGCACGTCTCGGATGCGCTCGTCGTGCACGACTACGCGCCGCTCCTCCGCGAGGTGTTCGAGGATCGCGATCGCGAGGTCGACCTCATCCTCACGACGGGTGGGGTCAGCGCGGGAGCATACGAAATCGTGCGCGATGTCTTCGAGGATGCCGGCGTCGAGTTCACGACCGTCGCCATGCAACCGGGCGGACCACAGGGGCTGGGGACGGCCAAAATCGGCCGGTTCTCGGCTCCCGTGATTGCCTTTCCGGGAAATCCGGTCAGCGCCCTCGTGTCATTCGAGGTGTTCCTGCGACCGGTGCTGAGGCGGCTACACGGACTGCCACCCGATCGTCGCAGCTGGTGGGCGCCGCTCGAGTCGCCGCTCGACTCTCCGCCCGCCAAGCACCAGGTTCGCCGCGGCGTGATCACCGCGGAGGGGCGCGTCAAGCTGGTCGGCGGTCCCAGCTCGCACCTGCTGCACAGCTACGCGGCATCCACTGTTCTCGTGCACGTTCCGGTCGGCATCGCTCACCTCGACGCCGGCGACACCCTTGAAGTTTGGAGCATCGATGACTGATCTCACGCACCTTCGGGACGATGGGTCCGCCCAGATGGTGGATGTCTCGGGCAAGGAGCCGTCGGCGCGGCGAGCGGTCGCACAGGCGGTGCTCACGACCAGGGCGGATGTGGTCGCTGCCGTGCTCGCCGGTGACCTGCCCAAGGGCGAGGCGATCGGGACTGCACGCATCGCCGGGATTATGGCCGCCAAGCAGACGTCGTCCCTGATCCCTCTGTGCCATCCGTTGCCGCTGACCTCGATCACGGTCGACATTACCGGTGCGGCCGATGCGCTGACGGTTGTCGCAACCGTCGCGACGACCGCGCAAACGGGCGTCGAAATGGAGGCGCTCACCGCCGCATCCATCGCCGCACTCACCCTCTACGACATGATCAAGGCCGTCGACAAACTGGCGGTGATCGGCGACATCAAGGTGCTCACGAAATCGGGCGGCAAGTCGGGCGACTGGAGTCGAGGATGACGCCGTCGGTTGTGCGCAGGCGAGCAGTCGTGATCGTGACGTCAACGCGCGCCGCGGCCGGGAACTACGAGGACCGCACCGGTCCCGTGATTGCGACCTGGCTCACCGAGCACGCCTTCGAAGTCGACCCGATCGTCGTTGTTGCCGACGGACCGGATGTCGCTGCCGCGCTCGCCGCGGCCGTCGCGTCGTCAGCAGACCTCGTGGTCACCACGGGCGGGACTGGCGTCGGCGCCGGGGACGGAACGGCCGATGCAACGGCCGCCATCCTGGACAAGCCGCTGCCCGGTTTCTCCGAGGAGCTACGCCGTCGCGGGGCCACATCCACACCGTTTTCCCTGATCAGCAGAGGAGTAGCCGGCATCGCGGGTTCGACTTTCATCGTCAATCTGCCGGGGTCATCCGCAGGGGTCCGCGACGGACTGCAGCTGCTGGGCGAGGTCGTCGATCACGTTCTGAGCCAGCTCGCTGGGGGAGACCATGGTTGAGTTCGCGCGCTTGAGTGCCGACCCGATCACCCTGGAGGAGTGCCGTTCCGCGGTGACATCCGATGACTCGGGAGCGATCGTGACGTTCGCTGGCATCGTCCGCGACCACGACGGCGGCCGGGTGGTGTCGTCGCTCGACTATGAGGCGCATCCGTCGGCCGAGGGCGTCCTGGCCGCTGTCGCAGAGTCCGTCGCATCCTCATATCCGGGCGTGAGAATTGCCATCGAGCACCGGACCGGAAGCCTTGCGGTGGGCGACCTCGCGCTGGCCTGCGCCGTGTCATCCGCCCATCGCGCCGACGCCTTTTCCGCCTGTTCCCGTCTCGTCGACGAGGTCAAGCTGCAGGTCCCAATCTGGAAGGAACAGCACTTCGCCGATGGCACCGCCGAGTGGGTCGGTTCGCTCTGACCTTCTCTTAACCTCCATCTGGAGCACACTCGATGAAGGGATGCGAGCGTGCCCGGTAAACTCGGTCACTTATGGCACATCTGCTCGGAGCCGAATCCCTCCACCTCGAATACCCCACCCGTGTCGTCTTCGACAGCGTCACGATCGGGCTCGATGAGGGCCAGCGGATCGGCGTTGTCGGCCGTAACGGCGACGGCAAGTCGAGCCTGCTGCGGCTGCTGTCCGGCCGGCTCGAGCCAGACGGCGGCAGGGTCACGCGGCGCAACGGAATCACGCTCGGGATGCTCGACCAGGCGGATGAACTCCCCGACGACCAGCTCGTTTCGCACCTCATTGTCGGCAATCGGGATGAGCACGAGTGGGCGGGGGACGCGCGCGTTCGCGACGTCATCGAGGGACTCGTCGGCGGCATCCCCTGGAGCGCGACGGTGGGTGAGCTCAGCGGTGGCCAGCGTCGCCGGGTTGCCCTCGCGGCACTTCTGGTCGGCGACTGGGACATCCTGTTTCTCGACGAACCGACCAACCATCTCGATGTCGAGGGCATCGCCTGGCTGGCCGCGCACCTGAAGCGCCGCTGGTCCGCCAATGCCGGCGGACTCATCGTCGTGACCCACGACCGGTGGTTCCTGGACGAGATCTGCACCGACACCTGGGAAGTGCACGACCGCCTCATCGAGCCGTTCGAGGGTGGATATGCCGCCTACATTCTGCAGCGTGTCGAGCGTGATCGGATGGCTGCCGCCTCGGAGTCGAAGCGCCAGAATCTCATGCGCAAGGAGCTGGCCTGGCTTCGACGCGGCGCTCCGGCGCGCTCGACCAAGCCCAAGTTCAGAATGGATGCGGCGTACGAGCTGATCGAAAATGAGCCGCCTCCGCGCGACGCGGTTTCGCTTGCCGCGATGGCGATGCAACGCCTCGGCAAGGATGTCGTGGACATCATCGACGTGAGTGTCTCCTACGACGACGCCTCTGCAGGCACTACGCGCGAGGTGCTCAAGGAGGTCACCTGGCTCATCGCGCCGGGGGAGCGCACCGGCATCCTCGGCGTTAACGGCGCGGGCAAGAGCACGCTGCTCGGACTCGTGTCCGGCGAGGTCCATCCGACGACCGGCAACGTCAAGCGTGGCAAGACCATCAAGGTGTCGTTCCTCACCCAGCAGCTTGCCGAACTCGAAGACATCTGGGAGGACCGCGTCAGCGACGTCCTCAAGCGACAGAAGAGCACGTATGTTTCCGGCGGCAAAGAGATGACACCGACCCAGCTGCTCGAGCGGGTCGGCTTCCAGAGCGCGCAGCTTTCGACGCGGGTCAAGGAGCTTTCTGGAGGTCAGAAGCGCCGTCTGCAACTGCTGTTGATCATCCTCGACGAGCCCAACGTGCTGATTCTGGATGAGCCGACGAACGACCTCGACACCGATATGCTCGCCGCGATCGAGGACCTGCTCGACTCGTTCGCGGGCACCCTCCTCGTCGTTTCGCACGACCGGTACCTGATCGAGCGGGTGACCGACCAGCAGTACGCGGTCCTCGATGGACAGCTTCGGCACCTGCCGAAGGGCGTCGAGCAGTATCTGGAGCTCCGGTCGACGGCGGTCGCCGCCGCTCTGGCACCAGCTCCTAAGTCGTTGGCGCCAGTTCACGCCAGTGCCCTGAAGGGCGCGGAGCTGCGCAACGCCGAGAAGGAGTTCGCGGCCGCGGGGCGCAAGATCGAAAAGTTGCAGGGCCAGATTGGCGACATCCACCTGAGGCTGGCGGAGCACGACCAATCCGACTACGCGGGTCTCGGCACGCTGTCGACCGAACTGGGCACACTCGAGTCTTCCCTCACCGATGTCGAGACCCGGTGGCTCGATCTCAGCGAACTGCTGGGTTAGTCGAAGTCGAGGCTCAACTTTCGCAACAGGGTGCTGAGCCGTTCGCGCTCGAGGGCGGACAGCCCATCGAGCAGTTCTGATTCCCCAAGCAGCAGCAGTGAAATCGCGGAGTCGACCCGATCACGGCCGCGCTCGGTCATGACGACGAGAATGCCGCGTCCGTCGTTTGGGTCCGTCTCGCGTTCGACTAACTCGCGTTCGACCAGGCGGTCGATGCGGTTGGTCATCGTCCCGCTCGAGACCAGGGTCTGCTGCAGAAGCGCTTTCGGACTCAGCTGGTAGGGCGCTCCCGCGCGACGCAGCGCCGACAGAACGTCGAACTCCCAGAGCTCGAGATCGGATGCCGCGAACGCGGTACGACGCGCACGCTCCAAATGACGCGCAAGCCGTCCGACCCGGCTGAGCACCTGCAGCGGCGCAAAGTCCAGGTCGGGGCGCTCGCGCTCCCAGGCATCGACGATGCGGTCGACTTCGTCGTTTGCAGGCATCCCTCATTATCTCAAGGAGTGGCATCCCGCTCTGATCTGGCAGAATTGGCTGGCGCGGATCGCGCGCGGTCCGCCTTGGTGTAATCGGCAGCACGGCAGCCTTTGGAGCTGTTAGGTCCAGGTTCGAGTCCTGGGGGCGGAGCATGGAAAAAGAGGCGCCGATGCGCCTCTTTTTCCATGCTCCGCGCTGACAATGGCGGAGTCTGACGGAAAACGTGAGACCGCGGCCGCCATCCGCTCTCGCGGAGCGCGATCGATCGCAGATCGATCAGACGGGCATCCGGAAGGTCGATACTCACCTCACGACTTCGCTGCACCCGAGTGTGCACGAGTCTTGCCAATTTGCTTCGCCCGTGTATCTTCATTCCGTGAGCATCACCAGAGCGACGCCGGGGTCGCAGACTTCACTTCGTGAAGCCAACCGAGCACGCATCATCGATGCCGTCAAACGGCACGGTGGGCTGACGCAGGTGGAGCTTGCGGGGGCGACAGGTCTGTCTCCTGCGACGGTTTCGAACATCGTCAAGGAACTCACGGCATCCTCGGTCCTGCACACGACGATGACGACGCGGAGCGGTCGAAGGGCCCAGCACGTGACTCTTGCGCGTGCTCTCGGCATCGTCGCGGGCGTCCATATTTCGACCAGGCACATGCGCGTCGCGCTCGCGGATGTCGCCGGCACGGTGGTCGCGGAGCACAGCATGCCGCTCGCGAAAGATCATCGCGCGGACAACGAACTCGACAAAGTGACGCAGCTCATCGCTGACATGCTGGACTCGGTCGAGGCCAGCATGGACGAAATCCTCGCCGTCGGGATCGCGCTTCCCGCGCCGGTGGATGCCAGGAAGGGCGAGATTTCGCGGTCAGGTTTGATGCGTGGCTGGGACGGTGTTTCGATCGCCGAGCTCATGCACCGCCGCATCCAGCGTCCGGTTTTCGTCGACAACGAAGGAAATCTGGGAGCGCTCGCAGAGTTCAGACTGGGCGCGGCACGCGGTCGGCGAAACGCTGTCTACATCCGCGTCGGACAGGGGATCGGGGCCGGTCTGGTGCTGAATGGCGCGGTTTACCGCGGTTTTGAGAGCGCGGCAGGCGAGTTTGGCCACATGACGATCGACGAGCACGGTCCGCTGTGCCGGTGCGGAAACCGCGGATGCCTGGAAGCGATCGCCGGCGGACCGGCGATCATCGACGGTCTGCGCGAGACCAACGGTCCTCAGAAACTGACGGATGTCGTGGTGCACGCGATCGCGGGCGATCACATCTGCATCCGAGCGATTGCCGATGCCGGCCGTCACGTCGGGATCGCGGCGGCCAACGTGTGCAACCTGCTCGCACCTGAGCGGATCGTCGTCGGTGGCGAGCTCGCGCGCGCGGGCGAGCTGTTCCTCGGTCCGCTTCGACACAGCCTCGAGCGCTCCGTGGTCATGAGCACGGACAAGGTTGCGGATGTCGTTCAGGGCCAGCTGGGTGACCGCGCAGAACTCATGGGAGCGGCGCTTTACGCCATCGATCGCTCGACCATCGGACTTGACGAGATCGCTCTGTAGCTCGACCTCGCAGCCTCGCGTTGCTAACGATTTCAGAACGCTATTCGCGTCTTGGCTTCAAGACTTGACGCCAACGTTCTTTTGGTGACATGCTCGACCCGGCGCCAATGAGGGCGCCATGAATCGGAGGTTATTCAATGAAGATCGCCACCAAGAGGGTTGTCGTTTCAGCGGCCGCCCTCCTGCTCACAGCAGGAACGCTGACCGCGTGTTCGAGCACGCCCTCGGGTTCTTCCTCGAGCAAAAGCACCGCCTACAAAATCGGCTTCCTTCTCCCCGATGACGTAACCGCCCGCTACGCAGCTGCTGACCAGCCGGACTTCGTCAAGGCGATTGCCAAGCTCGACCCGTCTGCCATCGTTCTCTACGAAGACGCGAACGGCAGCGCATCGAACCAGCAGCAGCAGGCTCAGGCCATGCTGGCGCAGGGTGTCAACGTTCTCGTCCTCGACGCGTTCGACGGCGAAGCAGCACAGTCGATCGTGACCGCAGCCGACGCCAAGAAGGTTCCGGTCATCGACTACGACCGTCTGGTTGACGGCGGCAAGTCGAACTACTACGTGTCCTTCGACAACGAGAAGGTCGGTGTTCTGCAGGGAACTGCATTCGTCGCCCAGCTCAAGAAGGAAGGCGTTCCGGCCGGCTCCGGCATCCTGATGATCGACGGTTCCCCGACGGACAACAACGCAACGCTGTTCGCCAAGGGTGCTCACTCGGTCATTGACAAGAGCGGATACACGATCCTCGCCGAGTACAAGACCCCTGGTTGGGACCCGGCACAGGCTCAGACCTGGGCTGCTTCCGAGATCGCTAAGTTCGGAACGCAGATCAAGGGCATCTACGCCGCAAACGATGGAACCGCTGGCGGTGTCATCGCAGCAGCACACGCCGCGAAGTTCGACCTCTCGAAGGAAGCGCTGACCGGTCAGGATGCAACCGTTGCGGGTATGCAGGCGATTCTCGCCGGCGACCAGTACATGTCCGTCTACAAGGCGATCGTGCCTGAGGCAAATGAGGCCGCGTCGCTCGCGATCGCGCTCGCCAAGGGCCAGCACCCGAAGGCTCCGACCACCGTTGCCGGTGCGTCTGGCCCCGGAGTGCCGTCCTTCCTGCTGGTGCCTGTTGCGGTTACCCGCGACACCATCGAGTCGACTGTCGTCAAGGACGGCTTCGACGCGGTTGCGGACATCTGCACCGGTTCGTACGCGGCGCTCTGCACGCAGTACGGCATCAAGTAGCACCTAGCTAGATCGGTCGGGGATCACCCACTTGGTGGTCCCCGACCGTACTATGTGGTCAGCGACCTGTACACAAAGGAGTAACAGTGACTCTCGTTTCCGAGGCGTCGGCAGACAAGCATGAGACGGCGGATGCCGTTCTGTCCATGCGAGGCATCAACAAAGGCTTTGGTGCCGTACAGGCACTCACCAACATTGACCTGGACATCTTCCCCGGCGAGGTGGTCGCACTAGTTGGCGACAACGGCGCGGGCAAGTCCACCCTGGTCAAGATTCTCGCGGGTGTTCACCCGCAGGACTCCGGAACGATCACGTTCCACGGCAAGACGGTCAGCATCCCGAGTCCAACCGCGTCACGCGGCCTCGGCATCGCGACCGTGTTCCAGGACCTCGCACTGTGCGACAACCTGGATGTCGTCTCGAATCTCTTTCTCGGTCGCGAGATCGGAACTTTCGCACTCGACGAGGTCGAGATGGAGAGCCGCTCCTGGGAGCTGCTTCGCCAGCTCTCGGCCAAGATCCCGTCCGTGCGCATCGCGGTCGCGTCCCTCTCCGGTGGGCAGCGGCAGACAGTCGCAATCGCGCGGTCGCTCATCGGTGACCCGAGCGTGGTCATCCTCGACGAGCCGACCGCCGCGCTGGGTGTCGCCCAGACCGCGGAGGTGCTGAACCTGATCGAGCGCCTGCGTGAGCGCGGCCTCGGCGTACTGCTTATCAGCCACAACCTGGCCGACGTCCAGGCGGTCGCCGACCGCGCGGTCGTCCTTCGCCTGGGACGCAACAACGGCGAATTCCGCATCGCGGATGTCAGCTACGAAGACATCATCGCCGCTATCACGGGCGCCACCGACAACGTCGTCACCCGTCGTGAGGCCGCCGTCAAGGCGCTGCACGACGAGAGGGCCAGCCAGAACGAGGAGAAGAAGAAGTGACCCAGACCCCAATTCCCGTCGCGGAATCTTCGACGGCACCAACGGATCTACAGGATGAGCGCCTAATCCGTCCGACGGGGTTCCGTGAGAACCTTCAGGCGCAGATCAAGCGAGTGCGCACTGGTGACCTCGGACCGCTTCCGGTCGTCATCGGCCTCCTCATTATTTGCGTGATCTTCCAGGTCATCAGCCCGATCTTCCTCGGCGCGGAGAACATCGGGACGATCATTCTGCTTTACAGTGCGCCTCCCGGTGTGGTCGCGGTTGGCATTGTGCTCGTGCTGCTGCTCGGCCAGATCGATCTGTCGGTCGGGTCGATGAGCGGTGTCGCGGCATCGATCTTCGCCGTGATCTACACCACCGGGCACGTGCCCGAATGGGCGGTCATCATCATCGCGCTGGCGTCCGGGGTGCTGGTCGGGTTCATCTACGGAATCCTCTTCATCCGGTTCAGCGTGCCAAGCTTCGTGATCACGCTCGCCGGTTTGCTTGCACTGCTCGGTGCGCAGTTGGCCATCCTTGGACCGGTCGGCGACTTCAACATCGCGGCGACGAGCTTCATCGTTCAGCTCGGCCAGGCATGGTACCTGCCCCCCGTGTTTTCGTACATCTTTGTCGTAATCGCGGCCGGCGGTTACTTTTTCACCGGATTCCTCAAGTCGCGGGCGCGTAACAGGGCCGGGCTGTCGACTCCGGGTCTCACCGGTCTCGTAGTTCGGGCGGCCCTGCTGCTCGTCGTGCTGGCGCTCTTCGTCACCTACCTGGATTCCTACGCGAACGGTGGCGTCGCGACGGCTTTCGTGTTCCTGGTGGTTCTCGTCGTCGTCGTGAATTACGCGCTGACCCGCACGAAGTGGGGTCGCGACGTGTTCGCAGTGGGCGGCAACGTTGAAGCTGCGCGGCGAGCTGGCATCCGGGTCAATCGTGTTTATATGTCTGTGTTCATACTGTGTGCATTCTTCGCCGCACTCGGTGGCCTGATGGCCATGGGTCTGCTCGGTGAGACGACCCAGTCGAGCGGTAGCGGTAACTTCAACCTGAATGCGATCGCCGCGGCGGTCATCGGCGGTACCAGCCTCTTCGGTGGTCGTGGATCCGCGTGGTCGGCGCTGCTGGGGATCCTGGTAATCGAGGCGATTCAGGCCGGATTGAACCTGATGAACCTCAACTCGGACTGGCAGTTCATCGTCACCGGCCTCGTGCTTCTGGTCGCGGTCATCGTCGACTCGCTGTCGCGTCGGTCGCGTGTGGCGGCCGGTCGAGCGTAGTTTCGTCCGTTCGGAACTCCCTCGAGGCAGCCAATGTCTCGGGGGAGTTCTGGCTTTTACGCGAGAATGGCTCTATGACTGACCAGAACCTCGCCGTCATCGTTCTCGCCGCGGGGCAGGGGACCCGGATGAAGTCGGCGATGCCGAAGATCCTGCATCCCCTCGCCGGAGTCCCGATCGTCGGGCATGTGCTCGCCACCGCCCGGGAACTCGACCCGGCCCATGTCGTTGTCGTTGTTCGGCACGAGCGGGATGTGGTGGCCGCGACCATCGTCGAGCTCCTTCCCGAGGCGGTCATCGTCGACCAGGATGAGATTCCTGGTACCGGGCGTGCCGTCGAACAGGCGATTGCCGCACTTCCCCGGAGCTTCGTCGGTGACGTTGTCATCGTGAGCGGCGATGTGCCGCTCCTGGACGCCGCGACTCTCACCGGCCTGCTCGAGGCGCATCGCGCCGGAGTCGCCGCCGCAACCCTGCTCTCCGCGTTCTTCGACGACGCGACCGGATACGGGCGCATCGTTCGTACAGAGGACGGGTCGGTCGATCGCATCGTCGAGCAGAAGGATGCGACGCCGGAAGAGCTCGACATCCACGAGGTCAACTCCGGCAGCTACGTCTTCCATCTCGAACCGCTGCGCGAACAGCTCGCCCACGTCACCGTTCACAACGCGCAGGGCGAGAAGTACGTGACCGATGTCATCGGGCTCCTTCGGGCCGCGGGCTCGGAAGTCACCGCAGTTCCCGTCAGCGAGAACTGGATCGTCGGCGGCATCAACGACCGCGTGCAGCTGGCGGAGACCGCGCAGCGCCTGAACCAGCTGATCATCCGCGGCTGGCAGCTCGCCGGCGTCACGATCCGCGACCCTGGAAGCACCTGGATCGACCTGCAGGCCACCATCGAGGAAGACGTCGAGCTGCTGCCCGGCACCATGATCTCCGGTCCGACCACCATCGCGCGAGGAGCCATCATCGGCCCGGACACCAGCCTCGATACCTGTGAGGTTGGCCCGGGAGCGACAGTGCGGCGCACGGATGCCACTCTCGCCGTGATCGGCGCGGGCGCATCCGTCGGGCCATTCGCCTACCTGCGACCCGGCACTTACCTCGGCGAGTCGGCCAAGATCGGGACCTTCGTCGAGACCAAGAACTCGACCATCGGAAATGGCAGCAAGGTGCCGCATCTCAGCTACATCGGCGACACCACAATTGGCGAAGGCACCAACCTCGGAGCCGGCGCAATCACCGCAAACTATGACGATGTCGACAAGCACAAGACGGTTATTGGTTCACACGTCCATTCCGGTTCGCACAACGTGTTCGTTGCCCCCGTTAGAATTGGTGATGGAGCTAAGACTGGTGCCGGCACGGTCGTCCGCAAGGACGTTCCACCGGGCGCGCTGGCCATCACTGTTGCTCCGCAGCGCAACATGACCGGCTGGGTCGAGGCCAATCGTTCGGGCACTGAAGCGGCGAAAGCGGCCGCGGCAGCATCCGACGAAGCAACCGACACGGCCTGACCACCGTCGGACCGCCGACAGGAAGTTGGACACGTGGCCGAGATCACCGCCACCGGACAGAAGCGATTGGTCGTCGTTTCGGGCCGCGCACATCCGCAGCTCGCGATCGACGTTGCAGGGGCTCTCGGGACTGAACTCGTCCACACGGATGCGCGCACCTTTGCCTCGAGCGAGATCTACGCACGGTTCGACGAAAGTGTCCGCGGTTGTGACGCGTTCGTCATCCAGTCGCATACCCGTCCGGTCAACGAGTGGCTAATGGAGCAGCTCATCATGATCGACGCGCTCAAGCGGGCATCCGCAAAGCGCATCACCGTGGTCGCTCCGTACTACCCGTACGCCCGGCAAGACAAGAAGGGTCGCGGCCGCGAGCCGATCAGCGCCCGTCTGGTCGCCGACCTGTTCAAGGCAGCCGGCGCGGACCGGATCATGAGCGTGGACCTGCACGCCGCGCAAATCCAGGGCTTCTTCGACGGGCCGGTCGACCACCTGTTCGCGATGCCGGTACTGCTCAAGCACTTCCAGGAGCGGCTCGATCCCTCGACCCTCACCGTCGTCTCGCCGGACATGGGCCGCGTCCGTGTCGCGGATGTCTGGAGCGACAAGCTCGGTGCACCGCTGGCGATCATCCACAAGCGTCGCGATCCCATGGTCGCGAACAAGGTGACCGTTCACGAGATTGTCGGTGAGGTCGCCGGCCGCGTCTGCCTCATCGTCGACGACATCATTGACACCGGTGGCACGATCGTCAAGGCGGCCGAGGCGCTCAAGGATGCGGGCGCGCTCGGAGTGATCGTCGCGGCGACGCACGCCGTGTTCTCCGACCCGGCCAGCGACATCCTGCGCAGCGATTTCATCGACTCGGTTGTGGTTACCGACACGCTGCCGATCCCGGAAGACAAGCGCTTCCCGACCCTGACCATCCTGCCGATTGCGCCGCTCATCGCGAGCGCCATCCACGAGGTCTTCAGCGACGGTTCCGTCACCTCGATGTTCGACGGCGCGGCGTAGGTCTGGCTTAAACCGATCTCAAGGAGAGATTCTCCCCGGATGAGGCTCGGAGCCCAGTGGATCTGTGACGTGAGCGCTGGATCTCCTTGAGATCGGTTGCTGCAGGGACCTCAGGCCGCGACTCCAGTGTGGGTTGGCAGCTGGGGCGGTCCCGGAATCCAGCCGAGCGATGCGACAAACTGCGAGCCGCCGAATGAGCCGGACTGCGTATAGCACTGCCAGCCGGTGCCGTGCGCGCCGAGAAGTTCGAATGAGACAGTGGATGCGTCACCCGGGTCTTCGTAGTGCACCCAGCGCTTGCAGCTCTCTGCGGCATCCGTCGCGTTGAGCATCGCCTCGCCGATGAGGCCGGGTAGGACGAGGCCGGCGATTCCTACCGCGACGACGATCCGCATCCCGATGAGCATGTTCCGCGACCGCAGCGGACGTCCGTCGCCGGGGTCATACCCGACGAGCTCCGGCTGCTCATCCTCGTAGAAGCTCACCTGACCATTGTCGCCGTATCTCCCATAAACGATCGTTGAGGGGCGTCAATCGTTTCCAAAACGCGACGCCTTAGGACCCATTGGCGCCCCTCACGGAAGGAGGTGGGCTAGTGGGAAGAACCTTCGGTCTCAATCTCGCTGCGGTCCCCGCTCCACAGCGTGTGGAAGATGCCGGGCTTGTCGATGCGCTGGTAGGTGTGCGCTCCGAAGAAGTCGCGCTGGCCCTGCACGAGGGCGGCGGGCAGGCGCTCGGCACGGATGCCGTCGTAGTAGGCGAGAGACGAGGAGAACGCCGGCGTCGGGATGCCCGCCATCGCAGCGTGCGCCACTACGGTTCGCCACGACTCCTGCGCACCTTCGATTGCGGCCTTGAAGTAGGGAGCAGTCAGCAGAGCCACGAGCTTCGGATTCTCCTCGTACGCCTCCGTGATGCGGTTGAGGAACTGCGCCCGGATGATGCAGCCACCGCGCCAGATCTTGGCGATGTTGCCCTTCTTGATGTCCCAGTTGTATTCCTCGGCGCCGGCGACGATGGCATCGAATCCCTGGCTGTAGGCGATCATCTTGGACGCGTAGAGCGCACGACGAACATCCTCGACGAACTGCTTCTTGTCCTCGACGACCCACGGCTTCGCCGGTCCGGGCAGATCCGATGCGGCCTTCCGCTGCTCCGGCTTCGAGGAGAGCGCGCGGGCGAATACCGCTTCAGCAATTCCCGACACGGGGATGCCCAGAGCCAGCGCGTTCTGCACCGTCCAGACTCCGGTGCCTTTCGACCCGGCCTGGTCGAGGATGACGTCGACGAGCGGCTTGCCGGTGTCGGCATCCACCTGCTTGAGCACCTCGGCCGTGGTCTCGATCAGGTAGGACTCGAGTTCGCCCTTGTTCCACTCGGTGAAGATGTCCGCTATCTCGGCCGGAGTCGCGTCCGTGCCGCGACGGATGAGGTCGTAGGCCTCCGCGATGAGCTGCATGTCGGCGTATTCGATGCCGTTGTGGATCATCTTCACGAAGTGGCCCGCGCCGTCTGTTCCGACGTGCGTGACGCAGGGCTCGCCTTCCGCGATGGCGGCGATCGATGCGAAGATCGGGCCGAGCTTCTCGTACGCCTCCGCGGATCCGCCCGGCATGATCGATGGGCCATGAAGCGCGCCCTCTTCGCCGCCGGACACCCCAGTGCCGACGAAGTTGAGCCCCTTCTCCCGTGCCCCTTTCTCGCGCCGGATGGTGTCGGTGAACAGCGAGTTGCCGCCGTCGATGATGATGTCGCCGGGTTCGAACAGGTCGGACAGCTCGTCGATCACAGCATCCGTGCCCTTGCCGGCCTGCACCATGATGAGCGCCGCGCGGGGCTTTTCGAGCGACGCAACGAAGTCCTTGATGTCTTCCGACGGCACGAAGCCTGCTTCGGGATGCTCATCCATGAGCGTCTGCGTGCGGCTGAACGTGCGGTTGTAGATTGCGACAGTGTTGCCCTCGCGACTGGCCAGGTTACGCGCGAGATTGGAGCCCATCACGGCCAGTCCAACAACACCGATGTTCGCTATCGCCTTGGGGGATGACTGCTCAGACACGGTGCTCCTCATGTTGGGGTTGCTTTCGCTTTCTCAATTCCAAGCGTATCGCTCGACTGAATGGCGATGCGGCGAGCGATTCGCGCGTACTCGACAATCTTTGCGATCAGATTCGATTCAAGTATTGACTATATTGGCAACCGATTGTCATACTAGTTGCCGAGGGTGCCATGTGACCTGAAAAGCGACGCTCCCGAGATGTTTGATCCACCAAGACACGCAATCGCGACACAACGAAGTGAGGAAAAACAATGAAGCAACGACTCAGGCGAGCCACAGCCGTGACCGGAATCGCGGTCGCCGCCGCGCTTGCACTCGGTGCGTGCTCTTCCGCGGCACCGTCAGCATCGACAGCCCCGACGTCCGCGGCAAAGCCGACCGGTCCCATTACCATCTGGGTTGGCAGCTGGTGGAGCACCCAGGTCGACACGATCCAGGCGGCGTGGAAGAAGGTCCACCCCGAGATACCGCTGACCATCGATCTCATCCCGATTACCGGATATCAGGACAAGTTCACCGCTGCGGCACTTGGCGGCACGCCTCCTGACATTGTGGATCTCGATATCGCATGGTTATCGTCCGCCGCGAGCCAGCATCTTCTTCAGCCCCTGACTGATCTGGCTTCGAAAGCTGACGTGAAGGATTACGCGCCCGGCCCCTGGACAGCAAGCCAGTACAAGGGTGTTCAGTACGCCATGCCAGACCGTTCGTCGTCAACTGTTGCCTTTTACAACAAGACGATGTTTGACGCGGCGGGTCTGGCCTACCCGACCGACAACTGGACATTCGCAGACATGCTGAAAGACGCACAGAAGCTCACTGACGCGTCCAAGAATGAGTACGGAATGGGCGTTTCGGCCGACCTGAGCGATCCACAGAACGCGATGGATCTTCTCGCGGACACGATCTGGGGTCACGGCGGCGACTTCCTGAACGCTGCACAAACCAAAGCCACGATCAACTCCGCGAAGTCAATCGCCGGCATCCAGTACTGGGCCGATCTCTACACCAAGTACAAGGTGGCTCCTCCCGGAACGCCCGGATTCGCAACGACGCGCGACATCGTTCCGCTGTTCGAAGCGAATCAGGTCGGCATCTTCATCGGCGGATCGAACAACCTGCCGACGCTGGACGCGGACACCTCGGTCAAGTACGGCACCGTGCTGTCTCCGGAAAAGGTGAACATCTCCGACGGCTACACCATGGCTGTACCGGTGGGTGCAAAGAATCCTGCCGCGGCCAAGGTCTTCATCCAGTGGTTCGACCAGCCGACGGTCATGGCCAAGATGATGAACCGCACGCCATCGAGACTGAGCGCGCTCGCCATGTCGCCGTGGAACGCACAGGAGTACGCCGTCTTCAACAACGCGCTGAAGTACGCCAAGACGCTCCCAACCGTTGGCACCTGGTCCCAGATGCAGACGGACATCATCACGGATGCGCAGAAGATCCTGGTCGGCCAGTCCACGGCCAAGCAGGCTGCCGATCTCATGGAGTCGCAGATGAACGCCCTTCTCGCACAGGGATCGTAGGGGCATAACCACCGGCCCGCGACCTCGCAGGCCGCGATCAGTTCAGGCAGTACAAAGAATCAATTCAGACAGTACGAAGTAAGGAAGTGCGTCGCCATGTTCAAGCTTGGATTCAGTTCGATCGGATGCCCCGACTATGACATTCAACAGATGGTGGACCTCGCGACGCAGAACGGATTCGAGGGGGTGGAGCTGCGGTTCGTCCGCGGCACCACCGACCTCGGTTCGCTCGAAGAATTTGCGCCAGCAAATCTCGCACGAACTCGGCGGATCTTCGACGACGCCGGCATCGAGGTCATTGCAATCGATACCAGCGTGCGGATGAACTCTCTCGACGAGAAGGTCCGTGCGGAGAACCGCGAGCTTGCGAAGCTCAACCTGGGAATTGCGCAGGGCCTGGGTGCCTCATACCTTCGCGTCTTCGGGGGCGCTATCCCCGATGGCCAAACGGAAGCCGAGACCCGCCGAGCGATTACCGAAGGATTGTCGGAAGTCGCAGAGCTCACCTCGGCGGGCGGAATCATCAGCCTGCTCGAGACGCATGACTCCTATTCGACGAGCGACTCGATTCTCGAGCTCTACTCGATGGGCGCGAGTGATGCGCTCGGAATCCTCTGGGATAGCCTCCACACCTACCGGCATGGCGAGGACGCGACCTACACCTGGGAAAAGCTCGGGTCGCGCATCAAGCACGTCCACGTCAAGGACTCAAACAGCGCATCCGCAGACGCCTTCGACTTCGCTCTTACCGGCGAAGGAAATGTTCCGATCCCCCACATCCTTGACACCCTCCGCAAGGCCGATTATCCCGGGTATGTGGACTTCGAATGGGAAAAGGGATGGCACCGGGAGATCGCGGAGCCCGAAATCGCGATCCCCCATTTCGCGCGCTACATGGCCGGGCAGAGTTAATGGCGATACTGTCAACGACTCAGCGTGGCGCGACGGGCGACGAGCCCGATTTCAAGCGCGATAATCGTGAGCGTCGCCGTCGCATAGCGATCCAGAAGTGGGGCCCGGGCTACCTGTTGGTACTCCCGGCCGTGGTGCTGATCGTCGCCATGATGCTTTACCCGCTCATCCAGACCCTGATCTTCAGCGTCTCGAACGTTCAGCTGCCGCTGCTTACTCCGGTCTTCACCGGATTCGCGAACTTCCTCGCGGTATTCAAGGATCCGAACACGGGCCCTCTGGTGCTTCGCACTCTCGAGTGGGTCGTCGGCACGGTCGCTCTGAGGTTCGTCCTGGGGTTCCTCGCCGCGATCATCTTCAACGCAAAAGTCCGCGGCACGGTGTGGATGCGCGTCCTTGTCGTCCTTCCATGGATGGTGCCGTCCGTCGTGGCGGCGAATCTCTGGCGATGGGTGCTGCAAAGCGACAACGGCATCCTCAACGAGACGCTGAAGTCCTGGGGGGTACCGTCGAGCGCTCTTGTCGACTGGCTCGGAAATCCACACACCGTGCTTGGCGCGGTCATCGTCGCCTACTCCTGGGCAGGATTCCCATTCGTCATGCTGCTGATCCTGGCTGGCATGCAGGGAATCTCGGAGGAGCAATACGAGGCGGCAAAGATGGACGGCGCCAACTGGTGGCAGCTGTTCCGCTACATCACGGTGCCCGCGATCCGCCCGGTGCTCATCATCTCCCTCATTCTCGAGATTGTGAGCGCAGTCAACTCCTTCGACACGATTGAGGTGTTGACGGGTGGAGGGCCGGCAAATGCGTCCCAGATCTGGAGCATCGGGATCTACAACACCGGATTCCAGTCCTATAACTTTGGCGGCGCGTCCGCCATGAGTGTGCTGATGTTCGTGATCGCCATCGTGCTGTTCGCGATTTATGGCATCGCGAATCGTCGAAATGCCCGACTCGAGCGGGGTGAGGCGCGGTGACCCAGGCAATTACGACGGCAGGGACCGGTCCCGTGACGCGCAGCGACGGTCACCGCGAGAGGCGTTCTCGTCGCACCCGCCGCGTGTGGCTACACGTCCTCGTTTATGGGAGTGCACTGCTCTTTGTCGTCTTCAGTGTGGCCCCGATCCTCTGGGGGCTCAGCACCGCCCTCAAACCCTCGAAGGACCAGTACCAGTTTCCGCCGCAGTGGATACCGAAGACCATCACGCTCGAGCATTTTGCCGCCGTATTCTCGAACCAGGCGATCATCCACGCGTTCCTTAACACCCTCGTGATCTCGATCTCGACAACCTTCATCGCGTTGCTCGTCGGAATCCTCGGCGCCTACGGCTTCTCGCGCTACCGCTTTCCGGGTCGCGGCACGTTACTCGTCTCTGTGCTCTTCACCCAGCTCTTTCCACGGGTGGTCGTCATCGTCCCGTTCTTCATCACCCTGAGGAACTTGAACCTCATCAACACGCTGCCCGGCCTCGTGCTGGTTTATCTCATGGTCGTCTTCCCCATTGCGATCTGGATGATCAAGGGATTCTTCGATCGGATTCCGCGTGAGATCGAGGAGGCAGCGATCGTCGACGGGTGCTCGATCCCGAGACTGCTTTGGACGATCGTGCTGCCGATGTCGAGACCCGCCCTGGTTGCCGTGGGGATGTATTCGTTCATCCTGGCGTTCAACGAGTTCCTCTTTGCCCTGGTATTCACCTCGGGCACCCAGAGCCAGCCGCTGTCCGTCGCGCTCGCATTTTTCATCGACGATGTCGGCATCCATTGGGGCGACCTGATGGCGGCCTCGCTCCTCATGAGCGTTCCCGCGATCGTGGTCTTCAGTTTCGCCCAGAAGCTGCTCGTCCGCGGACTCAGCGAGGGAGCGGTAAAGGGGTGACCGACTCTGCCAATGGAACGGTCTCGCTCGATGGTGTCGCTGTCGTTACGGGGGGAAGTCAGGGCATCGGATTAGCAACGGTGGTCGCCCTCGCCAGCGCGGGTATGACGGTCGTACCACTCGCCCGCGATCGCGCGCGACTCGACGCGATGACCGCGGGGTTAGAAACAGAGTTGCGCGACCGTGTGGTCGGAATTGCCGCCGACGTCACTGACGAGCGGAGCGTGGTCGCGGCACTTGCGGAGGTTCGTGATCGTTTCGGCGGATTCGATGTTGTCGTAAACAGCGCGGGAGTGAGCATGACGGCGAAGCGTCGACTCGTGGATACCTCTTTCGACGAATGGGCCAGGCTCGTCGACACCAATCTCACGGGGACCTACCTGATGTGCCGGCACGCGCTTCCCACGCTCGAGGAGCGCGGGGGGTATATCGTCAACGTCCTGTCGACGGCCGCTCATCGCGCCACGGCCGGCGTGAGCCTCTATGCCGCATCGAAGTACGGTGCGCGCGCACTCACCGAGGCGCTGATCGAGGAGTATCGAGGCTCCTCAGTGCGCATCAGTTCAATAAGTCCAGGCCCCGTGGATACCACGATATGGGAGCACAAAGTGGAGCCTCCGTCGGCCCCCGAGCGGGCTCGCATGATGCGACCGAGTGACCTTGCCGAGGTCATCGCATGGATGCTCGCGCGCCCGCCCACGCTGCACGTCGGCGATATCACCGTCACTCCGTGGGTAAGCGCGTAGCCGACACTGCACGACCGACCCAGAAGACTCCAAGGAAGACAAATGAAACGCGTGTCAGTCGGCATCATCGGTGCTGGGTTTTCGGCCGCCCTGCAGGTTGAGGGGCTCAGGAAAGTTTTCGGTTTCAAGGTGGCGATCGCAGCGGTGGCCGCGACATCGCAAACGAGCGCGGGAGACTTCGCGAGCCGTCACGGCATTCCTACGAGCTACGACAATTACATCGACCTTCTCGCCGACTCAACGATCGATGTCGTGTGCGTCTGCGTGCCCAACTCCTTGCACGCACCCGTGATACTCGCGGCCGCCCGGGCAGGGAAACACATCATTTGCGAGAAGCCGCTTACGGGGGCGTTTGGAGCGACCAGCGATGCAGCCAGAAAGGGGCGGGCAGCCAGTGAGCTTCAGCTGGTCAGGGGTTCGCTTGACGAGTTGGAGAGGGTTGTTCGGTCTGCCGGAGTGCTGTTCATGTACGCCGAGAACTGGATCTATGCCCCGGCAATGACGAAGACCAAACGTTTACTCGGACTGTCCGGCGGCAGGATCCTCGACATCCGCGCAGAGGAGAGCCACAGCGGTTCTCACGCGAGCAGGACGCGCAAGCGGATAACGTCCGGCGGCGGTGCCCTCCTTTCGCTCGGATCTCACCCCATTGGAGCGGCGATCCACCTCAAAGACTTCGAGGCGCGCGCGAACTCGTCGACGCGGGTCACCGTCCAGGCGGTAACGGCGAATATCGCGACCTTCGACAGCCAGGGGCTCGATCCCAACCGGGGTTGGCTCGTGAGCGACTGGGAGGATGTCGAGCGCTGGTCCAATGTCGTTCTCGATTTCAGCGACGGAAGTCGGGCCGTAGTAACTGCGTCGTTTGCGATGCTCGGCGGCGTGCGAAATTTGCTCGAGGTGTATACGACGAACGCGGTATTCCGTGCCAACGTGACGCCCAACGACGGGCTGATGATCTTCAGCCCAGACGCAATGGCGTTCGGCGATGAGTATCTTCACGAAAAAGTGGAGAGCCGAGCCGGCTGGGTCGCGGCATCGCCCGACGAGGACTGGGCGCGCGGCTATCCGCAGGAAATGCAGGACTTTGTCGAGTGTGTTGCGTCCGGTCGCCAACCAGTCTCGGATCTCACGCTTGCACGTCAAGTCGTGGAGGTGATTTATGCAAGTTACGTCTCTGCCGAACAGGGCAGACGAATAGACCTCACAACATCGCCCAACTGACCACATCCACGAAAGGCACCACCTTGATTTACGAACTCAACCACTTCGGCATTGTTATCAAAGACCTCGACAAGTCGCTGGCGTTCTACCAGGACATCCTCGGCGCGAAGGTCGTCTTTACGGGTTTCATCGAATCCACGAAGACGGACGTGGTCTACCTGCAGATATCGGGAGGGATGATCGAGCTCCTGCATCGCGCCGAGCCACCGGCAGACGAGGCGTTCGGCATCACTCACATCGCGTTCCTGACGAACGACCTCGATGGCGACTATCAGAAGCTGGTCGACGCCGGATACGAGGGCCTCACGGCGCCAAAGGTCGCGGGTACGGGCGTTGGCAGGCTCGCGTTTGTCCGCGACCCGAACGGAGCGCGGGTTGAACTGCTCCAACGCGACGTGAAGATGCGTGACGGAGTGCTCGACCATGCGATTGTCAAGTCGTTCGATCACTACTCGTTGATTGCTAACAACCTCGAGGGGGCACTCGATTTCTATCACGACAAGCTCGGGATGGATGTCCTGAAGACGGTGAACATTCCGGCGACGGAACTCGAAATGAACTACCTGAATTATGGATACGACCTCCTCGAGCTGCTCCACCGGCCGATCCCGAGCAAGGACCCCATCTTCGCCCATATCGCCCTTCGGGTCGACAATGTGGATGACGCTCTCGCCCGTTTCGCAACGCAGGGCGTGCCGGCGGAGGCGGGCACGCCGAAACCGGCCGGAACCGGCATCGGACGCATCGGCGTAATCCGGGACCCGGACGGCGTCAAGATCGAACTCCTCGATCGCCCGGATATCCGCGACCTGTAGAGAATTCCGGTCATCATGCTGATCGAGACCGACGACCTTCGTCGGTGGGCGTGCGACGTGTTCGTCGCGGTCGGACTTTCCTTGCGCGACGCGGAGACGACGGTTGACAACCTCATCTTCGCGGAGCGCAGGGGAGTACGGACGCACGGGTTTATGCGGCTACCCATCTATGTAGAGCGAATTCTCGGGGGCGGCATCGATCCGCACGCCGAAACCAGGATCGAGCGCGACCTCGGAGCACTGGCGATTCTGGATGCCGGTAACGGGATCGGCGCAGTATCGGGCCGCGATGCGACGCAACTGGCCATCGAACGTGCGAGCCGGTACGGAATTGGTTGCGCCATCGTGTCCCGGGCGAATCATTTCGGGGCCGCTGCATATTACGCGAACCTGATGGCCGATGCGGGACTGTTCGGAATTGCAGTGTGCAATACCGATAAGGCCATGGGTCCGCCGTTCGGCGGGCGCCCCGTGCTCGGCACTAATCCCGTCGCCATGGCGGTCCCGTTGCCGGCTCCCGAGCGGCCGCAGCTGGATATGGCGACAAGTGAAGCCAGTTTTGGAAAGGTGCTGCTGGCAGTCCAGGACAAGCGCGAAATCCCGCTTGGCTGGGCAGTCGACTCGCGCGGGCGCCCGACAACATCGGCGACTGATGCCGTGGAGGGGGCGCTGTTGCCTACTGGCGGTCCCAAGGGATTCGGGCTCGCTTTCATGATTGACGCCCTCGTTGCGCTTTCCGGCGCGAGCGTCAGCCCAGAGGCAATGCCGATGTACGGTGACCGCAGCCAGCCTCAGAAGCTGGGTCTCGCTTTCATCGCGATCCGGGCGGATGCTGCAGTGTCTCCCGACGACTACGCAGCTGCTATCCGCGGCCTCGTCTCTGCCGTGCATGCCAGCGGTCCAGGACCGACGGGAGTCGACGCACTCGCCCCCGGGGAGCCGGAGCTGGCAAAGCAGGCAAGTGCGGGGAGCGCGATCAAGCTTTCCGACGAGCTACGTGATGACCTTCGACGCATCGGAAAACTGACGTCGGTCGACCTGTCATGAGGAGCCTCGTGCGAGTCAGCTGGCGGAAGACGCCGCGAGCAGGCGATCGAATGTCGCGGCGATGACAGTTTGAAGCTCGACGTCCTCGGCGAGATCGGGAGCGAGAATCCTTAATGCCGCGATCGCCGCGTCCGTCGGTGAACTTTCCGGGAGACGCGGCAACTCGGCATCGGGTCCCTGGAGGGTCCCGCGCCGCAGGTGCAGCATCCAGCCCGCCACCGTGACGGCGGCTGCCGCGGGGATTCTTCCGGTCGCGCGGAAGTAGCGGATGACGGGGACCACTCTGAGCGGAAGTTTGAGTGAGCCGTCCGCGGCAATCTGCTCAAGCCGATGCGCTATTCGCGGATTGGCCCAGCGATCGAGGAGACTGTCGCAGTATTCGTCGAGTTGGGCAGCATCGAGCTCGACAAGTTCGCGGGCTTCCCCCCACCAGCGAAGTACCTGAGACCGGCTCTCGGGATCTGCGATCGCTTCCGCGACTGTTGTGAGCCCCGCTGCGAGGCCGCAATAGGCGAGCAGTGAGTGCGCTCCGTTGAGGAGAAGTAGCTTTCGCTGTTCGTGGGGCCGCACGTCATCGACCAGCTGTGCACCGGCGAGTTCCCATTCCGGGCGCGCGGTTGCGAAGTCCTTCTCGATCACCCACTCGTGGAAGGGCTCAGTCACGACGGGCGATTCGTCTCGGAGCCCAGTGAGTTCGGCCGCGACCGCGAGGTCGTCGAGAGTGGTTCGAGGCGTGATCCGGTCGACCATGGTGTTGGGGAAACGGATGTTCGCGACGACCCAATCGTGGAGTGTGGGGTCCACGGCCGAGCAGAGGTCGAGGACGACCCTTCGCGTGATCGATCCGTTGCTGGACAGATTGTCGCAACTGACGATCGACATGCCGCCCAGGTCGAGGCGTCGACGTTCCATCAGCCCCTGCACCAATTTGCCGGGAGCGGTGGAACGGGCAGAGCGCTCATCCTTTAGGAGCGCGGCGAGGTCGTTCGAGATTCCCGGCGCATGAAAGTCGAGCCCGCCATCCAGGTTTCTGCAGTATCCCGCCTCGGTGATTGTGATTGTGACGACCGTAACCCGTTTGTTTCCAAACCCGTCGAGCCACGCCTCGACCTCGCTCGCGGCGTGTACTTCACTGATGCTGGCGATCACTTCGGCGCTGTCGCTTGACGGCGATCGAGTTACCAGCGTGTAGAGACCATCCTGGGGAACCAGCTTCTCCGCTTCGTCGGGACGTCGGCCGGTGAATGCGGAAATGCCCCAGACCGCGTCCTGAAACTGATTGACAACATGGGTGTACCACGCCTGGTGGGCGCGGTGAAAAGCACCGAGTCCAAGGTGAAGCATGCGGACCTCGGCGCTCGCCATCCCGAGATCTCGGCGGTTCAAACGCGCGTCGGGCGCGCCGTTGTCGCTGTTGCCGACCACACCGCTCACGTCGTTGGCCACGAATGCTCCTGATCGGCTGCACATCCACAGATCAGGGAACCTGATACCTTGACTTCCGTCCGAGTGTTGGCTTCCATTCGACCTATATTGACCGCTAAGCTCGGACAAAGCAATGGGTTGCCAAGAGTTGCCGAACGGGGTCGACGGGCGGCAACCCGGAGCGTGGTGCCGGCACTCGTCGGTCCACCACGTGCAGTGCGAAGCGCGACCAGGGAGAGGGCAGTCGAATGGCCGATGCGACGAATGTCGGCGATAAAGTCACCATCGCCGACGTTGCAAAGAGCGCGGGGGTGGCAACGTCAACGGTCTCGCGGGCGCTCTCGAAACCCGGAAGGGTGAGCGAGTCGATGCGACAGAAGATCGTTTCCGTCGCAAACGAAATGGGTTACTACCCCAATCCGCAGGCACGGTCGTTGAAATCCGGCAGAACGCAGAACGTCGCGCTTCTCATCCCCGACATCACGAACCCATTCTTCTTCGGTCTCTTTCGGGCAACCCAGGCCCAGGCGCGGGCACGCGGCTACCTCCAGTTCGTGGTGAACACCGAGGAATCCGCCGGCGTTGAAACCGCCTATCTGGCCGAATTGGGCAAATCTGTCGATGGGGTCGTGCTGGCCGCCTCACGACTCTCCGACGCGGAACTGACGCTTGCCGCGCAAAACATGCCCATCGTTACTCTCAATCGCGACATCCCGAATGTGCCCTCCGTGATCATCGATACGCCCGGGGCAATGGTGCAGGCGCTCGATCACCTGGTGTCACTGGGACACTCGTCGATCGCCTATCTGAGTGGCCCCGAATCATCGTGGTCGAGTCGTAAGCGCTGGAAAGCACTGCAACAGGCCGCTCGGACGCGCACCGTCACGCTGCACGATCTTGGACCGTTTGCCCCGACCGTACCTGCCGGGGCCGCCGCGGCGGACTCCGCGATCACCACGGGCGTCACCGCCTGCATCTTCTTCAACGACCTGCTTGCGATCGGCGCACTTCGGCGGTTCGCGGAGCGGGGAATGCGGGTCCCGCAGGACATCAGCGTGATCGGCTGTGACGACATCTTCGGCGCTGACTTCTGCAGCCCCCCGCTGACCACTTTCGCCGCACCGATTGAGCAGGCCGGGCGGCTGGCAACCGACATGCTCATGAGCGTGATCCAGGATCGCTGGGGAGGTCGTCTCGCCGGTGGCGTGGAAGGCAGACGGCACGAACGGTTGCCGACCTACCTGACCATCCGTGAGTCGACCGGACCGGCACCGACGACTCCCCGCTCGCGCGGAGCAGTGTCATGACTCAAGTCGCAGCCCGCCTTGAGCTGCATCCCGATCGCCTCTTCCCGGCGGAGGTCAGCACCCGCGCTGTCGCCCGTGAGCTCTATGCGAGCGTTGCGGATCGCCCCATTTTTTCCCCGCACGGTCACGTTGATGCCGGCCTGCTGGTGCGAAATCAGCCCTTCGAGGACCCGACGCGTTTGCTGATCAGCCCAGACCACTACGTCACCAGGATCCTTCATTCGCTCGGTATCAGCCTGACTTCGCTTGGCGCCGGGGCTCATCCCGACGACTTCGATCCGCGCGAGGCGTGGGGCATTCTCTGCGAAAACTGGGACGCATATCTGGGAACTCCGTCCCGGTTCTGGCTCGAGGCGGAGCTGGTCGAGATATTTGGCGTGGATATCCAGCTGTCCGCAGCAACGTCGGATCTCGTCTACGACCAGATCGCCCAGCATCTTGCCGAAGATGCGTTTCGTCCTCGGGCCCTGTTCGACCGATTCAACATCTCCGTGCTGGCGACGACGGACGACCCGTGCTCCGACCTGGCATACCATCGCTCGCTGGCCGCGGATCCGACATTCCCAGGCGCCGTCATCCCGACGTTCCGTCCGGATGCGTATCTCGACCCCGCCAGAACCGGATGGGCCGACGCGATCGCGCGCCTCGGAGATGTCACGGGCCGCTCGACGAGTGACTATTCGCAGTACCTCGATGCGCTCCGGGCGCGACGCCAGTTCTTCATCGAGAACGGCGCGACCGCGACCGATTACGGCGCCCCAGATACTTCGAGCGAACCCCTCAACGACGCGGACGCGACCCGGCTTCACGAGAGGGCACTGACAGCGGGACTTTCCGTGCCAGAGTCGGCGGCATATCGTGCGAACATGCTGTTCCAGATGGCGAGGATGTCGACAGAAGACGGGCTCGTCATGCAGTTCCATCCCGGTGTTCTCCGTAACCACCACCGACCGACCTGGCTTGCTTACGGCGAGGACACGGGCCATGACCTGCCGCTGCTCACCGAGTATTCCCGCGGCCTGCGACCGCTTCTCGATGCGTTTGGTACCGACCCTCGGCTGCGCCTGATTCTGTTCACGGTTGATGCGACGGCGTTCGCGCGGGACATTGCGCCCCTTGCCGGGTTCTACCCGTCCGTCTACGCGGGCGCGCCGTGGTGGTTCCTGGATACGCCGGACACCATCACAAACTATCGCTCCGTTCTGACGGAGAGCGCGGGCTTCTATAAGACGGCCGGCTTCGTCGATGACACCCGTGCGTTCTGCTCGATCCCGGCGCGGCATGACATGTCGAGGCGGGTCGACGCGAGCTACCTTGCGCGGCTCGTCGTCGAGCATCGTATTTCGGAGGCCGACGCTTTTCGCGTGCTTTCGGACCTCGTGTCGACCATTCCGCCGAAGGTCTTTGCTCGCACCAACTCCTGAGCCATCTCGATTCGGGCGGTGGCTCGTCGAGCAATGTCGATTATTGTGGCAACAAGTGGCAATCCATTGCCAATTCGCAAAATCGGTTCTAGTGTTGTTGTGTTGCCCGGCGATTGCGGATCAATCGGCCGTGGCGCGGATTCGCCTCGCGAATGCACAGCTCAGCGGCACTCTCGTTGCCGCGGGCGGGAAGACAAGTCAATGAAGTTTGCACTGTTCAGCGGATCGACGCCGGAATGGACCCCCGAGACGCTGGTCTCCAAGCTGGCGCAACAGGGCTGGGATGGCGTCGAGTGGCGTGTCGTTGACCAGAAGCCGTCCACGGAAGTTGGCTTCTGGGCAGGAAATCGCGCCACCTTCCCCGAGACGGGGATTGTCGGTCATATCGACGAGATACGGAAGATCACATCGGGCGCGGGCCTCGAGCAGGCGGCGGTCGCAGCGTACGTGCCCATCGGCGACCGCGCGAATACGGAGTTCATGCTTGCGGCCACCGCTGCGATGGGAGCAGGGCGGGTACGGTTCAACGTCCCCAAGGCGGCGCCTGGTACCAACTACCAGGACCTGTTCGCCGCGACTCGGGCGGATGCCGAGTTCGTCGCCAAGCGCGCCGCAGAGCATGGCGTTCAGGTCGTCATTCAGATCCATCACGGCAACATCGTCTCCACGGCGTCTGCCGCAGTTCGTCTCCTGGATGGGCTCGACCCCCGCTATATCGGTGCCATCCATGACCTCGGCAACCTCACCATCGAGGGTCGGGAAGGCCTGCAGTCCCATGTTCCCGGCCTTCAGATTCTTGGCCCGTACCTCGCTCATGTCCACGTGAAGAACGCCGTCTGGAAGCCTGGCGCGCCGCGTGAAGATGGAACGGTCGACTGGGCGTGGGAGTGGGCGCCGCTGCGCACTGGAGCTGGTGATCTGCCGGGATACCTCTCCTCGCTCAAGGAGGTCGGCTACGACGGCTGGGTAACCGTGGAAGACTTCACGACCGAACTCCCGCTCGAAGAGCGCATCGCCGATGACATCGCCTACCTACGGGCGTCGGCCGCCGCTGCCGGCATTTCCGACTAAGGACGCGGAAGATGAGCTCGAGCAGCCCGGAGGAGCTGGCGCAGAAACTCAGCGCCGGTCTGCTGTCATTTCCCGTGACTCACTTCCGCCCGGACTTCAGTTTCGATCGGGACTCCTACGTCGAACACATCGACTGGCTCGCGAAGTATCCCGTTGCCGGTCTTTTCGCGGCGGGCGGAACTGGCGAGTTCTCGTCACTGCTGGGGTCCGAGGTCAAGGCGGTGGTAGAGACGGCTGTTGAGGCCGCACGGGGGACGGTTCCCGTCGTGGCTCCGGCGGGCCGCAGCGTAGCGGAGGGGACAGAGCTGGCTCGCTCCGCAGAAGCGGCCGGCGCGGATGGCATCCTCTTGTTTCCGCCTTACCTCACGGAGGCGAGTCAGGAGGGCCTGAGGCGATACGTGACCGAGATCGCGTCGACGACGGGACTCGGAGTGATCATCTACAACCGGGCGAACGCTGTGTACTCGCCTGAACTTGTTGCCCGTCTTGTGGACGAAGTTCCCAATCTGGTCGGGTTCAAGGATGGAGTCGGCAACCTTGAGCAGATCACGAAAGTCGTTTCGAGGGTGGGGGATCGTCTCCTGTACGTTGGCGGATTGCCCACCGCAGAGGTGTTCGCCCTTCCGTATCTGACCCTGGGGGTGACGACCTACTCGTCGGCCATGTTCAATTTCGTTCCGGAATTCGCGCTTGACTTCTACGGGGCCGTTCGCGCGCAGGATCGCGCCAGAGTATTCCGGATGCTCGCAGACTTCGTTGTGCCATTCACGGCCATCCGAGATCGAACGCCCGGCTACGCGGTCTCGATCATTAAGGCTGGGATGGCGGCGATCGGCCGAAGCCCGGGCCCGGTGCGCCCCCCACTGACAGACCTGATGCCAGACGAGCGTAACGAGTTGCGCGAATTGATTGCGCGATCGAGCGGTGTGCTGTCTGAGCAGTCGACGGTGGGCGGTGCAGAGTGAAGCGAAATGAGGCGACCGCGTCGACACTGACGGGCTCGAGCATCATTGCCGGCATCGATCTGTTCGGGGATGCGGGCGTATTGAACGGGACCAACCCGGCCACCGGGAAGGCACTCGCACCCGCCTATGGACTCGTCGGAGCGGATCAGGTTGCCCGGGCCGCCGAAGCTGCGGCGGAAGCGTTCCCGAGCTATCGCGCCACCTCCGACCAGGATCGAGCCGCTTTCCTGGAATCCATCGCCGACAATCTCGAGACGATACGGGAACACCTCGTGAACCGTGTCGAGGCCGAGACCGCCATTCCATCGGCTCGGGCAGACGGCGAACTCACCCGCACGACCGATCAGTTGCGCTTGTTCGCCACGATCCTTCGGGATGGCTCATGGCACGGCGCACGAATCGCCAGAGGCGACCCGAATAGGGTGCCATCGAAACCCGATCTGCGGATGCACTGGATTTCGGTCGGTCCGGTCGCCGTGTTCGGGGCGAGCAACTTTCCCCTTGCATTTTCGGTCGCAGGAGGAGACACGGCCTCCGCCCTTGCCGCGGGTTCGCCGGTTGTCGTGAAGGCGCATCCCGGCCATCCCGGCACCTCGGAACTGGTGGGCAACGCCATTCGATCGGCCGTATCCGAACACGGGATTCATCCCGGCGTGTTCTCCCTTCTGTTTGTTCGTGACAACGCGACCGCGGCTACCCTGGTGGCTCACCCCGCAATCAGCGCCGTTGCTTTCACGGGGTCTCGGACCGCCGGTCTCGCGCTCAGCGCGGCGGCCGCGGCGCGCGTCCGACCGATCCCCGTGTTCGCCGAGATGTCGAGCGTCAATCCCGTGTTCCTCTTTCAGAGCGCGCTCGGCCAGTTCGCCGAACGCCTCGGCGTCGAATGGGTCGCGTCGTTGTCACTGGGCGTTGGACAGTTGTGCACATCGCCGGGAATTGTGGTCATGAAGTCGGGCCCGGAGGCCGAGCGCTTTCTGGCAGCCGCAGGCGCCGCGGTAGGGGGCACGCCCAATGCGACAATGCTCTCCAAGGGAATCGCCACGAGATATTGGGACGGTATCGCGACCCGCGCGGCGATCCCGGGAGTCAGTCTTCCCGCACGCGGAGGCCCCTCGGATGCGCGTAACGCCGCCCAGGTGACGCTCTTCGTGACCGGCGCGCAGACCTTCCTTGCCGAGACCTCGCTGCGCGACGAAATCTTCGGTCCATCGGGGATTGTCGTGTTGGTGGACGACGAGAAGGAGTTCAGTCAGGTCCTCCGCGCGCTGGAGGGGCAGCTCACGGTGTCCATTCACTCCACGGACGCCGAACCTCTGGCCGTCGAGCTTGTGGCCTGCGCCGAGACGGTAGCTGGGCGCATCATCTTCAACGGGTGGCCCACCGGTGTTGAGGTGGGATACGCCACCGTTCACGGGGGACCCTATCCCGCGACCACGAATGGCCAGACGACCTCCGTCGGCGCTCTGGCGATTAATCGGTTCCTGCGTCCGGTCAGTTACCAGAACGCACCTGGCGACTTCCTGGCATCAGAGTTGAAAGACCGGAACCCGATGGGAATCTGGCGCGAGATCGACGGAGTGGGGAGTCGGTCGTGACGGTCGAGGGAGGTCGGCGCCGCGAGCAGACACCCACCATCGTGCGGGTCGAGGTCATCCCCATCGCGGGGAGGGACAGCATGCTGCTCAATCTCAGTGGTGCTCACGCCCCGTTTTTCACGAGGACCGTCCTGCGTCTCACCGACTCCTCCGGCAACTCCGGAGTCGGCGAGGTTCCAGGGGGCACCGCGATCGTGCAGACTCTTGAGCGATCCACCGCCCTCGTTATGGGCTCCGATCTCGGTGATTATCTCGACACCCTGCAACGCGTTGGTCGAGAGTTCTCGTCGCTCGATGCGTCTGGTCGAGGCAACCAGACATTCGACACCAGGACCACGATTCACGTCGTCACGGCGCTCGAAACGGCTCTGCTGGACCTCCTCGGTCAGCATCTCGGTGTGCCCGTATCCTCGCTGCTCGGCGATGGTAGGCAACGGGAATACGTTGAAGCGCTCGGCTACCTGTTCTTTGTCGGTGACTGGCACAGAACCCGCCTCGACTACGACTCGGGCGATACCGGCGAGAACGAATGGTTCGACATCCGCCGTCGCCCGGCGCTTACGCCCGAAGACATCCTTCTCCAGGCCGAGGTCGCCCACGATCACTACGGGTTCATCGACTTCAAGCTCAAGGGCGGTGTCCTCGCGGCCTACAAGGAGGCGGAGGCAGTGCGACTGCTCGCCGAGCGGTTTCCCGACGCGAGGATCACTCTCGATCCCAACGGCGCCTGGCTGCTGGCGGACGCCGTGGCGACCGGCCGATCGCTCGTGGATGTGCTCGCCTACGCGGAGGATCCGGTTGGCGCGGAAGGCGGATACTCGGGACGTGAGGTGATGGCCGAGTTCAGGAGGGCGACGGGCCTGCCGACGGCCACGAACATGATCGCGACGGATTGGCGTGAGCTGGGTCACGCGATCCGCTCGGGAGCCGTCGATATCCCGTTGGCTGACCCTCACTTCTGGACGATGCGCGGCTCCGTGCGTGTCGCCCAGCTCTGCGACGCGTTCGGCCTGCGGTGGGGGTCTCATTCGAACAACCACTTCGATGTCTCGCTCGCGATGTTCACTCACGTCGCGGCGGCAGCGCCCGGTAACATCACTGCGATCGACACGCACTGGATTTGGCAGGACGGACAGGGCATCACGACCGATCCGCTCAGAATCGTCGGAGGCAGAATCACCGTTCCAACGTCTCCAGGACTGGGCGTGAAAATCGACGAAGACGCGTTGGCGGAGGCAGCGGAACTGTACGCCCGCAACGCCCTGGGCGGCCGGGACGACGCAGTCGCAATGCGCAAGCTCGTCGCAGACTGGAAGTTCGACGCGAAGCGACCGGCCCTGGCTCGTTAGCGGTCGAGCCGCTAAGACAGCAGCGCAGCGCCGAGGAACAGCACGGGCACCGCGAGGATGGTCGTATACAAGACGACGTCGCGAGCAAGCTCGACGCCGCGATCGAACCGACTGGCGAAGTTGAAGATGTTCTGGGCCGTCGGCAGACCGGCGAGGAGCACAGCGGCCAGCAGCGTGTGGCCGTGCAGGCCGAACACGAATGCGCCGAGCAGATAGGCAAGAACGGGCATCACAATGGACTTGAGCGCCGTGGCGACGAGAGCTTCTGTGCGATGCGCGGCGCCGCCAAGCGGTTTCGAGCCGCGAAGGGACATCCCGAATGCCATCAGCACAAGGGGTATGGCAGCTCCGGCCAGAAGCGTCAACGGTTGCAGCACTGGGGCCGGAACCCGGTACCCGGTCGCCGCAACGACGACTCCCAATGCGGATGCGATGATCATCGGATTGCGAAGCGGTTGACTCACGATCCGCCACACGGAGAATGTGCCTTTCGACGAGATGTCGAGGATGGTCAGGCCAATTGGTGCGATGACAAGGAGCTGCAGCAGGAGCACGGGCGCGACATAGACAACGCTACCCAGCACATAGGTGGCAACGGGCAGCCCGATGTTGTTCGCGTTCACATAGGACGAGGCGAGGGCTCCAACAGTCGTCTCGGTAACTGGCCGGCGAAAGAACGCCGCGCTGATGGTCACATAGACCGCGGCGACGATGATGACGACAATCAGCTCGATGAGCACGGCGGAGGAAAACACGTCGAGCAGGTTTGAACGCGCAATCACAGTAAAGAGCAGGGCAGGATTGGTGATGAAGTAGGCGACCCGGTTGAGTACGAGCCCTGACTGCTCGCCGGCGATCGAGAACCGTGCGGCCAGGTACCCAATCAGGATGACGAATCCGATGATGCCAAAACCGAGCAAGACGCCAGTCACAGGTGTATTCCATCCCGAGCGAAATGAGCTCCGATCGACTGTGGTCGATGGAGTGGCAATCCATTGCCAACAGTTGCCAAGATTACTACAAGTACGACGGAATCGGGTATCGCTCATCGCTGCGTCCGACGGAGCGGACAATAGAATTCGACGAGCGAATGCGACCCAGCGGACCGTGGAAGGTGGATCAGGCCAGTGACCGACTACACGCAAGACGGTCTTGTCGTGGCGGCCGAGGTGCCACGTGCCTACGACGCAATCCGGGCGAGAATCATCGGAGGTGAAATCCCGCCGGAGACTCGGATCAACATCGACGCGCTGGGACGCGAACTCGGGGTCTCCCAGACGCCCGTCCGCGAGGCCCTCCATCGCCTCGAGGGCGATGGGCTCCTCGAGTACGTCACCGGTCGGGGATACCGGACGACCGCGGCCCTCGACCGTCATGGCCTCATCTCCCTGTTCGAGTTTCGGCTGCTGGTCGAGCCGTGGGCGGCCCGCATTGCGGCGGCCGATAGCCTGGCCAATCCGGCGCGCGAACTCGATATCGAACTTCAAGACTTTGAGGCAAGAATCTCCGCTGGTGGCGATGTGCGCGAAGCGATGCTCGCCCACGACACGCGATTTCATTCGTTGATCGTGGCCGCGGCCTCGAATTCGGTGCTCGAGACGGCCTATCTCCAGACACACGCTCATTTGCACGTGTTTCGGCTCTTTCCCGTCGACATCACTGGCCGCAACACGCTGGTGGAGCACCGGGCAATCGCGGAGGCGATCGGTGCCGCGCGCGGAGTGGATGCAGAGCGCGCCGCCGCGGAGCACATCAAGTGGTCGTTCGAACGGTCGAGTACCGCATTCGGCGACCCTCTACCTTCCCAGGACCGCACGACCCCGCTGAGCGACAAGCCTCGAATGGTCCGCTGACAGTCATATAGGATTAGGCAGAACCCTATAGGAAGCCGAGGGAAGCGCCGTGACTGTTATTGCATCCGTTACTACCTCAGACATTCGTTTTCCCACGTCTGTTGAGCTGGACGGTTCCGACGCGGTCAATGTCGATCCCGACTACTCGGCCGCCTATGTCATGCTCACCACGGATTCCGGAGAGGTTGGGCACGGTTTCGCGTTCACCTGTGGCAGAGGCAATGAGATCGTCACGGCGGCGATTGACGCGTACGGCATGCTGCTGGCGGGCAGAGATGTCGACGCGATGCTCCGCGATATGGGGGAAACGGCACGTGGCCTGGTTCACGACTCCCAGCTCCGTTGGCTCGGGCCCGAGAAGGGCGTAACGCAGATGGCCTGCGGAGCCCTGATCAATGCGCTCTGGGACATCCGCGCGCGACGCTCGGGCCAGCCGCTGTGGCTGCTGCTCAGCAGACTCTCAGCAGACGAACTGGTCGATCTCGTCGATTTCACCCACATCACGGATGCACTAACGAGGGCGGATGCGCTCGACCTGCTGCATCGCGCTGAAGACGGCAAGGCGAACCGAATTGCCAACTTGCAGGCCGGGGGCTACCCGGCCTACGCCACGTCCCCGGGCTGGCTTGGCTATAGCGACGAGAAACTGGTGCGACTCTCGCGCGCAGCCATCGACGCCGGATTTCCCTTGATCAAGCTGAAGGTGGGCGGCAACGTCGACGATGACAAGCGCCGACTCGGTCTGGTGCGCGGCCTGTCGTCGGAGATTGACATTGCCATTGACGCCAACCAGCGCTGGGAGGTCGCAGAAGCGATCGACTGGGTTATCGAACTGGCCGAGTTCCGCCCGTATTGGATCGAAGAGCCGACCAGCACCGACGACATTCTCGGACACGCGGAGATCCGCCGAGGTGTGGCACCGACCAGGGTCGCGACGGGCGAAGCCGTCGCCAACAGAATCGTCTTCAAACAGCTGCTGAAGGCCCGATCCATCGACGTGCTGCAGCTCGATGCAACCAGGGTCGCGGGAGTAAACGAGAATCTCGCCATTCTTCTCCTTGCGGCACAGTTCGACGTGCCGGTGTGCCCCCACGCCGGAGGCGTCGGACTGTGCGAGCTCGTCCAGCATTTCGCCTTCTTCGACTACACCAGTGTCAGCACGTCGCTCGACGGCCGCATGATCGAGTACGTCGATCACCTGCACGAACATTTCGTGGAACCCGCGACCGTATCGGCGGGGCGTTACGTCGCACCCAGGCTGGCCGGCACCGGCGCTGAGATGAAAGCGGCGTCGCGTGCGGCTTGGGCTTACCCCGCGGGATCTGGCTGGCGCAAGGGTGTGGCCATGGCGGCGAGCGGTAGTGACTGAGGACTCGGCACCGGGGTCCGCCTGGGCGGGTACCGCGGCGGCACTGCTGCCGGCCGACGGGAGCGCGGGAGCGCTCGCGGGACGAGTCTGGGATCCCGCGGTCAATGGTCCGAGTGTCGTCGCAGTGCGGGAAGGTGACGTGTGGGGTGTTGCCGAAGCGTTCCCGACGATGCGAGACCTGTGCGAGCTGGCGGATCCCGCGTCCGCCCTCGCGTCCGCAGCGGGAGCGCGCCTGGGTTCGGTCGAGGACATCCTGGCCAACTCCGCATCGCAGGATCGCGATCCCTCAACGCCTCACTTTCTCGCCCCCATCGATCTCCAGGTCATCAAGGCGGCCGGGGTGACGTTCGCTGCATCGATGATCGAACGCGTCATCGAGGAGCGACTGCGCGGGGATCCTGCCTCTGCCACGGAGATTCGCGAACTGGTTCGAGCCGCGGTAGGCCCGGAATTCGGGACCCTTGTTCCCGGTTCCGATGCAGCGGCTGCGCTAAAGCGTCTGCTGATCGCAAAGGGCTTGTGGAGCCCCTATCTTGAGGTCGCCATCGGACCGGATGCCGAGATCTTTACCAAGGCCCCAGTCCTCTCCGCGGTGGGCACTGGCCAAGCCGTCGGAGTGCTTGCGGCGTCCTCCTGGAACAATCCGGAACCGGAAGTCGCGGTGCTGGTGCAGTCGAGCGGCGGAATCGTCGGCGCCACCCTGGCTAACGACGTCAACCTTCGCGACATCGAGGGCCGTTCCGCGCTGCTCCTGCCAAAGGCAAAGGACAACACCGGGTCCTGCGCGATCGGACCGCTGGTGCGGTTCTTCGACTCGTCCTTCTCCCTCGATGCCGTTCGGGAAATGTCTGTGCGTCTACGGGTTGACGGGCGGGACGGCTTTCATCTGGATGAGATTTCCAACATGAAACTGATCAGCCGCGATCCCGCTGATCTGGTTGCCCAGCTGATCGGCCCGCAGCACCAGTACCCGGACGGAGCGATTCTTCTCCTCGGCACCATGTTTGCCCCCGTAGCCGATCGTTGCGAATCGGGGCTGGGCTTCACGCACGCCCGCGGCGACATTGTCCGGATCTCATCAGTTGAACTCGGCACACTCGTAAATGTCGTGCTCTCGAGCGAGGAATGCCCGCCGTGGGACTACGGGATCGCCGCACTGATGCGAAACCTTGCTGGGCGAGGAATCCTGTGAGCGCGGGGTGGAGACACACATTCGAGTCGCTCGCAATCCGAAACTTCCGCCTGTATTCGGCATCCAATCTCCTTGCGATGACCGCGGTGTGGATGCAACGTATCGCCCAGGACTGGCTGGTACTACAGCTCACCGGAAGCGTTGCGGATGTGGGCATCACCGTGGCGGCGCAGTTCGCACCGATGCTCTTCTTCGGCCTTTACGGCGGAGTGTTGATCGATCGGTATCCCAAGCGCGTTCTCCTGATCTGCACACAATCGAGCGCGGGAGTGCTCAGCGCGACCCTCGGCCTTCTCAGTCTGACGGGCGTCGTCCTTTCGTGGGAGGTGTGGATAATTGCCCTGCTCGGTGGCTTCGTCACCGTGATCGATAACCCAACGCGACAGGTGTTCGTCAATGAGATGGTGGGGCCTCGTTACCTCCGCAATGCGATCACCCTGAATTCGTCCGGCTTTCAACTCGGCGCACTGCTCGGTCCAGCGGTGAGCGGGATACTGATTGACGCCGTGGGTGCGGGATGGTCGTTCTGTATCAACGCTGTTGCCTGCGCCGTGACGGTTTTTGCGCTCACCCGGCTGAACGCGGACGAGCTCGTTCCGACTACGCCGGCGCCCCGCGGGCCGGGCCAGCTTCGCGAGGGAATCAGGTACGTGGTCGGCACTCCCGTGATTCTTTGGTGCATCATTATGCTGTCGTTCGTTTCGATTTTCGCTCTCAATATGCCGGTTCTCCTGGCCGCGTTCGCCAAGAATGTCTACGCCGTCGGAGCGTCGGGCTACGGACTTTTCAATACGCTTGTCGCTGTCGGTGCGTTCGCGGGTTCACTGCTTTCCACGCGAAGGCGCAGTCTTCGATTGCGAACGGTCATCCTCAGCGCCGCCGTGTGGTCGGCCATTCTCGTGGTCACGGCGGTCATGCCCGGAGAGGTCGCCTTCGGGCTGATGCTGGTTGCCTCGGGCGTAGCCAACCAGCTCTTCTTCATGGCCGGGAATCCACTTGTACAGCTGACTTCGCGAATCCAGCTTCGGGGACGCGTGATGTCGATGTGGGTACTTGTTCTTCTCGGCGGGCAGGCACTCGGTGCCCCGGCGATGGGTGTCGTCGTCGCACGATTCGGTCCTCAGCTGGGGATGGTTATCGCCGGGGGAGTCCCGTTCCTCGCCTCGCTCGCCATCGGCGGCTACCTCGCCCACACCCGCCAGCTTCAGCCATCCGTGCAGGTACGACGAGGAATTCCTTCGGTTCGGATCGTCCAGTCGCAGAGACCGGGGAGCGCTACGGTTCGCTGACGGAGTCGCCCGTGGATGCGAGAGCACGCGCGGCCATCGCGTGCGCGGCGCCAAGGCAGTCGACGGGTGTGCCGTCATCGAGCAGGGCAGCGAGGAATCCGGCGGCAAAGGCATCACCGGCGCCAATCGCCTCGACCACGTCGATCGTGAGTGCCGGGACATCGGTGCGCGCATCCCCGTCGAATGCGGTTGCCACCTCCGCGTCGTTCTTCACGATGAGCCAGCGTGGTTCCGGAAACAGGGACCGGAGTGCCGACGGTTCTCCGATCCCGAATATCTCGCGCGACTCCGAGGCGCCCATGAAAGCAATGTCGGATCCGCGAATCATTCGATCGAGGACCGCGGCACCCTCGGATTCGCGGTCTCTCCAGAGAGCCGGTCGCCAGTTAAGGTCGATACTCAGCAGGGCGGATCGCCCGTCCCGCTCGGCCAATCGGAGACTCATCGCCATGGCCTCGGACGAGAGTGCGGGCGTGATGCCCGTGATGTGGACGACCTGCGCGGACGCGAGTAGCGCGCCGACTAGTGGCTGCTCGAGAAACTGCACCGAGAGCGTCGATCCGGCTGATCCTTGTCGGTAGTAGTGCATCCGGCTCCGTCCCGGACCGAGATCGGTGCCCTTCTCGCCGGTGCCGCCCAGTTCCTTGACATACATCCCGGTCGCCCTGGTCGGGTCGCGTTCGATTGCGGAAGTGTCGACGCGGCGGAGTTCGGCCTCCGCGGTGATGAGTCTGCCGAATCCATCGTCGCCGACCCTGGTGATGAGTGCGGTACTGATGCCCGCCGAAGCGAGCGCCACCGCGACGTTCAACTCGGCTCCGCCGACGCCCACCCGGAACGTCTCTGCGTCCTCGAGTGGGCCGCTGCGTTCCGCGACCAGAACCGCGAGCGCCTCACCAACACAAACTGCTCTTGGATTCACCACGTTGGTCAGGGTAGTCTGATCCTGCAACGATTGGCAATCGGTTGCGCACACTGATCGAACTGCACAATTCGGACCGAGCCATAGGGTGAAGAAATGGACCCGATTACCGTCATTGGGGAAGACCGCGCTGTCGCGGTTATCCGCGCCGCGGTGATCGACGATCCCGTTGCACTCGTCGTAGCGCTGGTCACCGGTGGGATTCGCGCGATCGAATTCACCTTCACGACGGCGGGGGTTCTCGACGCCATCGGTAAGGCGGTCGCTGCGGAAACCGGCGCCGTGATCGGTGCAGGAACAGTGACAACCAGGAAGCGGGCGGCGGAAGCCGGTGCCGCCGGTGCCGCATTTCTCGTAACACCCGGAGTTTTGCCCGAGGTTGCCGCCCAGGGCCTCGCGATGCGGATTCCCGTCCTGCTCGGCGCCTTTACGCCAACCGAGGTTATGTATGCGATGACGCTCGGTGCTTCCGCCGTGAAGGTGTTTCCCGCTGCGACGGCCCGGCCGGATCACTTTTCGCAGCTCCTTGGTCCCCTTCCGGGAGTCAAGTTGATCGCGTCCGGCGGTATTGACGAAAACAATGCTCCGCGGTTCCTGCGAAGCGGAGCGTTCGCCGTGACGGCGGGTTCGAGTGTGGTTCCGGTTGCGGCGATTGAAGCTCACGACTGGGCGGGAATCACGGCCGGAGCACGCGCGTTCGTCGCCGCGCTCGGTGCCGAGTCGTGACCTGGGAGGGTCGCACCAGCGACATCCATCGGGAACGGCTCGAGGCCGGATTTCGAGATCTGCTTGTCTATATGAGCCGGTTCGCGCCACCCCACACCGACTTCGCGTTTGCGGATGACCCGACCTCCGGTCTGCCGACGCCGGACCTGATTCTGTGTTGCCGACAGATTCATGTCTTCGCCCAAGCGCTACAGGAGCATCCTGGATCGGCCGAGATCGTACGGGCGGGGCTGACAGAGCTTCAGACGCAGTTTGCCGACGATGTTCACGGCGGATGGCACTCGAGCCTGTCGACCTCCAAGACTGCGTACGACCACATGTTCGTACTGCTCGCGGCAGCGGGCGCCGTGACTGCGGGCTTCGCCGAGGCGGCGGGTCTGTTTCACGACGTAGCGCGGATCGTTGACCTCCGGTTCTGGTCGGCCGACTCGGGCGTGATTCAGGAGTCGTTTGCGGAGGACTGGTCGGATCTCGAGCACTACGTCGGGGGAAACGCCAACATGCACGCCGTCGAGGCCTTTATTGCGGCCTTTGACGCGACCGGCGACCGGCAGTATTTGTGGCGCGCCGTCACGATCGCCGAACGATTTACCTTCACCGCGCTCCACCGGTGGGGTCGATTTCTCCCGGAGCACTACTCTCCTGATCTGACTCCGATGCGGGACTACAACGCTGATCGGCCCGATGATCAGGTGCGGCCATACGGCAGCACAATCGGACACTGGCTTGAGTGGTCGAGGCTACTCGTGTCGCTACACGAGGTACTCGACGTCCCGCCGCCCTGGCTACTGCCTACCGCAATCAGTCTGTTTGAGCGAGCGATCGAATTCGGCTGGGAGGCCGACGGCCGCCCCGGTTTCGTCTACACGGTGGATTGGGATGGTCGCGTGTGCGTAGACAGCCGCCTGCACTGGGTTCTTGCCGAAGGTATCGGTGCGGCATCCGCTCTGGCTCGCATCACCGGCGATCCGAGGTATGAGACCTGGTACCAGCGATTCTGGGAGCTTGCCACGTCGGCGTTCATTCGGGCGGATGGGTCGTGGCGTTGTGAACTTGACCGCGACCTGCACGAGCGCGCGCGGGTCTGGCGGGGGAGGCCCGATGGTTACCATGCGTCGGCAGCCCTGCTGAGTCAGCGCCCTCGAACCCGAACCAACAATTGACACACCCGCACCAGACGACCGAGAGGAACCCCCAATGAAGATTGATAAGGCCGAGGTCATTGTCACCAGTCCCGACCGCAATTTCGTGACACTTCGACTGACGACCGATGAGGGAATCGTCGGCCTCGGCGACGCGACACTCAATGGTCGCGAGCTCGCGGTTGTTAGCTATCTGCGCGATCACGTCGTGCCGCTGCTGATCGGCCGGGACGCGCACGCCATCGAAGACACCTGGCAGTTTCTCTATCGGAGCGCCTACTGGAGGCGGGGACCTGTCACCATGGCGGCGATCGCCGCGGTGGATGTCGCACTGTGGGACATCAAGGCGAAGGCAGCGGGCATGCCGCTGTACCAGCTGCTCGGCGGGGCATCCAGAACCGGGCTTTTGGCCTACGGGCACGCATCCGGGCGGGACCTGCCGGAGCTCTTCGACAACGTCCGTTCCTACCTCGATAAGGGCTACAAGGCAATCCGGATTCAGACGGCCGTCCCGGGGCTGCGCGCGATCTACGGGGTCGCCGCGAACGCGACCACCGAGGGCAACAAGGGCAAGCGCTACGACTACGAGCCGGCGCAGCGCGCGCCACTGCCGGTTGAGGAGGATTGGGATACTCGCGCGTATCTCAACCACCTGCCCGGCGTTTTCGAGGCGGTGCGAAACGAATTCGGTCCGGACATCCCGTTGCTGCACGACGGTCACCACCGGATGACGCCGATCCAGGCGGCGCGGCTCGGAAAGTCGCTCGAACCCTACGATCTGTTCTGGCTTGAGGACTGCACGCCCGCCGAGAATCAGGCCGCACTACGACTGGTGCGCCAGCACACGACGACGCCGCTCGCGATCGGCGAGATTTTCAACACTGTCTGGGACTACCAGACGCTCATCACCGAGCAGCTCATCGACTACGTGCGCAGCGCGGTCACTCACACCGGTGGCATCACGGCGCTCCGCAAGATTCTGGATTTCGCCGCCCAGTACCAGATCAAGTCCGGGATGCACGGCCCGACCGACATCTCGCCAGTTGGCATGGCGGCGGCGATGCACCTCGGGCTGGCCATCCACAACTTCGGGATCCAGGAGTACATGAGTCACGGCCCGCTGACCGACTCGGTGTTCCAGCAGTCGTTCACCTTCACCGACGGGATGCTGCACCCGGGCGACCTACCCGGGCTCGGGGTATCGCTCGACATCGACGAGGCGGGCAAGTATCCCTACCAAACCGCCTACCTGCCCTACAACCGGCTGGCCGACGGAACCGTCCACGACTGGTGAGACATCGAGAGGCGCGGCATTTCGTGATAATTCGGCTGGAGGGGATGGCATGCGACTCGCACGACTCGTGACGTCGCTAGGTGCCCGCTATGCGGTCGACGACGGCGACCGATGGCGTTTTGTGCGCAGTCCGTTTCACGCAGTGCCCGACTACGCCTCGGGCGGCGTCGAGTACGCCGACGCTCGGTTCCTTGCCCCCACGGAGCCACGTGTCGTCCTCGGGATGGCACACAACGGTTCGGAACAGGACCGCGCAATCGAACCACAGGCCTTTCACAAGTCTGCGAGGACCGTTGCGAATCCCGGTGCCGCCGTCGAGGTCAACCGCGTCGGTAAGACTCTGATGGCCGAGGCAGAGCTCGCGATCGTGATCGGCAGGGATGCCCACAACCTTCGCGTAGACAACGCTCTTGACGCGGTGCTGGGGTATGTTCCGGCGAACGATGTGACGGCAGTCGACGAGATACCGTTGGACAGTTTCTGGACGCAGGCGAAGAACGGACGAAACTTCACGCCGGTCGGTCCGTGGATCGAAACCGAGTTTGACCCGTCGAGTGCTTCTCTCCGACTGCTCGTCAACGGCACGATCGCATCCGAATCCTCAACGTCACAACTCGCGCGCGGAGTCGTTGACATTCTCGTCTACGTCACGAGGCACGTGGTGCTTGGCCCAGGAGACCTCATTTTGACGGGCTGTCCCGGCTCGAACTACCCGGTCGGCGCCGGCGACGAGGTGACCGTCGAGATCGATGGCCTCGGCGCCCTGACCAATCGGATCGGCTGATGGCAGGAACACCGGCGCAGGAGCGGATCGTCGTGATGGGGGTCGCGGGGTGCGGAAAGACGGTAGTAGGTGGCTTGCTGGCGTCGAAGCTCGGCTATCGGTTCGTTGACGCGGACGACCTTCATCCCGCCGCAAACGTGACCAAGATGGCGGGTGGAACCCCGCTGGACGATGACGACCGATGGCCATGGCTCGACGCTGTCGGCGGCACGCTCGCGCAATGTCCGGGAATTGTTGTTGCCTGCAGTGCGCTCAAGCGCGCCTATCGCGACCGACTGCGGACCCGCGCGGGCGACATCACGTTTGTGCACCTTGTTGGCAGTCCAGAGCTGCTCGCGCGACGGATTGCGAGCCGATCTGAGCACTTCATGCCGACCTCGTTGCTTGAATCCCAATTGCGCACCCTCGAACCTCTCGACGCGAACGAGCACGGCACTGAGGTCGACGTCACGCCACCTCCACCAATCCTCGTGAACGAGGTTCTCGAGACCCTGGGGAGCGCACATGGCTGAACGACTTCGAGTTGTCGTTGCCACTCCGTTGAGCGCGACGCTCGGGCGACTCATCGTCCAGCGGGAGCCGCGGATCGAGCTGATTCTGGTCGAGTCGCTGCTCGCTCCTCAACGTCACGCTGGGGACCACGTCGGCGATCCGGCGTTCACTCGGACCGCGACAGAGCAGCGGGTGTTCGACGCTCTCGTCGACACCGCGGAGGCTCTCTATGGCTTTCCGGATGAGAGTCCAGACGCTCTCGCCAGAACTGTCCGTGGCAACCCGGGGCTGCGCTGGGTTCACACCATGCCCGCTGGTGGCGGAGCTCAGGTCAAGGCGGCAGAGCTTTCGCCCGAGGAACTCGCGCGGATCGCATTTACAACCAGCGCGGGCACTCACGCCGACCCGCTCACCGAATTTGCCCTGCTCGGCGTCCTGGCCGGCGCGAAGCGTCTTCCCCAACTCCAGGCGGACCAGCAGCGGCACTTCTGGCCCGCCAACCGCGTGGCGACACGTCAGGTCTCTGACCAGACGATCCTCGTGATCGGACTGGGCGGAATCGGCAGGCGTGCGGCTGAGCGTCTCGCCGCACTGGGTGCGCGGGTGATCGGCGTTCATCGTCACGCGGTCGAGGCCGCCGGTGTCGAGGCGATTATCCCCGTCGAGCAACTGGCGCAGGCGTCGGCGACCGCGGATGCGATCGTGCTGGCTCTTCCCGGTACGGAGCAAACCCGCAAGCTGCTGAGTCGCGAAGTGCTCGCCTCGGTCAAGCCCGGCATCACGATCGTCAATGTCGGACGCGGTACAACGGTCGATGAGCCCGCCCTGATTGAGGCTCTCAAGGACGGTCGCGTCGGATTCGCGGCACTGGATGTCGTGTACTCGGAACCGCTCGCGCCAGAGAGCCCACTGTGGGATCTCCCGAACGTGCTCATCAGTCCGCACTCGGCTGCCCTCAATGCCAATGAGGACAAACGCATCGCCGAACTTTTCGCCGCCAACGCCACGCGGCTGCTTGATCATCGACCCCTGATCAACCGCGTGAACACCAGCGAGTTTTATTAGCTGAAGAATCCAGTTTCGTGGAGTTGGATGGGAACATGGAACGTAGCTGGGTTGCTGTCGACTTTGGTGGTTTGGATGTCTTTCGCGAGGTGGAGGTCGACGCCCCCGCGCCGGGCTCCGGGGAGGTCACGATTGAGGTGCGTGCCGCGGGGATGAATCCCGCCGACTACAAGCACGTGACGCGCAAAGGCGATCCCTCGTTGCTGCCGCTTCACATCGGGTACGAGGCCGCCGGCGTGATTCGCGCGCTCGGGCCGGACACCGAGATCGCATCCGGCGGCGGGGCCGTCGGGGATGAGGTGCTCGCCTTCCGGATATCCGGCGGGTACTCGACCGCGGTGACGGTTACGGCGAAGGATGTCTTCGCGAAGCCGACCATCCTGAGCTTCCCCGAGGCGGCCAACCTGCTGCTTGCCGGCACGACCGCCGCGGAGGCTCTGCATGCGGTCGAGGCGGCGCCGAGCGAGACGATTCTCGTCCACGGCGCATCCGGCGCGGTCGGCGTCAGCGTGCTCCAGCAGGCCCGCGAGCTCGGAGTTCGGGTGATCGGAACCGCGAGTGAGGCCCGCTTCGATGTGGTCCGCGAATTCGGCGGCATCCCGGTTGCCTACGGAGATGGCCTGGAGCAGCGCGTTCGTGACGCGGCGCCGGAGGGCATTGCCGCCGCGATCGACACAATCGGCACCGATGAGGCGATCGATGTCTCGCTCGCACTTGTCGATGAGCGCAAGCGAATTGTCACGATCGCGGCGCAGGCGCGAGCCGGGAAGGATGGCATCGTCGCCCTCGGAGGCGGGATGCCAGCAAGCGCGGTCTTCCGTGATCACGCCCGGGCTCGGCTCATCCAACTCGCCGGCGAGGGAAAACTGGTCGTACCGATCGCCAGGACCTTCCCGCTGGACGACGCGATGAGTGCCCTGAAATTGCTGAGCGGTCAGCACCCCGGCGGCAAGCTCGCACTGATCCCCGAGGCACCGATCCCGGACGCACGATGAGCACGGCGGCCCAGACCCCGGCTCGACGCACCGCCGATAGCCACGATCTGATCCGCGTGCAGGGCGCCCGCGAGAACAACCTCAAGAACATCAGCGTCGAGCTCCCGAAGCGCCGGCTGACGGTGTTCACGGGGGTGTCCGGCTCCGGCAAGAGTTCGCTGGTGTTCGCGACGATTGCCGCGGAGTCGCAACGGATGATCAACGAGACCTACAGTTCGTTCATCCAGGGCTTCATGCCAAACCAGGCGCGGCCGGACGTCGACGTGCTGGACGGACTGACGACGGCGATCATCGTCGACCAGGAGCGGATGGGCGCGAATTCCCGCTCAACGGTCGGCACAGCAACAGACGTGAACGCCATGCTGCGCATCGTCTTCAGTCGTCTCGGGCAGCCACACGTCGGTTCGCCCCAGGCGTTCTCGTTCAATGTCGCGTCGATCAGCGGTGCCGGTGCCGTCACGATTGAGCGCGGTGGCAAAAGCGTCAAGGAGAGGCGCAGCTTCGCCATCACCGGCGGCCAGTGCGCGCGGTGCGAGGGCATGGGCACGGTCAACGACATCGACCTGACCCAGCTCTACGACGATTCCAAGTCGCTCCGCGAGGGGCCGTTCAAGGTCCCCGGCTACAGCATGGACGGCTGGTTCGGCCGCATCTTCATCGGCTCCGGTTTCTTCGACCCGGACAAACCGATCGCGAAATATACCAAGCAGGAACTCGACGACCTCCTCTATCGGGAGCCGACGAAGATCAAGGTCGAGGGCATCAACCTCACCTATGACGGCCTGATCCCGAAGATCCAGAAGTCGATGCTGTCGAAGGATGTGGACACGCTGCAGCCGCACATCCGCGCGTTCGTCGAGCGGGCCGTGACGTTTACCGCGTGCCCCGAGTGCGGTGGCACTCGCCTCAGTGAGGCGGCACGGTCATCCAGAATCGGCGAGCTGAATATCGCCGACGCATGTGCAATGCAGATCAGCGACCTGGCCGAGTGGGTGCGCGGGCTGGATGAGCCGTCGGTCGCGCCACTGCTCGAAGTGCTCCAGCAGACTCTCGATTCATTCGTCGATATCGGTCTCGGCTACCTTTCGCTGGATCGGGCCGCCGGAACGCTGTCCGGTGGTGAGGCGCAGCGCACCAAGATGGTCCGTCACCTCGGTTCCTCGCTCACGGATGTCACCTACGTTTTCGACGAGCCGACCATCGGACTGCACCCGCACGACATCCAGAACATGAATCAGCTGCTGCTGCAGTTGCGGGACAAGGGCAACACCGTGCTCGTTGTCGAACACAAGCCGGAGACGATTGCCATCGCCGACCACATCGTTGACCTCGGGCCCGGTGCCGGTTCTGCGGGAGGGACGGTGTGCTTCGAGGGCAGCGTCGAGGGCCTGCGAACGAGCGACACAATCACGGGCCGTCACTTCGACGATCGGGCCACCATTAAGGAGACGGTGCGACCTCACACCGGCTCGCTGCCGATTCGAGCCGCGACCGAACACAACCTGCAGAATGTCGACGTCGACATCCCGCTCGGTGTTCTCACCGTCATCACGGGCGTCGCCGGCTCCGGCAAGAGTTCGCTAATCCACGGCTCCGTCGCTCCGGGCGAGGGTGTCGTGTCGATCGACCAGGCCGGCATCCGAGGCTCACGACGCAGTAATCCGGCCACCTACACCGGACTCCTGGACCCGATCCGCACGGCGTTCGCGAAAGCCAACGGAGTGAAGCCCGCGCTCTTCAGCGCCAATTCGGAGGGCGCCTGCCCGAACTGCAACGGTGCGGGCGTCATCTTCACCGACCTCGGTGTCATGGCGAGTGTCTCGACCGTGTGCGAAGTCTGCGAAGGCAAGCGGTTTGACGCAACAGTGCTCGACTACCACTTTGGCGGCAAGGACATCAGCGAGGTTCTGGCGATGTCGGTGACCGAGGCCGAGGAATTCTTTGGGGCAGGCGAGGGCCGCACGCCGGCGGCTCACGCCATCCTGGTCCGGCTGGTGGATGTCGGGCTTGGCTACCTGAGTCTCGGGCAGCCGCTCACGACCCTGTCAGGCGGGGAGCGGCAGCGGCTCAAGCTGGCCGCGAACATGGCCGAGAAGGGCGAGGTCTACATCCTCGACGAACCAACTGCCGGACTGCATCTGGCGGATGTTGAACAACTGCTCGGCCTGCTCGACCGGCTGGTCGACTCTGGCAAGTCGGTCATCGTCGTCGAGCATCACCAGGCGGTCATGGCTCACGCCGACTGGATCATCGACCTCGGGCCGGGCGCCGGCCACGATGGCGGACGGGTCGTCTTTGAGGGAACGCCCGCCGACCTCGTGGCGAAGCGTTCGACGCTCACCGGCGAATACCTCGCGCGTTACGTGGGAGATTGAAACGTGCCATCCGGCCACCGAAGATTCCGATGGCAGGATGGCACGTGGCTACACGAACTAACTAGTGGGCGAGGGCGGGTTCGTCCTGCGGCACCGTGGGGACCTTAGCTGTGTGTGGCGCGTTGTGTAGCGCGAGTCCCTGACCGCGACGACGGAACAGTAGCCCCGACATGATCGCGCCACCGGTGAAGACGCCCGCGGCGACCCAGTAGACCAGCGCGTAGCTGTGTACGGCTGCCTCAGCGATCACCGACGGGGTGGCCGGTGCGTGGTCCACGATGTAGGCGGTGACGGCGGAGGCCGCGAGCGTGTTCAGCAGCGCGGTCCCGATTGAGCCACCGACCTGCTGGCTGGTGTTCACGAGAGCGGATGCGACACCCGCGTACTGGCGGTCGACGCCCAGCGTTGCGGTCTGCATGGAGGCGGGCATGATCGTGCCCATCCCGAAGCCCAGAACCATGAGCGGCAACAGGACGTCGGGGACGTAGCTGCTGGTCAGGCTGAGGTTCGTGAGCCAGAGCATCCCGGATGCCGCGATCAGCATGCCGATCGGAACGAGAACCTTCGGGCCGAGGCGCGGGACCAGCAGGTTCGTGCCGAGCTGAGCGGCGACGACGAGCATCCCGACCATGGGCAGGAACGAGAGGCCGGTCTGGATCGGTGTGTAGTGCAGGCCAGTCTGCAGGAAGTAGGTCACGAACAGGAACAGCGCGAACATTCCGACCGCGGCGAGCAGGATCGACATGTAGGCGGCGCCGCGGTTGCGGTCCAGGATGACCGACAGGTGCAGCAGCGGGTGCGCGGCACGACGGATCCAGAGCACGAACGCGATCAGCAGGACGCCGGATGCGATGAGCATGCCCCAGCTGTCGGCGTTGGCCCAGCCGTCTGTCTCCGCATTCGAGAATCCGTAGACCAGGAAGAAAAGCCCGGCAGAGACGAGGAGGGTTCCTGGGATGTCGAGCTTCGGCCGCTCACCCACGCGCACAGAGGACTGGACGAAGAAGAACGATCCGACGAGCGCGACGATGGCGATACCGACGTTGATGTAGAGGTTCCAGCGCCAGTTGATGTCCTGGGTCAGGAATCCGCCGAGCAGCAGGCCGATCGCACCACCGGCTCCGGCGATCGCTCCCCAGATTCCGAACGCGCGAGCGCGCTCCTTCGGGATCGTAAAGGTCGTGGTGAGCACCGAGAGAGCGGTCGGAGCAAGCAGCGCGCCGAACGCACCCTGAAGTGCGCGAGCGGCGACGAGCAGTCCGAAGTCGGGGGCCGCGCCACCGAGAGCCGACGCCACGGCGAAGCCGATCAAGCCGATGACGAAGGCGCGCTTGCGACCGATCAGGTCGGCAATGCGACCGCCGAGCAGCAGCAGGCTGCCGAAGGCGAGGGAGTATGCGGTGACGACCCACTGGCGGTCACCGTTGGTGAAGCCAAGGTCGGCCTGTGCGGACGGAAGGGCGATGTTCACAACCGTTGAATCGAGGATGACCATGAGCTGCGCGAGTGCGACGGTCGTGAGCGTCAACCAACGGTTGGGCGAGGTGCGGTTAGTTACGGCGTTGGGCGAAATCAAAGACATGTTGGTACTATATACGGTACCGGCGAGTTTCGGAACACACTAGTTTCAGAAATAGCCAGTACCGAATTAAGCGCACGGCGAACACGCCCGCTGTACAATCGACTCAAACGAAAGGGAGTGAGCCGCAATGACGCAGCTCGACCTCGAAGAGCATCCGACGAGCGCCGCGCCAGCTAACGCCGCGCCAGCTAACGCCGCGCCAGCCAACGCCGCGCCAGCCAACGCAGTGCCAGCCAACAGAGTGGGCCGCCCTCTAGATGTAACACGTGACGCCGACATTCTGGATGCCGCCCTCGACGTTCTCGCCGAAGTGGGCTACGACGGCATGACCATCGATATGGTCGCCGCGCGCGCCAAGGCAGGCAAAGCCACGCTCTACCGACGCTGGCCGTCGAAGACGGAGCTCGTGATCGACGCCGTCGCCTGCATGAAGAACAGCGACATCGATCCCGACAACCTGCCCGACACCGGAACACTGCGCGGCGACATGATCGCGATGATCAAGCCGCCGACGATCCGGGATGGCGAGAAGAAGCTGCGCGTTATGGCCGGGCTGATCTCGCTGCTGGCCCGCAACCCGGAGCTGGCCGACGTGGCACACAACGCCGTAATCGCCCCGCGGGCGCGTCTCAACCGAATTCTGCTTCAGCGCGCGATCGATCGCGGCGAGATTCGCGACGACCTCGATCTCGCGCTGATTGCGAACATCAGCCCGTCGATGGTGACCTACCGGACGATGATGCTGCGCAAGCCCGTCGATCGCGACTTCCTGGTCTCGATCATCGACAAGGTCATCCTGCCGGCCGTCGGTCTTGGCTCGGAGGACGCCGGCCGCCGCTGATTAGTCACCTATTGGACACCCTCCGGACAATTGCCGGAACCAGGCAACGCCCGTAACGTGAATCGCATGACTACAGCGCGATGGCTGCTTTCCGGGTTCGGCGACGAGATCGACCCGGATCCGGTCGTTCAAGTCGCGGCCCTGCAGGCGCTTGGCGCAAACCACATTGAGGTACGAAGCGCGTGGGGCACGAACGTCGTCGACTTCACCGACGACCAGTTGGCCGAACTGAGGCGCACATTTGCCGAGCGCGCGATGGCCGTGTCGGCGATCGCATCGCCCATCGGCAAGGTCGAGATCTCGCTTCCGGTGGAACACGAGATCGAGCGACTCGGCCGGGTGATCGCCGTGGCGCAGGCCCTGGACGCGCCGTACATCCGCATCTTCTCCTTCTATGACGCGGTCGACAAGCGCGACGCCGTGCTCCAGCGGATGCGCGCGATGGCCGATCTCGCCGAGCGGGAGCACGTCGTGCTGCTGCATGAGAACGAGAAAGACATCTATGGCGACATCCCGGAGCGGGTCTTCGACCTGATCGAGTCGGTGGGATCGGATGCGCTGCGCGTGGCATGGGATAGCGCCAACTTCGTCCAGGTCGGTGTACGCCCCTTCACGGATGCCTACAAGCTGCTTCGACCGCACCTCGCCTACCTGCAGGTTAAGGATGCCGTTGCCGCGACGGGCGAGGTTACTCCAACGGGCGCGGGCGACGGTGAATTGCGGGAGACGCTCGCTGCGTTGCGCGACGACGGCTACCAGGGCTTCGCCTCGCTCGAACCGCACCTCATTTTCTCGGACGCGTTTGGCGGATTCTCGGGGCCGAAATCCTTCGGCGTCGCTGCCCGCGCGTTTCGCGCGATGACGGACGAACTGTCGATCGAGCTCGCGTGAGCGAGCCAATGCGCGTCGCCATCGTCGGCTGTGGGATCATCGCGTTCAACCACGTCAGCGCGATCGCGCGCATTCCCGATCTGGCCCTGACGGCCCTGGTGGATGTCGACGCCGCATCCGCAAACTCGCTCGCCGACTACTTGGACGGCCAGGGTGAGACCCGCCCGAAAACCTTCGGCTCGTTGGCCGAAGCGCTCGCCGCCGGCGGCATCGGTCTCGTCGTCATCTGCACGCCGAGCGGTCTTCATGTCTCACTCGCCGAGGAAGCGCTTGCCGCCGGCTGCCATGTCATTATCGAGAAGCCTCTGGATGTCGCGCTCCCGCGTGCCCGACGCATCGCCGAGCTTGCCGCGGCCGCCGAGGGACGCGGACTGGTGGTTTCCGTGATCAGCCAGCACCGCTTCGACCCGGCGAGTGTCGTCGTGCACAACGCCGCGACGAAAGGCGAACTGGGCCGGCTCACCAGCGGCATCGCCTCGATCGCCTGGTGGCGCGGGCAGGACTACTACGACCTCGCCGACTGGCGCGGTACCTGGGAACTCGATGGTGGTGGCGCGGCCATGAACCAGGGCGTGCACACCATCGACCTGCTGCTCTGGATGTTCGGCGACCCGGTCGACGTGAGCGCTCGCACCGCATCCCTCGCCCACGAACGCATCGAGGTCGAGGACACGCTCGTCGCCACCATCACGTTCGCGTCGGGCGCGCTCGCGGTCATCCATGCGACCACGGCCGCATTCCCGAACGTCGGTACCCGCCTGCAGGTCCACGGCTCGCAGGGCTCGGCGGTCATCGAAGAAGACCAGCTTCTATTCTTCTCCAGTTCCGCGCGTGACCAACAGGGCAACCAGGCTGCGGAGGTTGTCCCTGCGGAAGAGCTGCGCGGTAATCCGCGCGCGCTCGACAGTTTCGTCGTCGGCCATGCGCGTCAGTACGAGGATGTGGTGGGCGCGATCCGGGATGGCCGCCCGCCGCTCGTCCGGGTCGCAGACGCACTTCTCGCGCTCGCGGTCGTTCGTGCCCTTTACCTCTCCGCGACGCTCGGTCGCACCGTCACGATCGCGGAGGTGCTCGACGGCTCCCTCGATGATGTCGAGGTTCGCACCGGCTCGACCGACTGGTAGGCTCTTCCCTTGTACTTCGGCGAGGGACGACTTCGGTCGTCCGTAATCGACGCGGTGGGCAGCTTCACGGCTGATCCTCACGCTGACATGCGTTCGAGTTGAACAAACAGACATCAATCTGGGCCACTGTGCTGGTCCAACTGCCCAAGTCCCACAAGGAGAAACAATCATGGCTGACGACAACAAGCTCGTAGCAGAAGTCCGAACGACATTCGGCAAGGGTGCGGCTCGTCGCATCCGTGCCACCGGCAAGATCCCGGCCGTCATCTACGGTCACGGCACCTCACCGCAGCACGTGACGCTGCCGAACCACGAGGTTTCGCTGATCCTTCGTAAGGCGAACGCCGTGCTGGACCTCGACATCAACGGCAAGAGCCAGCTGGCCCTGGTCAAGGATGTGCAGAAGGACCCGGTGAAGCAGATCATCGAGCACATCGACCTCGTCATCGTCCGCAAGGGCGAGAAGGTCACCATCGACATCCCCGTGCACCTCGAGGGCGAGGCGCTGCCCGGCACCCAGGTGCTGCAGGACGCGAACACCCTGTCCATCGAGGCGGAGGCGACCAACATCCCGGAGCGTCTCATCGTCAGCATCGAGGGCCTCGGCGAGGGAACGCACATCACCGCCGCGCAGGTCACGCTGCCCGAAGGCTCGACACTCATCTCCGATCCCGAGCTACTCGTTGTTGGTATCACCAGCGCGACCGTGGCCGACCTCGGTGAGACCGCAGAAGAAGAGGCCGAGGGTGAAGCGGCTGAGGGCGAAGCCGAGGCTGCGTCCGAGGATGCTCCCGCCGCAGAAGAGCCCGCCGAGTAGTTGGCTTCGGTCTAGTTGGCTCTGTTCCGGAAGCCGCCAGTGGATACAAACCAGTGGCTTGTGGTCGGGCTCGGTAACCCCGGGCCCGGCTACGCCGGAAATCGCCACAATGTCGGCAACATGGTTGTCGGCGAGCTGGCATCCCGTCTCTCCGCGAGCTTCAAGAGTTCGCGCAGCAACGCGCTGGTCGCGGAGGGTCGGCTCGGTGCCATGAACTCTGACGGCACGCGGTTCGTGCTCGCAAAGCCGCTGAGCTTCATGAACCTGTCCGGCGGTCCGACGTCGTCTCTGCTGAAGTATTACAAGCTGGACGTGTCCCACCTGATCGTCGTCCACGACGAGCTGGACATTCCGTTCGACACCCTTCGCCTGAAACTCGGCGGCGGCAACGGGGGACACAATGGCATCCGCGACATCGCGGCATCCCTCGGGCCGGACTTCCTGCGGGTGCGGGTCGGCATCGGACGTCCACCGGGGCGAATGGATGCGGCCTCGTACGTCCTGCAGAATTTCAGCGGGGCGGAGCGCGAGGTTTTGCCGAACCTGATCTCGGACGCCGCGGATGCCGTCGAGCTGATCGCGACCGAGGGCCTCACCGTCGCTCAACTCAAGTACCACACGGCCAGCTGACACTCGGGTCGAGTAGCCGTAATTCTCGGGTCGAGTAGCCGTCAAAGGCGGCGTTATCGAGACCGGCGACGCGCTACCACTCCGCCTGGTACCCGTTGCGCGTGAGCCACGCCCGCGCGCTGAACGACAGGCGAGCCGCTCCCGCCAGGTGCGCACCGAACACGTCTGCGATGGCATCCCGCGGGACGATGATGCGATCCGCAACGTTGGATACGATCTCCCGACCACAGCGCGCAAGCATTCTGGCGAGCTGTTCCGCGAGCAGCGGATGGTCAAGCGGAGCGAGTTGCTGGGCTTCGCCGACCTTGTAGACGGTGCCGTCAGTGATGTTGAGTTCGAGGTTGCGGTACATCCACATGTCGCCGTCGATCCACAGGACGACGGTGCGCAGAGGGCACGGGTGCAGATAGAGCCCGTGCTCGAAATCGAGCGCAAGCGGGCCGGGCAGCACGGCGGGCGCGAGTGAACCGTCGATGTCATGAACCAGGAGGCTCAGCGCAAAAAAACGCTGTCGGGTCGCCTCATCGAGTGCGTACACATGCACACCATATCGGTTCAGGATGCCCCCGAACAGGTCACAGCACCGCCTGGGGGAACTTTCGGCAATTTGCCAGTAGACCGACCGGTAACGTTGAGGCATGCGAGTGCTTCTGGCGGGTGCATCGGGCGCGATTGGTCGCTACCTCCTGCCCCAGCTCGTCGCGGCGAACCACGAGGTTATTGGCATCACGCGCACGCCCGGCTCGCTGGCCGGGACCGGCGCTCGCGAGGTTGTCGCCGACGTCCTGGATCGCCCGGCGTTGCTCGCTGCGCTCGACGGGATCAGGGCGGATGTGGTCATCCACCAGCTGACCGCGCTCTCGAAGGCGCCCGCCCGAGCCCGCGGTATGCGTGAGACTAATCGGCTGCGGGTCGAGGGGACGAGCACGCTGATCGCGGCCGCGCGCAGGATCGGGGCTAAGAAGTTTGTGGCCGCCTCGTTCTTCGGCGGATACGGGCTGACGGATCACGGCAGGTCGCCTCTCCTCGAGTCTGACCCGTTCGGCGAGCCGGACGGCCGGGCGGACGCCGTGCAGATGGCGCTGCTCAGCCTTGAACAGCAGGTGCACGCGTTCGGCGGAGTCTCGCTTCGCTTCGGCCTCTTCTACGACGGCACGACATCGCAGGTGTCGCCGGTTTCCGCGACCTGGAATGGCGTGCTTCCGATGCTGCACGTCTCGGATGCCGCCGCCGCGACTGTCCGCGTCCTCGCCAGGTACAAGGCCGGCGCGATCTACAACATCGCGGACGATGAACCCCTGACCTATCGCGCGCGAGAGATCGCCCGCGCGGCCGCCGCCGGGATTCGCCCGCCCGCGCGTCTCCCGGATGCGGTGCTGCGTATCGCGGCTCCGTTCGGCGCACTCCTGCTGAGTCGCACCAGCATGGCGCTGGACACGGCGAAGGCCAACAGCGAACTGGGCTGGACGCCGCAGTATCCGTCGCTGCTCACCTGCCTCGGTGTCGCGGCGGCTGCCCCGACGGAGATCGTCGTCCCGAGGGCCGCGCCGAAGTCGGTGGTCGAGGCGGAGCCCGTGCTTGACTCGGAGCCCGAACCGGAGCCAGAGCCCGAACCGGAGCTCGAGCGAGAACCGGAGCCTGTCGTCGTCCTCGAAGTGCCCAAGCCGGCGCCGAAGCTGACGCAGAAGCCCAAACCGATCGCCCGCCCCAAGGCCCCCGCCGCGCCCAAGAAGCCCATCGACATCTTCAAGGACATGGAGGACGCGATCGCCCGCATCGGCGTCCCCCACGATGACTAACCTCCACCATCCCATCGAATGTGCGTCGGCGGCCCCGCCTAGACTGGTTGGGTGGTACTCGAACAATTAATCGGGGGGCTTTCGCGCGCCCAAACGTTCGAGGACGCACTCGGACACGCATCCGGCAGCGCCGACTTCTCGCTCGTCGACGGGCTTCGCGCGCCGCTTCTTGCTGGGCTGCTCGGGCGACGGGGCGGCCCGCAAGTCCTGCTCGCGATCACCGCGACCAGTCGCGAATCCGAGGGACTCGCCGCGGCGCTCGCCAGCGTGACGGATGCCGAGATCGTCGAGTTTCCGGCCTGGGAGACGCTGCCGCACGAACGTCTGAGCCCGAGCGCCGAGACGGTCGGCAAGCGCATCGACGCCCTGCGACGACTTAAGGCCTGGAGTGCTTCGACAAGCTCGGTGGGCGGTGCAACGCCCGGCAAATCCCTCATCCTCGTCGCGTCCGTGCGGGCCGCGCTTCAGCCCCTCGCCGACAACCTCACCGATCTCGAGCCCATCGCGCTGACCGTCGGCGGCCGCGGCTACGACCTCTCCGCCATCGGACGCCAGCTCATCGACCTCGCCTACTCGCGTGTCGACATGGTGACTCGCCGCGGCGAGTTCGCAGTGCGCGGCGGCATCCTCGATGTATTCTCGCCGATTGCCGAACATCCGGTTCGCATCGAATTCTTCGGGGACGAGGTCGAGCAACTCCGTTACTTCTCCGTGGCGGACCAGCGCAGCATCGGCGAGCCAATAGAGCAGACCCAGTTCCCGGCCAGCCGCGAGCTGCTGCTGAGCGAAACCGTGCGGCTGCGGGCCAGGGAGATGCAGCACGAGTTCCCGAGCATCGCCGGGATGCTCGCCAAGATCGCAGAAGGCATCCCCGTCGAGGGCATGGAGTCGCTCGCGCCGATGCTGGTCGACAAGCTGGTTCCGCTGACCGACTATCTGCCGAAGGATGCCGCGATCGCGGTGCTCTCACCCGAGCGCGTTTCGACGCGGGCCGTGAGCCTGCTCGAGACCAACCGCGAGTTTCTCGCCGCCGCGTGGAGCGCCGCGACCGCCGGCGCCGAGGCACCGATCGACCTGGATGCCGGCGACTTCCTGACGCTCGGAGCGCTGCGCCTGAGCGCCGGCAACCGCGCCTGGTGGACGCTGTCGGCCTTCGACTCGGGCGGCGACACCGACATCCGGATCGACGCGATCCCGGTTCCGAGTTTCGCCGGCCAGCTGACCGGGGCAATCGAGCACGTGAAGGAACTGACGAAGGATGGCTGGACCGTCGCCATCGCCGCCCTCGGCACCGGCCTGGTCGAGCGCGCGGCCGATGTGCTGGCCGAGCACGAGGTCGCGGGACGCGTGGTCGAGGCGCTGCCCGGCCCTTCGACAAGCTCAGCGAGCGGATGGGACGAAGGCGTCGCCTACCTCGTCCAGGCATCCGTGGAGGCGGGATTCGAAATCCCGGAGATCAAGCTCGCGGTCCTCAGCGAGTCCGAATTCTACGGACGCACCGCCGGCTACGACTCCCGCCAGGTAAAACGGCTGGCGACCCAGCGCAAGAACGTCGTCGACCCGCTGCAGCTGCGGGCAGGCGACTTCGTCGTGCACCAAACCCACGGAATCGGCAAGTTCGTCGAGCTGACCCAGCGCGAGGTCAGCAGCGGTGGACGCAACCCGGTCAAGTCCGTCCGCGAGTTCCTGGTCATCGAGTACGCGCCCAACAAGCGCGGGTATCCGGGCGACAAGCTCTACGTGCCGACCGACCAGCTCGATCTCCTCACCCGCTACGTCGGCGGGGAGGCGCCGAGCCTCAGCAAGATGGGCGGGACCGATTGGGCGGCGGCGAAGGGCAAGGCCCGTCGTGCCGTTCGCGACATCGCCGTCGAGCTCGTCAAGCTCTACTCGGCCCGGATGGCGAGCCGCGGCCACGCGTTCCCGCCCGATACCCCGTGGCAGCGTGAGCTCGAGGAGGCGTTCCCGTTCGTCGAGACGCCCGACCAGCTGACCACGATCGACGAGGTCAAGCGCGACATGGAGTCGCCCATCCCGATGGACCGGCTACTCTCCGGAGACGTCGGTTACGGCAAGACCGAGGTCGCCGTTCGGGCTGCGTTCAAGGCGATACAGGATGGCAAGCAGGTCGCCATGATCGTTCCGACGACGCTGCTGGTGAAGCAGCACATGGAGACGTTCACCGAGCGATTCGCCGGATTCCCGGTGCACCTTCGTGCGCTCAGTCGCTTCCAGACCGACCGCGAAGCCAAGGAAGCGATCGACGGTCTCATCGACGGCAGCGTCGACATGGTCATCGGAACCCATCGCATCCTGGGCCAGTCCGTCGCCTTCAAGGATCTTGGGCTCGTCGTCATCGACGAGGAGCAGCGCTTCGGTGTTGAGCACAAGGATGCCCTCAAGAAGCTGAAGACCAATGTCGACATCCTGGCGATGAGTGCCACACCCATCCCACGAACACTGGAGATGGCGGTCACCGGCATCCGCGAGATGTCGACTCTCGCAACACCGCCCGAGGATCGGCATCCGATCCTCACATTCGTTGGGCCGTACTCCGACAAGCAGGTCGGGGCCGCGATCCGGCGCGAGCTGCTGCGCGAAGGGCAGGTCTTCTACGTGCACAACCGCGTCTCATCCATCAACCGGATTGCAGCTGAGCTCGCCGAGATCGTGCCGGAGGCGCGGATCGCTGTTGCCCACGGCCAGCTTCCCGAGCACGTGCTCGAGCAGGTCATGGTCGACTTCTGGGAGCGCAAGTTCGACGTCCTCGTCTCGACCACCATCATCGAGACCGGACTCGACATCGCGAACGCCAACACGCTCATCATCGACCGGGCCGACAAGTATGGGCTGTCCCAACTGCACCAGCTGCGCGGTCGGGTCGGACGCGGACGCGAGCGCGCGTATGCCTACTTCCTCTACGACGAGATGAAGCCACTTTCCGAGACGGCGCTCGATCGGCTGTCGACGATCGCAGCAAACAATGACCTCGGGTCGGGCATCCAGATCGCGCTGAAAGACCTCGAGATTCGTGGCGCAGGCAACCTGCTCGGTGGCGAGCAATCCGGGCACATCGCCGGCGTCGGCTTCGACCTCTACCTGCGGATGATCGGTGAGGCGGTGTCCACGTTCCGTGGTGATGTGGCGGAGGGTCAGACAGAGCTGCGGCTGGAGCTGCCGGTCGACGCGCACATCCCCGAGGAGTATGTCGAGAGCGAGCGGCTACGGCTCGAGGCGTACCAGAAACTGTCGACGGCGTCGGCGCCGACCTCCACCGACACCCAGATCGACGAGGTTCGGGATGAACTCGCCGACCGTTACGGCGACCCGCCGGCCCAGGTCGTGAACCTGATTGCCGTCTCGCGGCTACGCCGCGCCGCCGTGAAGGCCGGGTTGTCGGAGGTTGTCGCGATGGGACCGAACCTGCGTGTTGCGCCGGCTGCCCTGGCCGACTCCGTTCAGGTGCGCCTGCAGCGGATGTATCCGGGCGCGAAGTACTTCGCTGCCGCGAACGCGCTGAGCGTACCAATGCCGCGGGTCAACGGCGAGCCGTTGGCCGACTCCGACCTAATCGACTGGGCGGCGACGCTGCTCGCCGCGATCTTCCCCGTGCCCGTAGACACACCGGCCGCCTAGCGACCAGCATCACCAGCCAGCGGATGCGAACGCTTCCGCGTGCAGGCGGCACCAATCCGCGAAGTCGTGTGGCTCGCGGCCGAGCAACTGACGAACCGTATCCGTTCGGCGGCCCACCGTGTCGGCGCGCATCAGTGCGAACCCCTCCGTGATCGCTGCGGCCAAGGCGGGCGGGGCGCCACTGGGGAAACGCGCGCGCACTGCCTCTTCGGCCGTCGCCACCGTGCGAACGTCAATCTTGCGGCCGATGGCGTGCTCGAGGATTCGCACCTGCTCACCGACTGTGAGGGTTTCGGGGCCAGTGATTACGTACTCGCGACCATCGTGGCCGTCCTCGGTGATGACGGTCGCGGCCACGGCCGCGATGTCCGCCGGGTCGATCGGTGCGTAACGTCCCGGCCCCATCGGATCGAGAACGTAGCCGACTTCGCGCAGGGTCGGCAGCCAATCCAGCGCGTTGCTCATGAATCCCGTCGGCCGCAGAATCGTCCACGGGATGCCGGAGCCTCGCAGGATCTCTTCGCGTTCGTGGTGCCATTGCCCCATCGCGGGCATCGGGTCGCCGAGCACGTTGTCCGACGAGAGAAGCACAACGCGCCGTACCCCAGATTTCTTTGCCGCGGCAACGGCGTTTGACGCGTACGCCGTGCCGATCCCCGGCGTGAGCAGGAACAACTGATCGACACCGCGGAACGGTTCACCGAGACTTGCCGGATCGTCGAGGTCACCGATGGCACGGGCGATCGAATCGGGAACGTGGCTGGCACGCGCCGGGTCGCGCACAAGCATCCGCGTATCCGCATCCCGCCCGGCGAGTTCGTGCAGGAGTTCGCGGCCAATGTTTCCGGTTCCACCGGTGACGAGTATCATCAGAGCTCTCAATCGTTTACTGGTTAACGATTTGTAACGATAACCGGTTAACGAAATGTTGTCAACGCATCCCCGTGCGGGATGGGGAAGAGCAGATGACGGATTTCTTGACGCTTCACGGCAAGACGAACAAGGCGGTGCGTTCCCTGGCCGAAGAGGGGATGCTCAAGCACGGCCTCCACCTCGGCCAGAACCTGCTGCTCGCAGTTCTCTGGGAGGAGGATGGGCGTACTCCCGGGCAGATCGCGGCCGCAGTCGAGGTGACCACCCCGGCCGTGGTCAAGATGGCGAACCGCATGGTGTCCTCTGGCCTGATCGAGCGGCGGCCGGACGGTCGCGACAATCGCCTCGTCCGTCTCTGGCTCACCGACACGGGCCGTGCGCTTCAGAGGCCTGTCGAGAATGAGCGGCAACGTCTGGAGGCTCGACTGACCGCCGACCTTACGGCCGAGGAGCGACGGATACTGCTCGTCGCGCTCGCCAAGGTGTATCGCGCGGCATCCGAGGGACTCGATCGGGGCTAACGTCCGGGTGGTCGCGGTTGACCGCGATGACCATCGGTGGTGAGCGAATAGCACAAGAGCGACGGGCGGTGCGCTCGACCCTATCCGACGTCGACCGTCACGCGGCCGTCACTGAAGGACAGACCAGGACCCAGTTTTACGGACGACAGTTTCTGTCCGCTGGGGACATCTACGTAGAACTTGCAGTCTGTGCTTAGACCGGGGTTGAGCGGGCTAAGCGCGTTACTTAGCGAGCCAAAGTTGTCGGCCTCGTCGTCCGAGTCGTACGAAGCCTTCCCGATGTATCCGGTCAGCGAATCACTGCTAAGAGTGATGGAACTGGTGCCGCCATTTTTTACCGTGACGTTCACCTGGCAGAACTGACCCGTCGGCGCCTTGGTGTGGGTGGACGATCCTGAGCCGCTTGTCACGGTCGTCCTGCTGTCCGCGCTCAGCACACTGCTGGCGGCAACGACCACGGTGACGATGATTGCGATGATCCAGCCGACCACGCCGAGGATCAGGGCGATCAGGCCGAAGATGTTAGCCGCTTTCTCGGTGGGACCACCGAAGGAGATGCCGGGTCGACGGATGCGGCGGGCACTCCTGGTCTGGGGTCGGTCATGGATGCTCCTAGCTATGAATGGAGACGCGAAATGGTCGGGGCTCTGCAGTGCGCAGTACATTGAGAAACGAGACGTAGATGCACTATCGCGAAACGTTGGCACAGCGCACCGACGTGTGGGTGGCCCAATTGAGGGGTCGTCAGTTGAGCGAGACACCACCGTTTGCGACCGTGAGTGCTTCGCACGAGATTTCCTGCGCGACTTTCACTCGCGAATCAGATGCCGCCACGCCCGAGACGACAGTTGAGGCCGTCCCGGCGGAGGCCTTGCTGCCATCGGTGTTCAGGTTCAGCGGCGTCTTGGTCACCGTGTAGGTGCCACCGCTCAGCGTGGCTTGGTACTGCACGACGTAGCCGAGCGAGCATCCGACACCCGATCCGGTCCCGGCGAAGTCGTTGAAGTCGAGCACGTACTGGGCGCCCTGAAAGTTCTTGGTCTCGACCCAGGCGCAGTTGACGAAGAAGTGCACGTAGGCGGCGCGGTTGTCGTCCACGAGGCTCACGATGCGGTGGTCGTTGAGCTGCGCGATGAATCCTTCGCGACTGGCGGGCGATGCCGTCGACAGCGGATAGCTGAAGGTTGCGCCCGACGCGGTCGTGACGCCGAATTCGAGACTCGGGTTATCCGAGATCCATTCCGTGTCGGGGCGGCCGTCGCCATCCACGTCGATCGTCGGATGCATCACCGCGCCCGCGGGAATGCTTGCCGAGTTCGCGGGACACCCTGCCCCTGTTGCCGTTGCCGTGCCGGTCGCCGTGGGCGTGGGGCTCGGCGATGCGGAGGGTGTGCTCGAGCTTGTCGACACCGGCGGCGCACCCGCCACGTTCGTCATAGGTACATCGTGCTCAATCGCCCTACCGCGAAACGCCCGGCGGAAAGTAGTGCACCTCGGTCGGCTTCCCGTCGCCCAGCGCGACCACCGCATCCCGAATCTCGCGATCGTGCCCGGTGAACCGTTGCGTCTGCTGCCGTCGATACTCCGCCCAGGACGGCACGACGAAGCATTCGAGCATCGTGTCCGAGTCCTCGCCGCTCTGATACAGCCGCCATCGGGTCGCGCCGGTGCGCCGCCGCGACTGGTCGAGTTCTTTCATCGCGACCTCGAACTCGGCGCGGTGCTTTGCGGCGACCCGGTAGGTGACCATGATCGTGACCGGGCCATCCGTCGGCTGCGGCTCGAAAACGAGCGTCGGCGTCGGCCAGGCTAGATCGACGGTTCGATCGATGCGCCCGGTGGATGCGAGCAGCGGCAGCAGTGGAACGCTCGCCGCCACGAGCACCAGCAGTCCCGCGGTGATGGCTAGCGCGTACGGTGTCCCGATCCGCTGCGCGATGGCGCCCCAGAGATAGGAGCCGATCGCCATCGTCCCCATGAAGATCAGGATGTATGCCGCCGCGCCACGTGACCGCACCCACTGAGCGAGCGTCAGTTGCAGCGAGGCGTTGAGCACAGTGAGCGTCCCGATCCAGGCGGCGCCGCAGAGGATGAGCAGCACGAACGCTGGAACGAACGGCAGGAACGCCGCGCCCACAACCCCGATCGCATAGAGCAGCGCGCTGGCGACGAGGATGACGTTGTCCTTTACCCGCGCCCGCGCCAGCGGCAGCGTGAAGACGCCAACGACTGCACCGATCCCGAGCGCGCCGAGGAGCGCGCCATACCCGGCGGAGTTGAGGTGCATCCGCGCGGCGACCAGGGGGAGTAGCGCCCAGAGTGCGCTAGCCGGCAGCGCAAAAAGCGCCGCCCGCAACAGGATGCGTCGCACGAGACCAGCGGACGCGATGTACCGAACGCCGGAGCCGAGTGCGCCCCAGAACGGCTCGCGGTCGTTCAGCCCGGGCTGCGGCTCGCGCTTCCACCAGAGCAGCGCGATTGCCGCGGCTATGAAGCTGACGGCGTTGATCCCGAAGACGACGGCCGTCCCGAAGAGTGAGAGGACGATCCCGGCCAACGCCGGACCGATGGCGCGCGCGCCGTTGACGGTGACGCCGCCGAGGCCGGATGCAGCGGAAATCTGTTCGCGCGGAACGAGCTCCGGCTGGATCGACTGCCACGCCGGACTAGTGAGTGCGGATGCCGCCCCGAGCAGGAACGTGAAGAGGAGCAGCAGCCCGGGCGTGAGCCCGTGCGACGCGGTCAGGATCGTCAGGCCGATTGTGATGATCGCGCTCGCGATCGATCCCCAGATGAGCAGTTTGCGGCGGTCGAGCGAGTCCGAGAGGACGCCGGCGGGAAGCGACAGCAGGAGCGCGGGGGCCAGGCTCGCGGTTTGCACGAGCGCGATGATGACCGCGCCAGCGGCGCTCTCGACCAGGTACCACTGGGCGCCGACCGTCTGCATCCAGGTGCCGATGTTGGACCCGAGCTGCGCGATCCAGAGCACGCGAAAGATGGGTATCGCGAGCGGTGCCCACGGTGAGATCGCAGCAGTCTTTGCCATCGTGATCAGCCTAATTGGGACTGTGACTCGTCACGCTTTCTGCTTTAATCCTGCCAGCGCGAGCGCAAGCCAGCCGAGCTCGGCTGCGAGAAAGATTCGCTCGACGAGTCCTGGCGCGCCGAATGGATGGAGTATCAGCAGCAGCGTGACGACTCCGACGATCGCGAGAACCCGTCGGGCAGCGACGAAGCGTCCTCGCGTGGCCGGGCCGAACGACATCCCAAGCGTGGCAACGGCGACTGCGACAAACGCGATGCCGGCGAGAATCAGGTGGATGCCGCCGCTGACCAGGTGTGGATATCCGACCGGGTTGTCGGGGAAAAGCGCGAGCAGTGCGGAGGCGACCGCCCAGATCCAGAGCAGGATTGCAGTCCAGCGGCTCGCGATACCCGCTCTTCGGAGCGCAATGATGGCGAACGCGGAGAGCACCCCGCGCAGGACGAAGTTGACATCCATCAGCCAGGCGAACCGTCCGCGGCCGTAGTCACTCTCGTAGTTCTTGAGCAGGCTGTAGTCGGGGCGCAGGAATGCGAGCACGATGTCGATGACGACGTAGAGCAGGATGCCAGCGAGGGCGAGATTCGCCCAGGCTCGGGTCGCGGGCGGCGGGGGAGTTGCGGCGGTCACCCGTCTAGTATCGATGCTGGTCTACAGCGAGGGCATCTTCCATTCCTCGAAGAATTCGTCCGCGGTCATCCTGCGGAGGTCGCCCTGGACGGTCTTGAGCATTGCATCGGGGGAGCCGAGGTCGGCGGGCGTGCGCACGATCACCTTGCCGTCATCCTTGCGTCGGATCACGAGATCTTTGACGACGGGCTTTTCGGGGCGAAGTTCGTCGTCGGCGGTTGGCACAATTTTGAGCCGCCGCGAGTGCGACTTCTCTCGTTCGACTATGGCAGCTTCATAGACGGTGGATGCGGGTTCCATCAATTCAGTGTGGGCCCCGACTCTGGACACTTCCTGAGCGATTGCTATCGGTCTGAGCCATCGTAGAGTTCTCGGCGATGACCGAGTGTGACCACAACGATGACTAACACATCGTGATCGATGGTGTAAATGACTCGATAGTCGCCGACCCGAACACGGAAACCGGATCGGCCCCGAAGCGCCCGGGAGGCCGGCGGTCGGGGATCCTGACCGAGCAGAACAATGGCGGCCTGGATTCGCAGCCGGACGGGCGTATCGAGCTTTCTCAGCGCCCGACTAGCCGCGGGAAGTAGCTCGATTCGGTACGCGCTCACTCCCAGCCGAGCTCGGTTATCACGTCTTCCCAGGGAATCGACGAGCCACCCTCAGCCATCGCTGCATCAAAAGCTGCGATGTCCTCCGCATCCTCCAGCGCCGTCATCAACTCGTCGTACCGCTCGGGGCTCACGAGCACGGCGGCCGGATGTCCGTAGCGCTCAAGGATGACCGCCTCGGTCTGAGCGAGCTCGACCACCTGTGGCAGCTTGTCCCGCGCTTCACTGATCTTCATTCTCGCCACGCTCGAATCGTACAATACCAAACCTATATCGTACGAGTTGCAGGTCCGAGTCGAGGTCGGAGTTCGTCGTCATGCGCCGACGGTATCGACTTACTGGTGCAGGCTGCACGAATTGTCCACACCTACTCCGACACTTCCCCTACTCGATCCAGCAGGTCGCGCAACGTCCTGACCTCTGCGCCTGACAGGCTCGCGAACGACCGCTCGCTCACCGCGCGCGTCACAGCCGTCCCGGCTTCGAGCATCCGTCGTCCTTCGTCGGTGAGGGCGTGCTCAACTCTTCGGCCCTTGCCGGAGGTCCTCACGATGAGCCCCTGTGCCTCAAGTCGGTTCGCAAGAGTCCCGAACGCCTGATCGCTCTGAAACGTGGTGATCGCCAGGTCGTGCGCGGAGGAGTCCGGCGACTCGGAGATCGCGCGCAGGGCATCCCACTGTACGAGCGTCGTCCCGATCGCGGACAGCGCGCGGTCTGCGGAGCGATGGTTTCGGTATTGCGCGCGCTTGAGCAATCGCCCGGTCTCCTGCTGGAAGGTCACGCGCGCAACTGTATCAGCTTGCGTATATAAACATGTTGATATACAGTCTCAACCATGACAAATTCACCTTTCGCCGAGGTTTCCGAACTGGGAACCGGCCGCCCCGTCCTTCTCCTTCACGGCGGCGGCGGACCGTTCACCACCGCCCTCCTCGCCCAGCACCTCGCTGAAACGACCCACGTCATCGCCCCGACGCATCCCGGCTTCAACGGCACCGCGCCCGTCGAGAGCATCAGCAAGGTTCGCGCACTCGCGGATGCCTACGCGCAGTTCCTGATCGAGCGCGATCTGCGCGACGTGATCGTCGTCGGATCCTCGGTTGGTGGATGGCTCACCGCCGAACTTGCGCTGAGCGAGGCGGCCGATCGGCTCGCCGGCATCGTCATCATCAATGGTCTCGGCATCGAGGTCGACGGTCACCAGATTCTCGACGTTCGCGGGATGGCTCCGCAGGAGCTCGCCCAATACAGCTTCCACGACCCGTCGAAGCTTCAGGTTCCGCCGCCGACCCCGGAGGGTCTCGCGAAAGCGCAAGGCAACGCCGCGGCTCTCGCCGCCTTGACGCAGGATGCGGACACGGACTCGGCCCGTCTGTCCGGCATCCATACCCCGACTCTCGTGATCTGGGGCGCCTCCGACCGCGTCGTCGACCCCGACTACGGTCGCGCTTACGCGGCGGCGATTCCGGATGCCCGTTTCGAGCTCATCCCGAACGCTGGTCACCTGCCCTACCTCGAAAACGCCCCCGC
>DATAZY010000010.1:0-20795 GCA_036271795.1 Galbitalea sp.
CTCCACATCCGTGCTGTTCGCGTCTTCGCGAGGCTCGATCCGGATGGTGAGCTCGTCCATCCGCGCCGGTCGGGTCAACTCGAGGACGAAGTGGGTCGAGAGCGGCTCAACACCGAGCACGATCTCCTCGATCTGGGTTGGAAAGAGATTGACGCCACGCAGGATGATCATGTCGTCGTTGCGACCTGTGATCTTCGCCATCCGACGCATCGACGGACGGGCGGTGCCGGGGAGCAGCGTAGTCAGGTCGCGCGTGCGATACCGAAGGATCGGGAATGCCGTCTTGGTCAGGGATGTGAACACGAGTTCACCCTCCGTGCCGTCGGGCAGGCGCTCACCGGTCTCGCTGTCGATGATCTCTGGCAGGAAGTGGTCCTCCCAGATGTGCGGGCCGTCCTTGCTCTCGATGCACTCGTTTGCGACGCCCGGCCCCATGACTTCGCTCAGGCCGTAGATGTCGAGCGCGTCGAGATCGAGTCGGTTCTCGATCTCCAGCCGCATGCTGTTCGTCCATGGTTCCGCACCGAGAACCCCCGCCTTGAGCGTCGTGCCGCGGGGATCGATGCCCTGCTCGGCCATGCAGTCGGCAATGGTCATCAGGTAGGACGGCGTGCACATGATCACATCGGGCTCGAAGTCGCGGATGAGTTGTACCTGCTTGGTGGTCTGGCCGCCGGACATCGGGATGACGGTCGCGCCGAGCGCCTCGATACCGGCGTGAGCCCCCAGGCCGCCGGTGAACAGTCCATACCCGTAGGCATTGTGAACGCGCATTCCCGGGCGAACGCCGGAAGCCCGCAGACAGCGGGCAACCAGGCCGGCCCAGATCTCCAGGTCGCCTTTGGTGTAGCCGACGACCGTCGGCAGTCCGGTCGTGCCCGAGGATGCGTGGATGCGGGCGACCTGCTCGGAGGGGACGGCGAACATCCCGAACGGGTAGTTCGCGCGCAGGTCATCCTTGGTCGTGAACGGAATCTTCGTGATGTCGTCGAGCGAGCGAATGTCGTCGGGATGCACGCCCGCGCCGTCGAGCTTCTCGCGGTAGTGCGGTACGTTCGTGTACGCGTGACGCACGGTCTCCTGGAGGCGTGTGAGCTGCAGGACCTCGAGCTCGTCGCGGGACATCCGCTCTGCGGCGTCTTGTTCGTCGAGCTTCGCGGGGCGAAGCCGGGTCTTCGTTGCGGTCGTCGTTGACATTGCGATTCCTTATATATATCTACACAGGTGCGGGAGAGTTGGTGCGGCGGCTGCGCCCGCGGAATTCCGCGACGATTGCGCCGTCGGCGTCGAGCACTTCGACGTCGTAGATTCCCGAGCGACCGGATTTTGCCCGTTCGATCGCGGTTGCGGTGAGTACGTCTCCTGCGGTGGTTGCCTTGAGAAACGTGATGTCGGCGCCCGCCGCGACGGTGACCAGGTCGCTGTCGTTGCAGGCAATCGCGAACGCCGTGTCGGCGAGGGCGAAGACGAAGCCGCCGTGCGTGATGGCGAAGCCGTTAAGCATGTTTTCGCGGATGGTCATGGTGACGACTGAGTGGCCGGGCTCGTTCACGACGACGGTCATCCCGAGCCACTCGGATGCGCGGTCGTGCCGCATCATGACCTCTGCTACACGACTGCCTGGTGACACGTTGCACTCCTTGTGGGTGATCGGCCGTGAACATATACTAACTGAACGACCGGTAAATAATGCAAGCAATGGAGCAGTGATGACCGCAACAGTTGATGCGTCCGTCGCCGACAAGTCGGCGGAAGGCAGTGCCGCCCAACGGGGCGAATTCGATCGCCTCATCGACGCCGACATGCGCATCGAGCCGCGCGACTGGATGCCGGATGCCTACCGCAAGACTCTGATCCGGCAGATCTCCCAGCATGCACACTCCGAAATCATCGGCATGCAGCCGGAGGGCAACTGGATCACGCGCGCGCCGAGCCTCAAGCGCAAGGCCATCCTGATGGCCAAGGTTCAGGATGAGGCCGGCCACGGCCTGTACCTCTATTCCGCCGCGCAGACCCTCGGCATCGATCGCGAGACCATGTTCGAGCAGCTCATCACGGGTGCCGCGAAGTACTCCTCGATCTTCAACTACACGACCCCGACCTGGGCCGACATGGGCTCGATCGGCTGGCTGGTTGACGGCGCCGCGATCTGCAACCAGGTCCCGCTGTGCCGCGCATCCTATGGTCCGTACGGTCGGGCGATGACGCGCATCTGCAAGGAGGAGTCGTTCCACCAGCGCCAGGGCTTCGAGATCCTGCTCAAGCTCATGCGCGGAACGGATGCCCAGCGCCAGATGGCCCAGGAGTCGGTTAACCGCTGGTACGCGCCAGCGCTCATGATGTTCGGTCCGCCGGATGAGGACTCGCCCAACTCGCAGCGCAGTATGGCGTGGAAGATCAAGCGCTTCAGCAACGACGATCTGCGCCAGCGCTTCGTCGACATGCTTGTGCCTCAGGCCGAGGTGCTCGGTATCGTGTTGCCGGACCCCGACATCAAGTGGAACGAGGAGCGCGGCCACTACGACTTCGGCGACCTCAACTGGGACGAGTTCTACGAGGTTCTCGCCGGTCGTGGTCAAGCCAACGCCGTGCGGGTGGCACGACGCAAGAAGGCTCACGAGGATGGTGCGTGGGTTCGGGAAGCCGCTCGCGCCTACGCCGACGCCGAGGCAACCGAGCGTGAAGCATCAGAGCGGATGGCGTCATGACCAGCCCTGGCGACACCGGCGGCCGCGAGACCTGGCCGCTCTGGGAGGTCTTCATCCGGTCATCCCGCGGCTTGTCGCACGTTCACGCCGGTTCGCTCCACGCGCCCGACGAGACCATGGCGGTTCGCAATGCCCGCGATCTGTACACGCGTCGCGCCGAGGGCGTCTCAATCTGGGTGGTTCGCGCGTCCGACATCACGTCGTCCGACCCTGACGCCAAGGGCGAGTTCTTCGAGTCGCCGCAGGGCAAGGAATACCGTCACGCGACCTACTACAAGGAGTCAGAGGCGGTGCCGCACCTGTGAACCACTCCAACCACGTCGTCTCAACCGCCATCACCGCCGAGTCGATCGCCGACTCTTCTGTTGTCGCGCCAGAAGCCGTGGCCCAGTATGCACTCGGGCTCGGCGATGACGCCCTGGTGCTCGCACACCGGCTCGGCGAGTGGATCGCGAACGCCCCGGAACTCGAAGAGGATGTCGCCCTCGGCAACATCGGACTCGACCTGCTCGGGCATGCGCGCAGCCTGCTGACCTACGCGGGAACGGCTTGGGACAAGTCAGAGGATGACCTCGCCTACTTCCGCGTCGAGAACGAGTTCCGCTCTCGCCAGCTGTTCGAGCAGCCCATCGGCGACTTCGCCGTGACGATAGCGAGGCAACTTATCGCCTCGGTCTACTTCGCCGAGTTGTATCGAGCGCTGAGTCGGTCCGAGGATCCGACGCTCGCCGCGATCGCCGCCAAAGCCGTCAAGGAGGTCGACTACCACGTCGACCACAGCGCGCAGTGGCTGCGCCGGCTGGGGCTCGGAACCAAGTACTCGCACGAGCGGATGCAGCGCGGACTCGACGCGATGTGGCCGTTTGTCGACGAACTGTTCCGCGCCGATCCCTATGCAGAAGACCTGGTGGGAATCGCCGTCGATCCCCGGCAGTTGCGTGCCGGATTCGAAGCCGTAGTTCCCGGACTCATCGTGGATGCGGGTCTTGAGATTCCGGCGGGTGAGTCGGCCCAGGGCGGTGGCAGGACCGGCATTCACTCCGAGGCACTCGGGCCGATGCTCGCCGAGATGCAGGTGCTTGCCCGCGCACATCCCGGAGCGACCTGGTGAGCATCACGATGTCCACTCAGGAGATGTTCGCGCGGCCGCGTCCAGACACCGAAGCCGAACTCGCCATCTGGAACCTCGCCGCGACTGTCGTCGACCCCGAAATTCCCGTGCTGACCATCGAGGACCTCGGCGTTCTCCGTCGCGTCGCGATAGAGGGATCGACGGTCCTCGTCGAGATCACGCCCACCTACTCTGGCTGCCCTGCGGTCGACGCCATGAGGGACGACATCGTCACCGTGTTGCACGACGCGGGCTACGAGGACGTCGTGGTTCGTTCGGTTCTCGCGCCGGCCTGGACGACCGACTGGATGAGCGACGCGGGCGCTAAGAAGCTTGAGGAGTACGGAATCGCGGCTCCTGCGCCGCGGGGCGTCAGCGGCACCGTCAATCTGGGCCTCGGCATCCGCTGCCCGCACTGCGGCTCGCTGCACACGCGTGAACTGTCCCGGTTCGGGTCCACTTCGTGCAAGGCGCTCTACGTTTGCCAGCGCTGCCAGGAGCCGTTCGACTACTTCAAGGAGCACTAGTGGCCGAGACGACAGTTTTGCCGACGCGGCGGCGCGCCCGCTTTCACTCGCTTCAGATTTCGCAGGTCCGCAAGCTCACGGATGACGCGATCGAGGTTTCGTTTGAGGTTCCGGCCGACCTCGCCGGCGACTACAGCTACGAGCCGGGGCAGTACATCGCGATTCGCACCGCGCTCGACGGTGAGGACCTTCGCCGCAGTTACTCGATCTGCCAGGCGCCCGTCGAGGGAACGCTGAAGGTTGCCATCAAGCGGGACCTCGGCGGCGTGTTCTCGACCTGGGCGGTCGACAACCTTCGTGCCGGCATGCAACTCGACGTGATGAGCCCGGAAGGCAAGTTCACGTCGCAGCTGGTCCAGAACAATGCGCTCAACACTGCGCCCTTTAACTACGTCGCGATTGCAGCGGGTTCCGGTATCACGCCGGTCATCGCCCTGATCGAGAGTGCGCTGAGCGCGTCGCCCCAGAATCGCTTCTCGCTCGTCTACTCGAACAAGACGGCGATGGACACGATGTTCGTCGACGAGCTGGCCGATCTCAAGGACCGGTATCCGGTGCAGCTCGCGCTGTACCACGTGCTCACCCGCGAGCGGCGAAGCTCCGAGCTTCTGTCGGGCAGGCTGGACGCCGAGAAGTTTCGCGACATCCTGAGCAAGCTGATTTTCCCGACGGATGTCGACGAGTGGTTCATCTGCGGACCGTTCGACCTCGTGCAGCTCTGCCGCGACACGCTCGCGGAGCTCGGTGTGGACGTCAGTGCAATCCGGTACGAGCTGTTCACAACGGACCGCCCCGATCGCCCGCAGGGCCAGACGGGTCGACCAATCGACGTGGACCCCGGCGGCGACGTGCACACGATCACCTTCCGGCTTGACGGGACAACCGCAACCGTGACGTCGCCCGTGCACAGCAACGAGAGCATCTTGAATGCGGCCCTTCGGGTTCGTGGCGACGTGCCGTTCGCCTGCGCGGGCGGAGTCTGCGGTACCTGTCGTGCGGTCGTCACCGAGGGCACGGTCGAGATGGTCGAGAACTATGCGCTCGAGCCAGAGGAACTGGCGCGTGGCTACGTACTCACCTGCCAGGCAATCCCGACCAGCGCGTCCGTCTCGGTCAATTACGACGCGTAGAAAACATCCCCCAACCAGGAAGCAGGAGCGGCATGGTGATCGACTTTTCGGTGGCTGACGGGGTCGCGGAGATCGTGTTGAACGATCCGGCTAAGCTCAATGCCCTGGATGAGGCGGCGCTCGCGGATCTCGGCGCGGCGTTCGATCGCGCGGAGAAGGAGTCGGTTGGCGCGGTCGTCCTTCGCGGCGAGGGACGGGCATTCTGTGCCGGCCGCGACATCTCGAGCGTGACGCCAGCAACGGACGACGCGGTGGCGTATCTCGATGGTCTGGTCACTCCGTTGCTGCACCGGATCGACAACTTCCCGGCGCCAACGTTCGCGGTCGCGACTGGCGCCTGCCTCGGCGTGGGACTGGGTCTGCTGATTGCGTGCGACGTCGTCTACGTTGCCGATACAGCGAAAATCGGGTCACCCTTCGCGAACCTGGGCGCCACTCTCGACTCCGGCGGCCACGCCCTGTTCTTCGAGCGGCTCGGCGCCCACCGCACGCTCGACCTCATTTACACGGCCGAGCTGATGACCGGATCCGAGGCAGTTCAATTGGGGCTCTTCAGCCGCGTCGTGCCGGAGGCCGAAGTACTCGAGTTCACTCGCGAGCGCGCCGGTCGTGTCGCCCAGGGTGCGACCGGTGCATTCCTCGCGAGCAAGAAGCTCGTGCACCAGGTGCGCGACGATCGGGTCGGGCTATGGACATCGATGGCCGCGGAGAACGTGGTGCAGGGCGAACTTTGCTCGAGCGCCGACTACGCGGAAGGTTTCGCGGCGTTCCAGGAGAAGCGTCGTCCGGTATTTGGGCAGCGCGCCTAACCCAACCGATCTCAAGGACTTTTGCCTCGCAAGTCACAGAGCAGGTGGGATTCAAGCCAGATTGCAGAACCGATCTCCTTGAGATCGGTTCTGCCTAGACGCTGCCGAGCAGCGTGAGCGGCTCCGCGACGCAGCGGGCGATGAACGTGAGGAAGCCGGATGCGACGTCCCCGTCGCACACCCGGTGATCGAACACGAACGACAGCGTCACAACTTTGCGCACCGCGAGTTCGCCATCCACGACCCACGGTCGGTCGAGAATCCGGCCGATCCCGAGCATGGCAACCTCCGGGTAGTTGATGATCGGCGTCGACCCATCGACACCGAAACCGCCGTAGTTGTTGAGCGTGAAGGTGCCGCCGCTAAGCGCCGCCTGCGGGAAGTCGCCCTTCTCGGACCGAGCAACGATCGACGCGACCTGGTCGCGCAGCTCACGCGTGGTGAGCGATCCGGCATCGTGGATGACCGGGACCATCAGGCCACGCGGCGTCTGGGCTGCGAGTCCCAGGCCGATCGCGCCGTGCTGCACGATCTCGCTCGCGGACGAATCCACGGAGGAGTTCAGGATGGGGTACTCGGCGAGCCCGGCAACGACGAACCGGGCAAGAAGGGTCGTCAGGCTGAATCGCTCGCCTGTGGACTTCAGGAGCCGGTCCTTGGCATTGACCAGCTCGGTGGCATCCACGTCGAGCCAGATCGTGGCTTCCGGAATGGTGGATCGCGAGGTCGACAGTCGCATGCTGACGAGCTTGCGCAAGCTCGACATCGGGATGCGCGTGTCGCCGGCGATGGTTGGCGCTGCTGGCGCGGCGAGGCTGGACTCGAGGGTCGCGATCGCGACATCCACGTCTGCCCGCAGCACGAGTGAACCGGGTCCGCTGCCGATGAGTTGACTCGCGTCGATGCCGTGCAGTCTGGCCCGCTTGCGCACGAGTGGTGACACGACCGGTGAGCGTCGGCCGGCATCCAGCGAGCTGACCGTGGCGGCAGGTACTGCGGTCTTCGTGCGACCACCGAAACGTCCGCCCTCCGGTCGCTTGAGTCGGACCGTGGATTCGCGCGTGCCGTATCCAACGAGCACGGCACCGGATTCTGTGTCGGTCGGCTCCTCGCGAATCGCGGTGCCGGGCACGATGTCTGGCAGCTCCGAAAGCTCTGGTAGCTCTGGTAGCTCCGGCAGTTCCGTCGCCTCGGCCACCGACGGGGGCTTGTTGCTCGCGACCGTGATCAGCGGAGCACCCTTTTGGATCACGTCACCGACAGCTCCGTGCAGAGCCTCGACGCGCCCGCCATAAGGTGACGGCAGTTCAACCGTCGACTTCGCCGACTCGACCTCGACCACAGGCTGGTCGACCGCGACGACGTCTCCGACCGCGACCAGCCAGGTGACGATCTCCGCCTCGGTGAGTCCCTCGCCGAGGTCTGGCAGCTCAAACACGTTGGCCATTGCGGCTACCACTCCCAGCTGTCGAGCGCCGCGAGAACGCGCTCGGCCGTCGGCAGGTGGTACTCCTCGAGCTTGGGGGACGGGAACGGGATGTCGAACCCGGTCACCCGAAGGATGGGAGCCGCCAGATAGAAGAAGTGTCGCTCGCTCAGCCGCGCCGCAACCTCTGCTCCGTACCCGCCGAACTGGGCGGCCTCGTGGATGACTGCGGCGCGCGAGGTCTTGCGCACCGAGTTGCCGACGGTCTCGTCGTCGAAGGGCGACAGGCTGCGCAGGTCGACGACTTCGATCGAGAGACCCTCCACGGCGCCGAGCTCCGCCGCTTCGAGCGCGGTCTTGACGGTCGGTCCATACGCGATCAAGGTCACGTCGCTGCCCTCGCGCAGCACGACCGCCTTCGTCATCGGTGCGGTCGTGGCCGGCAGGTCGACCGCACCTTTGGACCAATAGCGGCTCTTCGGTTCGAGGAAGATGACCGGGTCGTCACTGGCGATCGCCTCGCGCAGCATCGAGTAGGCGTCGGCCGGATTCGAGGGTGTCACCACAGTGAGGCCGGGCGTGTGCGTCCAGTACGCCTCCGACGAGTCGGAGTGGTGCTCGACGCCGCCGATTCCGCCCGCGTAGGGGATGCGGATGACGATCGGTAGAGTCACCCGCCCCTTGGTGCGGTTGTGCATCTTGGCGACGTGCGAGGTGATCTGTTCGAAGGCCGGATAGCTGAACGCGTCGAACTGCATCTCGACGACCGGGCGCATCCCATACATCGCCATGCCGATGGCGGTTCCGACAATGCCGGCTTCCGCGAGGGGTGAGTCCCAGATCCGCTTGTCTCCGAACTCGGCGGAGAGGCCGTCGGTCACACGGAAGACACCGCCCAGCGGGCCGACATCCTCGCCGAAGACAACAACGTTGGGATCGGCCGCCATCGAATCGCGCAGAGCCTTGGTCAGCGCTCCGGCGAGGGTTATCGACTTCGCCTGCGCGGCAGAGGCATCGGTCTTCGGCCGGTGTTCGAGAAGCGTCACGACCGGCTCCCTGTTTCTGTGGCCGCGAGCTCACGCTCGAGGAATTGGCGCTGTTCCCGCAGCGCTGGGCGCTGGTTGACGTAGACGTGGTCGAAGAGTTCGAGTGGGTCGATCACGGGAGTCTCGTTCATCGCATCCCGGGTCGCGGTCGCGAGCGATTCCGCTTCGCTGACGATTTCGTCTGAGATTGCCGAAGTCAGGATGCCCGCCCTGGTGAGGTACTTCTCCAGCCGAGCGATCGGGTCGAGGTCGCGCCAGCGCGTCTCCTCCGTCTTGTCGCGATAGCGGGTCGGGTCATCCGAATTCGTGTGCGCTTCTACCCGGTAGGTGAGGCCCTCGATCAGCGTCGGGCCGCCGCCACTGCGCGCGCGCTCGACGCTCGCGCTGAGAACTGCGTACATGGCGGCGGCGTCGTTCCCGTCGACGAAGTAGCCGGGCATCCCGTAGCCGATTGCCTTGTCCGCGAAGGTCCTGGCATGGGTCTGCTTTGCAACCGGGACGCTGATCGCGTACTGGTTGTTCTGCACCAGGAAGACGACGGGAGCCTGCCACACAGCGGCGAAGTTGAAGGCTTCGTGCGCGTCGCCCTCGCTGGTCGCGCCATCGCCGAGGAACGTTAGTGCAACGACATCGTCGCCCTTCAGCCTGGCCGCGCTGGCGAGTCCGACCGCATGAAGCGCCTGAGTCGCGAGCGGCGTTGCCTGCACCGCGATGTTGTACTGGCGCGGGTCGAAGCCGCTGTGCCAGTCACCGCGAAAGAACGACAGAACCTCGGACGGGGTCACCCCACGGGTAAGAAGAGCGATGGTGTCGCGATAGGTCGGGAACATCCAGTCGCGGCTCTCGAGCGACGCGACGGCTGCGATCTCGCAGGCCTCCTGGCCCAGCGCGGACGGGTAAGTGGCAAGTCGTCCCTGGCGCGTGAGTGCGCTCACCTGGATGTCGAATCGGCGGGCGACCACCATCCTGCGATAGAGCCCGAGGAGAGTCTCGGCATCCGGCATGGCAAAACCGGCGGCGCGCCTCCCGGCCACCGCCACACCCTTGTCGTCGAGCAGCGAAATGGGCAGCGCCGTCGGGCGAACCGGCTCTTCCGGGAGTGCAGCACTGGCGCCCATATGGCAATCGTGCAACACCGTAAGCGCGGTTGCGAGAGCCCGGGAACTACTGTTGACGATCGGCGCTCAAGCAGGTCCAAACGTGCCATTTGTGCGATCCCCGACCGCTATTCGTGCCAATCGTCCCGCGCCGCGCCGGGCGCTGTTCCGTCTCTCGACTCGAGCACAATGTGGGAGCGAGTCGACTCGACGCCGGGCACATCGTGGATCTGCCGCATGATCACTTCGCTGAGCTGCTCGTGATCCGGCGCGCTCACGGTCAGCACGAAATCGATGTCGCCGCTGACCGCGAGCACGGACTCGACGTAGGGCAGTTGCGCGAGTGCATCGGCCAGTTCCGGCCACGGGACATTCCCGACTTTCACGATCACTATCGCCGTGACGTTGAGACCGACGGACTTGCGGTCGATCTGGGCGGCAAAACTCTTGATCACGCCCGATTCGACCAGGTTCCGTACCCGATTGTGGGCTGCGGTGCGGGAGATGTGCACTCGCTCCGCGATGGCGCGAATGGACAGCCGCGAGTCGCGGGCGAGTTCTGCGATAATCGCCCGGTCGATGCGGTCAACTGGCATGGGATCACAGTACCGCGAGCCAAATTTCCGTTCACCTGATACCGTGGAATCGGACCGGGGTGCTTAATTGCGCGCTCTGACACTCCCGCAGACCAACTCATGAAACTTTCTTTCATCCACCTTCGAGTCGCGCTGGCGGCTTTCGCTTTAATAGCGGTGCCCGCCGTCGCACCGCCTCCCGAGTTGTCCCCAGCGCAGCTTTTGAAGCTGTACGACGCCGCCCATGCGCAGAAACTGGCGGTGTCGACGAAGGCTGCCGAGCCCGCCAAGATCACCCACGCCGCATACTCCGCGACCGCGGGGATCCAGTCACTCGCGAACGACGGGACCAACTACGACTGGGCCAAGCTCGTGCTGCTCGATGGAGGCTGGCCGCAGAGTGACAACAACGTCACGGTGCTGCTTCGCTGGATGCGCCAGGAGAACGGCGCCGCGACCTGGTGGAATCGGGATAACCCGCTGAACAACAGCTACGGCGCACCGGGCGCCGGCGGCACCGGCCGAAATTCCAACCTGATCGTGGCCGCGGAGAATGCGGCTCACGCACTACAGCGCGGCGCCGGTGGCGGCTATGCGGGCATCGTGTCGGCGCTCGCGGCGAGCGCGGACCCTACGGTGACGGCCGAGGCGATCTGGGCATCCAGCTGGTCGGGAAGCCACTATGCCAACGGCACGCATTGGAGCACCGCACCGGTTCCGATCGTGAAGGCTCCTGCAGGCGCCTGGTAGACCTGTCGGTTTCGACCCCAACATGCCTATGGTGGATGTGACCGAAGTTGCAGGGAGGCGCGATGGCGAGTCTGCATCCGCTGTTCCGTTCGGGGCTCGGCCTATTTCGCGACGCGAAGGCAGCCTCTGCTGGGAGCCTGTGGTGGGATCAGAACGGCGCCCTGTACTGGTGTGACCAGGCCTCAGGAGCGGTGCGTCGGAGCGAGCTCGGCGGCGCAACGAACGGGAGCGATGACGGCGCAATCACTCTTCCTCCACCGCTCGCGGTTTTCGCTCCCGCGCCGGACGGCTTCGTCATCGCCGGCAGGAATGCCGTCGCCCTGGTTGGTCCGACCGGATCCTTTCTTCGTGCGCTTGCGCGCGTTCCGTTCGCATCCGACACGGTTCGATTCGGGACCGGTGCGTGCGATCCGTACGGTCGACTCGTTGCCGCGACCGTCGATTTATCCGGAAGCGGGGATGGCACGATCTATTCGATCGACCCGGGCGGCGAGTGCGTCCCGGTCTACACGCGTGCTGGTGTGGTGACCGGAATGCACTGGTCGGATGACGGGACGCGCATGTGGTTCACTGACACGCGCCTTTCGACGATCTTCTCCTGCGACTACAGCGCCGAGGGCGAGATGACGAACGTGTTGCCAATGGTGCGCGGAGTTCGGTGCGCGGGCCTGGCACGCGATGCAATCGGCGGATTTTGGGCCGGAAGCTACGACAGCGGTTGGATCGGTCGTTGGGATGAACGCGGCGCCCAGACTCTCGAGCTGGAGATTCCCGCGGCGAAAGTGACGTCGATTGCCTTTGGCGGTGCGGAGCTTTCAACGCTCTTCATCGCCACCGGTCGGGAGGGCCTCTCGGATCACCAGCTCGCGACTTACCCATTCAGCGGTTCACTCTTCGGCATCGAGACCACTACTCATGGCTACCCGACGAGGTACTTCGCCCGCATCTAGCCGGGCCGCGGGACCCTGCCCGAGTTGGTATAGTCGTCAGGTTGGCTTTTCGTGAGGCCACCATGCGCCCGTAGCTCAGCGGATAGAGCAATTGACTACGGATCAATAGGCCGGGGGTTCAAATCCCTCCGGGCGCACCCAATAAATGCTGATCAGCGGCATGGTTTGTGGAGCCCTCCCCACGAAAACCCCACAAGTGCCCACCAAAAGCCCACAGTTCTGGCGGTAATTCCGACCAGCCTCCACCGCCAGGGTCTAGTCCGAGAAGTACACTTCTTGCGTCTGGCGGCCACTGTCGACTTCAATGCGGTGCGGGGTGCGTACAGATAGGCCTCGACTCAGAGGCTTTGACCGCAACGTCGACCACGTAGGAGTGCACACCGTTGCCTATTGACATGACCGAGGCTCAGGTCGTCAAATGCGAGCGCATTTTGAGGGGCGCCGGGTATTCCCACGTGTGGGTATTGGATTCGATTGATTCAACTGAACGGGTATTCCTCGTCCCCGAGTCGGACTTGGATTGGGGCGTCCCGGTCTCTGTCGGATATGGCGCGCCCTTGGATTGGGTTGCGCATACAGAGTCGCCGCTGATGAGGGAGACGAGCATCGGCTTGATGGGGGTGTTCCCGGGAACCAAGGTTTTCATCGGCGAATTGAAGGACAACCTTCCGGTTACGCAGTTGTACTAGTCGGTCCGGCGCACTCAGGAGGTCAGGTTGTTGATTGCTGCGACGTGATGTCTTTCGCTGACGCGCCGGCGAGCTTGACCATGTAGTTCCCCGCCCGCCCGATCTCTTCAACCGCAATGCACAATCGTCCTCACGCGGGCGACCACAGCCGATAATCGAACGAGGGAATATCGCACGTTTGTACACGTTTGTACACGTTGTACTTGATGTACAGACCAGACTAGTGGATGCTGGATACGTGAACAACTACTCTGCCTCTCAGGCGCGAGCAAACATTAAAGACATCCTGGATGCCACTGGCAGCGGACGCGCCGTTACAGTTGAGCGCGACTCGCGCACCTCGGCCGTTGTAGATGGTGAGCGTCTACGCAAGCACTTCGCATCGACTGTGACCACCAAGCCAGAAGCTGTGATGGACGACGGTGCATGGGTGCTGACTATCCCTGGATTACCAATTGCGGTTGAGGCAAACCTGTACGAAGAGGCGATCACCGAACTTGTCTGTGCCCTTCAGGAGTACGCGGAGGATTGGCACGGTCGACTCGGTCAGGCTCCGAACCACGCTGGCAATTGGAGCCTCGTTCAACTTGTTGAGCTCTCTACCGAGGAACAATTGAAGCGCTGGGTGACTGGACACATTGAGTAAGCATCCCGCGCCAGACCGGGAGCGCCACGACGACTTCTGCATCATCGAAGAGTGGGAGCTCGTGCACGGGTCCACAGGCGAGCCCGTTCAACACCACCGCACTTACGAATTGATGATTCCGTCAGGGGAGATTCTACGAACCAGGATCTCGAAGCCGATCGACCGGACCACCTATTCCTCCTCTATGTGGTCGGCGATCCTTCGTGATCAGTTGAAGGTGACGAACGATGAGTTCTGGGCCTGCGTTCGGGTACGGGTTCTTCCCGACCGCGGTGGCAGTGAGTCGACATCCAACCCGAAAGCACTGCCGTTGCATCTAGTCAACGAATTGATCGAGCGCGTCGGATTAAAGCCGGAGGAGGCGGTCGCCTTGAGTCTCGAAGAAGCAGTCGAGCGAATAAACCAGTACTGGCTGCATATCGCCGCCGGTAAGAAGCAGACCTGAATACGAGTGTCCCGGTTCATCCGGGTTCGGGCGGTTGGGCTCCCGCTTCCGACCAGTCTCCACCGACTGTTTCCGTAAGAGTGCCAGCCTCGGAGCTCCTCCGTGATGTCATGACGGGTGCAATCGGGGCGGCAAAAAGGGGCACCGAATTATGTCAGGCTCTCCATGTCTCGTCGGGGTCCCCACCGAGCTGATTCGGTGTGATGTATCGGGGGCGGATTCAGGTGGTCATTGCAACGAGCTGATTCGGGTCAGAATCCCCACCAAAACCCACAAAAGTCTGAGATAACGTCGTTCCCCTCGGGTTCAGAGACTCTCAAAAGCCAATGGTTTACTGGGATTTCCAGTGATCTTGTGGCCCTAGGGGTGCTTCAAATCCCTCCGGGCGCACAGCACGATCGGCACGTCACAGTACTGTGCTGCGCCGTTTTTCACAGCGGGATGATGCCGCGATCGGTCTGTCCGATGGGCGTTGCGCTCTGAGCATGTCGAGGGGCTCGCGCGCGCTGTTCAGCCAGCGGACCATCGCGGCGGGCTAGTCACCGGAGATAGCTGTCGAGCGCGTCGAGCAATCCGCGTGTGCCTGCCTCGCGCCTCGGGCCGTCGGCCCAGAACTGGTCGAAGAAGAGGCCGAACTCGGCGTGCGTGAACCGGGCACCGGCGTCGATCGGTTCGAACTCCAATGACGCAACCGACGTCGACATGTGCACTCCGTCGAGCCACATGTCGTATGTCGTGATGATGCGCGCGTGCTCGACGATGTCGGTGTATGTGGCCTCGTAGCGCGACAGCGGACCGTTGTGGAACTTCCCCTCGGCGACATCCCGCCCGCCGACGCGAAAGTCGAACGACCACTCTCGGGGCTCGATTGCGTCACCAGCGCCCCACCAGGAGCGCTTCTGGTCCTCGTCGGCGAAAGCGTCCCAGACGCGCTCGAGCGGGACCGGGTAGTCGCGGGTCAGAAGAAACTCTGCGCGAGCGAGTCGGCGTTGGATCGTCACAAGCCCGCCCTATCTCGTGAAGGTGACGTGGACCGTGCCGCTCTCGGCCACTTCGGTTGTCACAGTGTGGGTGAGCTCGAGGCCGCGCAGATCGTCCCACAGTCGATTGCCCCGGCCAAGGATCACGGGGGCGACCATCAGGTGCAGGTAGTCGACCAGTCCGGCACGCAGGAAGTCGCGCGCGGTGCTGTATCCACCTCCAACACGGATGTCCAGGCCACCGGCGACCTCCGTCGCCTCCGCGAGCACGTCCTCGATTGCGGCGTTGCGGAAGTGGAAAGTCGTCCCACCCTTCATCGGAATCGACGGACGCGGCGCGGTGTGGCTAAGCACGTAGACAGGGGTGCCGAACGATGGTTCGTCGCCCCACCAGCCCTTCCAGTCCGGATCGTCCGGAAACGCGTGAAGGCCGAACATGGTTGCGCCCATGATCTCGACTCCGACTCCGACACCGTCGAAAAGTGCGGCGGCGTAGGTATCGTCGACGCCGGTGGTGCCCGCACCGCTGGCGTCGCCGAAGACGCGCTCCTGGAACGTGCGGGTCGCGCTGTGGGCCGCCGTGAGGCGTCCCCAGTCCTCGCCCATCGGGTTTTCGGGGGACTGGTCGCTCGGCGTGTAGCCATCGAGCGAGACGAACAGGTCGATCCGGACTCGAGTCATGTCAGTTTTCCTTCGCGGTGGTGCGGACCAGGTGGATGCCGAGCCGGTCGGCTTGCTGCTCTGCGGGGGTGCGTTGCTCGCCGAGCCACAGGTGCAGGACGTCGAGAGCGCCGGGCCGCAGGCTCACGGTGCGGACGCGTCCGTGCTTCTGTGAGGTGACCAGGCCCGCGTTCTCGAGAATGCCGAGGTGTTGCAGGAGCGAGGGCAACGCCATCGCGAACGGTGCAGCAAGTTCGGAGACGACCGCAGGGGACTTCGCCAACCGTTCCACGATGGCCCGACGCGTCGGATCCGCAAGAGCGCGAAGCAGCCCGTCGAGCTCATCGTGATACTTAGGCACATACCTAACTATTGTTCGGACACGGAAATTTGTCAAGCCCTGTCGAGATCGTCCGCACCCGGCACGAACAGTAAGCTCGAGGACACGTTTAGAGACCGAGAGGTTTCCCGCGAGCTGAAAGGTCATTCTCGTGAGACCGACGCGATTCAAGGAAACGTACGGGCCATACGCTCTGGTCGCTGGCGGTTCTTACGGATTGGGCGCCGCTTTCGCCGAGGCGATTGCACGTCGGGGCTTGAACGTGGTTCTCCTTGCGCGCCAGGAAGATCGCCTGAAGGCGACGGCAGCCCGACTTAAGAAAACCTACGGCGTCGAAGTCGTTGCATACGCTGCGGATGTGGCCGATTACGAGAGCGTGAAAGAACGGCTCAGCGACCTAAACGTGCCCATTGGCCTGCTTGTTTACGACGCCGCATATGCTCCGATTGGTCGATTCGAAGACCTGACGGAGGAACAACTACGGCGCGCCACGGAGGTCAACGTTCGTGCACCTCTGCTACTCGCGAAGTTCCTTTCGGCACCGATGATCGAGCGAGGACGTGGAGGCATCGTGCTGATGTCATCACTCGCGGGATCGCAGGGCAGCCCGAACATCGCGGCGTATGCAGCAACGAAATCGTTTAATGCCATCCTGGCCGAGGGACTTTGGAAGGAGCTCAAGCCGCGCGGGGTCGATGTGCTCGCGTGTATGGCCGGCGCGATTCTCACGCCCGGCTACCAGGAGGCCGCGACCGCCAAACCGGCGCCCGGAACTCTGGAAGCCAAGGATGTCGCCGAACAAACGTTGAGCGCTTTGGGAAAGGGTCCGATTATCGTGCCCGGAGCGGTGAATAAGATTGCCCGTTTCACCCTCATGCGATTGCTGAGCAGACGCACCGCAATCGCCATCATGGCGAAGAACACCGGGGACCTGTCGTGACGATCTTCCTCGGCCTTGTCACCCCACTGATCGCCTACGCCGTGATCACCCTCCTTCACGTGGTCATTCCCGCGAGACGACGTACCGGATATGTGAAGAATGACGCGACGGGCGAGGTTCTGAAGTATCGAACCAACGGGATATTCGTGCTCGTCGCGAGCATCCTCGTGTGGTTTGTGCTCGGCTATGTCAATGTCGTTCCGTACGGCTGGCTGTACGAGACCCGCTGGTGGGGGCTGATCGGGGCGTGTGCGATCGGGTTGGCCTTCTCGCTGTACATCGTTCTGAGGTATCCGTCGACTGGCAAATCCTTTTTCGCCGATCTCTGGTTCGGACGAGCGAAGGATGTGCAAATCAAGGACGGCTTCGTTGACGCGAAGGTGTGGTTCTACCTCGTCGGTGCCGTCATGCTTCAGCTGAACGTCCTCTCCTTTGCGGCATTTCACCTCGAGAACGTCAAGAGCGCCAACCCCGGCTTCCTTCTCGCCTGCGCGATGTTGACGTGGTTCTGCTTCGACTATCTGATATTCGAACGGGTGCACCTGTGGACGTATGACTTCATCGCTGAGCGCGTCGGCTTCAAGCTCGGATTCGGCTGCCTCGCGTTCTACCCCTACTTCTATACCGTCGCGCTGTGGTTCACCGCGAACCTGCCAAATCCCCATATCCCGGTCTGGCTGACGATCCTGTTCGGTGCTCTCTTCCTCTGCGGCTGGGTGCTCACCCGCGGTTCGAACATGCAGAAGTACCTCTTCAAGACTGCGCCCGGTCGGAAGTTCCTGTGGATCACACCCGAGGTGCTGAGCGACGGCGAGCACAGCCTCCTGGTCAACGGCTTTTGGGGTGCCAGTCGTCACATCAACTACCTCGGCGAGACCATCCAGGCGGTTGCCATCGCCCTCGCGGCGGGCTACTTCGGGGTATGGATGGTGTGGCTTTACCCGGCCTACTACGCCGCGCTATTCGTCAGCCGCCAAGCAGATGACGACAAGGTCTGCCGGGCGAAGTACGGCGGGCTGTGGGATGACTACACAGCGAAGGTGAAGTCCAAGATCGTTCCTCGCATCTATTGAGAGCGGGCCAGCGCTCCCAAATTGGCTACGGCGTGGTCTTCCCGGAAGCGCTTGACTGAGGTCCATGACAACGCGCGTCGCCTACGTCGAGGAACCACCGTTCTATTGGACAGCCGCAGACGGGTCGGCCACGGGTGCCGACATCGAGCTGGCGCGTGTCGTGCTCACCAGGATCGGCGAGACCTCGATCGAGTTCGTGCCGGTCGCCTTCGACGATTTGCTCAGCGGCGTGAGCGAGGGTCGCTGGGACATGAATGTTCCCATCTTCGTCACTCCCGAACGCGAACGGCGGGTGACGTTCAGCGTCCCGGTCTGGTCGCTCAGCGATGGATTCGTCGTGCGAAGGGGCAACCCGAAGTCACTGACAAGCTATTCGTCGGTGGGATCGGACGGAACCGCCCGCCTCGGCCTTATACCAGGGCAGGTGCAGTTCGATGCCGCCACAGCCGCGGGCGTTCCTTCTGACCAGATCGTTACATTTGCGGGCCAGGCAGAAGCTGTGGCTGCCCTCTTGGCCGGGAGGATCGACGCCTTTGCTGCAACCACCATCGGTAACCGGGTCATCGTCGCCGACACACCCGAACTGGAGTCTGTACCCTTCCCCGAGTCCGGCGCGGTAGGAGCGTTCTCCTTCGCACTCGCATCGACAAAATTGATCCGGGATGTGAACGACAGCCTCCACCAATACCTGGGGTCGGACGACCATCGCGCCAGAATGGCGCGATACGGTCTCACGCGAGAAGAGATCGACGGCGCGCTCCGGGCGAAACTCCGGTGAGAAGAGCGCCGAGCCAACGCGAGTTGGACTAGTTGCGAAGATGCGCCCCGCAGCCCACCGCATACGCCTCGCGCAGCCACCCACTGAACTCCTCGTCCAGGTCGCCGGCGTCGGTGAGTATGTAGTGGTGTACGAAAAGGTTCCGGCCGTACGGCGAGATGCTGCGGATGCGGCGGTCGTCGGGCAGCTGACGCATGAGATCCAGGTAACCGACCACGCCCTTCGACAGGGGCCGGCCGCCGGCGAACCCACGTCGCGGTCCTTTGAACGTCACGGTCGTCTTCGACACCGACGTGGTGATCGGCCCAAGTGATTCCAGAGTCGACCGCAATTCCCGGAAAAGTGCAATCGTCTCGGGTGTACCCGCACGAAGATGATCCTCGACAGTCCATTCAGATGAAGAAGAGGTCACTCCGGCATTATCGGGCTAGCTTCGCAGCATAGCAATCGCGCGGACGGTGCCGTCCGCGGCGGTCTCTCGCGCTCAGCACCAGCAGGAAGGAACTCCGCACGGTGGTGTTGAGGACCAGGCGCAGTACAACCCCGTCACTCTCGAGCTCAAGAACCTGCTAGGGCCGGGGTCCCCGCCGCCCAACCAAACCCGCGAAGACGGCGTAGAGCAGCGGTAGCGCAGACACCGCCATCAGAACGGTTGCCAGCGCGACATAGTGGGGAAGAAGCAGGATGCCACCTACGAGCAATGCGGCAAAGATGACGGCCGCGATGGCTTGCCGGATGCCTCGCTCGATGGTGGCAAGGCGACGGTCCAGCCGAGGGGTCTGAACCGTAATGTCTCCGTTGTCGATCCGGGTGATGAGGTCGTCGACCCGCTGGGGAAGCCGCGCGACGATGCCGGCGACGGACCAAACCTGCTTGGCGAAATCCTGCACAGCGTTCGTGCTCTCGTCGCGAATGATCTTCGCCGAGTATGGCTCAATCGCGTTCCAGATATTGAAGGCGGGATCGAGCGAGCTGCACATTCCCGAGGTAAGCGACATCGCGCGGACGATGAGAAGAAAGTTCTCCGGCAGCTGGAATGGCAACGAGCGCACGACGTCACCGAACTCGATAGCAAAGGCACGAAATTCACGCGGATCGACCTTCTGTAACTCGGCAAAGCCCATCCCTCCAAAGCGTGCGAACAGCTTCGTCATCGCAGCTTCAAGCTCCGCAGTGTCGGCGGACGGCAGGAGCACGCCAACGGCACGGATCCCGTCCACCATCCCCTTGCCGTCGCGCGATGCGGCCGCAATGAGGACTTTCCGCAAGCCCCGGCGCAGACCGTCGGATACCTCACCCATCATCCCGAAATCGACGAACGTGAACTTCCACGTGCGAGCGCCGCGACCGACGATGGGCGTGACGAAGATGTTGCCCGGGTGTGGATCGGCGTGGAAGTAACCATGATCGAACAACTGGTCGAACATGACGGCCGCGAACTCATTGGCGACCTCGGTCGGGTCGATGCCGGCTGCCCTCAGCCCGTCGACATCGTTGATCTTGATCGCGGTGACATCCTGCATTGTGAGCACCCGCCGCGTCGTGCGTTCCCAGACGAGCGCGGGCACGCTGACTCGATCATCGTCCGCGAAGTCCTCCGCGAACCTCTCAGCGCTCGCCGCCTCGTGAAGGTAGTCGATCTCGTCGAGGCTCGTTAGCGCGAATTCCTCGACGAGAGCGGGCACGTCGACACGGTCCGCGACGAGTCGCACGTGGGTGAGCCAGCCGGCGACACGGCGAAGAGCGCGCAGGTCCACCGCTATCACCTGGTCGATTTTCGGGCGTTGGATCTTCACGACGACATCGAGCAGGCCCGTCTCGGCGGCATCCACTTCGGAGAGCCGCGCACGGTGCACCTGGCCGAGGGATGCCGCTGCAACGGGAACCTCGTCGACGAACGAGAACGCACGCTCGAGCGTGACCCCGAGTTCGGCCTCGGCGAGTGCGCGGATCGCAGGGAATGCCACGGCGGGGACCTCGTCCTGCAGGCCCTCGAGCTCGTTGGTGATCTCCGGTGGCAGCACGTCCAGCCGCGACGACATGAACTGGCCGACCTTGATCATGAGGCCGCCCAGGTCGACGGCGAGCACGTGGAATTGCTGCGCAATCTGTTGC
>DATAZY010000011.1:0-139218 GCA_036271795.1 Galbitalea sp.
TACGGTGGCGGTGGCGGTGGCGCCAACGCGAACGACACGGCTGGTGGTGGCGGTGGCGGGTCGAGCTATTACTCTCCCGCGAATCTCTCCGGCTCGTTCCTGGGCACCGGCCACTACGGCAACGGCACCGTAACCATCACGCACGCCGCGACAAAGATCGTGCTGAGCCAGTCTCCAACGACGGACATCGTCTACGGTACGACGCGCACGATTACAGCGACGGTCGAGGACAGTGGCGGAAATGTCGTCTCGACGGGACCGGATTCGACGCCGTCCATCGTCTTCGCGCAGGTCAGCGGAACCGGAAACGTAACCGGGCTTGGGACTGTGATCGCGGTCGCGGGTCTGGCAACGCTCACGGTTACCGGGGGCAAGCCGGGGCCCGTGGGCGTAACAGCTGCCTCCACATCATTCACCTCCGCTGCACTCTCCCTGACCGTCGACAAAGCTGACCAGACGATCACGTTCCCGCAACCGGTAACCTCGGGCGTCTACGGCACGTCGTTCACCGCATCACCCACTTCAACCTGGGCTGCACAAGTGACGCTGGTCGCAACGGGCGGATGCTCTGCCGTTGCCGCGGCGGCCGCCTTCACAGTCACCATGACAAGCGGGACGACAGCTTGCACGCTCACCGCCTCGCAGGCCGGCGACGCCAACCACAATGCGGCATCGGATGTCGTTGACACGGTCACCGCCGCGAAGGCGGCGCAAACCGCGCTGACGCTCGGCGGCGCAGGCTCGGGTGTGTACGGCTCCACTTACACGCTTCTCGTTGGTGGCGGATCCGGGACGGGTGACACGACCTACAGCCGCGTCGGGAGTGCATGCTCTCTCGGTTCATCGACGGCCACGAGCACCGAGGCGACGATGGTGACGGGATCCGGGAGTTGCACGCTGACCGCAACAAAGGCGGGGGACTCGAACTATTTGGCCACATCCATCGGCCACTCGATCATCGCGCTGCCTGCGGGGCTGGCAGTGAATGCCACGTCTGTGACAAAGACTTACGGAGACGCCGATCCGACGCTGACCTGGAACCTCAGCGGATTCGTCACCGGAGATACTCCCTCGAACTCCGGCATCTCCGGGAGCGCTGTCTGTAGCAGAAGAACGGGCGAGAGCGTCGGGTCATTCACGATCGGATGCGTGCCAGGGACACTCGCCGCGCCGAACTACTCGTTTACCGCGGGAACGTCCGGAAGCCTTCAGATCACTACAGCAGACCTCGTGATTACGGCGTCGGATGCATCGATGACCTACGGTGATTCCAGCCCGGCGATCACTCCGGCCTATGCCGGACTCGAAAACGGCGATTCTGCCCCAGCGACGCCGCCGACCTGTTCCGCGGCCGTCGGTCCCGGAACCGACGCCGGGTTGTATCCCTCCATCTGCAGCGGCGCGGTCGATGGCAATTACGCGATCAGTTACGTTCCGGGCATCGTGACCGTCGGGATCGCCGATCAGGCGATCGACTTCGACCAGCCCGCCGAACCGGCCGATTTCGACTCGACCTTTACCGTCGGACCAACGTCGACTTCGGGGCTCGCGGTCGATGTATCGGCCTTTGGCGGTTGCACTGCTGTTTTCACCGACCCCGACTGGACCATCACCATGACCAGCGGAACCGACGATTGCGTGCTCCTGGCAACGCAGGACGGAAACCTCGATTACAACCCAGCGACGAGCGTCCAGCAGGTCGTGTCGGCAGACAAGATTTTCCAGCCGGACCTCGCGATCAACGGTCCGACTGATCTCACTTACGGCGACACGGCCGTGTACACGGCGAGCGGCGAATCCGGAACAGGAGGCTGGACCTTTGACCTCGGTGGCGATCCCGTGTGCAGCATCGACTCAACCACCGCGACGACGGTGACCGTCCGAATGACGGCGGGCGTCGGCACTTGCGATGTCGAGGCGCTTTCGGCGGCGGACAGCGACTACTACGGGGGGTCTATCGGCACCGCGGTGACGGCGGACCCCCGAGTTCTCGACGTCGATGGCACGACCCAGTCGAAGGTCTACGGCGCAACAGATCCAGCCCTCGGCTATACCCTGAGCGGATTCCTGCCTGGTGATGACTCGAGCCAGGTGACGGGCGCCGCAGATTGCCAGCGGACATCCGGCGAGTCGGTCGGAGACTATGCGGTCACCTGTGCTCCCGGCAACCTCAGCGCGAGCAACTACTCGTTCGAGACCGGTGCGACAGGAACACTCTCGGTGATCCCGGCCGCGCTCAATATCACCGCCTCGGATGCGCAGCTCCACTTCGGTGACTCGACTCCCAGCATCGTGCCCACGTACTCCGGTCTCGAGAACGGTGATTCGGCGCCATCCACGCCGCCGAGCTGCGCGACCGCGGTCACCTCAACTGATGTACCGGGAACCTACTCATCCGAGTGTTCCGGTGCCGCAGACGGCAACTACACGATCGGCTACACGGACGGCGTTGTGACAGTCCTGAAGGCGCTGCAGACCATCGCGTTCCCGGCTCCCGTGACCACGGGCGTATTCGGAACGAGTTTCCTCGTCGATCCAACGACCTCGTCGACACTCGCCGTCTCGCTCGCCGCCACGGGCGGATGCTCCGCGATGGCGGGGCCGTCGGGGTGGACGGTCGCGATGACGAGCGGATCGACGGACTGCGTGCTCTCCGCGACCCAGGCCGGCGACTCCAACTGGGAGCCAGCAGCTGACGCCGCTCAGACCATAGACGCTGTCCGCGCAGCGCAGGGAGCCGTCGTGCTCGTTGTGCCTGGCGGAGCGGTGTACGGCTCGACGATCACGGTGCTCGTCAGCGGGGGGTCTGGTAGCGGGTCGATCGCCGTGAGTGCCAGTGGGGGATGCGCCCTGACCAGTGTTGATTCGCTCACCTTCACCTCGGCAACATCGTGCACGGTAACCGGGGCCAGGATGGCCGACGAAGACTATGCCGTCGCGGCTGCCTCGTCGACGATTTCTGTCGCGCCGGCGACGCTGCTGGTGAACGCGGCCGACGCGACGAAGACTGCGGGCGATCTCGATCCGGCATTCACCGCCACCGAGAGCGGATACGTCCTCGGAGACAACGACACGCTGGTGACCGGAACCGCTGATTGCACGCGTGCGAGTGGGGAATCGGCGGGCAGCTACGCCATCACTTGTGCACCGGGAACGCTCGCGGCACCCAACTATGTGTTCGCGAGTGGCACCAGCGGTGCGCTCACGATTTCGAGTGCCGACGCAGGGTCGAAGCCATCCTCGACGACGAAGACGTACAAGCCGTCCGGATCTGCACAGACTGACGGGGCATCGTTCTCGCTCACCTCGGTGATCCTGCCGTTTGGGCTGCTCCTGCTGCTCATCATTCTGGTGGGCGGCGGAATCTTCCTGGTGCGGCGCCGGCGCCGCGCCTAGGTAGCTACTGGCTAGCGGCGGACACGTGACGGTCCGCGTGAACGGGTCGAGCTGAGATCCTCTCGTGCGATGAGTTCGCGCAGTTCGCGCCAGGCCAGGCGCCGGGAGGCAACCTGAAGTCCAAAGCTCGTAGAGAACAGGATGCAGATCAGGGCGGCGACCGCAGAGACGAGCGCGGAGCTCGCCCCGAACCCCATGAGCGTCGCGAAGGCGAGCCAGCAGATGATCCAGAGAAGGAACGCAATTTGGCCCGCGACCCGGAGGTATCGCGCTCGAGCGAAACCGTCGAACCTCCTGGTCATGCCGCCAGTGTAATCGGCTGCGCCTCGTCGGCCTTGGGAAGGTTCCGCATTTCACCTGCAAGAATGGACGCATGACTGCCACGACTTCACTGCCCTACCGTGTTGCCAATATCGAGCTCGCGGAGGCAGGTCGCCACCAGCTCCGACTTGCCGAACAGGAGATGCCGGGACTCATGGCACTTCGTGAAGAATTCGGCGCCGCGCAGCCGCTGGCCGGGGCTCGTATCGCCGGGTCGCTTCACATGACAGTGCAGACCGCCGTCCTCATCGAAACCCTGGTTGCTCTTGGCGCCCAGGTGCGCTGGGCCAGCTGCAACATCTTCTCGACTCAGGATGAGGCTGCCGCAGCGGTTGCGGTCGGACCGACCGGGACCGCCGACGCGCCAGCGGGCGTGCCGGTCTTCGCCTGGAAGGGTGAAACGCTCGAAGAGTACTGGTGGTGCACAGAGCAGATCTTCGACTGGAGCTCGGAAGGGGCATCCGGGCCCAACCTGATCCTCGACGACGGCGGAGACGCGACGATGCTCGTGCACAAGGGCCGCGAGTTCGAGCTCGCGAAGGCCGTGCCGGCGACGGCCAAGGATGCGAGCCACGAGTGGGGCGTCATTCTCGATGTGCTGCGTCGCTCTCTCGATGCCAGCCCGGATCGCTGGACGAAAATTGCCGCCGATATCCAGGGCGTAACGGAAGAGACGACGACGGGCGTGCACCGCCTCTACGAACTGGCGAAGACCGGGGAGCTGCTGTTCCCGGCCATCAACGTCAACGACTCCGTCACCAAGTCGAAGTTCGACAACAAGTACGGCATCCGCCACTCCCTGCCGGACGGGCTCAACCGCGCGACCGATGTGCTCATCGGCGGCAAGGTCATTTTCGTCGCGGGCTACGGGGATGTCGGAAAAGGCGCGGCCGAGGCCATGCGAGGCCAGGGCGGACGGGTAATTGTCAGCGAGATCGACCCGATCTGCGCACTGCAGGCCGCGATGGATGGCTTTCAGGTCACGACCATCGAGAGCGTCCTCGGCGAGGTCGACATCTTCGTCACCTGCACGGGCAACGAGAATGTCATCACGGTCGAGCACATGCTTGGGATGAAGCACCTCGCGATCGTCTCCAATGTCGGCCACTTCGACAACGAGATCGATATTGCGGGTCTCGAGAAGTTGGCCGGCGCCGAGAAGATCGAGATCAAACCGCAGGTTCACGAATGGCGCCTGCCCGATGGGCGCAGCATCCTTGTCCTCTCAGAGGGAAGGCTGATGAACCTCGGAAACGCGACCGGACATCCGTCGTTCGTGATGAGCAACTCGTTCACCAACCAGGTGCTGGCCCAGCTCGAGTTGTGGACGAACCTCGGGGAGTATCCGGTTGGAGTGTACGTGCTGCCCAAGCGACTCGACGAGAAGGTTGCGCGCCTCCACCTCGACGCCCTGGGTGTCGAGCTGACGACGTTGACGCCCGTCCAGGCGGCCTACATCGGTGTCGACGTGGACGGCCCCTACAAGGTGGACCACTACCGCTACTAGCTAAAAAGGAGCGCCGTTTAGTCGCGGGCGGGAAATCCAGGCGGTACCCAGGTGAGGGCTGCCTGAAGGTGGGCGAGTTCCTGGCGCTCCCGCGTATGCGTGGCCAGTTCGCGTTCGCGCCGGACCGCGACGACGCCGGCAATAAAGAGTTCCGGATCAACCGGGGGGATGGGCGACACCCACTCGCTGAGCTCCGCGGCGAGAGAGGCCGCGTGCGCCGTCCGCGTTGTTGGCGTGAGCTGTCCGGCCTGTCGAAGGAAGCGAGTACTTCGCAGCGCTAGCCGGAGCGGGATGCGGGCGACGTCGGCGGTCATCGCCCAGCCGCTCAATTGCTCCGGGACCCCGAACACCGGCTCGACGACTTTTGCGACGCGCTCGTACTGGCTGTAGGTCCCCGCGAGGTAGTCGCCCAGACGTTTCGATCTGCCGTTGAGAAGCCCGGTAATGGCCGCTATGCCTCCGATCGGAACAATCTCGATGAGCCCGACGAGGCTCCGGATGAAGGCATGCCTAAATCCGATTGCGCCGCCGTCGTCCCGGACAATGCGCGCGCCAACGGCGAGACGCCCCAGCGACTTTCCCTTGCTCAGCAACTCGACGGCAGTGGGAATCACGATCAGGACGAGCACGATGGTGGCCGAAACGGCGGCGGCCTGCACTGCGCTGTCCTGGCCGATTTCGCTCGCTCCGAGCGGGAGCTCCACCGCAAAAAGGAGAAACAGGAATCCCCCGACAACATAGACCAGCCAGTCGATGATCGCGCCGGCGCCCGCGAGTGCGTAGCCGGTCGGGTGCAGGTCGAGTGCCACCGCTTCGCCCGTCATGACGACGTCTTCCGGTTCCTCGAAGTAGTAGTTGTGCGCGGGTTCGGCGACAGCCATGCCATCATTTAAGCAGATGGATCTCGACGCCCTTGCCGCCGCCCGACGCGATGAATGGGACCGGCTTGCCTCGCTGGGGTCGAAGTCGCGGTTCACTGGGCCAGAGGCGGATGAATTGATCGCCGCGTACCAGTCCGGCGCGGCGGATCATTCGGTAATCCGGAGCACCGTCGGGGAGTCCGCGCACGGCGACCGGCTGTCACTCTCGCTCAGCCGTGCCAGGCGCAGCTTCACCGGTGTGCCGACCAACCTGCTTCAGCGACTGAGCAGATTTTTTCTCTTCGACCTGCCCGCGGCCCTGTATCGGGTTCGCTGGCTGACGCTGGCGATCGCGGCGAGCTGTCTTGCCGTTGCACTCGTCGTGGGGCTTTGGTTGAACGCCAACCCGCAGTACCTCCTGCACCTCGGGACGGCCGCACAACTCAAGGCCTACGCCAACCAGGAATTCGTGGGCTACTACTCTGCGCATCCTGACGCCGCTTTTGCCGGCCAGGTCTGGACAAACAATGCGACCCTTGCGGCCGAGACGATCGCGACCGGCATCACGGGCATCGGTCCCATTTACTTGCTGTTCGATAACGCAAGACAGATCGGGCAGGCCGGGGCGATCGTGTCGCAGTACGGTCGGGCCGACCACTTCTGGCTCTACATCGCGCCACACGGCCAGCTCGAGCTCTACAGCATCTTCGTGTCGGGGGCTGCCGGCCTGATGCTGTTCTGGACCTGGGTTGCCCCAGGTCGGCGCACTCGCCAGCAAGCGCTCTTCCAGGAGGGACGAGCGATGTTCACCATTGTCATCGGTCTCATCATTTCGCTCGCAATGTCCGGGACGATCGAGGGGTTTGTCACGCGTCAGCCGTGGCCGTGGCCGCTCAAGATCGGGATCGGAACCGTCGCGCTTGCGATCTTCGTCGTCTACCAGTGGGTGGTCGGGCGGGCAGCGGTCCGCGCGGGGTACACGGGTGACCTCGACGAGTTCGAGGGGGGCGCCGCTCAGCTCGTTGCCGGTTAGCCGGGCCCCCGCTTCGACCGGGAGTGTTCCGGATGCTCCGCGAACATCAACGAAATCGGTTCCCCATCCAGGTCCGCGGGGCGATCTCGGTACTCCTCGAACAGTGCCATGAACCGCGCCGACAACTCCTCGCGATTCGCGGCGTTCAGTTTGACGCCGAGCCGCGTGATCAGCAGTTCATCCGGAGCCAGTCCCTCGATCTCCTGAAGGAAGGTTTCGACCAGCATCGGCCCGAGATCGTCAACGCCTGAGTTCCAGCTTCGCCTGGTCGCACGATACGGGATCTCCTTCGCCCCACGCGGACCCGACCGTGGTTCCTCGGCGGCGAGAAAGCCGGTTGCGACCAGGGACCGCACGTGATGCAGCAGCGTGCCGGGGTTCAGGTCGAGCTCGTCGGCGAGCTCCTGGTTCGTTCTCGACTCGTGCAGGCACAGACGCAGGATGCGCAGCCGCAGCGGCGATGCGAGCGCACGAGCGCGCTGCTGCTGCTCTGCTTCGTCGGCGTCGTCCCACGCACCCATGCAGCCAGCATAGGCGTATTCCGTGATGCGATTGACATTTCCCAATCGGATGCCACAATGGGGGAATGACCGCCGTAGAACCCGTCCGCCGCAATCGCGGATTCCTGTGGCTCTGGGGCGGGCAAGGCGTCAGCATTTTCGGCGAGCAGTTCACCTCGCTCGCGGTACCCGTCCTCGCCGTCACGCTCCTGCACGCGGTGGCCTGGCAGATGGGCATCCTGAACGCCGCGGGCACAGCCGCCTTCCTGATCGTCGGCCTCCCTGCGGGTGCGTGGGTGGATCGCTGGCTCAAGCGCCGCGTCATGGTCACCGCGGACATTGTGCGTACCCTCGCGCTCGCGGCCATTCCCATCCTCTGGTACACGCACCTTCTGGAGATCTGGCAGCTCATCATCATCGTTACCCTCGTCGGCGTCGCGAGCGTGTTCTTTGATGTCGGCTACCAGAGCTACATCCCGCTGCTGGTCAAGCCGGAACAGGTCGGTCCCGCGAACTCAACCCTTGAGGCGACCGCGCAGGTAGCGCGAATCGGCGGCCCGGCGATCGCCGGCGTCCTGCTGACAATCGTTAGCGCGCCGGGACTGATCATCGTCGACTCGCTTTCCTACATCGTGTCGTTCGCCAGCCTGTCCCGTATTAAGGACCATGAGATCGCCGCAGATCCGAAACAGCGCCGGCCGCTGTATAAGGAGATTGCCGAGGGTGTGCGTTTCGTCGCGCGCCAGCCGCTCATCCGTAGCATCTCGGGGACCACCGCAACGTCGAACTTCTTCAGCACCCTCGCGTTCACGCTCTACCCGATTTTCGCGCTGCGCACGCTGGGCATCGGCTCGCTCGGGTTTGGGATCACCCTCTCCGCGGGCGCCATCGGCGGCCTCCTTGGGGCGACGCTCACGCCGAGAATTGCCCGCTGGATCGGCGGGGGGCGCGTCATCATCGTGTCCGCCTTCGTCAGCGGGATTGCGTTCCTGCCAGTTCCGCTTGCCGCACTGCTGCACGGGGCGGATGCCGTTCCGCTGCTCGCGGCGGGTGAGTTCCTCAACGGATTCTGCGTACTCGTCTACAACATCACCCAGGTGACGCTGCGGCAGCGGCTGTGCCCGCCGCGCCTGCTCGGCCGGATGAATGCATCCATTCGCTGTCTGGTCTGGGGGGTCATGCCGATCGCCGCGCTCGTGTCGGGCGGCCTCGGCGGTGCCATCGGCGTCCTGCCGACGATGTGGATCGGGTTCGCCGGTGGAATGCTCGCGGGGCTCTGGGTGCTGTTCTCGCCACTACGGGGCCTCCGCGATCTCCCGACCAGCCTCGATCCGGTCCCGGAAACTGGTGTGGCGAGAGGCTCCGTCGATGAACAGTCCGCGCCGCGGGCGGAGTAACGACTCCGCCCGCTTCACAGTTTCTCCCGCCACCTTCGAATCGGAACTGGGCTACTTGGCCGCGGCAGCCTTTGCGGCCGCCGATGAGCGTGCAAACAGGTACTTCCAGGTGTATCCGGCCACCAGACCGCCGACCGCAGGAACGATGATGAACACCCACAGGTCCGCGCGGGCCCAGTCGGCGCCGTAGATCGCGCTCGCGATGGACCGGGCCGGGTTCACGGAGGTGCCGTCGACGGGGATCGAGATGAGATGGATGACCGACAATGTCAACCCAATGGCCAGTCCCGCAAAGCCCGCCGCGGTCGACCCAGGCGCTGTGACGGTCAGAATCACGTAGAGGAAGATCGCGGTGAGAACGAATTCAATGATGATTGCGGAGGCGAGATCGAAACCTCCCGGGGAGTGAGCACCGTAGCCGTTCGAGGCAAAACCGTTCTTGATTGCCGCACGGAAGAAGCTCTTGGATGCGCCAGCGGCGATGCCGAACATGATGGATGACGCGACAATTCCGCCGACGAGCTGGGCCGCGATGTATGGCAGAACGTCGCGCCATGGCAGCCGTCCCGCGGCGGCGACACCGAGGGTGACGGCCGGGTTGAAATGTCCGCCCGAGATCCCGCCGACCGCGTACACGCCGATCACGACTGCGAGACCGGCGGCGAGAGCGATCCCGACGTAGCCCGTGTTTGACGAGGCGAACACGGCCGTTCCGATCACCGCCCCGACGAGGACCAGGGTGCCGAATGCCTCAGCAATGAGGCGGGACAGGATGGGCGCGGGGGTAGTTTCCGCCATGAGTTGTGGACCTTTCGTGAGTCTTACCGATCGGGTTCTTCGCTTTGCAGGCTATCGCTGCCGGAAGGGCCATTGCCACCCCGCATGGCGCGGGTCAGAGCCGGCCGGCGGCCTTAAGGGCGATGTAACGGTCGGCGAGCGCGGGTGGCAGCTCGGTCGGCGAGCCCGTCACGACCTCTGCGCCGAGTTGGCCGATGGCTCGCGAAACCCGGGTGATATCGAGAAGGGCGCGTTCGGCCGCGGCCGCATGGTAGACCTCGGTGCGGTTGCCTCGATGGGACGCCAACTCGAACGCGGCCGGATCCGTGACGGACGTCACTATGACGGTGTGCTTGCGCGTCAGCGCCGGCAGCACGGCGAGTAGTCCGCGCGTCGCGCCGGGTGAGTCGATGGATGTCGCCAGCACGACGAGCGAGTGCTGCGAGGTTACCGAGCGCACGAGCGATGGTACGGCGCTCCAGTCGGTCGCGATGAGGTCGGGCTCGACGACGGCCATGGTATCGACCAGGCGGGCGAGTAGCTCCGCGCCGCTCGCGCCCTGCACTCGGCCACGCACCCGCTGGTCGAAGATGACCGCGTCGACCCGGTCGCCGGCCCGCGTCGCGAGCGCAGCAAGCAGCAGCGCGGACTCGAACGCCGTGTCGATTCGGGGTTCCCGGTCGATTCTCGCGGCTGAGGTTCTTCCGCTGTCGATGATGATAACGACCCGTCGGTCGCGCTCGGGGCGCCAGGTGCGTACGACCAGGCCCGGCCCACCCTGCACCGGGTCGGTGCGTCTCGCGGTCGCGCGCCAGTCGATGGAACGAACGTCATCCCCGCGAACGTATTCACGGAGACTGTCGAACTCTGTGCCCTGTCCGCGAATCTGGACGCTGGTGCGACCATCCAGCTCCCGCAGCCTGGCCAGGCGTGATGGGAGATGCTTACGCGCATTGAACGGCGGGAGCACCCGGATTGCCCCCGGCGCGGTGATCGTGACCTGGCGTGCGGCGAGCCGCAGCGGGCCGAACGAGCGAATTGTCACCGCCGCGGATGATCGCTCCCCGCGCCGGAACGGGGTCAGGATGGTCGCGATGATCCGTCGTTCACCGGGGGGCAGCACCAGTCGGGACCGCGACTGCTCGGCGCCCGCCGACGGTTGCCAGGCATCCCGAACGATGCCGTTGATCCGGCGGGCCCCGGTATTGGTAAGGATGAGTTCAGCCCGCACACTCTCGCCGAGGCGGACCCTCGCGGGAAGGTCACGCGACGCCCGCACCGCGCGGGGGGATGCGGCGAGCGCCAGGTCGAGCGCCGTCAGTGCGACCACGAGCGCGATCCAGACCAGCAGAACCCATTGCCTGTCAAGCACGACGATCGGCACCGCTCCCAGTGCGAGCAGTGCAACAAATCGTCCAGTCAGCGCCACCTAGACGTGCACCACCTAGATCGGAACCTGCACCTGTTGGAGAACCGACCGGAGAATGCTGTCGGCCGACACGCCCTCGAGCTCCGCCTCGGGGCGCAGCTGGATGCGGTGGCGCATCACCGGCAGCGCCATGGCCTGGATGTGGTCAGGGGTGATCGCGTCAAATCCATTGAGCCAGGCCCATGCCTTGGCCGCGGCGAGCAGCGCGGTGGTCCCCCGCGGGCTGACGCCGAGCTTCACGGACGGGCTCTGCCTGGTTCCGCGTGCCAGGTCGACCGCGTATCCGATAACGTCGTCGCTCGCCCCAACCATTGCGACGGCCGCCTGCGCCAGGGCGAGGCTCGTGGCATCCAGAACGGGGGTGACCCCGGCAGCGGCAAGATCGCGCGGGTTGAAGCCGTCAGAGTGCCGGCGAAGCACCTCGACCTCGTCGGAACGCTCTGGCAGGTCGAGAACGAGCTTCATCAGGAAACGGTCGAGCTGTGCCTCCGGCAGGGTGTAGGTGCCCTCGTATTCGACCGGGTTCATCGTCGCGGCGACCAGGAACGGGGTCGGGAGCGGCCTGGTTTCCCCATCGACCGAGACCTGGCGCTCCTCCATCGCCTCAAGGAGTGCCGACTGGGTTTTCGGCGGAGTCCGGTTGATCTCATCGGCGAGCAGGATGTTGGTGAATACCGGACCGGCGCGAAAGCCGAACTCGCCGCGTTTCGCGTCGTAGACGAGAGATCCGGTCACGTCTCCCGGCATCAGGTCCGGGGTGAACTGCACGCGCTTCGACTCGAGCGTCAGTGTTTGGCTGAGTGCGCGGATGAGCAGTGTCTTGGCGACGCCCGGCACTCCCTCGAGCAGCACGTGCCCACCGGAAAGTAGAGCGATGATCAGGCCGGTAACGGCGGCATCCTGGCCAACCACGGCCTTGCCTACCTCGGTTCGAACTCGCGTGAACGAGTCGCGAAGGTTCTTGTCAGGCATAGTTTCCCTCTTGTCGCTGGCCCCTCTGGTCTAAGGCACATTCTGTCAGTTCGTGGCCAGCGAGCTTTACTCTCATCAACCCGGCCGCACGGCCTCGGCGACGTCCCGTTCGAGCGTTCTCAGGTCGTCGGAGAGCTGCACGAGGCGCCTGTCGTGCCCCGGGAGTTCGTCCAGCAGCAGCGAGCGCAACACGGCGGGATCACGGCCGGTTGCCCGCGCCACGGCACCGACCACGTCGTCGGTGCCTGCACCGACCGACAGGCCGCACAGTCGAGCGAGCCTGCCGATGGCGCCGATCCGGAGCGCGTCGAGAGCGTGGGTGCGGGCGGAAGACTTCTGGTACAACCGTGCACGCCCCTCGAGGGTTTCGCTCGCTCGCACGACGACGGGCATCCGTTCGACAACGAGCGGACCGAGGCGCCGTCCCCGCCAGACGCCGGCCGCGACCAACACGAGGCCGGCCAGGATCGCGACGGGAAAAACCCACGCCGGGGTCGGTAAATTACCGTCCTGCACAATTCCCGTGGTGTCACCGAGCGATGGTCGGTACCACACGACGTGACTGGTGCCGCCAAACAGGCCGAGTGCGAGGGCGGCATTGCCGTCTTGAAGGATGGAGCCATTGGTCAGGGTCGTTGTAGCGCCGAGGACCGTCACCGTCTGGTCGGTGCCCGGGATCCGGATGAGCGAGTACACGCCGTCCCGTCCGAGGCATCCGGTCGCATCGGCCGCGTGATCCAGGATGCGATAGCCGCGCGCGAGTCCGGACACAGTACCGGCCCGTCGCACCGCCTGAAGTGAGCAGTCCGCGTGCGCGACGCTCGAGGCCACTGCACCCGCCTGCGCAACATGAGGCGCGAGCGCATCGAGCGCCAGCGTGTTCGGCTCGATCAACACCAGCGCGGAGGACGCCGTAGCGAGGGTTTGAAGCTGGGTTGTCGTCAGCAAAGCCGACGGGTCGTAGAGCACCACGGTCGAGTCGCCCGGTGCGGTTCCCGCGTCGGACAGCGCCGCGCGGAGCGTCCGCGGCGCTTTCACGGCGACGCCGTCCTGGCGAAGGACCCGTACCAGCCCCTGTGCGCCGGTTGGGGCGGGACTCGTGGCAGATAAGCGGGCCGTCTCCGCCCCGTTGCCGCTGAGCGCAAGTGCCGCGGCGGCGAGAAGCACGAGGACCAGCGCCATGACGACCCAGAACATCACTCGGCGCGCGGTTGTGCGCAGCCTGGGAGTCGAGACTTCCCCTTCTGCAAACTGCACTCGACGTTCGTCGACCGTTGTCGTCACGCCTCGACCCGATCGAGATCGAACGACGGCCGAGCCTCGCGCAGTCCGAGCTCCAGGGCTTTCATGGCTTGCCATTGGGGCTCGGTCCCTATGGCGCCGAGGTAGCGCACATCATCGAACGCCGCGGCGCAGTCGCGCAATTCGTTGTGAAAATCCGGGAACGCGATCACGGCCCGTGTGGCGAACCCGGATGCGGTCGTCCCAGGAAACGTCGTGACGACGGTCCTCTCCGTCATCGCGCGGGCAATGGACCTGAACTGTTCCGCGATCGCCGTCGTGTAGTCGCCCGCCGCGGCCGAGCGCTCCGCGTCACGGCGCAGGGCGACGGAGTCGCGTTCATCCTCGTCGCCGAACAGGGCGCCGACTCGCGCACTTCGTCGGTTTATTCTCGGTAGCCCGAAAATGAGGAACAGCACGACAAGGGCCACAACGACGAGAACCACGATGATCACAACGATGAGGTTCGGACTGATCGGTACACCATTCAGGCCACCGAACAGACTGTCGAACCAGTTACCGATCGCCTGACCCGCCTGCTGCAGCAGGACGGTGAGCCCCGATGGCCTCGCGGCCTGGTACTCCGGCTTGGAGAGCTCGGCAGACAGTTGCGCTCTCGCCTGCTGGGCCGTCGGATCGAGTGGTGGCCCCGGAGGAGCAACTGACCAGTTCAGAACCGGGATCATGCCGACGCGGCCCCAGGATCTTCGCCGGGTGCTGCAGCCAGCGCCGGAAGGTATGGGTCAGGCACGTCCGTCTGCCCGGCGGCACGAGCATCAACGAATCGCACCAGCTGGAGGTCGAGACCCTCTTTGCGCATCCGCAGGTCGATATAGATGAGCGCGGTCGATGCGGTTGCAATGATTGCGGTGACTGTTTCCGCGATTGCGCTCGCGACCGACCCCGCGATTTCCGTGGCGCCGAAGACCGAGGTGAGGCCGGATGCCGTCGGAGTGCTCGTCGGGTTGGCCAGGAGGGTAAGGATCTCGACGACGGTCGTGACCGGAAGCTCGACGATTGACGCAGCAATGCCGACGATTACCGCGACGAGGAGTTCAATTCCGAAGGTTCTCCAGAAGAAGCCGCGCGTGAGGGACCACGAGCGTCGAATCGCCTTGCCGAGCGGAAGGCGTTCGAGTACGAGCGCGCTCGGGACGAGGCTCAGCCTGGTCCACAGCAGCGCGGCCAGGACCGCACCGCCCAGGAGAATCAGGATCAGAAGGATGACGCCGATGGTGATACCCGTCGCGCCGCCGATCGCGAACAGCAGAACGTCGGCACCAACCAGGACGACCAGAGTCACGAGTGCGACCGCGACGACGAGGAGCGCCCATCCGACGAGCACCAGGATGCGTCCACGGGCGCGACCCCACAGCGCCCGCAGCGGGAGTTTCTCGCCCAGCGTGCCTCTCGCGACATCCATCGTCACGATGCCCTGCAGGATCGCCTGCCCGGCGTACGCGAACAACCCGGTCACGACGGCACCCACCTCGGCAAGGGCGAAGCTTCCAATCGCCGAACTCGCGGTGGCCTTGTCGACGGTCCCGGTCGAGAGGACTTGAAAGTATCCGTTGAGCGCATTGACCGTGAAAAAGCCCGTGATCAGCAGTGTGATGAGCAGAACGATGGCGTGGATGATTAGCGAGAAACCGAAGACGGGTCTCGGGTTGCGACGCAGCACCCGAAAGGACGCACCGAGAATAGTGCCGAGCGTCATGGGCGCAAGAGGGATCAGTCCGGGCCTCGGAGGTGGCGTCCAGCCGGGTGGTGGCCCTGGCGGACCGCCGGACGGTGGGGGAGGCGGTGGCGGTGGAGGTGTGCCACCGCCGGGCGGCGGAGGTGGCGTCGCGCCACTCGGTGACTGCCACGGGTTGGTGTCGCTCACGCGGATCCCCTCAAAGTTTTGACTTGGCGCTGTTCACTTGTCGGTCTGCGAGCCGCGAACCACACGGCAATATGGTTGCACACTCGACTACTGTTATCGACAACGTTTCCCGCTTGGTGTCTGCCAGTAATTGAGGATCATGAACGCTCGAATTCTCGTTGTCGACGATGACACGGCGCTCGCCGAAATGATCGGCATCGTGCTGCGCACGGAGGGATTCGAACCCGTGTTTTGCGCGGACGGTGCGTCGGCGGTCGAAGCCTTCCACGCATCCGATCCGGAGCTCGTGCTGCTCGACCTCATGTTGCCAGGGATGGACGGGATCGAGGTCTGCGCGCGCATCCGCGAGGAGTCGGGCACGCCGATCATTATGCTCACCGCGAAGGGCGACACCGCGGATGTCGTGAAGGGCCTTGAGAGCGGCGCGGACGACTACGTCGTGAAGCCGTTCAATCCCAAGGAACTGGTTGCCCGCATCCGGACCCGTCTGCGTCCCACCTCGCACTTGTCGACCGACCTGCTCACCGTCGGCGACCTCGTTCTCGACGTGGCCGGCCACGAGGTCCGCAGGGGGGAGTCGAAAATCAACCTCACCCCGCTGGAATTCGAGCTGCTGCTCGCACTCGCGGTGAAGCCGCAGCAGGTGTTCACGCGGGAGATGCTGCTCGAGCAGGTCTGGGGATACCACTACAAGGCGGACACCCGTCTGGTCAACGTCCACGTCCAGCGTCTGCGAGCCAAGGTCGAACACGATCCGGACAATCCGCGCATCGTCATGACGGTTCGCGGTGTTGGCTATCGCGCCGGGGCCAGCTCCTAAGCAGCACGAGCATGCGCAACTTTAATTGGCGAAAGTGGCTGCGCGGCGCCGTTCGACTCTGGCGGACATCCCTGCTAACCAGAACCGTCAGCATCACCCTCATTCTTTCGACCCTCGCGATCGGAATCATCGGCGCGTACATCTCGTTCAGTGTCGGTGCGAACCTGTTCGATGCGCGCCGCGACCAGCTGCTCGCTCAGGCCGCACGCGCGACGAGTACGGTGCAGAACGCGTTCTACCTCACGACGGGCGAAGGCTCGACGGCCGACATCGAAGACGCGACGAGCACCGCATACACCGACGTTCTGCAGTCAAACGCGAGTACCCCGGGGATCCAGATTGCGATCCTCCGCACTCCGGGCCAGAGCGGACCTCGCGTGCCCGTCGATGTAACGACCAACGGCCTGGCCACAAAAGACCTCGTCAGTTCCGCGCTGCGAAAGACGGTCGCCGACTCGAAGAACTCTCGCGTCTACTGGCAGTCGATCTCCATTCCCGCGGCCGGAGGCAGCCAGCCGGGCATTGTCATCGGGTCGAGCGTCAGCCTGCCAAAGTCGGGCCGCTACGAGCTCTACCTCGTCTACAACCTGTCCGACTCTCAACAGACGCTTGGCTTTGTGCAGAGCACGCTGCTTCTGGGTGGCCTCGCTCTCATCGTGCTGATCGCCGCGGTCACCTGGGTGGTCGTGCGGCTCGTTGTCGGCCCCATCAGAATCGCTGCTGCAACCGCAGAGAAATTGGCCGGCGGAGAACTCGAGCAACGCATCCCGGAGCGCGGTGACGACGTGATCGCGACTCTCGCGCGTTCGTTCAACGGGATGGCCGACAGCCTGCAGAAACAGATCGTCCGTCTCGCAACCCTCTCGCAGGTGCAACAGCGTTTCGTCTCGGATGTCTCGCACGAGCTGCGCACGCCGCTGACGACCATTCGACTCGCCGGCGACGTGCTTTACGACCAGCGGGACGCGTTCCCTCCGGCTACCGCGCGAACGGCCGAGCTACTGCGAACCCAGGTCCAGCGGTTCGAGATACTGCTCGCCGATCTGCTCGAGATGAGCCGGTATGACGCTGGCGCCGTCGAGGTCGACACGGAACCGACCAACCTGGTTCGGCTCGTCGAGGACGCCGTCGAGTCGGTGACGTCGCTGGCCGAGACCAGGGGGTCGGAGCTCCGCGTGGTCGCGCCAGGCGGGTATTTTGAAGCAGAAGTCGAGGCGCGTCGAATCCGCCGTATCCTGCAGAATCTGCTCGGAAACGCGATCGACCACGGCGAAGGAAAGCCGATTATCGTATACGTCGACAGCGACGAGAAGGCGGTCGCCCTGGCAGTGCGTGACTACGGCATCGGGATGACGCCTGCCGCCATGGAGCGCGTGTTCGACCGTTTTTGGCGAGCGGATCCGTCACGGCAGCGGACCACCGGTGGCACCGGTCTCGGGCTGGCAATCTCACTCGAGGATGCCGCGCTTCACGGCGGGTGGCTAGAGGTGTGGAGCGCGCCGGGCGAGGGATCCTGCTTTCGGCTGACGCTCCCACGCAAGGTCGGGGGTGTCCTCTCGGGGTCACCGCTCGAACTGCCCCCCGACGCGGATGGTGATTCGGATGACTGAGCGGGGGCGAATCACTCGAGCCATCATTGTCGCCGTTGTACTGACCGTCGCGCTCGCCGGATGTGTCGGAATCCCGTCGAGCGGAGGCGTGAACGAGGGCCCGGCGGTGAAAAGCGGTGGGGACTCAGCCTTCGTCACCGACCCGGTCGGACCACCGCGAAATGCCAGCAAGACGGAGCTGGTCAACGATTTCCTGCAAGCCGCGACCTCTGCGGACAACAACTATGCGATCGCGAAGGAGTACCTGACGGCGAAGGCGGCCCAGAGCTGGGTTCCGACAAATAGCGTGCTTGTACGGGAGAAGCCAGCGACGCCCGAAGATGTCGGCGACAACACGGTCGACTACGCGGTCTCGACGAATTCGTCGGTCGACGCCCTCGGCGTCTATTCGCAGCAGGCCAGCGATTCGACCCAGACACTTTCGTATACCTTCACCAGGGTCGCCGGCCAGTGGCGCATCAGCGACCTGCCCAACGGGATCGTCCTGTCCCGCACGAGCTTCGAGAACTTCTTCAACCCCTATCCGATCTACTTTTTCGACCCCGACTACCGGTATCTGGTACCCGATGTTCGATGGTTTCCCACCGGTCCGACCGTGCAGGATCGCATCGTCATCGCGCTGCTCGCTGGTCCATCGGATTGGCTGCAGCAGGGCGTCGTCGCGTCGGCCTTCCCGCCGGGTGTACTGCGCGGTTCCCCGGTCGTCATCCACAACAGCACCGCTACCGTCGATTTCAGCGCTAACGCCGCGAGCACGAAACCGACCGTTCGAGGCCAGATGAAGCTGCAGCTCCAGCAGAGCCTGCTCGCTTTGAACATCACCAGCGTCTCGATGACGGCACGAGGCGCCCCGCTTGCGATCGCGTCCGCTGACGACAGTGACGCGCAGATTGCCGTTCCCGCCAACGGATCTGCGCTGATCCAGAGAGGTAAGCAGTTCGGCTTCTATCCCGGTCTCGAGTCACTAGGGGGCATCTCGACAGAGGTGGCGCAGCTCAACGGCACGGCGGCGACTCTCGACCGGGGCGACTCGACCGCCGCCGTCCTTGCGAAGGGCGGCGTCTACCTCGTGACGAGCACGGCTGCGAAGCCGGTCGACACTCGTCCCGATCTCATCGCACCCTCGATCGACACCTTTGGTTACGTCTGGTCGGTGCCGTCGTCAGACCCCTCCGCGATTCGCGCGTACGGGCCCGACGGGGTCGCGCACCCGATTTCGTCGAACCTGCCGACCGGTTCAACGATCGTGTCTCTCGATGTCTCGCACGACGGCACCCGCGTGCTGATGTACCTCGAGACGAGCGCGGGACCGCTGCTCGTCGTCGCGGGGATCGTGAGGCGCGGCGGAGTACCGGCGTCGCTGGGGGACCCGCTTGACCTGCCGGTGTCATCCGACGATCCCATCGACGCGACCTGGGTGAACTCGACCACCGTCGCGGCGCTCGCATCCGGAGACAGCCAGGACACCGTGATCAGTTACATGATCGGTGGAACATCGGGTGATGTTTCAACGACCGAAGACGCCGTCCGCCTCGTCGGCGGGATCGACTCCGATTCGTTGCGGCTCATTACGGATAACGGGGAGGTGCAACAGCTGCGCGCCAGCGGCTGGCAGAACATCGCCGTCGCGTCCATGCTCGCCACCCAGCAATAACACTTATCCACTTCCCAGCCTGCACCGTAGACCGCTCTGTACAGGCCGTGCCAAGCTGGGCGGATGGTTTCCCGCATTTCGGGGGCGCTGCTGGATGCCCTTGCCGTGCTGTCCCCCGTCGACTGTGCCGGGTGCGGCAGCGCCGATCGTTCGCTGTGCGCTCAGTGCCGTGCCGAACTCGAGCCCGCGGTCACACCGAGAACTCTTCCCGACGGCTCAACCGTCTTCACCGCCCTCCGCTACGAAGGCGTTGTCCGGCGCACGCTTCTGGCCCTTAAAGAGAGCGGGCGAACGGATGTGGTGAGAGCCCTGAGCGAGCCGTTCGGGGCAGCGCTTCAGCGAGCATCCCAGCCGGGTGCCGAGATCCTCGCGGTGCCGACGAGCAAGTCAGCATGGCGGCGCAGGGGCTACGATCCGGTCGCGCTGCTCTGCAAGCGAGCGGGCTTCGAACAGGCCAAGGTCCTGCGGCCGGCGCGCGCAACACTGAGCCAGAAGAGCCTGGATTCGACCGATCGTGCACGCAACCTGCACGATTCGATGCGGTCGCGCCTCTCGCTGCACGGTCGGCAGTTCATCCTCGTCGACGATGTTGTCACGACCGGTGCAACCCTTGCCGAGGCCGCCCGGGCGGTTCGGGCGGCCGGTGGAGAGGTCGTCGGCCGGGCCGCTCTCGCCTTCACACCGCGACTTTTTGGGAGTTCTTAGCGCAGATTGCCGCCGAGGCGGCGGCAATCCAGCAAGCACTGGTGACATTCATATAAAGGGGGTCTACGGTGGGGCTAAAGGCGCGAGATGAACCGCCTGGCATCCAGGCATCGCGCCCACGAGTGCGGTCGAAAGGCCGCAGTGGGGCTGGAGGTCAGCATGGAAATTGCCATCACCGGACAGGGCCTGGGGGTCACGGATCGCTTTCGCGAGTACGCGACCGAGAAGGCTGAGAAGGTCTCTCATCTCGCAGAACGAGCTATTGCTCTCGAGATCAAGGTGTGCAGGCACCACGAGAAATCGACCGGTCCAAACGGTGATGATCGGGTCGAGCTGACGCTCATTGGACCCGGGCCGATCGTTCGCGCTGAGTCCGCGGGCAGTGACAAGTACGTCGCCTTTGACCTCGCCATCGACAGGCTGGTCGAGCGCATCCGTCAGGCCAAGGATCGGCGGAAGGTGCATCGTGGCCAGCACCGGCCGGTGTCCCTGCGTGAGGCATCCTCCGACGGTTTCCGGGTTGTCGACATCACACCCGCAAGCGTCGATCTGCTCGAGCGGGTGAGCACCGGCAGTGTCCCCGTGCAGGGAGTCGATGAAGAAGAGGTCGACTACACGCCCGTCGTCATTCGTACCAAAGTGTTCCCGGCCGCGCGCATGAGCACGGAGGATGCCGTCGACCACATGGAACTGGTCGGGCACGACTTCTTCCTGTTCATCGAGGCTGGTACCGGTCGCCCAAGCGTGGTCTACCGCCGCAAGGGCTGGGACTACGGCGTCATCGGCCTCGACGAGGACGCCGACACGGTTCGCTCAACAGTCGGCTCCGGCAGACGGTAGTTCGGAGCTTCCACCGGGCTTTGGTTGGTACGATAACAACTCAGTAACAGCGCGCTTTCGCGTGCCGAAAAGCTTGGAGTAACCCGGTGGCCAACGTTCTCGAACGCGCGCTTCGTGTCGGTGAAGGTCGACTTCTTCGTCGTTTGTCCCACGCGGCGGACGCCGTGAATCACCTGGAAGAGGATTTCAGATCTCTGACGGATGACGACCTGCGCCACGAAACGGCCGACCTCCGCGAGCGCTACGCAAATGGCGAATCGCTGGACGACCTGCTTCCCGAGGCATTTGCGGCCGTCCGCGAGGCTGCGGTTCGAACGCTCGGCATGCGGCCATTCGACGTCCAAATCATGGGCGGGATGAATCTCCACCTCGGCAATATCTCCGAGATGAAGACCGGCGAGGGCAAGACCATCACGGCCGTGCTGCCGGCTTACCTCAACGCGATCGCATCACGCGGCGTCCACGTCGTCACCGTCAACGACTACCTCGCCAGCTACCAGTCGGAGCTCATGGGCCGCATTCTGCGCGCGCTCGGCATGACGACGGGCGTCATCCTGTCTGGACAGACTCCCGAGGAGCGTCGCGAAATGTACGCGTGCGACGTCACCTACGGAACCAACAACGAGTTCGGCTTCGACTACCTGCGCGACAACATGGCCTGGCAGGCCAGCGACATGGTTCAGCGCGCCCACTACTACGCCATCGTTGACGAGGTCGACTCGATCCTCATCGATGAGGCCCGCACGCCGCTGATCATCTCCGGTCCGGCATCGGGTGAGGCCAATCGCTGGTTCACTGAGTTCGCCAACCTCGCCACCAAGCTGGTCCCGGAGATCGACTACGAGGTCGACGAGAAAAAGCGCACGGTTGGTGTCCTGGAGCCCGGCATCACCAAGGTCGAGGACTACCTCGGAATCGACAACCTGTACGAGTCGGCGAACACGCCGCTCATCTCGTTCCTCAACAACTCGATCAAGGCGGCGGCCCTGTTCAAGCGCGACAAGGACTACGTCGTCATGAACGGCGAGGTCCTCATCGTCGATGAGCACACCGGGCGCATCCTGGTCGGCCGTCGCTATAACGAGGGCATCCATCAGGCGATCGAAGCGAAGGAGCACGTCGAGGTCAAGGCGGAGAACCAGACCCTCGCGACGGTCACGCTGCAGAACTACTTCCGCCTCTACTCGAAGCTGGCCGGAATGACCGGTACGGCCGAGACCGAAGCCGCCGAGTTCATGGGAACCTACAAGCTCGGCGTCGTCCCGATCCCGACCAACAAGCCCATGATTCGCAAAGACCAGCCAGACCTCGTCTATAAGAACGAGGAGTCGAAGTTCAACCAGGTCGTCGAAGACATCGTCGAGCGCCACCGTGTCGGCCAGCCGGTCCTCGTCGGAACCACCAGCGTCGAGAAGAGCGAATACCTGTCCAAGATGCTCGCCAAGCGTGGCATCAAGCACGAAGTGCTCAACGCCAAGAACCACGCGCGCGAGGCATCCATCATCGCCCAGGCCGGCCGAATCGGCGCCGTCACCGTCGCCACGAACATGGCAGGCCGAGGCACAGACGTCATGCTCGGCGGCAACGCGGAGTTCCTTGCCGTGGCTGAGATGAACTCTCGCGGCTTCAGTCCCATTGACACCCCGGACGAGTACGAGGCGGAGTGGGATAAGGTCTACGACCACGTCAAGCGCATCGTCGCCGACGAGGCGGAGAAGGTTGTGAGCGTCGGCGGGCTCTACGTGCTCGGCACGGAGCGACACGAGTCGCGCCGCATCGACAACCAGCTCCGTGGCCGTTCCGGTCGACAGGGCGACCCGGGCGAGAGTCGGTTCTACCTTTCATTGCAGGATGACCTGATGCGGCTCTTCAACAGCGGCGCCGCCGAAGCTCTCATGGGTCGCAGCGGGGTTCCCGACGACATCGCGATCGAATCCAAGGTCGTCAGCAGAGCCATCCGCAGCGCCCAGTCGCAGGTCGAGGGCCGTAACGCCGAGATCCGCAAAAACGTCCTGAAGTACGACGACGTGCTCAATCGCCAGCGCGAGGCGATCTACAGCGACCGCCGCCACATCCTCGAGGGTGATGATCTGAAGGATCGCATCGATCACTTCCTCGAGGACGTCCTCGGCGAGGTGCTCGATTCACACACCTCAGAGGGCCACAGCGACGAGTGGGACTTCGACGGCCTGTGGACCGAGCTGCGAACGCTGTATCCGATCTCGATCACCATCGACGAGGTGCTGTCAGAAGCCGGCAGTCGTGGCCGAGTGACCGAGGAGTTCCTCAAGAAAGAGGTGCTCTCGGACGCCAAGCTCGCCTACGACCGGCGCACCATGGAACTCGGCGAACCCGCAATGCGCGAGCTGGAACGGCGCGTCGTGCTGTCCGTCATCGACCGCCGCTGGCGCGACCACCTCTACGAGATGGACTACCTCAAGGACGGCATCGGCCTGCGCGCGATGGCCCAGCGCGATCCGCTGGTCGAGTACCAGCGCGAGGGCTTTGCGCTGTACCAGCAGATGATGGGGTCGATCCGCGAGGAGTCCGTCGGGTTCTTGTTCAATCTCGAGGTCGAGGTCTCTGCTGGTGTTGACGGAGGCGGCAATGCCACGGCGTCGATTCCGACGGTTGAGGCGCGCGGTCTCGGCCAGGGCGGTGCCCCAGCCGAGAGACTCAGCTACTCCGCTCCGAATGCCGACAACCAGGGCGAGGTTGAGGTACGAAACGAGCGCGGACAGATTGAACGTGCGGCCACGGCCAAGGCTCAACAGCAGGCGGCCCAGCAGGCGGCGACCCAACAGGCCGCGCAGCAGGGCCAGCCCGGGCAGCAGCCCGCGCAACCACAGCAGGGGGAGCAGCGCGGAGCATTCGGACAGCGCATCGACCCGAACGCCCCACCGCCCGCCAACCGCGCCGAGCGTCGCGCCCAGGAGCGCGGCCGCCGCTAACCCGAGTTACCGCTCTTCCCCTCCCAATTCGGGAACGTGTCCGGCTGAACGTTGACAAGTCACCACGTGGGTGGCCGCTAGTGCACTTCCGTCACACCCGTTCCTGTCTTGGGTGAGCACCCTCTCGAATAGCGGCTGCGCATCTTCTACAGCACGTGAATGGCCGTGGCCCGCCAGCGGGAGTCGAGTCCCTCGAGGCGGATGGCGACGGCGCGAGTTCGCACCCGGTTGCGCACAATGACCACCGCCTCGACGACACCATCACGTGGTTCGCACACGCTGGTCGAGCCGATGAAGAATGACGGCCGCGTCGCCTTCTGCCCCCTTGCGTATCGCGCTCGTGTCGACAGTACGACCCTTTTCAAAAGGTGGCGATAAACGTCGTCGCTGACCCACCGCGCCAGTTGTTCGAGGTCGCGCGCCCCGGCGAGGACCTCAATAACGCAGCGGGTCAGGTTCTCCAGCAGCGGCGCCGGATCCGGCAGCGAGGATGTCGACGCAGGCTGCGCCCCGAAGAAGTCATCCGAGTCGAACCTCGGTCGCGTCGCACGTTCTCGCGAATCCGTTTCGCTGGTCGATGTTCTGGATAGTACCGTTTTTGTTGCGGGTGCAGACGTCATGTGCACTCCAAGGGTTCCTGATCACGAACGGTCGGTATACCCCCAAACGGGAGTCCTCACATAAAAGCAGAGTGAGCCCCATTTGGCCACGCCCCCTTCGTGGGGCTGTGGATAAACTTCGTAACATTCGCCGTCGACTCCCTAGCGTCGGCTCATGCGCTGGGACAACCTCTTCGATGACCTGGAGAGCCAGCTCGAGCAGGAGCTGACCGCGGAAGAGGTCGACCTGCAGGCTGAGGAAGAGCGACTGAGGCTCGCGCGGCTCGGCATCCGCGACCGGCTTCGCTACCTGCATGCTGCAGCCAACGCCGGCAACGGGATGCTGCGCCTCGGCCTTGCCGATGGGTCGCGCGTCCTGGTCGACCCCGCTACCTTCGGTCGCGACTGGCTGGCAGGCGAACTCGTCGAGGAGTCCGGGCGACGACCCCAGTGCATCGTCGCACTGGAAGCGATCGTCGCTATCGTTCTGTCGCGCGCGCAGGTCACTCAAAGCCTCGACACTTCGGGTGGAGAGGAGCCGCCGGGTGCACTGTCTGCGCGACTCGGCTTCCCGTTCGTACTGCGCGACCTGTGTCGGCGGCGTCAGGCGGTCGACCTCTGGATGCACGACGGTCGACTGCACGGCACGATCGACCGGGTGGGCCGCGATCACCTCGATCTGGCGGTGCACGAGGCGGGTCATCCCCGCCGGGAATCCGAGGTCAGCGAATACCGGATCGTTCGGCTGGGCCGGCTGATGCTGGTCCGGATCTGAATATCACACCTCAGACTTGGCGGGCGGGCGATCCGATCGATAACTCCGGAAGGTTGGCGTAGTCCGACTGGTTCCACAGGCTAAGTCGCCGCGCCTCTTCGTACATCGCCTCGATATACGACTCGAGCACAGCACGTTCGATGCGCCAGTGCCCGTGAGCGCCGATCTTGATGGCGGGCAGTTCGCCAGAGCGCACGAGAGCGTAGGCCTGGCTCGCCGAAATGTTGAGCACGTCGGCCGTGTCGGAAAGCGTGAGAAATCGGCCGAGTGAGGTGGGGGAATCTGACTCGTTCATGTGTCCGATTATGCGACGGTGGCCGGGCGCCAAACGGGCTTGTGGATAACTTTCCCTGTGAGTTCTCGAAGAAAGTGACCATGGACATCCCCAGTGATAGACGAGGAGAACAGTCATGGCAGCGACGCGACAAACCCAGGAATTCGGCGGTTCGCCGCAGCGTCGTCGCTCCTTCTGGATCGATCCGCGATTCGTCATCGGCATCGTCCTGGTCGTAGTCTCGGTGCTCGGTGTCGACGCGCTGGTCAATGCGGCCAACGCCTCGGTCGATGTGCTGGCCGCGCGCTCGACTCTCACGCCGGGGGAGCGAGTGCACGCCTCCGACCTTGTACCGACGAGTGTGCGCGTGGGCCGCACCGCCGGACTGTACCTGCAGGCCGCGGATGTCCCGCCGGCCGGCATCGTTGTGACGCGTGCCGTCGCGGCCGGCGAGCTTGTGCCCCACTCGGCGATCGGTAGCGAAGCCGGTAAGTCCCTGACGTCAATCGTCATCTCCGTCAATGGCGCGCTCGCTGCATCCGTCAGCCCGGGATCGCGAGTCGACCTGTGGGCGTCACAGTCGTCGGATGTCGCTGACGCCGGCTCGAGCCAATCAACTCCAGCGGACGGTGACGCCAGCGGATACGCAGCGCCCACGGTCCTCGTCTCATCGGCAATCGTTGTGCGACTCGTCGACCAGAAGAACCTCGTTGCGTCAAACGCATCCTCGATCGAACTGCTGGTGCCAAAGTCGTCGATCGCGAGCGTGCTCGACGCGATCGCGAACGGCGCGGTGCTGAATGCGCTGCCCGTCGACCTCCCGGTCGGCCAGTAACCGTGCGGATCGCATTCGCGCTACCGCTCGAGGCCGAGGACCGGCTCTCCGCCGAGGCGGTCCGTCACGGTCACGAGATTGTTGCGCGTTGCACGACGGCACACGAACTCGCGTCGCGCATCGAAACGGTCGCCCCGGATGTTGCCATCGTTGCTGCGACGGAGCGGCACCTGACATCCAGTCTGGTATCAGTCTGCGACGAGGTGGGCGTTCGCATCCTTCCGCTCGTCGCCAATGAGCTGGATCGTCGGCACGCGTCCTCGCTCGGACTTCTCGAGACGGTTGCCCTGTCCGCCGAATGGCCGGAGCTTGAGAAGGAGCTGTCGATCATCCCGGTCCGGCCCGCGAAGGCGCCGGATCTTCAGCCTCAGCCTTCGCCGAGCGGTACCGGCACGGTCATCGCCGTCTGGGGTCCGGCGGGCGCACCGGGCCGCACCACGGTCGCGATCAACGTCGCGGCGGAGTTGGCTGCCGCGGGTCGCACGGTGGCGCTCGCGGACGTCGACACCTATAGCGGTTCGATTGCGCCAACCCTCGGGATGCTCGACGAGGCGCCTGGATTCGCCGCGGCGTGCCGGCTGGCTGGTGCGGACAGCCTCAATCGTAGGGAACTCGAGCGTATCGGCCAGCGCTACGGAGCGGGCCGGTCGGGTTTCTGGGTGCTCACCGGCATAGGTCGCCCCAGCCGCTGGCCGGAACTCTCGGCCGGGAGAATCGCCGCGACCCTCGAGCAGTGCCGCTCGTGGGTGGAATTCACGGTCGTCGACATCGGCTTCAGCCTCGAACACGACGAGGAGATCTCGAGTGACCTGTTCGCTCCGAGACGCAACGCCGCGAGTATCACGGCGCTGCGCGAGGCCGATCGGGTGGTCGCAGTCGGAGCGGCGGACCCGGTCGGCCTCTCGCGTTTCCTTCGCGCCCACGTCGACCTCGTTGAGACGGTCGCGGAGGGTCGAGTCCTGGTCGCCATGAATAAGCTACGCGCAAGCGCGATCGGCCTGAACCCGATCGGGCAGGTCACGCAGACGCTGTCCCGGTTCGGAGGAATCGAGTCCGCTGCGATGATTCCGTTCGATTCGCAGGCGTTGGATGCGGCCATCCTGACCGGTCGCACACTCGCGGATGCAGCACCCAGGTCACAGGCGCGGGTCGCCATCCGCGACCTGGTCACGTCGCGTCTACTTCCGGCTCCCGTGGGCAAGGTGCGGGCTCGGGTGCTGCGGGCGGTGCGTACCTGACGAACGGCTAGCCTTGTCTCGTGTCAACGCTCTCCGACCTCGTGCTCGCCCAGGGCCGCTCGAGCGAGGCAGACATTGAGTGGCTGCACCTGCTCGTCGGCGACCTGCAACTGCTCGCGGACCTCGCCTTCGCGGATATCGTGCTCTGGGTGCCCAGCGCGGATGACAGTTTTGTTGCCGTTGCACACGCCCGGCCATCCAGCTCGGCAACGCTGTTCTATCGGGACTTTGTCGGCCAGACCATCAAACCGGAATGGGCCGCCCAGGTTACGGCGGCGTTCGAAACCACCGAGATCAACGACTCGACCATGCCGACCTGGTACGAGGAGACACCGACCCGCGTGCGCGCAGTCCCGGTGCTGCGTCGAATCGCTCCCAGCGGCACGGAAACGACGGACACCCCCATCGCCGTCATCACCCGGCACACGAACCTCAGCGAAGCGAGAACGCCGTCACGCCAGGAGCTGACCTTCAACGAATGTGCGAATGACCTGTTCGCGATGATCGCCACCGGCGACTTCCCCGACCTGGGGGCCCCCGCCGCACCCCGTCGCGGTGCGCCGCGTGCGTCTGACGGTTTGATCAGGCTTGATACCGACGGCACAGTCACGTTCGCGAGCCCGAACGCGCTGTCCGCCTTCAACCGGATGGGCTTCGCCGGCGAACTCGAGAGCGAGTCGCTTGCCGAAGTCACCACCGAGCTGCTCACCGACCGCAAGGATGTCGTCGACGAATCGCTTCCCCTGGTGGTGACGGGGCGCGCCCCCTGGCGCACCGACATCGAAGCCAGGGGTGTCACGGTGTCGCTGCGGGCCATCCCGATACGCAGCGGCGGTGAGCGGGTCGGGGCGATCATCCTGTGCCGGGATGTTACGGAGATGCGCCATCAGGAGCGCGAGCTCATCACCAAGGATGCGACCATTCGCGAGATCCACCATCGCGTGAAGAACAACCTGCAGACGGTCGCGTCACTGCTGCGAATCCAGGCTCGACGAACCCACAACGATGTTGCGCGGGATGCCCTCGGCCAGGCCATGCGCCGCGTCGCCGCCATCGCGGTCGTGCACGACACCCTGAGCGAGGGACTCAGCCAGAACGTGGACTTCGACGCCGTCTTCGACCGCGTGCTGCTGCTGGTCGCGGAGGTTGCGTCGAGCCACAACACGACCGTGCATCCGAAATTCTCCGGCAGTTTCGGGATTCTGCCCAGTGAATATGCCACGCCGCTCGCCCTCGCCCTGACCGAACTGGTGACCAACGCCGTTGAGCACGGTCTGGCCGGTCGAGAGGGTGAGGTCGCCATCTCGGCCAAGCGCAACGACAAGGAATTGCGCGTGCGGGTGCGCGACAACGGCGTCGGCCTCCCTGAGGGTCAGGTCGGCGCGGGTCTCGGGACTCAGATCGTGCGCACGCTCATTCAGGGCGAGCTCGGCGGGACTATCGACTGGCACACACTCGTCGGCAGCGGGACGGAAGTCACGATCGACATCCCGCTGAACTGGCTGGCGAAAGACTAACGCGACGCGAATTCGGCCGCAGTCGCCTGGAGCACAATGCCGTTTCCGTCTGGGTCGTCGAACTGCGCGAACCGGCCCCACGGGGCATCCTCGATGCCGTTTGCGATTGTCACCCCGAGCCCCGTGAGTCGCTCGACGTCGGCCTCGAGATCGTTCGTCTCGAGGACCAATCCCTTGAGCGAACCCGCGGGCATGGTCGGAAACTGGGTCACGAGCGTGACCGCGGTTTGTGCTCCGGGCGGCGCAACCATGACCCAGCGCAGGTCCGGACCGTACTGGGTGTCGGAGCGTAGTTCGAATCCGAGGACGTCGACATAGAAGTCGCGTGCTCGATCGTGTTCCGAAACGGGGACCGAAAAGACCTGGACCTTGCTGACCGGCATGGATTGAGAGACTAGGAGGCGCGGCGGGCGCGCGCGGCGCGGCGCTTGAGTGCCCGGCGCTCGTCTTCGCTGAGGCCACCCCAGACGCCGGAGTCCTGCGAGGTCTCGAGTGCGTACTGGAGGCACATCTCGGTTACGGAGCAGCGTGCGCAAACGGCCTTGGCCTTGTCGATCTGGTCGACGGCCGGTCCCGTGTTGCCGACCGGGAAAAATAGCTCCGGGTCCGCGGTGAGACAGGCGGCTTTGTCACGCCAATCCATACTGGTGCTCCTTTGGTGGTGCGCGCAGATTAAACAGCGGCGCTTGTGATGCAAAGGTCGAAGACCTGAGATTCGGGAAGGTGAAAAAACTTATCGGGACTCGCTCACAACCTTGTGAGCGTCAAATCAACCTCACATAGGCTCTCACATGACCTAAGTCAAATCAATAGCTTTGTATGGGATGTGGCTGTGAACCAGAGTCAGAAGCCGGCGCTGCTTTACACGTTGGCGGCGCTGATTTTCCTCGAGGGAGCCGCCCTGGCGGCTGCCACCGTTTATCTCGTCGTCGAGATATTTGTGGGGGATCCGCGATCTGTCACGACCGCGATCGCCTACGCCGTGACTGCTGCGGTCGTTGCCGTGCTCGTCCTGTTTGTGGGGCGTGCGACGCTCGGCGGGCGTCCATGGATCCGCGGGGCAACTGTCTGCATCGCGGTATTGCAACTGCTTGTCGCGTACAGCATCCTCATCACGAAGGAGCCCACCCTCGGCTGGGTGCTCGCCGTTCCCGCGATCGTGCTCCTCGTCCTGCTCTTCACCCGGCCGGTACTACGAGCAACGGCGCGCCGGTCTCGGGATGATGAGGACGAACGGACCTTCTAGTCCAGTCCGAGCTTCTTGCGCAGGCTCGCGACGTGGCCGGCGGCCTTGACGTTGTAGAGGGGAAGGACGATTTTGCCATCCGGCCCGACCACGAAGGTCGAACGAAGGGTGCCCGTGACCGTCTTGCCGTAGAGCGATTTCTCGCCGTAAGCGCCGTACGCGTTGTGCACCGTGAGGTCGGGGTCGCTCAGGAGTCGGAAGTTGAGCCCCTCCTCATTCTGGAACTTCTTGAGGGCGGGAAGTCCGTCCTTCGAGACGCCGAGCACCTGGTAACCGGCGGACTTCAGCGAGTTGATGCTGTCGCGAAAATCGCAGGCTTGCGTCGTGCAGCCGGGGGTGGATGCGGCGGGGTAAAAGTACACAATCGTGTTCTTCCCGGCGAAATCGCCGAGTGAGACGGGCGCGCCATCCTGGTCCGGGAGTGTGAACGCGGGAGCGGTGTCCCCGACTTCCAGTCTCGTCTCGGTCATGCTTTCTCCTTGCTGTTCGGCGCGTGCTCTCATGCTAATCTTGCTTCTCGGTCCGGAAGTTTCGACCGCACGCACCTCTAGCTCAATTGGCAGAGCAACTGACTCTTAATCAGTGGGTTCCGGGTTCAAGTCCCGGGGGGCGCACCCACTCCCCTGTATTTCCGCGGAAGTACAGGAGTTATCGTGATCGCTCAGACCTCTCATCTGACATTTATCTGTCATAAACCCCGTCCGAAGCCGACCCCTATCGGGTGTTCTGGGACTCTTCTGGAGCAGTTCCGACCACCCTCGGGTGCGGCCGCGCACCTGAAGGGTATGAACGACAACCCCGCACCCACAGCACCACGCCTCGAGCACCTCTTGACCGTCCAGGAGCTCTCCGACTACCTCGGCATCCCGGTCGCCACGCTCTACGACTGGCGGGTCGACCACCGGGGCCCCAAGGCGGTGAAACTCGGCCACGCCCTCCGCTACCCGGAGAGCGCCGTCCAGGAGTGGGTCCAGGAGCGACTCGATGCCTAGACCAGTCCAGCCAATCGGTACCTTCGGCATCATCCGGGTGAAGAAAGTCCGTGAGCACACCTTTTATGCGAGCACCCGATTCCGCGACTACGACGGCGGCTACATCCGGTTCAGCGCCACCGGCGGCACCGACGGGGGCGCCCAACGTGAGTTGAAGAAGAAGCTTGCCGACTACACCGAATCGCAGAACACCGATGGCATCACCAGCCGCACCCCGCTGGGCGATGTCGCGGCGATCTGGCTGCAGGAGATCAGCGCGGCCCAACAGCTGTCCCCGCAGACCTTCGACGCCTACGCCGACAACCTCCGCACCGTCCTCATCCCGGATCTCGGCAAGATGCGCCTGTCCGAGCTCACCGTCGGTGTCCTCGACCGGTACTTCAAACAACTGGCTGCCGACCATCCGTCTCGGGCACGTCGGGGTAAGGTCGTTCTCTCCCAGGTAATGGCGCTGGCGGTGCGACACGACGCCATCCGGACGAACCCCGTACTGATGACGGGGGCGCTGAAGAAATCACGGCATGAGGTGAAAGTCGTCAGCATCGACGAGCTTGCTCACATCCGCCGCATCATCGCCGAATGGCGCACAGGCGAGGCGGTGATGGGGCCGAAACCCGACGGCCAGCTGGCCCAGATCTTCGACGTCATCCTCGGCACCGGCGCACGCATCGGCGAAGCCCTCGCTCTCCGCATCTGCGATATTCAATTCGGTGACACTGAAATGGGCTCCGCCGCCACGGTCACGATTTCTGGGACGATCGTTCCCCGACGAGGCCTCGGGCTGGTCCGGCAGGACCACCCCAAGCACTCCAAGCATTGGAGGGTCGTCACCGTGCCGTCATTCGTTGTCGCCGCGCTGAAGGCACGCAGTGCCGTCATCGACACCAGCGACCCCGACGGGCTGATCTTCCAGACTCGCAAGAGCACGATCCTGTCGCCGGCAAATGTGCGACGCCAGTGGCGCGCCATTCGGGCCGACCGGGTGGATCTTCCCGCCAGCATCGACCTCGGCGACGTCACCCCGCACGTGTTCCGGAAGACCGCCGCTGACACGGTCGACAAGAAGATCGGAACCCGGATCGCGGCGGACATGCTCGGGCATTCTTCAACCGCCGTGACCGAGCAGTTCTATGTCCAACCCGTCAAGCATGTCGATCCCGCGACGGCCGCCGCCCTGCAAAGTCTCGCACCAGCACAATCGGCGCCGGTCCTGGTTCCGAGGGCGTAACTGCAATCTGGCCAGACCTCTTGACATTTGCTGTGGCTCCGCTCCCACATGGGTGGAGAACCGACCGACGCCACCGTGATCTTTTCGGGGCAATATGCGTACCGCCGGTCCGACGCAATTGAGCGACTGTGTCAGCTGCGTCTTCGCCCCGTCGTCCTACGCGGTTCACTGCCAGCATAAAAGGCCTGCTCCGCCTTTCGACGGGCGGCGACGTCGTCCTTGACAAACTGCCTAAAGTCCTCGTCCCTGTTTTCGATCGTGCGTTCTTCTTGAAGGGCGGCTGGTGTCTCTCCCGGCCACACTGTCAGCCTGGTCGGCCGGTCGCTATTGAGTGTGGTGCCTGCGATGGCAACCCAGTCGCGCAGCCGCTGCCGTGCTGCGGCGAAATCGGCATGCCAGCGGATCGGGACCGAGCCATCTTGTTCGGGATCGTAGGCGCAGAGGCGGTGAAGGTGGAGGGCGGAGAGTTCCCAGACAAGTTCCCGATGCCGGTGCCAGAACGGAGGGATGATCGTGACGGGGAGCCCGTAGTCGTGCCGGAGCCAGTTCACCCAGCTGTTGAGGACGTTCCACTCCTTCTCGGCCTCATCGGGCCCGAGGAGGTCCCAGTTAATCGGGTGCGGTGGTTCGGGCACGGAGAGATCTTCACGAGGAGGGCCGACGAACTCGGGATCCGGCTCATCAGCCTCCTCGGGATCCGGCGGGTCGATGAGAAACATGGGGGTCTCACTCATCCTCGTGCGCACCCACATCCCATGGCACGAACGTCCGCGGGTGAGCGCGGGAGGGGATTGTCACAGCGCGAGCCCCGCCGACCGTCGTGGGCCGCCTTCGCCGGCGCCGTCCGGGACAATTCCGACGAGTTGATCTCGACGCCGCGCCGAACGCGCGACCGCAACCGAGCGTGCCGACACGGGGGTGCCGGTTGTCGCCATACCCGTGTCGACAGCCACGTTCGTCTCCAGCCCCGGGTTGCTGTCAAGGGTCTTGGTGACAGCTTTGCGGTCCACGGTGTAGTTCTGGCGTGCGGCGTCGTGCCCAAGTCTGTTCGCGACGAACTCTTCCGCATGCTGGGTCTGTCCGTCGATGTCATGGTCGTAATCGTGGACGTATCCTTCGGCGACGAAGTGGTCGCCTTTCTGGAATAGCTGGTAGGAACGTTCGGCGGCTTTGCGGTACTGGACGAGGTTGTGGAACGTGGATTCGAGTTGGGTGAACGATCCGTCATCGTTGCGGCGGAAGTGCTCCTGGCCGATCTTTGCGTAGAAGCGCGCTTCGCCCTTGCTGGTGATGGTTAGTTCCGGGTCGGTGACGATGAATCCGGAAAGGGACTGTTTGGTGCGGATTGCCATCGGACTGCTCCTTCTATCTGCTCAGGTGATGGCATCGTCTGGTGCCTCAACGCTGAGGTGCGATTTCGCTACCAAACTGGCACGCTTGCGATATTGGGCCGGGGGGGCGATTTCTCACTGTGTCGGATGACGGCGGCATTGTGTCGCGTGGCCCGGTTCACAGCATGCGCAGTCCACTATCCGTTGGCTGAATTGTTGGTGACGGATCGGCCGGCACCGCTCGGTTGGTCGGTCCTCGGCCTGCGGTGATCCTCAGCGCGGAGCGGATTGTCGTTGCGGCTTCGCGCGGCGGCAGGCCTGCCTGGTAGGCGGCGGGGCCGAGGATGGCGTGCAGTTCTTCGGGCGGGATGCCGTTTTCGGCGCCGCGACATGCGGCCCAGAACAGGGCACGGTTGCGTTCGCCCTCACCCCGGGCCGCGACCCAGCGGGCGAGACCGTCGACATCCAGCTGCTGCCGGTGATGCGAGGAACTCGACGGAGCCGGGGTTGGGTCCAGGAATGCATGGAGCGCCTCCGCGTCAACGGATCCGGTCGCTCGTCTGGCTGTTGCGAATAGTACGTACCCTGCTTGCTGAGAGTCGACGCCTGCGTGGGAGGGTGGGGCGAGGATGTAACCGCCGTCGCCGCGGAAGTCGATGTGGGCCCGTGGCGCCTGCCAGGACTGCTGCCGACGGTTCGGGTCGGCGGGGTAGTAGGCGTGGATCCCACCGGACGGCGTCCGGATCAGCGCCGCCCACCCGCTGACAAGCCCAGCGCGCCTCGCCCGCTCAAACGGCGCAAAACCGGATCCTTGAGGATGGTTGTCGATGTCAACGACGTCGATTCCGGAGGCGGCACCGGTCGGGATTCCGATGTTCGCCTCTGGAGTCCGGGTCCACCATGCCCGGACTTGATCCAGTTGGGCGCTGGCATCGTGGAAGCCATGCTCGGTCAACGGGCGTTTCTCCCCGGGCACGCAAGGGAACACGGGAAGTCCCCCCATCGCCAGATGGGTGGCGGCAAGCGGTAGCGGCAGCCTTGACGCTTCGGATACCAACGCGACGAGGTCCATCACAGGCCCAGCGGTGGAGTCACGGCAACGACCGGCGTTGGGTCGGGCGGGCCAGACGGGCGGGCGGGCGCGGGTGGGCGTGCGGAGCGCTCGGGCGGGGGTGTCTCGCGGAGCAAGCCTGGTGGGTCGCCGTTGCCTGTCTGGATTGTCGGCATGCTGTCCAGGATGGTCACCGCGGCGGCGCGGACGCGTTCACCGGTGGCTTGCATGACCTCGGTGGGGGTTTTGCCTTCCACGGCGGTGGCCCAGGAGGCGACGTAGGGGATGGTGTAACAACTGGTGTCGAGGTTGTGCGCCGCGCCGACCATCAGCGCCACCGATTCGGTTTCCACCTCGCCAATGCCGCGGTGTGCGGTCGCGTCCGGGTTGTCTGGGCCGTGGAGCATCACGTGAGCGAGTTCGTGGGCGAGGGTTTTCACCTGAGCCGCATCATCCATGTCCCTGCGCACCGCCACGGTGTGCGTGATGTAGTCGGTGAGCCCGTTCGCGCCGTGGATCGACTGCGCGTCTGCCACCCGTTGGATTCTGAATCCGCGGTCATGGATTTGGGCGGCCAGGCCATCCCACAGCCCGTCGGGGGCTGTGCCGTGCAGGAGCTGCGGTGTTGGCCGCTCGGGCACCGAGTCTCCTGCCGTCTGGGACAGGTCCCAGACGTAGGCGGGCCGCACTCCGATCATCCGGGGCCGCACTACCTCACCGGGACGCGGTTTCTCCATCCGCCCCAGCCGCCGCCACGACTCCGCATTCTGTGGTGTGGCTGTGGCGAACCGGGCTGTCACGGGGGCTTGGATCATGTAGCCGGTCTGACCTTTCTCCACGGAACGGTTCAGTTGCTGCCATTGTTTGAACCCGGCCACGTAGGAGGGCACCGGTTCCGTGACGCGTCCGGCCGTGTAGGCGGCCAGGTGCTGTACCCAGATCAGCAGAGTGTTGTTGAACGACCGGGACCGAAATCGAGCGGCGAATTCCATCGCCCGCCGCCAGTCGTCCCCCGAGACCAGACCATCGACAGCATCAACCAACCGCTCGTGCAGGTCGGCTAGCTTAGCGTCGCGTATGGCCTTCGCTGCGTTCGGCTGCGGCATTGGTGTCTCCTTTCGGTGTCCCAGCTTTGTGCGGTTAGATGAGACAAAACAGGTGCGTCAGGGGAACCGAACGTGAGTTGAGAGCGGCCCGGCTCCCGCCGCCGGGTGATGTCGGTTACTGGGGTCGGAGTTGTTCTTCCAGGGCGGAGCGTTGTTCCTGCAGTCGCTGGGCATCGGGCCGGGCGGTCCAGGGACGCAGGTCCGTGATGATCGGCCTCGCGGTGCGGAGCATGGTCACGCTGGTCCCGAATGGCAGCGTTCGCAGCACGTTCGGCGGCAGGACGGGCACCCGGCGCAGGGAGCGTTGGGAGGAGTAGCCGCCGTATTGGTCGGTGGACACGGAGTCGGTCTGTTCGTCCCGGTCGCCGATGAGGGTGGAAAGGTCCTGCAGGTCGCGGCTGTTGGAGGCGCCGCCGAGGATGATTTTCACGATCGACGCATCCCAGATGGCGTTCGCGTTGTTGTCGCCCCATTTCTCCCGAGCTTGTGCCAGGGACTGCAGGACCGGCATGGTGGTGATCCCCGTCCCGCCGCCCTCGGCCATCAGCGTTGGGAGGGATGGGAGCGGTGCGAGGTTGCCGATCTCGTCCAACGCCATCAGGACCGGGGGGTCCAGGCGTGCTCCCGGGGAGCGGGCCGCCAGTTTCCGGGCGGTCTCCACCAGGTCTTCGATGAACGCAGCGACCAGCCCGGCGGACGCCCCAGCCCCAGCCCCGGTCGCCAGCAGATACAGGGTCCCCTGGTCGGTGAGGAACTTGGTGGGGTCGAAGGCCCCACTGCCTCGTGAGGTTACTGCGTCGAGGACGCGCGGGTCGGCGAGGGCCTGGAAGGCGAGGCCGACGCCTTGCCAGATCGAGTCGCGGGTTCGGGGGTCGGATTGGATCATCGAGTCCAGGGAGTCCGCCCACCCGTATGCCGCCTCGGTGTTGGTTTGCAGGATCCGGACGGCGTCGCCTGCCGCGGAGGGGCTGAGCGCCCACTGGTAGACGGTGCGGGCATCCCGACCGTCGAGCGCGGCGGCGTGGAGTAACGATTGGATCGCGGCACGGGTTTTGCCTTCCCAGAATGACCCGTTTTCGACCGCGTGGCCGCCGAGGCCGGTGCTCGCGGCGAGGCCGTTGGCGCGGATCATCGCAGTGAGTGGGTCTTCGCACCCGCGCACCGGTGACCACCGCAACCCAATCGGTAGGCCCGGTGCGAGCTGTTGCGGATCGAACACCGCGACCGGGCCGCCCCGCTTTTCCCGGGCGCGGAGGGTCGCGGTCAGATTGTCGGGTCTGGTGCTGGTGGTGATCACCGCACCGGGAGCGTCGAGGATCGCGTTGATGACGATATGCAGCCCTTTTCCGCTGCGGGGTGGGCCGATCAGCAAGATGGAATCCTCAACGGTTGCCCATACCTGCCGCCCGCGGGCGCGACCGAGAAGATACCCAACATCCGACGGTGCCGCGTGCTGCAATGAGGGCCGGAATGTTCGCGCCTGTTTGACCAGATGCTTGGGCGACGCCAGCCGGCGTATTTCTGATGCGGTCGCGGTGCCCTCGAGCCTTCGCGGGTCCGGTTGAGAGGAGTGGGCGCGGATCTTGGCTATCGCGAGCACCGTCGCAAGAACAACGACGGTCAGCATGACGGCGACGACTGCCCAGTACAGCATCCAGTTCAACCCGCGCACCCCGAGTGCCAGGCCAGGGTCCAACGGGCGGGCGAGGACTCCGATGCCAGCCCCGATTCCACCCGTCGGCGCCGGGAGGCCGGTGAGCCACCCCGCCACGGTGCCGGCGCCGCGGAGGATCAGCGCGAAGGCGAATCCTCCGGTCAGTGCACCGATGCCGAGGTTGAGCAGGTGGTCGTTGACCGGTCGAACCTGAGGCGCGCTCACCGGCTGCTCCGGGCGTAGACGAGGGTGCCAGAGGTTGTCCCGAACAGGAGCACATCGCTCATTCCTTGCGGCGCGGTGAGCGGGTCGATCACGGCGTATGCCCGGCCGTCGCTGGCGGCACGGCCCTCGCGGAGGACCACCGCGATAGCGACCGCCTCGCCCGGGATGAAACCATCACCGACGAGTTCGCGCAGCTGAATTGTTCGTCCCGCCTCTCGAACCTCGAGATCGATCCGGCCGCCGTGTTGGTCTGCAATGGAATCGATTAGATGACCCACGAGATCTCGGCCAATGGGGCCGGAGAGGAACATGCGCCCATCCACTGTCGCGGTCATCGTTCCGTTGTCCCCCATCGCGACGACGACGCGGGGGAGAGGTTGCGGAATTGGACGGTTTTGCACGGTGCTCTCCTGCGTGGACGGGGACGATGGTCTGCGTCTGTCAGGTGCGTTGGATTCGCCAGCCCCATGAGCCCTCTGCTATGCAGATGTTTGAGCTTGGCCACTGCCGACCGGGATCAAGGAGTGCCGTCCCGTTGATATGCCCGCCATCGTGACGCGAACCGGGTACACTAGATCTCAAGAATCTACAGAAATGAGGGCACAGGATGGATATGGCGACAGTCTCTGCAAATGGACAAATCACCGTCCCAGCGGATGTCCGGCGGGCCCTGCGACTCGAGCCCGGCGACAAGATCGCGTTCGTGACCAACGAACTCGGCGACATCACCGTGGTCAAGCCGCTCGCCGCGGCGCTGATCGAGGCACAGCGCAGCTTCGCGGGTGCCGCTGAAGAAGCCCGGCTGGGTTCTGTGGACGATGTCGACCGTGTCGTCGCGGAGGTCCGGGCCGAGCGCCGCACCGCGTGAGACGCGTTCTCCTCGACACGAATGTCATCGTGTCGGCGCTGATCTTCCCGCAGTCTGCTCCGGCTCTCGCCGTGTCGATGGTCATCGAGGTCGAGCAACTTGTACTCACCCAGTGGATCCTCGACGAGTTAGGCGATGTCGTCGGCCGCAAGTGGCCGGACCGTCTCGGCGCGCTTGAGTTGTTCCTCAGCACCGTCGGGTATGAACTCCTTGCGGTGGGGTCTTCCGGCGTTCAGATTCGCGACGTCGACGACCAGCCAATCCTCGACGCGGCGATCAGCGCGGGCGTCGACGTGATCGTCACCGGCGACAAAGACTTCCTCGCGCTTGAGATCGACAAGCCCCGCATCCTGACCGTCCGCGGATACCTCGATTCGGCCGCCCGCCAATAGGCTACGCGGTCAGCGAGTCTGTCAAGAATCACAAGCACCCTCTAGACGTTTTTCAACTGCCTAGCGTTGGTGTCGAAGGCGGCGAGCTCGTTGGGGTGGAGCTGGTGTTGAACGACGAATGATCGTTCCTTGATCCGCCAGAGCCCTTGACCGAGTCCGAGCCCGGGGAGGAGGTCGCGTTCGGTGCCGGTGAGGCCGAGGGTTTTTGCGGTGGTGCCGAGTTGGTCGGCTTCTTGCCGGTAGATGATCCGTGTCTCCGCATTCGCCAGAAGGCTGCTGGCGAGGGAGCGCATTGCGGTGCCTTGGTCGCCGACGTTGTCGAGGTCGGTGAGTTTGTGGAAGATCAGCATGTTCGCAATCCCGAGGTGGCGGGCGAGGCGCCATTGCGCGTCCATCCGTCGCAGAAGAGCCGGGAATTGCATCAGCCGCCATGCCTCGTCATAGATCACCCACCTCTGCCCGCCGGCCGGGTCCAGCAGTGCGGATTCCATCCACGCGGATGAGCAGGTCATCAGTACGGACATTAGGGCTGAGTTGTCGGCGACACGGGATAGGTCCAAGGAAATCATCGGCAGGGTCGGGTCGAAGGTGACGGTGGAGGGGCCGTCGAAGAGTCCGGCGAGATCCCCTGATACGAGGCGACGTAGGCCGTGTCCGAGCAGCCGTCCGTCCTCGGCAAGCCGGTCGTCCTGGTCGGCGTCGGGGCTAAGGATCCGGTCGACCACCATCGGAAGCACCGGCACCGTCGATGACGCAACGGTTCCGCGGAGCGCGATGTCAATCGCGGTGTGCTCCAACGGTGACAAGGCCCGTCCGAGGATGGTTTCGGCGAGGGCGCCGATCAGGTCACGGCGGCGGGACGCAACCTGAGTCGCCCATTCCTGGTCCGTGACGTTCGAGGGGCGGATGCCTTCGTCGAGCGGGTTGAGACGGTTCCGCATCCCATGCCCCAGGACGATGGCTTTCCCGCCGACCGCTTCAGCGATGGCCGTGTGCTCGCCCTTCGGATCCCCGGGGACGTAGACGCGGCGCCCGAACGGGATGGACCGGGTATAGAGGGATTTTGCCAGGGATGACTTTCCGGAGCCGACGATCCCGGCGAGGACAATGTTCGGGGCAGTGATCACGCCTTGCCGGTACAGTTCCCACGGGTCATAGACGAACGATGCCGCCGAGTAGAGGTCCTGTCCCACGAACACGCCGGCGGATCCCATGCCGCCTTCGGCGAGGAACGGGTACGCGCCGGCGAGCGTGGCCGAGGTGTCCTGATGGGTTGGCACCCGGAAGCCCCGGTAGGACCGTAATGCTGCGGGACCGGTCTCGCCGCCGGGTGGCAGGTAGGGGATGGTTTTCAACTGGGCACGTTCAGCCTCGTATCGTGCCCGGGCGTCCACCCGTTTCTGGTCGTTCGCATCGCCGCGAATGCGCGCCGCGGCCCGGGCGCGTGCTTTCTTCTCGCTGCGGGTTTCGTTCGCCGGGGTGACCAGTGAACTGGCGTGCGTGATCGCGGAGTGCTTCAATCTGTGCGCTTCCTTGTTGAGTGTCGTCGTTGGATGGTCTATATGCCGCGCCCGAGGGGGAGGGCGGCGGCGGTGAAGGCCTGGGCCTGTTGTCCGACGAGCCGGCGGGTTTCGCAGGACGCCTGGATCGCGGCTTGCTCGATCGCGGACACCGCAGCCTCGAGCTCCGTCTCGGTCGGGGCGGAGATGGCGATGAGTCCGGTGTAGCGCAGGAGTCCGTGGCCGGCGGTGAGGTCGGCTTCCTGTTGGAGGACGTCGTCGTATTCAGCGGATTGGCTGAGGTCTTCGATCTGGCCGATCTTCGCCCGCTGGTGCGCGTCGGAAATGTAGCCGGTGCGTTTCTTACGGATATCGCGGGCGGCAACATCGGCGCGGATCGGGTCACAGATCAGCGAGAACGATCGCCTGATCCCGCTGGATAACAGCACGGGTGCGAGGAATCCGGGGTAGACCAAGCTGCGGGGCCATTCGCTGATCCACAGCACTGCATGAAATGCGGTGTCCGTGCGTAGCATTCCCCAGGATTCCTCCACCGCGACCGGCCCGGCTCCCGCCAGACCCTGGCCCACGCCGGCGCGCTCCAGGCTGACCGCAACCGTGGGGTCATACGCGGTGCGGAGCATGGTGCCAAGTTGTGCGGGGGAGTACCAGCCGGTGGGCTTCAGGTCCGCGGTGCGCAGCGCCGCGGTGAGAGTTGTCATCTCCTGCCGAAGCACCTGCGCGGCCCCTGTCATCCCGCCGCCGGCAGCCCTGATCGGTCGCGCCGCCGCCCGCAAGTCCAGGGAAAGGCTGATCGTGGATACGTGTCGTTCCCCGGCGGGGCCGGCCCGTTCGATCAGTTCCCGGTAGGTGGTCGCCACCCAGGAGCCGTCATCGTTGCCGTGTTCGGCCCACCAGCGGGCAAGCCCCGTCCCGGAGTCGGGGAGGGTTCGTTCGAGGACCTGGAGCCGGGCGATGCGCCCAGACCGGCATGCCGTGGCCAGAACGCGTCCCCACCCGGTGACGCGCCGTTCCTGCTCGGCGGGGTCCAGCAGGATGAATGATGGATGACTTACCTCGAGCAGGGCGGTGAGGGTCTGCGTGTTCGGGTCGTGGACCATCACCGCCCCGGTCTCGGGGTCATCAAATTCCCGCAACCGTGCGGCGTCACCGGGCAATGCCAACGTGCCGACAGATCTTGGGATGGTGAGCCGTTTCCGATATGAGGTCTGTTTTGCCGCCGACCGAAAGGCCCAATGCCCGCCGATGGGCAGCCACTCGATCGCCTTCCGACCACCGACAGGCAGCCAGGTCGCAACAACAGCGGTAACCCAAAGCGGAGATGTCCACAGCCCCCCGGTAGCTCCGCCGGCATAGAGTGCGCCCACGATTGTCACCCCGGCGACTGCGCCGGTGACGAGCTGCGGGAGGGACAGGCCGAGGAGGATCCCACGGCGGGCCAGGCGGGAGAACTTCACCGGTCGCAACGCGAACTCGGAGGTCGGGTCACCCATCAGTGTTCGCTCTCATAGTGTCGCGGTCGGCCCGGCCGCTGTCCGCGGGTTCGTCGGGACGGGTGGTGCCGTGCCGGCGGTGCTGGTCGGGGTGATGGGTTGCTGGCTGGCAGTAACATGTTGGTCCGCCGCACCGCCGATCGCTGCGCCCGCCTTTGGTCCCGCCGTCGCGGCGGCCTTGACGACTTCCGCACCGATTATGGCTGCTGCTGCCGGACCCGCCGCGGCCACCCCGGCCCCGGCAGCTGCCCCGGCCCCACCTGCTCCCGCCCCACCAGCCTCGGCACCTGCGACCGCGGCGGATCCTCCGCCCGAGCCGGCGGCGCTCCCATCGGACTGTGACACCGGTGGTGCACCGCCACCTCCTTTCCCGCCGGCACCGTCGAGCACTTTCTTCGCCGCGCCCCCGGAGGGTTTCCCGGGCACGGGGATGGGCCGGTTGAGGGCTTGTTTGGCTTCCTGTTCGGTGGACATGGCGTGGTAGATGTCGAAGCCGATGAAGGAGACGAACTTGTAGGCCATGTAGGGGGCGAACGCGGCAACGAACATGAGCACGATGCCGGCGATCGGGTCGGAGATGGAGGCCAGGTCCAGGTTGATCGGGGCGTTCAGCTGGTTGATGGCGACGAGGAACACGACGACGATGACCAGTTTGGAGACGATCAGTGCAATCACGAAGGAGGCCCACTTTCCGACCCACCCGCGGGTGGCATCCCATACCGTCCCGGATAGGGCGACCGGTGCCAGGACGATGCCGACCAGCAGTAGTGCCTTGCGGACGAGGAGGGAGAACCAGACGATCGCCGCGGCGGCGATGGCGAGGAACGCCAGGAAGATCGTGATGATCGCCCCCACCCCGGGGCTCGCGATATTGATGGTGGTGAGGCCTATGGCAAGGGCTCCGATCTTCGCCCCCATCTCATCCAGCGTTGTCCCGGTGGCTTGCACGATGCCGATACAGAGTTGGTCGACGATTTGCAACAGGGTGGCGGTGAGGGTGATGACCAGGAACGATCCGAGCACCGATTTCGCCAAGCCCAGGGCGGCGCGGTGGAGGGCGCCGGGGTCGCGGCGGATGAGGCCGGTGATCAGTTGTAGGCAGAAGAAGATCAGCATGATGAAGACCGCGATGCCGAAGAGGACGTTGTAGACCTTCAGGTAGTTGTCGCGGGTGACGTCGACCAAGGTGGTGCTGTCGAACACCGACCACACTTCCTGGAACATCCATTGGGCGGAGTTCCCGGCGGCTTGGGCGAGCCAGTCGAACGGTGCCTCGACCAGAGTTCCGGCGGCCTGCCCGGCGCTTTGGCACACGTCGGCCAGGACTGGGATATCGCACACCCCGCTCACAAAGTCCCTCCTTCCTTGAGTTGAATCGGTCTAGACGCTTTGGCCGACATTCCAGAAGAAATTGATGAGCGTGACCGCGCCACCGCACAGGATTGCCGCGCCGCAGGCGACGAGCACCCCGTTCTTCCCACGGCCGGCGAGGTGCGGGTTGGAGGAGTGGGCGCCGAATCCCCAGACGATCGCCGCGACGATCAGGGCAAGGACCGAGAGGATCAGGCCGACGGTCATGATCGCGCCGACGATGGTCCGCAAGGCGGCGATCCCGGGCAGCCCGGTGTCGTTCGGCGGAATGCTGATGTCCGTTGGCACCGCGATGAGGATTGTGCCGATGGTGGTGTGGATGAGATCGATGACAGGCATGGTCGTGGACTCCCGGATGACGGTGACCCGCACCGGCAGGATTGGCGGGGCTCACTGATAGGTGCGTCGGGCCACCCAACCGTGGGGGAGGTTGTTAGAGGGTGCTGCCGAGGTGGAGGAGGAAGTTCATCCATGCCACCCCGCCCCCGGCGAGCGCGGCGGCACCGCCCGCGACGAGAACACCAGTGCGGGCTTTAGCCACAGATTGGTAGTTGCCGTGCGCTGCCGCGAGCGCCCACGCGGCGGCGCAGACGATGAGCATGAGGCACGCCACGATCAAGACGATCGTCAGTAGGGCGCCGATAAGCGCGACCAGGGTCGACTGGCCGCCCACCGCACCGATGTTCGGGTACACCGCCGACAGCCGTATTGGGCCGTGCCCTCCGGGCGTCAGCGTTGTCGACTGTATGGGGTTCATCGGGTCAGCGGTGCGGACCCTGCGCCGCGGATGTCGATGTGCTGGTGGGTGCAGGTGTCGGGGAACTGGCCGATGTGCTCAAGGTCGACAGGATCGCCGGCAGCGGTGCGGCATTCGGATTGTCCCGCCCAGGATCCGTCCGGCAGGACGATGTCCAGGTAGTGCAGCAGGGCGATGTCTGGGGTGTTGGACCCGTTGAGGACCTGACCTCCAACGCTGGTGAAGTCCACCGCCAGATCCGGTATCGCGCAATGCGGTGAGGAGGGGCAATCGAGTGTGTCCTCGACACAGGGCCGCCCGAGGTCGCTCACCACGACCGAACCGTAGCGGTCCAATACCAGGACGATGATCTGGAGGACCCGGGTATCGACCTGACATCTGGCGGTCACCGTCCCGTTCGCAGTCGCTTCGATCTCCTGCGTGTACATGGCGGGAACCAACGTTGTGAACGTGCCTTTGCCGTGGGCGTTGACGAGGGTCTGCGCCAGCTGTTGTGCATTGTCGGAAACGATCGAACACGCGGCCCCCGTGGTGGTGTTGGCGGCGGGCGCGGTTCCGGTGAGGGTGTTGAGGATGCTGCGGGCGACCGGTTCGTAAGTCGCGTACCGGTTGGCAAACGCGGACACCTCCACCGCCTGCGCAGCCGCCCCCAAGGAGAGCGCCTCCCAGTCCGGGACGTCGAGCAGGCCACGCGGGGAACCGTGGTTCGGTCCGGTCAGACCACCGAAGAACGCGGCGGCCTGGTAGGTCGGATCCATCAGTTGTGCGATCGAGCCCCATCCGGCGGTGGGGCGCATCTGGAACATCCCCAACGAGTCATGGTCTGATCCCTCACCATCGTGCGGATAGGTCGCGGATGCGGGGTAGGCGGTGGTGTTGGCGAGCATTCGCAGCTCCGATTCGGTCAGCGCTGCCATCAATGCGACCAGCACCCCGCTCGTCCCAACCCCGGCGGTCCCAGCGCCAACCTCGATGATGGTCGCGGCCCGGCCCAGTTGGGTGTGATCAAGCGTGACCGTGGCGCCGGTGGGCGTCGCCGCGGTGAGACTGCCCGGGATCGTGCCATCGAGGGTGAGGCTGGACGCGCCACACAGTTCGGCCTCAACCAGTGCTGGGTTCACAAACAGGCCGACACCGATCATCGCCGACGCCGGCCCGAACAACACCGCCGCGGCCGCGACCGCGCCAAGGACGATCTTCAACATCTCCGGGGCCCTATTTCAGTGGTGTGTTCGGGCCGGACAGCCGCAGGATGTGACAACGCGGGAAGGTCGGTTGGCAGGCGAGAAACACTGTGAACGAGACCGGATCGGAGGTGGCGGCTGATTGCTCGTACCAACTCCCGGTCCGATGACGGAACGCGTCGATGGTCACCGCCGTTGTCCCCGGGCGTACCGCGGAGGGGTCCGAGGCGACCGCTTGACCCCAGGCTGCCGGAATGTAGGCCCGCACGATGGTCACCGTTTCGACGGTCTTGTAGTGGCGCAGCTGCTGCCATTGGGTGTCGGTGGGGAAGTAGGCGGCGAGGTCGTTGACCAGGCCGGAGGTTTCGACACTGGAGGGGTCGGCGTCCTCGCTGATCACCGACTGGTAGTCCTCCGGCTGCTGCCCGGAGGCGGTGTCCCACACGAACAACGAGCGGGCTACCGCTTTCGCGTAGGTCACCGGGTCGTTCGTGTGGGGCAGCGACGTCGGTGGCGCGACCTTGGTGGGGGCTGGGTTCGCCAGGGCAGGTGTGGTCGGGGTGGATGCCGCCGGTGTGTCGGTCGTGGTGCCGACGAGTCCGTACAGCCCGACCCCTGCCAGGGCGGCAAGACCCACAGCTCCGATGATTAGCGCGATGACCGTGCGGTGGCGCAATGGTTTCACAAGATCCCCCGGTCGGGCTGTCGGATGCTCTCGAGGGTGCGCTGCGGGTCCGCATCAGCGTCGGCTGAAGGTCGGGCCTTGGAGCGGGCGGCATGCCGGAATGCTTCCGCTTGGGCCACCCAGTCATCGAACTGCTCCCACTGTGCGGCGGTCAGGGCGGCACCGATCTCGGCCGGGTCGTAATGCAACCACCAGTAGTCGGTTTCGCGGATCGTCATCAGGAACGCTCGCACACTGAATCGGGCGACCTGCGCTGGTGGCGTGCGTGGCGCCAACGGCGCCCGCAAGCCACTTGTCCCGTTCGTTGCGCGGGCGCGCGCCAACGCGTCTTTCGCCACGCGGGCAAGGTCTTCGGGCCGATCGAGCGCCTGCAGACGCTGTAGTCCTGAGGTGGCAGCCTGGCGGACATCTGCTGGCTGTGCCGGGTCGAGTGCGAGCTGCTGGAGTTCGCCGGTGCCTTGTGCTGCCTTCACCACAAGGTAGTGGCCATTGACTCGTCGGTCCCGGTCCAGGGCCGACAGCTCACGGACCGCAATTTCTCGGACCTCAGTGGGAGCGGTGGGGTCCTGGGCTAGGTGTTGGACTTCCAGGATGCGCTCCAAGGTCAGGTCCGACCGCTGGCCGGTGACGGCGCGGGCAGCTTGTGCTCGGGCGTCCCCTGCCGGTCCCGCAAAGTTTGCGGGACCGGCAATTGCGGGGTTGCGCGGGTCGGAACGGAATTGGGTCGCTTCCTTCCGCCGGGCGGCGTCTTCCTGGTAGAGGGGCTTCAACTCCGCGTACAGGCGAGCGGCTTCAGTGGGGGTGAAGGGTTTGCGCAGGGTGTTCTCGTGCTGCTCGGCAAGCATCCGTTCCAGGTCGGTGGAGATCCCGGAGCGCACCCACACGTTCACCGTTTTCCAGCCCAGCTCCCGCACCGCCGCATAGCGCCGCACCCCACAGATCAGCGTGCCGTCGGGGCTGATCGTGATCGGCTGCAACAAGCCAAGCACCCTGATGGACTCAACCAGTTCGTCCAGGTCGCCAAGCTCGTTCCGCAGCCGGTATCCGACACGGATTGAGGCCACAGCACGGGCAAGTTCGACGTGTCCCTCACTCACGCTGCGTACCGTTCCAGACTGGTCATCGCGGCGGCGAGCACCAGGGTGTCGTCGGCGAGGAGTGTCGCGGCGGTATCGCCGAGCAGCACTCGAGCCAGGATTCCTCGCGGAACCGGCATTCCAGGAACCGTGTGGTTGCCGAGGAGCAGTCGGACCAGGCGGGTCCAGGAGGACCGCGGGATGTCCAGTTGGGCGGGGATCGAGGCATCTCTGCGCAACGACTCGAACGCTGTGTCCCGTGCCCCGCACGAGGACAACCGGTCGGTGACATAATCGACGCTTGCCTCGGCCACCTCCACAGGCCAGCCCGACAGGGCCAGGAACCGTGTCGCCTCCGCAATTGGCGACATCCCCGGCCGTTCATCGGCCGCACCACAACCGGTAGCGGTGTGGAGGATGTCGAAGATGAACTCTTCATGTTCGCCGGCCCGGATCGGTGGGTCGTCCACCAGCTCGCGCGGGTGGCGTGCTCGGTCGGTGGAGACCATATGCCGCTCCGCGGTGGTCTCCGCTTTCAACGTTCGGGCGACCGCGGTCGTCACTACCGCCCAGGGGTCGTCCGCGTGTCGAGTGGTCGGGGCGACCATGGCGAGGAATGCGGCGTGGGCGGCGTCGGCTTCGTCCCGATGCCATTTGGTCGCCAGCCGGCGATATTTGTGTTCCGCGAAGAGCATGAGTTCACGGGCGTCCGGATCAGTGGACCATGCGCCGGGCCCGGCGGTGTGCAGACGATGCAGCACAGCGCGTAGCCCTTCCGGACTGGCGAAGCCCTTTGTGTCGTGGTCTTGCGCAGTGTGAGTTTGCATGGTGGGGTCTCCTTGGATGTGGGGGCAGTTTCAGGCGCGGGGCGACGCGTGGGTTAGAGGCCGATGGCGTCACGCCCGGAAGGCGCTGGCCCGTTGTTGCCGAACGATGAGGGTGGGGGCAGACGACGCTTCCTTTCCGATGGTGTCGCCGCCTCCCGCAGTCGCGTCCGGGCCCAGGCGTGTGCATCGCGGTGGGCGTCCGCTGCCCGGTCCGTGATCGCTGCGCCCACCCGGGGGGCGAGGTCGGTGGGGCGCACCCACTCGATGCCCCGGCCATTGGCGCGCCCGTCAGAGCGCGGTGACTCAGAGCGTGCTGCTGAGGAGGCGCTGCGCGTTAGTTCCGTCAACGCCCAGGCCGGCCGTTCCGCACCCCCGGCGTCTTTTTCTCGCACCGAGTCCGGTTCGTGGTGTGCGGATTCGGGTCGTCCGGTTTGGTTGTCGTCGTTACTCATTGGTGCTCCTGTTCGTTGACTCGATTTCCTGCTCCTCCGCGACAGCGACGCGAGACTCGGATATGCGGGGGCACCTACTGCGCCGCCCACCTAATAGGGGTAGGCGCAGAACACCGATGTGGTCCAATGTCACCAAAACGAGCACTTTGATCTCTCGCGATACCCGCGGCAGCACACGCAAATGGGCGGATTTACCAGCGCCAGTACACGCACCAATCGGTGGTCGGCCTGCGTGTATTGGTGGCGGGGCGGCGGAATACACGCGCGAACACACGCGCGGTGGACAGGATCGCAGGTGACCTTATTTCTCCATCGAGAAGGAGCACACCATGACAACCGCATCCCCACAAACAACACCCTTGGTGACCCAGTTGAATTTCGAATGGGTTGCCGTCCGCGACCGCCTTGTCGACTGCGGCGTGCACGGGAGTCGCAGCGGAGCTGAGCTGTTAACGGCGATCCGCCAATCTGACGGCCCTGAGCAGGACACCCTGTTGCATGCGTTGCTGATGCGTGGCCGCGACGGGAACGCGCAGGCCGACAGGGTGGTGCTTCAAGCGCTGATTCCCGCCGCACAGAGAATCGCTCAACGCGTGAGCGGACTTGAGTATCTGAACCGTGCCGACCGTGCCGGCTATGCGGTCGGTGCGGCGTGGGAGAGTATCCGCACCTACCGACTCTATTTGCGGGACCGGGTGATGGCGAACCTGACGATGAACATGCTCCATCTCCTTACGCCGAAACCAACAGCTAACGAACGGCTGATTGCCGCCCGCACCGTTACCGTCTCCGATGAGTTCCTCGAGACCGTGCCAGCAACCTGGACGCGCGAACCAACCCCAGAGGTGGAACTGGCGGATGTCCTCGCCTGGGCTGTCAACACCCGGGTGCTCAACCGTGCGGAGGTCGACCTGTTGATTCGAACCGCACTAGGAGATCGCACTCACGCCGCCATCGCTGCGGGCATGGGGCTGAGCGTCGAAGGTCTACGCAGCCGCCTCACGCGCATTCGTAAACGGCTCGCCACGGCAGCCCGAACCGAATTCCTCGCCGCCTAACGCGTTCCTGGCAGGCTTGCTCACCCGGGGCTTTCGCCCACGGTGTTGACGCGCGACAATGGTGGCGTGCAACGACCTTCGCCTGACGGGAACTTCGCCTTACTGGCGTTATCCCGTGCGTTGGGCTGCTCGGATGTACGCGTCCGAATCCTGCGGAGCGCGTTCCGCGACGGGGCTTGCACTGCGGCAATGCTGATGAGCGAACTTGGTGTGAGCCGCAGCGCTCTGACCAGCCAAATCCGCCCACTGGTCAGTGCGGGGCTCCTCATCCCGGAAACCGACCCCCACAACGACAACGCGGTCGGCGGTAGTAACCGCCGGCGGTGGCGAATCGACGCAGATGCTTTTGATGCCGCTGTGGATGACTTTCGCCGCACCGTAACAGGGCGTCACTAGCCCCGATTAGGGGCGCAATCTCCTTGCTGCGGTTTTGGCAAGCGTCGTAGACTGACCGTACCACCCTGCCTCGGGTGCCCGTTGACGGGAAAACATTAGCCTTATCTGAACCACTTCTTCCCTCTCACCGCACCCCTTTTAGGCAGCAACTGTCTGTGAGAGGGGATGAGGTCTGTGGCGACAGCAGTGGCAACACCAGTCACGCCCGCGCGCGCCTTGCTGAGCGAGCAACCCATCACCCCCGTCCGCGCTCGTCGCTCCTGGATCTGGATCGCGGGAGCTGCCGCCCTGATACTGGTCGGTGGTCTCCTCAACGTCTTCCTCTTCACCTCCGCCGGGCATCCCGATGAGGTGTTCGCCGTCACCCATAACATCCCGCGCGGCACCACCCTCACCGCTGACGACCTGACTTCCCTTGCGCTGGCCTCCGGGCAGAGCTCGCCCGCGATCTCCACCGCGTCACCGGCGGAGGTGATCGGAAAGGTCACAACGGTGGACCTGCCCAAGGGCAGCCTGATCACCGCAGCTTCGATCGCGGCGACGCAGCAGATCCCGGCCGGTCGCGCCTTGGTGGGTCTCTCGCTGAAATCCTCGCAACTGCCAGCGGAACCGCTGGTGGCTGGCAATCACGTCGAAATCGTTCCGATCGCCACCGACACTACCGGTGATGTCAGTGTCACCACCTCCACCATTTCCGGTGTCGTCTCCGACACCACGCTCGACCAGCAGTCCGACACGACGATCGTCGATGTCTACGTGAGCCAGACGGTCGCCGCCGACCTGACCAGCCGTGCCGCAGCCGGGTCGGTGGCGATCTATCTGACCGGGGCGGATGGCTGACCGTGGCCGTCATCGCCTTCGCTTCTTTTTCCGGGTCACCGGGCGTGAGCACGGCTGCGCTTGCGTTCGCCGTGCACTGGCCGCGCCCCGTGGTCCTGTTTGAGGCCGAGACCGCCAACGTGACCTCCGCGATGGCGGGATTCTTTCGCTCCAACCTCCCGCCGACTGTTGCGGGCCTCGACAAAGTAGCGGTTGCCCATGCCCGCGAGATTCTCACCTGGCAGGACCTTCTCGACCCCGACTCGAAGCTGTCCATCGCCGTCCACGACCTCCCAGCAGTGGACCAAATGCCCATTCCGGCGCTCCCTGCCGGGCATCGCCTCTGGGTGGTGCCGGGGTTCTTCCGCTTGACGATCATCGATGGTGTTCGGGGGCTGTGGGCACGGTTGCCAGGGCTGTTCCGGGCGCTCAGCGACGCCGGCGTTGACGTGCTGGTCGACCTGGGCCGGACCAGCCCGAACGACATCCGGCTCCCGATCCTCGACCAGGCCGACCGTGTGCTGGTGTGTGCGGCAGCCACGATGGTGGACCTGAACCGCGTCTACCGTCGCATTGAACTGGCGGACCTCGCCGACCGGCTCGAAGGGATTGGCCGGGCCGAGAGGTACCGGCTGCTGCTCACCGAACCTCCCGCCGAGCCGGTTCCGGCCAGCGACTTTGCCGTGCACCTGATGCCCGTGCTGGCGACTCTCCCGTTCGACCCCGACGGCGCAGCCACGTTCTCCCTCGGGAAACCGGACCCTCGCCCGAACCGGAACATCTACCGCCAGTCCGTGCGTCGCGTCGTCACCCTCCTCGACGACGAAACCAGGGGAGCCGCCCAGAGCATTGACAGGAAGGCGGGCTGATGGCGGATCCGAAGCCCGAGCCAACGATCCGCACCAGGCCGTTCCTCGACGAGATTCTCACCCGCCGGGCACCCGCCCGAGCGCTGCCACCGATGGAGCCCGACCAGTCGCCCAGCGCGGTCACGCCCGGATCGCTGCACCTGTTCGCCGCAGCCACCGGGGCCGGACCGCCGAAGGTGGCCGATGAGCCACATCCGGACGACGAGGCCCGGTCGTCATTCGGGCTGACCGAAGCCGCAGGTCGAGCTCGCGGCGACGAGGTCGACTGGGGTGTCGTCGACACTTTGGTTAAAGAACTGAACCTCGACTCCAGCGGCGAACGAACCCGCGCGGACTTCGACGTCGCCATCGCCTCCGCGGAGCCGGAGACACCGTTCGAAGCAGACACGCTGAAGGAGATTCGCCGGCTGGTGAAGCGTCTGGTCGATTATCGTGCACTGAACCTTGGCCCGGACCACGACTGGGGTGCCGAGCTCACAGCACAGCATGTGCAGGCCGTCTTCGACTCCGCGTTCCGGTACGGCCGATTCCAGCAGTACCTGCGCGAGGAAGACATCGAAGACATCAGCATTGTCGGACACGACAACGTGATGGTGACCAAGTCCTCCGGTCTGCGGGAACGCCGGCCACCGGTCGCGGACAACGACCAGGAACTCGAGCGGATGGTTGCCGACCTCGCCAGTTGGAGGGGGAGAGTGTTTGGCCGCCCGAACGGCCACATCGACCTCGACATCGGTGGCGCCCGGTTCTCCGCCACCGGCGCGTCGATCACCTCTCGCCCCAATGTGACGCTGCGCAAACACAACCATGTTGACGTCACCCTGACCGACATGATCGGACTCGGGACGATCACCCGGAAAATGGCCGAGTTCCTGACCCTCGCCAGCCAGGCCAACCTTTCCGCTCTGGTCGCCGGCTACCCGCAGGTGGGTAAGACCACGTTCCTGCGCGCGTGGATGGCGGCGGTGCCGTGGGAGGAGAAAATCGTCACCATCGAAACCGAACGGGAACTGTACCTGGGCAAACTTCCCCACCGGCATTCGCAGGTGTCCGACTTCCAATACCTGCCCTCCACCCTCGCCGGAAGCGACCTCGCCTCTTCATACAGTCTCGAGGACGCGTTCCGCGAGTCGCTGCGCTCCTCAGCACAACGGATCCTCTTCGGTGAGATCCGCGGCGCCGAAGGACCGGTCGCGCTGAAAGCGATGCAGGCGGGGAAAGGGTCCATCTCCACGATCCATGCACGCAGCTCGACGGATGCTCTGCATCGCTTCGCCGATGTCCTGATGAGCGAGCAAGGCCTGGCGGATGATCTGGTGCCGTTGCGGCAGATCCTGCGCAGTATCGACCTGGTCGTTTACCTCGACATCATCCCCAACCCCGATGGGACCCGACGACGCATTGTCGCCGAGATCGCCGAGGTCATCGCCAGGCCCAATGAACAACTCCCGATGGCCGCCCCGTTGTTCCGTTGGGACCACGCCCAGGGCACGTTCACCCGGCCGGAGAAACCCAGCACCGAGATGATGCACCGGTTCGCCCGCCACGGACTGACAACCGACCTGTTCGAGGAAGGTGACTGATGACGATCTATGCCGCGCTCACCGGCGTCATGGTCATGGCCGGCATTGTCATGATGGTCTTAGCCTTCCGCCCCGCGCCCGAACGACCACAACCCCGCACCAGGCGGACCCTTCCGCAGCGTTGGGCGGCCGTGACCCGCCGGACGAAAACGACGATCCTGCTCGGCCTGATCCTCGGGGTTGTCGCGGCGGCGCTTTCCGGCGTCGTCATCCTGGTGGTGGTCGTCCCCGCCGCGGTGATCGGGCTTCCGCTCCTTCTGGGCAAATCCGACACCCGGGAGCGGGACTTGCTCTCCGCCCTGGAGAGCTGGACTCGCAGTCTTTCATCAGCTGCGGAAACCGGCTCGTTCACCTTGCGTGAAGTCATCACCATCACCCGAGCTTCCGCACCGCCGATCCTGCGGGTCGGCGTTGACCGGTTGAACCAGCGGATCAGCGGATCGTGGTCCAACGCCGCGGCCCTTCGCGAGTTCGCGACCGAGATGAACAGCGCCCACGTCGACGAAGTCGTGATCTACCTCATCCAAGCCGCCGAATACAACGCTGGCGGCCTCACCAAAGCCCTCGACGGGGTAGCCGAAATGCTTGCCGACGAGGTGAAACTTCAGTTGGACACCGCGATCGAGCGGGGGAAACCCCGGCGCAGCCTCATCACCATGACCGGCATCATCACCGTGGTACTGGCCGGGATCATCCTCTTCTCCCACACCAACCAGATCGGCCTCTACCGCACCCCGCTCGGCGAAGTGATCCTCACCATCATCCTGACCGTGTTCGTGCTGCTGTTGATCTGGGCCAAGGCACAAGCGCGCCGCAAACCGGATGCCCGCATCATCCTCACAGCAGACCCGACACGGGCAGGCGAATCATGAGTCCGCTCCTGGTCGCCTTCCTTCCCGGCGCCGTGATCGGTGTGGGACTGGCGCTCTTACTCCTCAGGGCCGCCCCGCGGCTGCTTCGCACCGGCGACGCACTGACCCGGCTCGGCGACGTATCACCGTCGCCCGTCGCCGCTGCCTCGACGAAGGTCTCCGAGCGGCTCGGGAACTGGGTCCATCAGCACGCCCCCACCATCCCCGGGTTCACCGCACCGCTCAAACAACTCGACCTCCTCGAAATCCCGGTCAGCCGGTTCTACGGCCAGAAACTCCAACTCGCCGGCATCGGCTTTATCGCACCCATCATCCTTCCCATCTTCTTCCAACTGACCCTCGGGTACTTCTTCGCCCTCCCACTCCTGCTCTGCCCGGTGCTTGCCATCATCATGTGGACCGTGCCGGACGGGACCGTGCGCGCGAAAGCGAAAGACGCACAACGAGAGTTCACCCGGTTCGTCACCGTCTACCTCGAACTCGTTGCCGTCGCCCTGCTCGGCGACACCACCACCGACAGCGCGCTGACCAGCGCTGCCGGAGTGTCCGACACGTGGGTGTTCCGTCGTATCCGCCGGGAATACCGGGTCGCGGACCTCACCCGCGTGTCGAAATGGGATGCCCTCGAGCACCTCGGTACCGACATCGAGGTACCTGCCCTGGTTGATATGTCCCGCCTGTTGCGCCTCTCCGAAGCCCGCGTCGGCCTGCGCGAGCAACTCCGGGCAGCCTGCCGGAAACTCCGGGCACAAGTGGCCGCCGATGACAAAGACGCCGCCCAACGGCTGACCTCCCGGATGGATCTCCCCGTCCTGTGCTGCCTGCTGCCGATCCTTGCCATCACGATTACCCCCACCCTTCTGCAACTCACCACGCTCTAAAAACCCCCTGAGGAGAACACCATGAAGACGCGCATGCAACAGCTCCCAACCCTCGCCCTTCGCATGTACAGCAGTATCCGCGCCAGAACCGACAGGCTCATGGCGCGGCCCGAAGCTGGCATCGACTCATCCACTGAGAAAGCCATCTACATCGTCGGCGGTGTCGTCCTCGGCCTTGCGGTGATCGGTCTGGTCACCGCGTTCGTCAACGGCTACCTCGCCAAACTGCCCTAGGAGGCGCGATGAAATCCCGGTCCGTGATGACACGTGCACGCCGCCTGCGGGCGGCCGTCGAACGGGAGGACGGCTACGCCTCCGAAATCATCATCCTGCCCGGGATCTTCCTCCTCCTCATCGCAGCCCTCCAAGGCGCCCTGTGGTATCTCGGCAGCAACGTCGCCCAGACCGCCGCCGTCGCCGCATACACCAACGCCCGCGCCTACCAATCCACCCCCGATATTGGCCAGACTGCCGGTACCCAGATCATCGACGGCATGCCCGGGTTCCTGCAGGATCCGCAAGTCAACGTCGCACGCTCAGCCACAACCGTGACGGTGACCGTCACAGGTGCCGCCGAGTCCCTCATCCCCGGAGTACAGCTTCCCCCGGTGACCCGCACCGTCACCGGTCCCGTCGAACGATGGGTACCCGCCCCATGAGCGTGCTGCGCACAATCGTTCGAGACGAACGCGGGGACGTGGAAGACATCCCGGGACTTGCGATCGTCCTCATCGGAATCCTCTGCCCTCTCATCGCCGTCGGCATCTTCATGGGACGCTACGGGCTGGCTGACAACACCGTGCAGAGCGCTGCAGCTGCTGCAGCGCGCGACGCCTCCCTGTCCGGATCAGCCACCGATGCTGTCCCGCATGCCAAAGCGGCCGCCGAGCTTGCCCTCTCCGGCAACGTCAACTGTCAATCCCTGAACCTCGTGATCGGAGGTGACGGCTTGCACACCGCTCTCGGGCAGACCGGAACCGTCACAGCCACCATCACCTGCCAGATCGCCACAGCGGATCTCGCTTTCCCACTGATCCCCGGCTCGTTAACCATCACCGAAACCGCCGCGAGCCCGGTCGACCCCTACCGGCAGAGGTGACCGCATGAAATACATTCCCCTGGTCCTCATCCTCGCCGTCGCCATGGTCATCATCGCCGGTGTCGTCGTCGACGGCGACGGGAAAACCCAAACCCTCCAACAGGCCCTGACGATCGCGCAAGGCGCCGCCCGAGCCGGCACCAACGCGGCAACCGGGGACGCTATCAACGGCGACGCGTTCAACCTCTCACCCATTGCCGCCGCAGACGCCGCACAGAACTACATCCACGAAGCCGCGGCCACAGGGACTGCGCGGGTTGTCGGCGACCACGTGGTTGTCACGGTCGACCTCACCTACACCCCGAAGATCCTCGGCGACTTCGGATTCGGACCCCTGCCAGTCCACGCCACCGCCGCAGCCGAACTCATCGACCAGAACTAACCGCGAAGGATCCACGCCATGAACAAGCCCCGAGCACTCGCAACACTTGCTGCGGTCGGCGCGGCAGCTATCCTGCTCACCGGATGCGTTCAAGGCAACCCACATCCGTCGGCCGGGCAAACACACTCAGCATCGCCAACACCGAGACCGACCTATTCCCCGATCGGCGACCCCGGAAGCGCGGAACCTCCCGCCAGCCAGGACGACGCATGGGTCGCGGCGAACAAGACCGTCAAGGACTTTCTGGCCGTGCAGTACGAAATCGAGCACGACGCAGGAGCGAATCCGAACCGGATCGACCCCTACGCGAACGGCACCGCGCTATCAGGGGTCCACCAAGTTGCCGCTGGTCTCGCAGAGAAAGGGATCACCACCCACGGTGCCCCCAAATGGACGCCAAGCGCCGTGGCTTCATCATTCGGCACACTTCTCCCGACGGGCGGCGCTGCCATCGCGAATGGAATCGTCTACGTGAAGGGGTGTTACGACGTCACCGGTCAGACCGCAACATACGCGAGCGGTGCGCCCGCCCCGGTCTCGAGCACAAGAGTTTTTCCCGTCGAGTTCAACGTCGAGTATGTCCCGGACGCCAAATCGTGGATGGTCAACAACTCACAGAGCATCCTCGGACAAGCGGGTGCACCGGCATGCTGAGAATTCGAACAGCGATGGCCGCAATGGTTGTCGCGCTTGTTCTGTCGATCGTGACAGTTGCTGGACCCGCCTTTGCTTCGGGCGGATCCGGCGGCTGCGACCCGAACCAACTCAGCCCCACATGCACGGTCGGGGTAGGCGACGGCGGTTCCAACGGATCGCCGAACCCGGGCGGGAACACAGGAGCTCCGGTGGCGTTCACACCTGGACCGACCAGCTGCTCCTATCAGGGCCAACCGGTGCCGTGTGAGACGAACGACGGCTGGTGGAGCAACCAACCGGGAAATTGCATCGGCTATGTGCGGCTCGCGCCGCCGGCAGAACAGTCACCACCTCCACCGGCGGAAAGCGCAGGGGTGGGCGCCTGGTATCTGTGCACCGCGTACTGCCCGCCCGGAGCGAACGCGGGAAGAGACTGTTTCGGCGCAACGTTCTGGTCGGACGTGCCCCCAGCAGGGATCACCACCTACACGCCCGCGCAGGCGGCCGCGCTGTTGGTGAAATCGTTCCAGCTCGCAGGAATCACCATCGGAATGGCACCCGAGGACAAGACGCACACTGATGACCCAGTGGGCACTGCTGCGTACCGGCGTACGTGGGTGGGGATACCGGTCTGGTTGTGGGTTGCCAACCCGCAACCGTTGACCTTCGGGCCCTACTCGAAATCCGCGACCCTGGGAGGGGTGACGGTGACGGCGACCGCACAGGTTCAGTCGGTCACCTGGTCCGCCGGGGACGGGCAGAGTGTCACCTGTGATGCGGGCACCGCGTTCGATGAGACGGCGATGCAAGACGAACTGGCGTCCGATTCCCCGACGTGCGGACTCCGTTATCAGAAGACCTCCGGTGATGGCACCTTCACGGTGACCGCGACCAGCCACTGGGTCGTGCAGTGGACCGGCGGGGGCACCGATGGAACGATCGCGGCCCCGACAGTGCAAAGCGCGACGCAGATTCGTGTCGGCCAGCTCGAGTCGGTGAACACCGTGACCGCCTCCGACGGGCTCGGGTATTAGGAAGGGGTGATGATGCGAAGATTTCTCCTTGGGGTCGGCGCGCTGCTGGCGATCGCCCTGATCCTGGTCGGTGTGCCGGCCGCGCTGATTATTGTTGCCGGCAACCCGATCCCGACCAGCAACCAAGTCCACAACATCATCACGCTGGTGCCCGACTACGGCAACGTCATCTTGCTGACCAAGGTTCTCCCATGCCTGGGCTGGATCGCCTGGATCCTGTTCGCCATTCCAATGCTGATCGAGATCGGCGCCGGGATCGCCGGACGGAAGACCACGAAACGGGTCTGGCTACTCAAAGGCCAGCAATACGCCGCCGCCGCCCTGGTCACCGCGGTCCTGGTGATGTTCGCCGGAATCGGCGCAATGCACATGACCTCACCGCCCGTCGCCGCGGCCCCGCCGCCACCGACAGTCTCGATCGAACCCGCCAGTCCCGACCCCGCCGCGACACCGGAGTCCGAACCGAGGATCGAACCCGCAGCTACCGCTGCAGCAGCATCCGGAACGCCCGCCCTCCAGACGCTTACGCACCTGGTAGTTCCGGGCGACAACCTCTGGGACATCTCCGAAACGTATTACGGGGCCGGAACACGCGACACCGACATCTTCCAGGCATCGACCAACATTCTGCAGCCCGGTGGGCAGCGACTCACCAACCCCAACCTGATCCGGCCCGGTTGGCGACTCGACATCCCAGACGTCCCCGTCCCACCCGCTCCGACCGCCGACTCCGACCCGGCCCCAGCCCCAGTGCCCGAAACGGGCGAGGGAAACCACCTGCCTGAGTTCGGCGCCCAGCCAGCCCCCGAACCAGACAGCACCCCAAGTCCAATCCCCGCCCCAAGCCGCCCCACAGCGACCACACCATCGCCTGCGCCCAGCCACTCAGCCAAAGCAGATACATCAGCTGTCCCGCACTCCGACCCGGCAATCCCGTTGGGGACAGCGGGCGGGATAGTCGGGGTACTTGCCGCCGCCCTCCTGCTAGTGCTGGGCGGGCGACGCCTTAACCAGCGCCGCCGCCGTCGGACCGGGGAACGGATTGCCATGCCCGACCCCGCCGCTGCGGAGTTCGAGCAGGAACTGCGTATGGTCGCCGACCCGGTCGGCCTCACGGACATCGAACACGCGCTCCGGTTGCTCCAGGCCCACTCGGCAAACACCGGAACAGCACTGCCCGAGCTGCTCGCAGTACGACTGACAGCGCAGGAAATGGCCTTCTACCTTGTGCGCGCGGCGAACCTGCCCGCCCCCTTCGAGCCGCTGACACCCGACCGCACCGCATGGACCCTCCGACCAGGAACCATCCCCACCACGCTGCAGGGGACGGTCTGCCCGTACCCGGCGCTGGTGATCATCGGCGTCGACGACAACGACGGAATTCTCCTCGTCGACTTAGAACAGCTCGGTGTATTGAACGTCGTTGGCGATCAAGAACTCGCTCGAGGAGTCCTCAATGCGTTGGCAGGGGAACTCGCAGGCAACCCATGGGGTGAGCAGATTCAAGTCTCCCTCGTCGGTATGGATGTGGCGTTCCCGCACGCGATCGACCGGTTTCGCATCCAGCATGCCAACCACCTCGACGCCCTCCTGCCGGAACTCCGGAACGACCTCGGTGAACGTTCCGCAGCGCTCCACAGTTACGGGATCGACGACGTCCACGCGGCCCGCATCCTGGCGACCGAAACGGAAGCGTGGGCACCGCACATCCTCGTCCTCGATGAAGTGCCCGACGACACTGTCCGACGCGAGCTCGCCGAGATGGTCGCCGCGGACCGACGACTCGGGTTCGCGCTGGCCGTCCGCGGGGAGATCGACGCCACCCGGGCAACCCTTCGGATCGAATCGTCCGATCGCGCCCTGCTGCTCCTCCCCGGCGGCAGCGTACCGCCGTTACCGTTCACCCCCCAACTGTTGCGCGGGCGCGAACTCGAACTCCTCCAGGACCTGCTCGACACGACCAACGACGATGCAACCCATCCCGAACCTCACGCGCGAGAACAAAACGTCACGACGGTACCTCCCGGAGCGGAGATTCCGCTCCCCGAGCCGCGCGAACCTTCTCCCGATCCTCACCCGCTGCCGACCGCGGGCACTCCCGCGACCCCTCAGACACTCCCAGAGCGGGTGCCGGAGACACGGGAGTCGGATCCTGTGCTGGTACCGTATCTTCGCCTCCTCGGACCCGTCGAAGCGGACGGCCTGAACCCCGACGAGCCAATGCCTGCCCGAGGTATCGAGCTGATGGCGTATCTGCTGCTGCGCCGCGGCCCGGTCGATGGACTGCAACTCCAACGCGCTTTCTGGCCGAACACACCTGATGCGGCGAACAACCAACGCGGCCTGGCCAAGAAAGTTCGCGTCGCACTAGGGCATGGCCCGTCGGGGGAACTGTGGTTGCCCGAGAACACCAACCACCACGGCTACGTGTTGCACCCCGCCATCCGGTCGGACTGGGACGACTTCCGAGCCCTCGTCGGCGACGATCCCACACTCGCCACCAGCGACGACCTGATCGCCGCGTTACGCCTGGCCCGGGGCACCCCTTTCGCCGCATCAAATACCCGCCGTTGGTGGCAGTGGATCGCCATACCCCAGGAGGAGATGATCGCCGCACTGATGGACGCCGCCGACGAGCTCGGCAACCGAGCACTCGACACCCGCAACACGTCCCTCGCCCGCTACGCCGCCCGCGTCGAACAGGCCGTTGATCCCCTCAACGAAGCCGGTTGGCGAATCGAACTTCGTGCCGCCCTCCAGGTCGCCGACCTCGACGGCTTCCATGCCATCCTCGAAGACCTGTACGCCCGAGTGGGCGGGGACGACCCAGATTACGACGTCGATGACGAGACACGGATACTCATCGACCAGGCCAACCAGAGAATCCGCGCGTGACCGCTCACGCGACACGAACCAGATCAGCCCTGGAACGGCCGGCGATCACCGCGGGCATCGCGGCAGCCGCCAGCCTGGCGGTCGCCGTGCTGCTGTTCCCCATCGCGACCACCACGGGCTACGCCTGGGGCCTCACCGCTTGCCTCACTGCCGGAGCTGCGCTCGTCGCCGTGATCGACGCAGGCACTCACAGGCTGCCCAACCGCTACGTCTCGGCCCTGGCCGCCGCCGGAGTGGTTCAGGCTGCGGCCATATCCATCGCCTCCCGCGACGAGTTCAGGTTCGTGGACTCGCTGATCGCGGCAGGTGCCGTTGGTGTGGCATATGTGCTGCTCGGCCTGGTCGGCTGGTTCGGATTCGGCGACGCCAAATTCGCTGCCGCGCTGACCATCACGGTCGCGATCTATGCCGGGCTCGCAGCAGTGTACGTCGTGCCGCTGGCCATCCTGTTCGCGGCCATCTGGGCGCTCGTCCTTCGCGCGTCCGGTAAGCCCCGGCGCGCCCGAGCGCATGGACCGGCGATCGCCCTGGCTGCCGCCTGTATCACGACGTTCGCGGTTCTAGCCCTTCCAGCAGCTGGCGCATAGCGTCGCGCGCGATTGATGTAGACGCGTGGTCGTCTTCGTAGATGACCGCCGTGGTGTTCGTGTGGGCGCGCTGATTTGGTCGAAGAGACTACGGCCGGCGTTCGCCCGGCTCAACGGCTTTCGCGGCATATCCTCGGCTGCGCCTCCGGTATTCCACGGTCCGTTGCCCCGTGTTCTCTAGTCGGCCGTCGGGTCGTCTCTTGCCAAACCGGCACACACGATCAGATCCCAGGAGGACATTATGGAAGACGAAAACGAGGACATCGACGGCTACGCGGTTCCGGTAGACCCGATGGATCTTCTTCAGTGCGATAGCTGCCAGTAGACCGCGCCGCCCAAGGGGAGGCCGACCACGCGTCGGCCCCCCCTTGGGCTGCCTCATTCCAGATGTTGCGACTCCGTGGGGGAGTCGCAGCAGCGTAGGAGGTTGTCCTCGGACGAAGCGATCGCCTAGCGACTCCCATTCACTGGACGCCAATGGATCCCGCGGTACTTGTTCGGATCGTCAGGGAAATCCTCGATCCTGGCTACCCGCTCCTCCCTGTCGGCGGAGTTCTCCAAGTTCACCAGCTCGCCCGTGTTCGGATGTACGGCGGTGGCCCGATAGAACACCGCACTACTGCGGCCGATGGTGTGCTCCACCACCCAGCCCACGACCTTCTCACCCCGGCGGACCTCCCACTCAGGCCGGTCACCTCTTCGTTTCGGGATCATCAAGCGCAACTCAGCCATCTGACACGCTCAGTCGTACACGCGAACGAGGACCCATTCGCATCGGCTGGTGATGTAGCGAACATCGAAGACCCTGCTCTGGCCCTGATCGTCTGTGCCTTGCAGCCGCCATCCGGGATGCACTGCCGGGGGATGCATCGCGACAAACTCGTAATCCGATTCAAGCAATGTCGGAGTATCGGTGCTTCTAAATCGTGTCTGTTCCCAGACCAATCCTTCGGGAACGCCCCGTTCATTCGTCCAGACCGCGACACTTGCCATGACCGTCGTCATCATGATCCACCTCAGAACACTCGAACATATCTTCGATTGAACGAGAGTAACCTAACGATCGGCCGACACGCCAAACGTTCCTGAATTGCATCTAATGCATGATTCGCGGAGCCGCCAAGGTCCTGAATAGCGGCGAGGTCCTACTCGGTCGATTGTGTTCGCTTGACGCGCCAAGCGGATTTCCCCTTTTGATGCAGCAATCCTGCGTCGAACGGTGTGCGTAGAACTGAAGTTAATACAGCCGACGCTGTATTGTGGTTTGCATGTTGACCGTGACTTCCCGCCTGGACGTGATGAACCGCCTCGGGCGGGCGATGGCTGATCCGACCCGCTCCCGCATCCTCATGACCCTCCTCGAGGGTCCGTCCTATCCCGCGCAACTCGCGGATGCTCTGGGGTTGACCCGGCAGAACGTCTCGAACCACCTGACCTGTCTGCGCGATTGCGGCATCGTCGTCGCCGAGCCCGAGGGACGGCAAACCCGCTATGAGATCTCCGACCCGCACCTGACCCGGGCACTCGGCGATCTCGTCAATGTGGTTCTTGCCGTGGACGAGGCGGCACCCTGCATGGATTCAACCTGCACCGTTCCCGGCTGCTGCGAGCCCACCACGTGAGCACGACTGCGTTATCACCGGAACGAAAAGCCGTGCTGCAGCGACGGATCCGCTGGATCGTCGCGGTCACGATCGGCTACAACCTGATCGAAGCGATCGTGTCCATCGCCGCAGGCTCTGTCGCATCGTCGACGGCGTTGATCGGTTTCGGGCTGGACTCGTTCATCGAGGTCCTCTCCGCCGCCGCAGTCGCCTGGCAGTTCACCCGCACAGAACCCGAGCGCTACGAAAAGCCGGTATTGCGGGTGATCGCCGTCTCGTTCTTCCTCCTCGCCGCCTATGTCACCACCAGCGCGATCCTGTCCCTCACCGGAGTGCTGAACGCGGAACACTCGATCGTCGGCGTCGTGGTCACCGCGCTCAGTGTGATCGTCATGCCCGTCCTGTCCCTTATCGAGCGTCGCACCGGGCGGGAATTGGGCTCGGCGACCGCGGTCGCGGACTCGAAGCAGACCCTGATCTGCACCTACCTCTCCGCCGCGGTCCTTATCGGCCTGCTCCTGAACATCCTGTTCGGCTGGGCTTGGGCCGACCCGATCGCCGCCCTGGTCATCGTGGCGTTCGCGATCCGGGAAGGCATCGAAGCCTGGCAAGGCGAAACCGACACCCCGGTCGGACTGCTGCTCAGCGATGCCGAGGATGCACCCGAGGAGGCGACATCATGACCGAGATCCTGAACATTGCCGGGCGAAGCTTGCTTGAAGCGTTCTTCATGTTCTGGGCCACCCTCTGGGCGCTGATCCTCGGCTTCACCCTCTCCGGGATGGTGCAGTCGTTCGTGTCCCGGCAGGACATGCAGAAACTGATGGGCGACCACAAACCGAAAACGATCGTGCGCAGCAGCCTGCTCGGGATCGCCTCCTCCAGCTGCTCCTACGCCGCGACCGCGTTGGCGAAGTCGCTGTTCCAGCGGGGGGCTGATTTCACGACGGCGATGGTATTCATGGTCGCCTCCACCAACCTGGTGATCGAACTCGGGATCGTCCTCTGGCTGCTGCTGGGCTGGCAGTTCGCCCTCGCGGAGTTTGTCGGCGGGGCCATCATGATCATCCTGTTCTGGCTCCTCGCCCCGCGGGTATTCCCGGCAAAGCAGATCGCCGCCGCCCGGGAGCGGCTCAACACCAAAGCCGCCAGCGACGCACACCAGCACGGCACGGCCGACGAGGGCGCGGCTCAGGATCTCCCGTTGCGGGAACGGTTGAAGTCCCGGGCTGGATGGGTCGCCGCCGCCGGCTACGCGATCTCCGACCTCAAGATGCTCCGCAAAGAACTGCTCATCGGTTACCTCGTCGCCGGCGTCCTCGCCATCGCAGTCCCCACATCCGTCTACTCGGTGGTGTTCTTTCACGGTCACGGTTTCTGGACCGATCTCGAGAACGTGATCGTCGGGCCGTTCATCGCTTTCATCAGCTTCGTCTGCTCGATCGGCAACGTCCCGCTGGCCGCAGCTCTCTTCCAGGGCGGTTTCAGTTTCGGCGGGACGGTCGCGTTCATCTTCGCCGACCTCATCACCCTCCCGCTCGTCCTCATCTACGCGAAGTTCTACGGCTGGCGCCTCACGCTCCGCCTGTTCCTCGCGTTCTGGGCGGTCATGAGCGCCGCCGGCCTCGCAGTCGACTACCTATTCCGCCTCATCCGTATCCCCGCAGCGGCGCGCCCGGTCCAGATCGCTCCCGAGCGGTTCGAGTGGAACTATACCACTATCCTCAACATCGTTTTTCTTCTGATTGGAGTGGTCGTCTACATGGTCTACCGCAACCGCAACAAGCTCGCCCCTGGATCGCCCTACGCCACCGACCTCGTGTGCGGGATGCAGGTCGAACGCGCCAACCCCGGAGCTACCACGGTGATCGACGGCACCACCTACTACTTCTGCTCCGACCAGTGTCGCGACCGATTCACGGCCGCCCCGGCCAAGTTCCTCCGGCCTGACACGACCGGCGCAGTGATAGAACCTGCCTAGCCTCGGACCGAGGCGACCGCTATTCCGGCAAAAGCTATTCCGGACATTGCCAATAAAATCCATTGAGTTGCATGGGGAAACACGAGCTCGCAATGTCGGGGGTTGGCGGCAGGATCGACGGGTGAATTGGGAAAAGAGCGGCGGAGCCCACATCACCTGGGCGCATGTCGACGCCGCGCTCTGCGCAGCACGCACAATCTGGATCGCCTCTGCAGGTGCCAGATCCGGGCATGCCGCACCCGTCTGGTTTCTCTGGGATGGTCGGCGGATTGTTTTCTCGACCGGCGTGGGCACGAGAAAGGGTCGCGACATCGCGGCGCGCCCCTACGTCTGCCTGCATCTTGGTGACGGCGACGAGGTCGTGATCGTCGAAGGTCGCGCCGAAGTGCTGACCGACCCGGTGACACTCACACAACTCGAAGAGAAATACGCCCAGAAGTATGTGGAACCGCGGGTTGGGATCGGGGCGGCGCTCCTCGGCGGCGACCAAGACACGGTCTACGCCGTGAACCCGCGGCGCATCCTCGCATGGTCCTACGGTGACGTGACCACCCGAACAGAATGGACGCCGGAGCAGGACTCTTCGTAGACACCCCGTTGTAGGGCAGGTCGCCGGTGGCTATTCAACCGAAAGCTATTTCGCACGTTGCCCGTAACAGAAGTTTCCGGTGAAGCTCTGTTGCACTGCTTTCGCGACCGCGCCGAGAACCAGACGACTCGTGGCGCGGCTGCGCCGCCCGTTCTTGCTGGCACCAAGGTGCCTTTCGGCTGGTGATTCTTCGGGATCATTCCTTCCTGGTCAAGCCACACGAAATTCTTCGACCAAACCGCTTCGCTATTAAGTCGAAGATTTTCGCTCTTCGGGCTTGACCATTCCCTCCTGATCCCGAATTTCGGCAGGTGCCGAAAGGCACTGAGGTTCTGAGAGGGACGTGACCGTCACATCCCCGGGAGCCTCCGTCTGAAATCAGAAGGAGAACAACGGTGAACACCACACCAGTAACCGAGTCCGTCGAAGCGGCGCGTCAAAGCGTTGCGGAGGGGACGCGGATCGAAATGCTCGATCCGAACCTGATCGAGATTGAAGAGAACGTCCGCAAGAGCATCGTGCTCAAGCCCGCATTCGTCAAGACGATCAAGGACTACGGCGTCATCCAGCCCATCGTTGTGGTCGCCCGAGAGGACGGCAGCTACGGGGTCGAAAAAGGACAGCGCCGCGTCCTCGGCGCACGCAAAGCGGGGGTGCTGATTCCCGCCTATGTGATTCCCGCCGGTGATAACGACGCGAGGCGCATCATCGAGCAGTTGATCGAGAACGGTCAGCGCGAGAACCTGACCGAATCCGACGAGGCCGCAGCGTGGAAGCAACTCGCCTTCGACATGGGCATGTCGGTCACCGAAATCGCCAGCCACACCGGCTCGGAGAAGAAGCGGGTCGAGGTCGGCATCGCCGTCGCCGGAAACGAGACGGCAACCAAGGCAGTGGCCGAGCAGCACCTCACCCTCGATCAGGCGGCAGTGCTGATCGAGTTCGAGGACGACCCCAAGCTGGTGAAAGCGTTGCGGGAGACCGCGAGGAAGAATCCGGACGGGTTCGCCCATCACGCCCAGCGGCTGCGCGACCAGCGAGAAACCGAGCGGAAGATCGCGAGCCTGATCGAAGGGTTCACCAAGCGTGGTATCCGGGTGATCGACTGGCCGGGATGGGACGACAAGACCGTCGCAGCGGTCGAGGAGTTGCAGGACGCGGACGGGAAACCGCTGACCATGGAAGGCGACGACAGCTACGAGGGCAGGCCCGGCCACGCCGTCGCGGTGCAGGAGTCGTGGCGCGGTGTCGAGTTCGGACACTTCGTGACCGACTTCAAGTCGCACGGGCTGCGCAAGCGCAGCACGACCGGTGCGCCGGTGGGGAAGCGGACGGAGGAGGAGAAGGCCGAACGCCGCACCCTGATCGCCAACAACAAGGTGTGGGGCAGCGCGGAGGTCGTGCGGAAGGAATGGCTGACCTCGTTCCTGTCCCGCCGCGCCCTACCGAAGAACGCCTTGTCATTCGCAGCATCAGCGTTGGTGCAGCACCCCGCGCAGGTCGCGAAAGCGCTCAACGACGGCAATGCGCTCGCGCAGGAGTTGCTCGGTTTCGAGTACCACTGGGGCAAGAACCCGCTGGCCGCTCTGATCGAGCAGAACCCCGGGAAGAGCACGGCGGTGATCCTTGCCGTCACTTTGGCCGCACTCGAAGGGCACACGGGCAAGAGCACGTGGAGCAAGCCTGGTGCGTCGGATGTGGCCTACTTCACCGCGTTGCACGGCTGGGGTTACACCCTTTCCGATGTCGAGAACCTCGTTCTCGGCATCCACCCGGAACCGGAAGCAATCGACGAGGACACAGCCGAGTCCGCAGACGACCCGGCACCGTCCGACGAAGCCGTCGAGCCGGGGTCCGTCGAGCCGGACTTCGTCGATGTGGAGCCGAGCGAACCCGAGCCGACCCAGTCGGAGCAGGGCGAGCAGGAGAGCACCGGCGAGCCGGAGCCAGCCGAGTCCGTCGAGCAGGACACCGACGGCGAGTAGTCGCTAACGGGTGCCGCCCGCGCACAGCGCGTGGGCGGCACCCCAGACCCTCTTGAAAGGAGACAAAGATCATGGACAACTCACCGATCACCGCCGTCGAGAACGGCACCGACGAGCGACTCGCCCGGATAGCGCTGGCCCTGTTCAGCGAACCCGGCAACACCACAACCGGCACCCTGATTGCCACCTACGGGGCATCCCGCACCGCACAGATCGCCCTCGGGATCGACCACGGCGATGCCGAAGATGCCGAGCTTGTGGCCGCGTTTCGTGAGCGCATCGGGCCGCGCACGAAAAGCGTCCAACTCGAGCAGGCGCTGCGCGCGACCGGGCGGTTCGCCGCGCAGGTCATCATCCCAGGCGACCCCGAGTGGCCGGAAGGGCTGGCCGATTTGGGCGTGCAGGAACCGATCACCTTATGGGCGCGCGGGAATACCGACCTGCTCACCCAACCCCTCGGCCGCCGCATCGCCATTGTCGGAGCACGGGCAGCCACCGGGTACGGGGAACATGTCGCGATGGAACTGGCCGCAGGCCTCACCGAGCGCGTCTACACCATCGTGTCCGGGGCCGCGTACGGCATCGACGGGATGGCCCATCGGGCCACTCTTGCGGCGAACGGCGACACGATCGCCGTTCTGGCCGGGGGAGTGGACAGGTTCTACCCGGCGGGCCACGACACGCTGCTGCAACAGATCATCGAGCGGGGAGTCGTGATCAGCGAACTCCCGCCGGGTGCTCCGCCAACCCGCTGGCGGTTCATTCAGCGAAACCGGATCGTCGCAGCCATCTGTGCCGCGACTGTTGTGGTCGAGGCGGGGTGGCGGTCGGGTTCCTTGAACACCGCCGGGCACGCCCAGCTCCTCGGGCGCATGGTCGCGGCAGTGCCCGGCCCGGTTACCAGCGCGGCCAGCGCCGGGTGCCACCGGCTCATCCGCGATCTCGGGGCCGCTCTCGTCACCGACGCGCAAGATGTTCGCGACCTGCTGGCACCGCAGCCCGAGGAAACCGGGTCGCCGCAGGAAGGAGCACGGTGATGAGCGCGTTCACGGTGCCGGTCGAGCACATCCGGGCGATGGTCAACGCAGGATTGGTGACTCGTAATGGGCCGTTGTCGTGGCAAACTCGCGACCTCACCGACACGGAGCGTGCGCACGCCTACCTGTCTGGTCAGCCGTGGGGTCTCGGCGCGGCGATGGTGTTCCGGGATGCGTGGCGTGAACTCACCCCGGCGACGGCCGGTGCGGTCGGGGCGATGCTGCTGGCGGAGAACCGGCGCAGCGTCGACTACCGGTACAGCGAGGACGAAATCGAGGAGGTGTACACGCACGGCCCGTCGCGGTTGCGGCAGCCGGTAGAGATTCTCAAAGCCATCGACTGCTATGAGTACCAGTCCTGCGAAACCCCGGACTGGGAGCAGTCCGAGGCGCACCAGTTCTGCCAGGCGCTTCGCGGCCCGCTCGTCAGGCAGCTACCCGGCTACGACGAAGCCGACAGCTGGCCAATCCAGGAACCAGTGCCAAGGAAGAGCCGCCCGGCCATGAACCGGGCGGCTCTTTCCTACGCCCACGCAAGCGGGGTGGCGGGCAACGGCTGCGCCGTTGCCTTTCGGCGATCGATTATCCGGTGCTGTCGGTGGCTCCTCAAGGCACGCGAAAACTTCCCGGCCGACCGCTTCGCTCCTTCGGCCGAAAACTTTTCGCTCTCCGGCCTTGACCAGCCGCCGACAGTACCGGGGTTCGGCAGGTGCCGAAAGGCAATGAGCGATACACAAAAAAGGAGAACATCATGACGATCCCACTCGCACATACCGGGCAGGCCATCACCATTACCGGCTACCCGCTGGCCGCCCCGGTTACCATCAGGGACGCCCAGCCGGACCACACAATCAACGGCGAAGGCTGGCTCCTCAGCGTCGCGCAGGCAATGGACCTGCTCGACGCATGGAAGGACGGACACGGCGAAGCCGATGTGGTCCGCGAATACACCTATTCCGAGTCCGGCCTGTTCATCACCGGCCTCTACCTCGACCGTGAAATCGACCTCTCGGTCTGGGAGTCCGCGACCGGCTCCGATGGAGACGACCTCTATTCCACCGTGATGATGCCGTTCGACTTCGAGGTGCAGGAGCAGAAGCAGTGAGCGCCCGGATCCTCTACCAACCGGAGCAGTTCGCCGACTCGGGCTGGGACAGCGGCACCCCGGAGAAGAAAGCCCGATTCGTCAACGTCCTGATCCGCTTCATCGACCAGGGCTACCCGGAAGCGAAGTTCAGCAAGGCCCTCTACGACGGCCTTTACAGCCACGGCTACTTCGATTTCATCGCCCATTACGACCGGGCCGGGTTCTACGCCTAGCAGTTTTCCACCCGACAGCGGCAGGCGCAATTCTTCGACGACCTTATGCACGACTGCCGCCGTGACGCCCACACCCAGAGGTGGGACTTGTGGGCCGACGTCAAACGAATCCTCATCGAGCATTACAGGAAGGAACTCTGATTATGAGCATGGACACCACCATCACCGTGGACCACATCCCCGAAGATCAGGCCGAAGCCGACCGCATCGCCGGATGGCTCGACCAGCTCGCCGAGCGGTTCGACCTCTGGGAGTCCGACGTGAGCGTCTGGGTCTCCGATGACCGCACTATCGGTCGCGTGTATCTCGCCAGCTACGGGCACAAATATCAGATCGACCGGCTCGATACCCTTGCCCGTATCATCTCCCGCCTCATCCCCGGCTGCGATGTACGTGTCGAGGAGGAAGGCCTGCACGACGACTACTGGGCCGAAACCGCAACCTACCGTTCTGGCCGGATGGTGTGCTCAGGCCGCAAAGAATGGGTCGAACACGACGTGAACGAGACCTGAGTACACGCAGCCAGGGAATGCCCCTATCCGCCAGATGGGGGCATTCCTTGTGCCCAGCACCCGCCCCGTCCAGCCTTGTCTTCCGCAGCAGCCATCCTCCTCTCACCTCCGTTCCCTCATGTCCGCTCCTGTAGGTACGCACCGTCCCCCACGCCAAGGTGCCCACACACCTCTTGCAGTCGAGGTGGGCGGTGCGTACCTCACTCCCAAGCAGAAACGACGGAGGAGGGTGGGTACACGCGGTGACGGTGTCGATGCGGGTGATGTCTGCCGGGGATGGGTACCGGTACCTGCTGAAAACTGTGGCTGCGGGGGATGGGAACCGGGACCTGACCACCCCATTGACCCGGTACTACCAGGAGAAGGGCACACCCCCCGGTTTCTGGATCGGGTCCGGCGTCCACGGGCTCGGCCACGGCGAGCTCATGCCGGGTGCGGAGGTGACCGAGGAGCAGCTTCGGCTGCTGTTGGGTTCCGGCCGGGACCCCGTAACGGGGGAGCCGCTGGGGAAACCGTGGTTGAAGTTCAAGGGTGCGGCGGAACGCATTGACGCCCGAGTCGAGCAGCTTCCGGACGAGCTCGGTGTGGGAGGCCGGGCGGAGGCGATAACGCTGATCGAGGCGGAAGAGAACGCCCGGGACCGGCGTCGCGCTGTTGCGGGTTTTGATTACACGTTCTCGGTGCCGAAGAGTGTGAGCATCTTGTGGGCTGTTGCCGACGGGGCCATCCAGGCGGTGATTGTGCAAGCGCATCATGACGCCGTTGCGGAGGTCATCGACCTGATCGAACGTGACGTTGCGATGACCCGCATCGGCGTGGATCCCGGGAGCGGGTCTGTTGCGCAGGTCGAGGTGCGGGGTGTGGTTGCAACCGCCTACGACCATTACGACTCCCGCTCCTCCGACCCGCAACTGCACACCCATGTGGTGATCGCGAACAAGGTGCAGGGTGCCCATGACGGGAAGTGGCGCACCCTGGATGGTCGCCCGATGCATGCTGCGGTGGTGGCCCTGTCGGAGCATTACAACGCGGTCCTCGCCGACCACCTGGCCAGCGACCTCGGCCTGGGTTGGGAGGTGCGTGCGCGGGGGGAGCGCCGCAACCCGGCGTTCGAAATCGGCGGGGTGCCGGATGCGTTGATTGCGGAGTTCTCGTCCCGGTCCCGCGACATCGACGCCGCAACAGACATCCTGATTGCGGACTATGTTGCCCAGCATGGGCGGCGTCCGTCGGATACGACTGTCTTGAAATTGCGGGCCGAAGCAACACTGACGACCAGGCGGGAGAAGACGGTGCATTCCCTCGCCGACCTCACCACCGGGTGGCGGCAACGGGCGAGCGTGCTTCTTGGTCAGGACAGCACGACGTGGGCGGCACGGGTTATCGGCAATCGGAACGGCGCATCCGTGCTGCACGCCGGCGACCTGCCGTTGGAAAGGGCCGAAGAGATTGGCCGCACCGTGGTCACCGTGGTGGGGGAGAAGCGGTCGACCTGGCGACGCTGGAACCTGCACGCGGAAGCATCCCGGCAACTGATGACTTTCCGGTTTGCCTCCACCGCGGATCGGGAGACTGTGCTGGGGCTGGTGGTGGACGCCGCAGAGCAGGGTTCGATCCGCCTCACCCCACCGGAACTGGCCACCTCCCCGATCGTGTTTCAGCGTCCGGATGGGTCAAGTGTGTTCCGTCCGAAGCACGGCACCCGGTTCACCTCTGCCGCGTTGCTTGCCGCGGAAGATCGACTACTCGACCTTGCCCACACAACGAATGCACCGACCGTCAGCACCAAGTCGGTGGAGAAGGTCACGAGGAAGCCAGCCCGGAACGGACGGGTGCTCTCCGCCGACCAAACCACAGCGGTTGCGCAGATCGCGTCATCAGGTCGGGTCGTGGATGTCCTGGTCGGCCCGGCGGGGGCGGGGAAGACGACAACTCTCGGTGTTTTGCGAAAAGTGTGGGAGACCGAGCACGGACGCGGTTCGGTGATCGGACTCGCGCCATCGGCCGCGGCAGCACAGGTTCTCGCTGATGAGCTGCGCATCCCCACCGAGAACACCGCGAAATGGGTCCACGCCCACACCAACAACGGATGGGCGCTCCACGCCGGCCAGCTGTTGATCGTGGATGAGGCATCCCTTGCCGGCACCATCAGCCTCGACACCATCACTACGCATGCTGCGCAGGTGGGGGCGAAGGTGCTGCTGGTGGGGGATCCGGCGCAACTGTCCGCGGTGGAATCCGGTGGCGCGTTCGGGATGATCACCCGCGACCTCGAACTCGTTCCGGAACTCTCGGATGTGCGGCGGTTCCGGAATGAGTGGGAGAAGACCGCGACCCTGGGTTTGCGGGTCGGTGACACGGCGGTGATCGACAGCTACCTTGAGCATGGCCGGGTCGCCGGCGGGGAGCTGGAGAACATGCTGGAGGCCGCTTACACGGCTTGGCAGGCGGACCTTGGGGCGGGGTTGGTGTCGGTGATGATCGCCGAAACCGCCGACACTGTTCGGGCGTTGAACGAGCGGGCCCGCCTGGACCGGATCATCGCCGGACACGTCACCGCCACCGGGACGGTCGAGCTGCATGATGTGACGCAGGCGTCTCGTGGGGATCTGGTCATCACCCGCAAGAACGACCGGAAACTATCGGCCGGTCGGGGTTGGGTGAAGAACGGTGACCGGTGGATCATCACCGCCACCCACTCGGATGGGTCGGTCACGCTCCGCCGCACCGGCGCGCATGCCGGTGGGCGGGTGCGGCTCCCGGCCGCATATGTGGCCGAGCACCTGGAGCTTGCGTATGCGGTGACCGCATACCGGGCGCAAGGCTCCACCGTCGACACCGCCCACGCGCTCGTGCATTCCAGTTCGATGACCCGGGAAACCTTCTACGTCTCGATGACCCGCGGGAGGGAAGCGAACACGTGTTATGTTGCCACCGACCAAGCCCACCTCGAAGAACACCAACATCTCCCCGCCAGCGAGGTCACCGTCCGAAGTATCCTCACCGGGGTGCTGAACCATCAGGGTGCCCAGAAGAGTGCCAACGAGGCCATCGTCGTCGAACATGACACCTGGGCGGGCATCGGCCAACTCGCGGCCGAGTACGACACCATCGCCACCGCCGCCCAACACGACCGTTGGGTTGCCCTCATCCGCCGCAGCGGGCTAAGCACTGCTCAAGCCGAGCAGGTGGTGGAGGCGCACTCGTTCGGGACCCTCATCACCGAGTTCCGTCGAGCCGAAGCCCACCACCACAACCTCGACACCCTCCTACCCCGACTCATCGCCGCACGGCCGTTGGACGATGCGGACGACATCGGCGCCGTCCTCCGCCACCGGCTCCGACTCGCCACCACCGTCCGCAGTGGCAGCAGCGGAGGAAGAGCGGCCCCACGACTCATCGCCGGATTGATCCCCGAAGCCAGTCGACCGATGGACGCCGAAATGTGGGCCGCGCTCGAGGAACGCAAACGGCTGATCGAACACCGCGCCATAACCATCGCCCAATCCGCGATCCAGGATCGCGAATCGTGGACCACACCGGCAGGGCGTCCGCCCGCCGAGCCACGAAAAAGGCAGCAGTGGGTGCAGCAGGTGCGGATCGTTGCCGCCTACCGTGACCGCTACGGCATCACCAGTTCGACACCATTCGGACCCGAACCAGGTGACACGAACCAACAACGCGACGCCGAACACGCTCGCATCGCGCTACGCAACGCGAGCCGGCTCACCGCGGCGTCCTCGTCGCGCGCGCCGGACCGGCCAGCCGATCGCACACAGCACCGATCCCAGCCAACACTCTAATCCTTGCGAGCACGGGAAGCCCGCTCTTCTCAGCGTCTAGACCTCGGCGTAAAATTAGGGCAGGCAGATTATCTTGGCCGACCCAGTAACACTTGCAAGCCTGGGCGGCGTAACCCCGCCACCGGGTGTCCAATAGCTGATTCCACGTAGCTGCATGACCGAAAACCTCGCGTCAATCAGACAGGACACCACTCATGCTCGCTATCTCCCTACGACTGGCAATAGTCTTCCGCACGCTTCTCCGATACGCCCCAACCAACCTGCTCCTTCGCCGGCTCCGATCACGCAGCAGCCTGAAGTGGGGCACATCATTCATGCTCCTCGGAGTTGCCTACCTGTTTGCGGCCGCGCTGCTCACGAACTTGCTCAACGACGACGGTCCCGGATGGCTCAACCTTCTCGTCATCCTCGGTATCTGGAACGGCTTCAAGTTCATCGCCTTTGGACCTATCAGCCTGATCCTCCTCGCTCGCGCCAGCATCATCGAACAGCGACTGCTGGTCCAACCAATCGCTGAGGAAGAGGGCGTCTCCAATTTGCACGTCGGTAAAGCAACTCACAAATCTCCCGATCGCGAGAAGACGAATGAGATGACAGGTCAATGACCAAGGTCATGGGTCCACCGGCGCGGCGAGGACGTCGTGGATCGGCTTCCCGCGGGATTGGCCGGGACCGACTTAGTCGATTTGAAGTTCGACCCACGTCACATCGATGAGGGCAGCATCCCTGTCTCGCTTCACGGCGAAGAGCCTTTCACCTAGTTGGGTCCATCAACTGACTTTTGGAGGACGCAGTCATTGAGACTTCCGCAGATGAGACCAATCCAACATTCGCTCAAGTTCTCAAGGACTCTGGTCAAGTGCAAATGTCTGACCCTGTCTGGGGCAGAAACGACGTGCTGCTTCCTGCAACCTTTCGCGCGTTGGCGTAAGCGCTATCGATCTCGACAGGTCAGACCTTGGCAGGCTTGTCTAGTCTGGTGATGAACGCGAAGCGGGGGTCGCCCTCCTGTCCGATGTCTGGGATCCGTGCCACGATGACTGCTCCGATCACCGCGAGAACAGCCATCGAGATGAACAGTGTTACGAATCCACCGATTGGCAGCAACACGAGCGCTATCGAGGGAACGAGCAGCCCAGGCAGGGTGTTCGCAATGTTGAGGACGCCGAAGTCTTTGCCGAACGTCTCCGGGTTGGGCAGTACGCGGATGCACATCGCGAAGTCGGTCGCGAGGAAGGTTCCGTATCCGAGCGACATGACGGCGGCGGACACGTACTCCCAGATTGGCGATGGCGCGAACGCGAGCAGTAAGAGGCCGATTGCTAACAGGATCCCGCCCGCAAAAATGAATGGTTTCTGCCGGTGCACGCGGTCCGAGACGGTTCCCGTGATCACCGCGGTGACGGCGACACACACGATACCGATCAGAGTCAGGATGAAAACGTCACCGGTGACATCCTTGCTTGCGACATTGAAACGGGTCGTGAACACCGACGCGAAGTAGATGTCGGACGACCATGCTGCGGTGATGAGCAGTCGCACGAACCATGCCCAGCCGAACGCCGGATGCCGCCGCGGGCTCACCCAATACGACCGAATGAACAGGCCGAACGTGAATCTTGCCTGTCCGGGATCGCGCTGGTGCTGTGGGTCGCGAACAAGCACGAAAGCGAGGATCACGCCAAGCAGGCTAAGCACGGCGAGGACGGTCCATTGCAGAACGGGCGAGAACGAGACGACGCTCACCAAGCCGAAGCCGATGACCGGGCCACCGAGCGAGACCATCGAGACGATTCCGGAGAATGAGCCGCGTTTCTCTGGGAGGATCTGGTCGGCGGCGAGGGCGGAGCTCGCTGCCAGCTGAAACTGCACCACGATCTCGATGAATGCCCAAACGAGTGCGACCTGCCACACCGCCGTGGTGAAGCCCATGCCGAGCAGCAGAAGCGCACCGACCACACCTCCGGTGAGGATCCAGGTGCGTCGTCGACCCCAGCGCGCCGCGGTGCGGTCGCTGATGCGTCCACCGAACGGATTCGCGACGAGGGCCGCCGCTCCACCGACCGCGCTCACCAGACTGAACGCGGCGGTCGCTCCCGGTCCCGCGATCGTTGTGAGGTGCGTGGTTAGCAGAACCAGTTGCGGCACGGACAAGCTAATGAAGCCTGCGGCGTTGGTGCCGACGAGCCCACCGATGAGTCGGTTCTGTTTGGTCGACGGGATGCCGACGGGCGCGCTGTCAGGAGGCGGGATCACGGCGCTCGGCATCTCCGAGGCGTTGAGGCTCACCGTCGGCCCGCCCATGCTTCGCGCTCGAGGCCAGCCGCGTCGTCCTCGACGCCGCTCGTAGAATTGAACACCATTGTCTCCCTCTTCTCTGATTGATATTTCGGCCAACCGGGATTGCCGGTCTTTGCAAAACGCACGAATGCTCCGTGCATGTCGCGCGCAAGCTGCTCGGGCGGATCTTCGCCGAACAGTTCGACGGCGGGCTCGCCCAGCGCCATAATCGCGGCGAGGTCATCCCGGGCGAATGGGTTCTCGAGCCCGTGGAACGACGCGGAGTCGGCGGGCAGCGCGGGGTTCTGCCAGCGAAACTCATAGAGCCACGACGGCTCGGGTCGCTTCTCGACCAGCCGGATCGTGGGAATCCGGAAACCCCAATCGCTCCATGCAGCCTCGACCAGCGGGCTGTTACCCGTGATGTGGCGCGGGCCGTCACGGTAGCCGCGCGCGAGAGCTGCGTCCATCCGAAGCGCGCGTCTCAACCCTCGCCGCAGGAATGGTGCGGCAATTGGGGCTGCCTCTGAGATCCCGTTTATGAGCGGGGCGGACTCGTTGCGCAGTGTGCCCGTCAGCAGTGGGACACTGGCGAAATCGCCGACCGATGCTAGCGGCGACTTCGGCAGGGTCGGTGTGCCTTCGACGGCGCGGTACGGACTAAGCAACAGGGCACGCGGATCGCCTTTGAGCAGGCCCAGCGCATAACGGACCATTGCGGATTGGGCGGAAGATTCTGTGCGCGCGATCGAGACGTTCCGGAACCCATCGGGGGTGGCTGGAACACCAAGTTTGCGCGCTATCTGTTTAGTGATGCGCAACGCCTCGGATGGAACCACCGACGACAGCGAGCACCCGCTCTGGGCGATCGCGCCGGCGAACAGTCCCTGGGAGGCGGGCATGGCCAGGTGCAGCATCACGCTTACAGCGCCACCCGATTGACCGAAAATCGTCACCTGCGCCGGATCGCCGCCGAACGCGGAGATGTTCTCATTCAGCCACTTCAACGCGGCGGTCTGGTCCTGGAGTCCGAGGTTCTCGGCCTCGCCATCGAAGTAGAGAAACCCGTCGATCCCGAGCCGATAGTTGATGCCAACGTGCACGACACCGTCGCGGGCGAAATGCTCACCACTGTAGCCGGGCACCGAACCCGAGCCGCTCATGTACCCGCCGCCGTGGATGTGCACCATGACGGGCAGGCCGGCCGCGCCGGGGTCGGGGGTCCACACCTCGAGTGTCAGGCAGTCTTCACCCGTCTCGGGCACTCCGTATAGCGCAGCGAGCGGGCTCTCGTCCTTCGGCTGGGGCGCACCGGGCCCCGGTCTGGTGGCGTCGCGCACTCCATCCCATGAGGCCGGTGGCTGCGGCGGACGAAAACGGTTTGCGCCGAATGGCGGTGCGGCGTAAGGGATGTTGCGGAAGAAGTGCAGTCCGTCGACATCGGCTCCCTCGAGCGTGCCCTGGCGAATCGTGACCCGGGTCACGGAACCGACACCTTGGCCAACGTCGCGATTGCATCATCGCGCACGAGGCTGCGGCGCACCTTGCCCGCGTCGTCTCGAACCGGCTCAGTCGACCGGGAGAAGGTGCGCGGGATTTTGTAGGGAATGAGCCGTTCGTGTAGGTGCGCGACTAGCTCGTCATCGGTTAGCGGCGCGGATGTCTGGACGACGGCGTGAAGCACATTCCCGTATTCCTCGTCGGGAATCCCGACGACACAACTGGAGAGGACGTAGGGATGCTCTTCCAGCGCGGCCTCGACCTCGGCCGGATAGACGTTCGCGCCCCCGATGACGACCATGTCGGCTTTGCGATCGGCGAGATAGAGCCGGCGACCCTCCATCCAGCCAACGTCGCCGGCGGTCTCCCACCCGTCGGCATCCGGATGCGGCGTTGAGCCGTGATAGGCGTACGTGGCGGGGGCGCCTGGGCCGCGACGTACCCACAGCTCGCCGATCTCCCCATCGGGAAGGGCTTTGCCATCATCGTCGCGAATCTGGATTTCGCCTATCTTCAGCTCGCCGACCGAGCCGGGGTGCGACATCCAGTCGTTCCCATCGGCAATGACGATGCACTGGGTCTCGGTGGATGAGTAGAACTCCACCATGCGGTCCGCGCCGACCCAGTCGACCCAGAACTCCTTGAGCCACTGTGGCAGCATTGCACCGCCGCACGCGATCGCATCGAGGCTCGACAGGTCGGCGCGCTCGCGCATCTCCGCCGGAAGTTTGGCGATGCGGTGCAGCATGGTGGGTACCTGGCAGGTCCAGTCGACGTGGTATTTGCCGATCAGGCTAAGGGTCGCTGCGGGGTCGAACTTGGGCATGATCACGACACTGCCGCCCGTGATTAGTGGTGCGGTGGTGAACATGACGCCCGCATTGTGCGCGAGTGGGGTTGCCGTCAGTTTCACGCCGCCCTGTCGCATCTTCAGTAGCGGCATGAGTGGCACGAGCACGTCGACGATGGCGGGCTGTGTCGATGCAATGACCTTTGGGGTGCCGGTGCTCCCGCCGGATGTTGGCGCTTTCCAACATTTCGAAACGACCAGCGGCAGCGGCTCGTCGCTCAGCGATGAGTCAGGTTCGAAGCCGACGGGGAGACTCGGCACGGTGCCTTCGGCCGCTAACCCGACGACGAGGGCGGGATGTGCCACGTCCACGATGGCGCGCAACTCGCGCGATGGAAGTCGAAACGAGACGGGCTGGGGAGTGGCGCCCAATTTCCATGTGGCGATCATTGCCTCGACGAATGGGATTCCGTTGGGGAGTCCGATGGTGACGAAGTCGTCCGCCTCGACGCCGAGCGCGGCGTAGGTGCGAGCCAGCCGATTGGTCCTCGACTCGAGCTCGCTTCGAGTGATCGAGCCGTCAAAGTCGGTCAGCACGATCTGATCTGGGCGAGTCTCGGCAAATTGTTGAATCGCCGTGACAAACGGGGTGCCTGGGGCGATGAAGTCGAAGGTTTCATCGACGGGACTCATCAGTGCTCCGATCGGGTGCGCCATTGCGGTTAGTCGATAGCTTGCCTCGCCTCGGATGAATAGTCAAGACTGACTAGTCAGCACATCCTTTTTAATTCATTGCTCGGGAAGTCAGTCAAGCGCCTGATGGGCGAGCGCGTGCCAGAGAGCGAGGTAGGGCTCGTTAGTTGCATCTCGTTTCTCGAACGTGTAGGTCAGTGCGATCCCGCGCATGCTCGAAATGAGAAGTGAAACGAGATCACCGAACCTCGGATGAGCGGCGGAAGCGTCGCCGAACAGGCGAGCCATGGAAAGACGGATGCGCCGGCCGAGTTCGTGCTCTCTCGGAGCGAGCGCGGCGGCAAGCTCCGGATTGTGTTGGGCCGCGGTCCACAGCTGAAGCGCCGCTCGAAAGAGCGGTCCCTGGAAGGTGGCCCACAGCGCGTCGACCGCCTCATCGATCGATCGCGCTTCGACCTCGGCGCCGTCATTGAGTTCGACCGTGCGCTGCTCCCCGAGATGCTGAACCGCCGCTATCAGGAGATCGTCGCGCGACGGGAACTGGTGAAGAAGGCTGCCTCGCGATACCCCGGCGAGCTCCTGGATGCGCGAGGTCGTCGTAGCTGCGTAACCCTCGTCCGCGAGGCAGGTGACCGCGGCGGCCAGGATCCGTTCACGCGTGTCCCAGGCGCGCTTCTGCACAGGCAACTGGAGTGACGTTGAGACGGCCATGTGACGAGAATAGCCGGGAAGCTAGTCGGAGTTGATTAATATGAACGCGTCTGTAGTTCTCAGAAAGTGGAGTATCCGGTTAGCGCGCGACCGACGATCAGGGAGTTCATCTCATAGGTTCCCTCGTACGAGTAAATCGCTTCAGCGTCCGCGAAAATCTTCGCCATCTCGCTTTCGACCGTGATTCCGTTGCTACCGAGCAGGGGTCGCCCAAGGGCGACCGTCTCGCGCATGTACCTGGTGCAGGTCGATTTGGCGAGGGCTGCCTGGTCCATCGTGAGCGTGCCGCTGGTCTGCATTCGCGCGATCTGGACCATCAGTCCCAGTGACAGCGACGTATTTTCGAGCATTCGCACCACCGTGGCCTGCACCAGTTGGTTCGCGGCGAGTGGCTTACGGAATTGGTGACGACAGAGCACATAGTCGCGCGCGACGTCAACGGCGGCAAACTGCTGGCCGACTGCCTGCCAGGCGACCCAGACCCGCGAGTTCAGCAGTAGCCCATTTGTCGCTGCGAAGTTGGTGGTCCCCGGCAACCACTTGTCGAACGGCAGGTGCACATTATCGAGGACAATGTCCGCGTTCTGAACACTGCGCACCGCCGTCTTGTTGGCGATTCGTCTCGTGGTGAACCCTGCCCGATCCTTTTCGACGACAAAGCCCTTGATCTGCTGATCGGCGACATCGCGCGCCCAGACGAGCACGAAGTCGGCAAATGTGCCGTTGCCGATCCATCGCTTGGCACCATTCAGGATCCACTCGTCGCCTCGGCGCTCTGCGGTTGTTTGCATCAGGCGCGAAATGTCCGAACCGTGTTCCGGCTCGGTCAGCGCAAACGCGCCGACCGAGCGCATGGCGAGGAGGTCGGGCAGGTACGTTCGCTTCTGTTCCGCCGAGCCGAGCAACTGGATCGCCGAGGTGAAGAGTTCGTTATGCACCCCGAAAAAGGTCGAGACGGAGGTATCGGCACGTGTGAACTCCAGCTGGACGAGCCCCGAGAACAGATGGTTCCCGGTTTCGGAAAGCGTGCCGACCAGGCCGATGTTCGCAAGCTCGGGCAGCAACTCGAATGGAAACGTCCCGGCGCTCCAGTGCTGCAGCGCAACCGGTCGGACACGCGTCTGGAAGAACTCGCGCAATTCTTCGAGTCGGATGCGTTCGTCGCGATGCAGGATGTCGCTCACGCCGAGAATGTCGGCTGAGGAACTCCAGGCCGACCGTGTCGGCGACGCCGGGCTCACCTCGGCGCCATCCTCAGCGCGCCGTCCATGCGGATTGTCTCGCCGTTCAGATAGTCATGCTCGGCGATCATTGTGACGAGTTGCGCGTACTCAGCCGGAAGTGCCGTGCGCCGTGGAAATGGAACTCCCTCGCCGAGCCGACGCACGGCGTCGTCGTCCAGGCTGTCGAGCATAGCTGTGTGCACAATGCCTGGTGCGATCGTATTGACCCGGATACCGGTGCGTGCGAGATCGCGGGCTGCGGCAAGAGTGAGCGAGACCACTCCACCCTTCGACGCGGCGTACGCGGCCTGCCCGATCTGACCCTCGTACGCGGCGATCGATGCTGTGTTCACGATGACTCCGCGTTGGCCGTTCGGGTCGGGGCTGGTTTCGGACATGGTCTTGGCTGCTAGTCGCAGCACGTTGAAGGTACCGACGAGGTTAACTTCGATGACCTTACGGAAGAGGCTCAGGTCATGTGCGCCGTCGGTGCCGAGGATGCGGCTGGGTGGTGCGATGCCGGCGCAGTTGACGCAGAGTCGCAGGGGAATCTCCGCAGGCAGTGACGCGAGGGCGGCAGAGACATCCGCGTCGCTTGTGACATCCGCCGCGACCAATCGCACGGCGGTCGACGCTGAAACCGCGCGCTCGACCGCGATTGCGAGATCGATACCGACAACGTGGACTCCGCTCGCCGCGAGGCTCGCGGCAGTGGCCGCGCCGAGTCCCGACGCGGCACCCGTGACGATGGCGGAGATTCCTTCGAGCTTCATGTGGCCCCTGTAGGTGAGAACTCTGACTCGGACGGTCGCGTGCGGTCAGTCAAATGCGGAAAGTCCGGTAAAGGCTCGCCCAACGATCAACGCGTTAATCTCGTAGCTGCCCTCGTACGAATAGATCGCTTCGGCGTCGGCGAACACTTTCGCCATCTCAAAATCAGTCGAGATGCCATTGCCGCCCAGCATTGCGCGCCCAATCGCGACCGTCTCGCGCATTCGTGCGCTGCACGTTGCTTTCGCGAGCGCGGCGTGCTCCATCCGCAGGGCATCCTCCTCCTGCAGCCGCGCGAGTTGGATCATCAGGCTCAGCGATGTCGTCGCATTGCCCACCATTCTCACGAGTTGCTCCTGAACGATTTGCCGGGCGGCGAGCGGCTTGCCGAACTGCTTGCGTTCGAGCGCGTACGAACGCGCGATGTCGATCGCCGCAAACTGCTGCCCCACTGCCTGCCAGGCGACCCAGGTGCGTGAGTTCTTCAGCAGGCCGTCGGTGTCCCGGAAGGAGGTTGTCCCCGGCAGCCAGTTGTCGAACGGGATGTGGACATCGTCCAAGACGACGTCGGCATTCTGGACGATACGCAGCGCAATTTTGTTCAGGATGACGGATGTCGACAGTCCCGCTCGCCCGTGTTCGACAAGGAAGCCTTTGACCTGGCTGTCGCCCGTGTCGCGCGCCCAGACGAGAATATAGTCGGCCAAACTCGCGTTTCCGATCCAGCGCTTCGATCCCCTCAGGATCCACTCGTCTCCAACGCGCTCCGCCGTCGTTTCCATTTCGCGAGATACGTCCGAACCGTGGTCCGGCTCGGTCAGCGCGAACGCGCCCACATTCGTGAGGTCGGTGAGCGCCGGGAGTAGTTCCCGTCTGTGGGCATCCGATCCCAGTGTACGAATCGCTTCGGTGAACAACTCGCTGTGGATCAGAAAGAAGGAGCACAGCGAGGTGTCGGCGCGAGCAAACTCCATGACAGCGAGGCCGGTCAACAAAGCGCTATCGCGCCGGCCGTTCCTGCCGACAAGGTCAAGAGCGGCGAGTCGCGGCAGTAACTCGAACGGGAAGGCTGCGCGATTCCAGAGTTCCGTGGCGACGGGCCGCACCTCATCCTGGAAGAACTGGCGGAGAGATGCGAGACGCGTGCGTTCATCGCCGGAGAGCAACTCCGTGACCGACAGCAGGTCGGCATCTGGGTAGGGAACCTCGCCACGGGACCTGACAGTGTCGACGATCATGCGTGCTCCTAACGCTCGTTCACTTAATGTACGGTGCCCACGTGCGCGCACGCAACCGCATAGTCGGTTGACACCCCGCGCGGCCGTCTATACCCTAAGTGAATCAACGTTAGTCAGCTGGAGACAGCGCTGACAGCTCCGTCGACGATCACAAGGGAGGTAGCAAGGTGGCAATCTCACCTCACGCCGTCGGGCGTGAACTGCCTTCGACGACGGTGATGATCGAGCGCGGTCGCCTCGTCTTCTTCGCGCAGGCGATCGGCGAAGAGAATCCCATATACAGCGACCTTGAGGCGGCCTACGCGGCCGGCCACCAAGATCTTCCAGTGCCGCCCACCTTTCTGTTCGGTCTGGGAATCGTGGAGCCCGACCCATTCAGATGGATTGCGGATCTCGGCATCGATATGCGTTTTGTGCTCCACGGTGAGCAGTCATTCAACTATTCGGAGCTCGCTCACGCGGGCGATGCCCTAACGCTGACGCCGGTCATCACGAACGTCTACGAGAAGCGAGCTGGTGCACTCGAATTCGTCGTTCGTAAGACAACCGTACGCAAAGTGGACGGTACGCTCGTTGCGACCATGGAGGAGACGATCGTTGTTCGCCATCCGGAATTGAACGCGGCATGACGACCGATCAGTTCGTACTCGGAGGTCACGTGGAAATGGGGACCGAGCTTGCCCCGGTCAGCGTTGCACCGGTGTCCCGCACCACCCTCTCGCTGTTTGCCGGAGCATCCGGTGACCATAATCCCATCCACATCGACCTGGATGTCGCGAGGTCGGCGGGACTCGACGACGTCTTCGCGCAGGGGATGCTGTCGATGGCGTATCTCGGCCGCGTGCTGACCAACTGGGTGCCCCAGTCGGCGATTCGCTCCTTCGCGGTGCGCTTTGCCGATGTCACTCCAGTACATGCCTCGCCCACGTTCACCGGCACCGTGACATCGCTCGATGCCTCGAGCGGAGTGCGACTCGCGACCCTGGAACTGGCCGGTCGGCTCGCTGATGGAACCCTGACTCTGGTGGGTACGGCCGTTGTCGAAGTCGACTGAGCAGGTAGGAAGAGAATTCATGGGCACTCTCGATGGCAAGGTCGCGATCGTCTCCGGATCCGGCCGCGGGATCGGACGCGAGATCGCATTGAAGCTGGCGAGCCAGGGCGCGAAGGTCGTGATTAACGATCTGGATGAGGCGCCCGCGAACGAGACACTCGCCGCGATCGTCGCCGCTGGCGGCGACGCCGTGGCATGCGTCGGCAACGTGACTCACGAGGACTTCGGAGATCGGTTCGTTGCTGCAGCCGTCGACAGGTTCGGCGGTCTCGACATCATTGTCAACAACGCCGGATACACCTGGGACTCGGTCATTCAGAAGATGACCGATGACCAGTTCGACGCGATCATCGACGTGCACCTGAAGGCTCCGTTTCGCATCCTTCGAGCCGCACAGCCGGTCATCTCGAGGCTTTCGAAAGCGGAGGGCAACTCGGTTTGCCGGAAGGTTGTCAACATCTCCTCAATCGCTGGACTCGGCGGCAACGCAGGACAGGTGAACTACGCGTCGGCGAAGGCCGGGGTCATCGGCCTCACGAAGACGCTCGCCAAGGAGTGGGGACGTTACAACGTCACGGTGAATGCCGTAGCCTTCGGGTTCATCAAGACGCGTCTCACCGAAGTCGGCGCCGAGCAGGATGCCCACATCGAGGTCGATGGTAACTCGATCAAGGTTGGAATGAGCAAAGAACTGCTCGCGATGACCGAGCAAATGATCCCGCTCGGTCGGGCCGGGACCCCGACGGATGCCGCGGGTGCGGTTTATCTGATGTGCTTGCCGGAGTCCGACTACATCAGCGCGCAGACCATCGTCTGCGGCGGTGGATTCTTTATCTAACGGGTCGACCATGACGGCCACGCCCGGTCCGAACTAACCTGACTATCGTGAGTCGCGTCGACAACCCGCCCGCCCGTGGCACGCGGCCGCGCAACCGGCGCGATCTAACGCTGAAGGCCGCGTCTGACCTGTTCTACAGGCGCGGATATCCCTCGGTCTCGATGAGCGACATCGCCAGGGAGGTCAATGTCGGCGCATCCGCGATCTATCGTCACTTCGGCGGCAAGTCGGAGCTTCTCGTCGCCGCGATTCGCGCGGGTATCGCGCCATATCGCGAGGCGATCGATGAGGGCGCTGCGGTAACCGACGACGGTTCTCTCGACCTCACCCCCCTTGTTCGTCGCCTCGCGAGCGCCGCTCTCGCCCATCGTGAACTCGGGGTCCTCTGGCAGCGTGAGGCCCGTAACCTCGATATCGTCGAGCAGAAGGCGCTTCGGGACGAGCTGGCCGGTGTCGCCGCAACCCTCGCGGGATACCTCCGTCAAGCGAGGCCCGAGCTGGATGCGCACCACGCCGACTTTCTCTCGTGGTGCGCAATGGGGACTCTCGTCAGCGTGGGATTCCACTCGCTGTCACTTCGCCGCGACCGCTACATCGACCTACTCTCCTCCCTCGTGGGCTCGGTACTGGACACCGATCTCCCCTCGGGCGAAGTTGATGATGTGTCTTCACGCGGCGACTCGGCGACGTTGGCGTCACGACGTGAGGCGCTGGTTGTGCAGGCAATCGAGCTGTTTGCCGAACGCGGCTATGGCGGAGTGGGAGTCGACGACATCGGCGATGCCGCCGGAATCGCCGGACCGAGTATCTACAGTCACTTCACTAGCAAACAGAAAATCCTCGCGGAGGCCATCCGCCGGGGCAACGATCTGCTGCGGGCCGATACGACTGCAGCACTCGAATCCAGTAGCTCGCCTCGGATCACGCTGGCGCGTCTGGTGGACTCATTCGTCGACGTCGCGGTCTCGCATCGCTTCCTCGTCAGGATCGTCCTCTCTGAGCTGGGCCAACTGGATGCCGAAGACCGAGAATTCGCGGTCCAGGCGCAGCGCGAATACGTCAGCACCTGGAGCGATCAGCTCGAACGCCTCGCGGCCATCGATGCGACATCCGCCCGCATCCGAGTTCAGGCCGTCTTGCTCGTCGTGAATGATGCGGTGCAAACGCCCCATCTTCGTGCCTTGCCGCAGTTCGAAGCATGGCTAAAGCGGATAGCGGCCCGGATGCTGGAGATCGATTAGGGTTCGGACTGAGGTCTTCGCCTATCGCTCCGCAGGGCGGTAGGCGGTTACAACCGCCGCGCCGCCGAGACCGATGTTGTGCGCGAGCGCGACCTTCGCGCCCTCGACTTGGCGCTTGTCAGCTTTCCCGCGCAACTGCCAGGTGAGTTCGGAGCACTGCGCGAGGCCAGTCGCACCGAGCGGATGCCCCTTCGAGATCAGTCCACCGGAGGGATTCACGACCCACTTGCCGCCGTATGTGGTGTCGCCGCTGTCGACCAGATGGTGGCCCTCACCGAGCCCGGCGAGCCCTAGAGCTTCATAGGTGAGGAGTTCGTTGGACGAGAAGCAGTCGTGTAGTTCGATGACATCGATGTCGTCGGGTCCGAGTTCGGCCTGCTGGTACACCGCCTGCGCAGCCTTGCTGCTCATATCCGCACCGACAAGGTCACGGGCAGTATGAGTGGCGAATGTCGAGGTCATATCGGTCACCATTGCCTGCCCGACGATCTCGATCGCCTGCGCGGCGAGGTCGTGCTTCTCGACAAAGTCCTCGCTGGCGATAATCGCGGCCGCCGACCCATCGGATGTTGGCGAGCACTGCAGCCTTGTCAGTCGCATTGGCTCGTAGATCATCTTGGCTTCCTCGACCTGCTCGAGTGAGTAGGGATCCTGGAATTGGGCATAGGGATTGTTCGTCGAATGGCGATGGTTCTTCTCCGCGATTTTCGCGAAGTGTTCCGGCGTTGAACCGTACCGGGCCATGTGTTCGGCGCCGGCCGCGCCGAACATCCACGCCGCGAAAGGGACCGCCGGCGGATATAGCTCGGCGAGCGCCGCCATGTGCTTGGCGAGCGGCTCCTCACGGTCGTCGAACATCATTGCGATCGATCCGGGGTTCATCTTCTCGAAGCCGACGGCGAGCACGCAGTCGGCGAGTCCGCCCCGGATGGCGCGTGCCGCAAGGTACAGGGCGGTAGAGCCTGTTGAACAGTTGTTGTTGACGTTAGTGATCGGTACGCCGGTCATGCCGAGTTCGTAAACGGCGCGTTCGCCGGACGACGAGTCGCCGTAAACGTAGCCGGCGTACGCCTCCTCAATCTCTGAGAAGTCGATTCGCGCGTCGTCGAGCGCTTTGGTGCCCGATTCCTTAACCATTGCTGGGTAGTCCCAGCCCTCGCGCCGACCAGGCTTTTCGAACTTCGTCATACCGACGCCAACTACGAACACCTTGTTGTTTGCTTTCGTCACCGTGTGCTCCCGTATTCGAATCCGTCATTACCAAGCTATAGACGCTAGCATAAGTGAATGATCGTTAGCCACACGCACATTCTTCACGGCACGGTCGAGCACAGCATCGATCAGGCCAGCACGCGCTCGAGCCACTTCTCACGCACATCCCGTGCCGCGGCAACGATCTGCGCGGTCGGTGCCACCAGGTCAAAGCCGTGGAACAGTCCCGGCCAAACATGCAGTTCCGCGTTGACCCCGCTTGCCCACAGCAATGATGCGTAAGCGACTACCTCGTCACGAAAGACCTCGGCGTCGCCGACGTCGAGAAATGCCCGCGGAAGATTCGAAAGGTCCATCGCGCGGCCCGGCGCCGAGTATTGACTCACGTCCCGATCGGCGTGGCCCTTGCCAAGCAGCGCGTCCCACGCGTACTCGTTGTTCTCGGTTGGCCAGACCAGGCCACCGTCTGAATGTCGGAATTGCTCGGCGGATGTCGAAACGTTGCGGTCGTCCAGCTGTGGGCAGATGAGCATCTGGCCGAGTAGATCGGGCCCGCCGCGGTCGCGCGCGAGAAGTGCGGTTCCCGCAGCAAGACCGCCTCCGCCCGAGATTCCGCCCACAATTATCCGATGCGGGTCGATCCCGAGTTCTGCGGAATTGGATGCCACCCACTGAAGCCCGGCGAAACAGTCCTCCACTCCCGCTGGTGCGGGCGCCTCCGGAGCCAGTCCGTACTCAGGCGTGACGAGCACCATCCCGAACCGTGCTGCCCAGCCGAGCTGATCGAACTCGAGCAGACCGGCGAATCGATTGCGGAGCACCATCCCCCCACCATGGATCGTGTAAAGCACCGGAGCCGCGGCCGTACGCTCTCGCGATCGCACCACCGAAAGCGTGAGCACCCCGTTCGGGCCTTCTACGTCGACCACCTCGTGCACCAAGTCCGCGCTCACCAACGCCTCATCCCACCCAGGATCAGGTTCGACTGGAAGCTGGCGCGACAGCGCGATAACCGAATCGTCGAGGAGTGGCTGCAGTCCTGCGGCAAGGAGCGGGGCGGCCACGACCGAGTCGAACGCCGGACGGCGTAGCGCGGTCACGATTCGGAGATTCGTGGAGTGAACATCGTCGTTCTCCTCTGATTTGGGCGGGTTGCTTTTCAACGCCAGTGTGATACTTTGACCCTAAATAGTCAATGATGACTAGTCAGCGAGTCACCGAGTAAGGCAAAAATGCGCTTCCACGCCACCTCGGGCTGACGTTGCGTTCCAGCCGGCGTATCAAGGAGGATAACCATGCTGAAGACGAGGACGAGAATTGGCGCGGCAATCGTGACGACTGCCCTGATTGTGATTGGTCTCGTCACATCGGCGGTGCCGGCCCAGGCTGATGCCCCCGTGACGGTCACGACGACGCCGTCGAACGATCCGTTTTACGCTGTGCCACCGGGGATCTCGGATTCGGCCCCCGGCACGATCTTGGACGTCCGTCAGGTCAGCCTTCCCGTGACCAGCGGAGTGCTCGACGCCTCCGCCGTCTACCAGGTGCTCTATCGCACCGTGGACAACCACAACCAGCCCACCGCGACGGTGACGACGGTTTTCATTCCGACGGCAGCGTGGACAGGCTCTCAGCCACGCCCGCTCCTGTCTTACCAGACGGCCGAGGACGGCCTCGAAACGACGTGCGCTCCCTCCTACCTCTTCGACTCCGGCAGCGTTTCGGCGACCGCAGACGGGGTCATCCTCACGGCCGCCCTTGCTCGTGGCTGGATCGTCTCCATGCCCGATTACGAGGGACCGAACTCGGAGTTTCTCGGCGCGTTCGGCGAATCGCGTGAGGTACTCGACGGAGTGCGCGCCGCACTGCAATTCGCGCCAACAGGACTCAACGCGTCATCTCCAGTCGGAATCTGGGGCTACTCCGGTGGAGGATATGCGACCGACCTCGCGGCCCAACTGCAGAGCAGCTATGCGCCCACGCTCAACATCCAGGCGATCGCAACAGGCGGCATGATGGCCGATATCAACGGCTCGGTCTCCGAGCTCAGCGGCAGCGTCTACTCGGCCGGCCTGCTCTACTTCGTCGGGGCTCTTGAACGGTCGTACCCCGAGGCGGATGTGTCGCAGTACGTGACCGCTACGGCCCAGCAGCAGATCACCACCGCGAGTCAGAAATGCCTCACCACGGTATTCCTGTCCGGCCCATTCTTCACCCCCGTCACGTCATTCGAGGCGTATCCCGGATCGCTGACGTCGGGGGCCGTCTATCAGCTTGCCCTGCAGGCGAGTCCGATCGACTTCCCAGGCGTACCGCAGGCACCTGTCTACGACTATCACGCGATCCTGGATGAGGCGACGCCCATCGCCCCGGACAGGCAGGTCATGCTGAACTACTGTGCCGAGGGCGTCACAGTCACACACATCGAGCTCCTCGCGGAGCACAACACTGCGGCCGTGGTTGGACTGCCGGGTGTGCTCCTCTTCCTGGACCAGCGCTTCGCCGGGCAAACCGTCGCGACAAACTGCGCGTCGATCCCGCATGGTTCCGATTAGTTCCGTTGAGCAGTCGCCTGCCCACCGGCTAGACACCCGACCGGGACACCGACCGGGTGTCTGTTTACTGATCAAACGTGCTTTAGCGATTATCTGAAGGTTAGATGTGGCGCATCCCGCTATACCGCCTGGTTTGTATCGACTCATGCGCTCAACGGATCTCAGATCGCGCGCGCTTGGCGAGTTTCTATTGGCGCATCGGAGACGTAGGTTCAAATCCCATCGTCTTCGAATAAAAAGTGCTGGTCAGCAGGACAGTTCAAGCCGAAAATGCGGTAATTTCCCACATCTGTGCAAAATATGATGACAGTCCCACCGTCTCATTCCTCACATTCGGTCGGAACGTTCGGCAAACATGACATTTTTCGGATGAGCGCATGGGCGACAACCTCGCGAGACAAAGGGGTTCGGTGGAGCCGGGCTCGCGTCGTTTTTCAGGAAAACCGTCGAACGCAAGGCGCACGTATCGGCAGTGCCGACCGCCTTTCGAACAGCGCCAAGTGGGCCGCCTCCACCCCGGGTATTTGCCTGACTCGGTTCGGGCGCATGAGGCGGAAGCACTAATATGCCTCGCTACCCTTGCGATTACGGTTTCTCGGCGACATTTTCGGTGCCGTCAATCGCGAGCGGTTCAATCTTCGTCAGCTCATCATCGCTAAGCGCGGGGGCGTTGGCCGCGGCGAGGCTGTCTTCCAATTGCGACACGCTTGATGCGCCCACCAGTGCGGATGTGACGGGCGCGGCCCTCAACACCCAAGTGAGTGCGAGTTGCGCCAGCGTTTGCCCTCTGTCCTTCGCGATCGCATCGAGTTTGCGAACTCTCTGCAGGTAGGTGTCAGTAATGTTCGCGCCGGTCATCCATCTGCCTTCGGCCGCACGTGAATCAGGCGGGACACCTTCCAGATAACGATTAGTCAGCATTCCCTGAGCGAGCGGCGAGAAGGCGATCGCTCCGACGGCGAGTTCATCCAGCACACCGAACAAACCATGCTCAGGCGCGCGATCGAACATGTTGTACCGCGGCTGGTGAATCAGAAGCGGCACTCGCTCTTGTTCTAACGCCGCGGCCGCATACCGAGTCTGCTCGGGGTCATATTTCGATATCCCGACGTATAACACCTTCCCCGCACGGACCGCATCCGCAAGCGCACCCATCGTTTCCTCGATGGGTACATCGGGGTCCGGACAGTGGGAATAGAAGATATCGACGTAATCGAGACCTAGTCGCGTGAGCGACTGGTCCAACGATGCGAGCATGCTCTTTCGCGACCCTCCGTCACCGAATGGACCAGGCCACATACGGTGGCCCGCTTTCGTCGAGACGATAATTTCGTCCCGATAGGGTCGAAGGTCGCACTCGACGATTCGTCCAAAATTGGTTTCGGCCGCTCCCTCCGGGGGGCCGTAATTGTTTGCGAGATCGAAGTGGCTCACACCCAGGTCAAATGCGCGCCGCACGATTGCGCGTTGGCTATCAAGAGCGCGATCGGTGCCGAAATTGTTCCATAGGCCCAACGACAGCCGAGGGAGCTTTAGTCCGCTCCGCCCGGCACGGTCGTAGGGCATCTGCTCGTACCGGTCTTGAACTGCTACGTACGTATTGGAACCGTCTGACGACATTGAAGATCTTCCATTCTAGTTAGGCGCGCGCTGAGAGCGATTACCGGTAACGCATTAGCGGAATGCGGCTCACCGACTGGGTCAAGAAACACTTGACCAACGACCAGATTACCGGTAACTTGACTCCCATCATCTCAAATATCCTCAAAGGAGAGGGACAGACATGAGCGTCAAACGTAGGACTGTTCGGGGCGTGGTCACTGCATTAGCGCTCGTCATTGGAACGATGACCGTCCCTCTTCTTAGCGCTCCCCTAGGCGCCGCGGCCGCGATACCGGGAAGTCAGGAAGCGGGGAGCCAATCCCTGGAGGCCGAAAGCGCGACACTCGGCGGGAGCGCAACTGCGGCGAGTTGTGCCGCCTGCTCCGGAGGGCAAAGAGTCGGATACATTGGAGACGGGAGCGGCACGGTGACGTTTTCCGTGACAGTAGCGACCGCGGGGGACTGGGGCCTTTCTCTCGCCTATTTCCTGGACGGCACTCGTACATTCGACGTAGCAGTTAACGGCGGGACTCCAGTAGCCGTGTCAGTTTCAGGCACTACTTGGAACGACTATGTGAACTATCAGGGCATCGATGTGACCCTCAACTCTGGCAGTAACACCATCGTGATTTCCAACCCAACCGCCTACGCTCCGGATCTCGACCGAATACTCCTCTGGCCCGACGCTGACGGACAGTCGGTGTTCGATTATTCGAGTGCCGTCCCGACTTCGACGACCACACTGGAACAATCCAGCGTGCGTAACTACGCGGGATACCAGACGTCGAAGTTGGACATGGCCGACCCCGACGGAAGCGGTGGCACTGAAATACTCACTACCGTCGATCAGGCCCTACAAAAGATAAAAGAAGCGAGCCTCTTGGACGGCGATGCGCCAAAGATCGTGTATCTCGAAGGCTGGCAGTACGAGGGCCACGACTCGGGATATCCGTCCTGGGACGAGGTCAATCCGGCGCTCAAGCGTCCCGAGGATGCGACGGCCGCCGACAGCATCAACTGGCTTATCGGGGCGGCACAGGCCTACAACACGGTCGTCTCGCTCCATATCAATATGAAGGATGCGTACAACGACGGCACGGTCGTGGAGGACCCGCTGTACAGCGTGTACGGACCTTCCGGCGCTGACCTTCTCGACCGTTGTGCTGGCACGGATCCCAATTCCGACGACACGACCAGCGCCTGCGAACAAAACTCGGAGAGTGCAGGCGCCCTCGAATTGGCGGACGTGTCATACAGCGGCGCTCGTGACGGTTACTGGGTCAACTTCACCAGGGAGTGGCAGTCAGGCTACGCGCAGAGCAGGATAAACGACCTGCTCGCCGAGATTCCCAATCTCCGCGAATCAGGCACAATCCACATCGATGCTTATTACCCCGGTTCGAGCGGTGGACCGAACAATGATCTTTCAACGCGTTACCCAGATAGCTATGTGATCGACACCTACCACGGAACGACGTACGCCCAGGAAGAAGCCACCCAGCGCCAGGTGTTCCGCTACTGGCGCGCGCAGGGAATGGACGTCACGTCAGAAAACCTTGAGCAACTGGGTCTTCAGCCCGCCGCGTGGCTGCTCGACGGAACAAACTCCGTCGACGGTGCGACGACCGCAGACGTAGTAATGCGTCCCGGATCGCTCGTCACATTGGGCGAGTCGGTTGTCAACAGGGATTCGCTTCCCGATGGAGGGTTGGGGAACAATGGAGAGGGCGACGGCGACGAGATCAATTTCCTGCAGGGCGCCAGTGCGCATCAGGAAGGGAACTGGGATCACTGGAACTTCGCGAATCTCTACAGTCACGACTTTGCCTTAGACACGTTGCCATTCCTGTATCTCAATACCCTCACCAAATCGTCGTTCTCGGGCAATAAGCTCACGTATTCGGGGGGCGTCGTCGCCGACGCGAGCGAGAGCTCCGAAAGTGAGTGGAACATAACTCAAGGCGGCAACTACTTGCGCATCGGAGATGATGACTTCTTCCCAGCGACGTGGGTGACAGGACATCTTGAAATAATGGCCTACAGCGACGAAGGTTACGCAACTGAAGACCTGACATCTCGATCTTGGACGCTGCCATCCACGTGGTCCGCTGTAACGAATGTCGACGTCTACCAGACGAGCGCCAACGGATACATCCCAGTCGCTCAGGGCCTGCCCGTCACGTCAAACCAGGTTACGCTCGACCTGACTGCGGGTCAGCTCGTGGTAATTGTGCCAAGTGGGACCGCGATGTCCCCCATCGCACCGCAGGAAACGGACGTTGCGCAGGCGAAGTTCGGTGCATCGATCCTCACGGACAACGGCTCCAACCTTCCAGCTAACAGCAGTGCGAACGCGATCGACGGAAGCCTGTTCGACGCATGGATCGGTACTGGCCCCATCTCGCCGTCCTATCACGCAACGATGACCGTAGACCTTGGGGTCGAGCGCCCGATCACGCATATCACCCAAGTCTTTGCCGATAACGACGGCGCCTCTTACTCGTTCACGCTGGAGGGATCCAACAATGCCCCTTCCGGCTACCAAACAATCGCGACGTACACAGACACCCCCGGAAACACGTTCGATACGCCGGTAAACGGATCATTCAGGTATGTGAGGCTAACGATCACCGGGATCTCCGAAACAAATGACTGGAACGGAACCGACTTCTACGAAAACCAGGACTGGCCGGACAGCCGCGAGTTGGAGGTGTGGTCGCCCGACATGAACCTTTCGCCGGCCGCAACCTTCACCTCAAGCACCGACAACGGAAACGCCGCGAACAACGCACAAGACGGAAGCACTGCAACGGCGTGGGTTGCGTCCAGCGGAACGATGCCTCAATCCCTAATAGTCAACCTAGGTGCGCCGAGAGCGGTGGACGCCGTGGAGCAGCTCTTCAATGATGGCGATGCGCACTCGTATTCGTACGAGATCGACAGCTCCTCAAACGGAACGACATGGACACCACTCACCACGAGGAGCACCGTAAGCCAACACGACCACATCGAATACCTTGCCAATGATGACGGCGGCGGCGTTACTACCGGCGTGATGACTCAGTATCTGCGCCTGCTCATAACCGGAAGTAGCGGGGGCGGCTGGGCATCCTCCCAAGAACTCCGAATCCTAGGACCGGCATACGTCGCCACCTCAGGCACCTATTCAGAGTCAGGCGACAACGGAAACGGGGTCGCACAGGCACACGATGGGTTCTGGAGCACCGCTTGGGTCGCACCTAGCGGCTCCTTCTCACCGGCACCTTACGTAGAGGTAACTTTCGGGAGCACTCAGAAAATTGTCGGGATCGAGCAGGCGTTCGCGAATGAAGGTGACGGAAGCGCATACACCTATCAGATACAAACATCGCAGAACGGGACAACCTGGAACACTCTCGACTCGGAGACCGCGACGACAGCGACGGAAAACACCGTTAGCACGATCGCGGCCACTTCAACAACGAGGAACGCAGAATACGCGCGGCTGGTGGTGAGCGGGATCACGAACTCACATTGGGCGAACAGTCTCGAATTCGAAGTACTCGAGTAAGGCGACAATCTATCGGAAGGAGGGGTGCGGCGTGATCCCAACCCGGGTCACGCCGTGGGGATCTCTCCGCCCGTCGCGAATCTTAGCGACGGATCTCCGACGGTGTCACGGGCATTTGAAAAGCAGAGGACACATCGCGATATGGCCAATCAGGGGCGCAGATACCTCTTGGTGGGCGCCGGCAGTCGGGCAAGTCTGTACGTAGACGCGCTGATACGGCGGGGGTCAGACTCCGCCACGCTCATCGCCATCTGCGACTCCAACCCGGTCCGAGCTGAGTACCACCTGAAACGTGCACGCGCCGCGGGTAGGACCATCCAGTTCGTGCACCCCGACGATCTCGAACGAGCTATCTCTGAGCTGAAAGTCGACCGCGTGATCGTCGCCGCGCCGGACTTAATGCACGCGATTTTTGTGGAGCGATCCCTTCGCGCGGGTGCAGACGTTGTCGTAGAGAAGCCGCTGACGATTGATATTGAGGGAGTTCACCGTATTGCCGCCGCGGTCGCGGAGACACAACGCGAAGTAGTGGTCGGATTCAACTACCGCTATTCACCACGCAACTCCGCCGTGAAGCAACTAATAAGCAGCGGCGCAATTGGCGAGGTCACAAGCATCCACTTTGAGTGGATGCTCGACACCGTGCACGGTGCCGACTATTTCCGGCGCTGGCATCGCGAAAAGATCAATTCGGGGGGCCTACTTGTCCACAAGGCGTCCCACCACTTCGATTTGGTCAACTGGTGGATAGCCGATACTCCGCGAAGCGTTTTCGCCCGCGGGGGCCTTCGATTTTACGGTCGAGAAAACGCCCAGTCGCGGGGACTCGAGGTTCGTCCGTCACGGGGAACTCACGATTACCCACGATTTCCGTTTGAAATGGACCTGCGAGATGATGACTTCGAGCGGCAACTCTACTTAGAAGCGGAGGCCGCCGACGGATACATTCGTGACAAGGATGTCTTTGGTTCGGGCATCACGATCGAGGACACCCTCTCCGTTCTGGTCGACTACTCCGGCGGGGCGACGATGTCATACTCGCTGCTGGCATACTCCCCGTGGGAGGGCTACCGGGTGGCCTTCAACGGTACCGGCGGGCGTCTCGATCTGGAGGTAGTGGAGCGCGCCGAGTCTCAGCTCCATGAGCACAGCGGATCTGATGCTACTGTCGAATCCAACGTGCAGAGCGAGAAATCCGTGCGTGATGTCGGCGAGAGATTGATTTTGCAGCAGCACTGGGGCCGTGCGCGTGAGCTCATGATCGAGCAAGCGGTCGGTGGGCACGGCGGCGGTGACTCAGCGCTCCTATCGAGCTTGTTCGATGAGAAAGAACCCGATCCCCTTGGGAGGCAATCGGACTGGGTTGATGGTGTTCGCGCTGCGGCTGTCGGCATCGCCGGGAATCGAGCACTGGACATGCAGCGTGCAGTGCTTATCAGTGAACTTGATCTCGGCGTTAACTTGTCCAGGCCCTCCATAGGCGGCCGGCGCCACCTCCCATGAGAGCGGAACCGGCACGTGGAGATGGCCCGATCAGAGGTCAGCCCTGGGTGATGCCGTTGACTCACGCACCTTCAACTCGGGTCGGACACGTGCAAGCGGCGGCAGGCTCACTGTGGGATCGATCTGCCGCAGAAGCGTATCAACGGCGATTCGACCCTGTTGCTTGGTATTCTGCGCGATCGTGGTCAGCGGTGGACGAAAAAACTCAGCTTCGGCAATGTCGTCGAAGCCAACCACACTGACGTCTGATGGCACGGCCAATCCCTTGTCATTCAAGCTGGCAATCGCGCCCAATGCCATTTGATCATTGGCCGCAACCATCGCTGTGAAGTCGATTGACCCCAAGTCGGCAATTACTCCATAGCCTGATCTCGCTGACCAGTCACCCACACCAATGCCCGTTGAGATCAACCCACGATGTTCGAGGGTCGCAGCGTATGCCGCGGCCCGGTTGCGAGCCGAGAGCGTTTCGCGGGGACCGGAGATCAGGAAAAAGCGTTCGTGGCCCAAGCCAGCCAGATGGTCGATCAACATTGTCATTCCGAGTTGATTGATGCTTTGCTCGTCGTCGTCGTCCGCGGCGTGCGCGATGTGCACCGGAAGCAGTAGCCTGCCGGGGTTTATCGGCGCTGCGACCTCATCGGACGGTGAAACGGCGATAATCCCCGCAAACTCTCGTCCCTTCAGGAGATCGATTGAGGACTCCGTCCCGACTGGATCCTGCGAGGCGACAGTGACGATCTCAAGGAAGTAGCCAGCTTCGCGCGCCCGCTCCGATGCTCCCTGAATGATCAAGCTCGGGCCGATCTCAGAGATATCGTGCACAATCGCGCCGATGACACGGGACTTTCGCGTGGTAAGAGTCCGAGCCGCCTGGTTTGGGTGGTAGTCGAGTTCGGAGAGGGCCTTCTCGATACGCGCGCGAAGTTCCGGATTGACGTTCGATGCACCTTTGACCAGGCGCGAAACGGTCTGGTGTGACACGCCCGCTAGCCGCGCGACATCGTAGATTGTGGATGGACGCGAGTCCGACATGTTCATTTGGGCTCCGGGTTATTTTCGATTACCGATAACACCATATTGCCGTCCGGTGGCAATCGGCACTGGATTACCGGTAACTTCTATTGTAGAGTCGAGGCCGCGGCGAGCAGAGTTCACACATCGAATCCCGAATCTGCTCTTTCAACTCGTCCGCCCGGGACCAACCGCAATACCTGCGGGCCCGAAAACGCACCAGCACAAAGGAGTGAAATGAAAAACAAACTGATCATGGTCGCCGCAGCCGCAGCGATTGTCACGCTCGGCCTCGCCGGCTGCTCGGCAAGCAGTCCAGCGAGCACCAAGAAGACCACTCTCACGGTGGTCGGTTGGAAGGGTCAGGGTGCAAATCTGGCCGACATCCCCACCCTGAACAAGGCATTCGAGAAGGCGTACCCCAACATCAAGCTCGATTACACATATGTGGACGACTCCAACTACACCACCTACAACAACCCCAGGCTCGCTGGAGGCGATGCCGCGGACGTCATCATGGTGGACACCCCCGAGATCCGTAGCTGGGGCAAGCAGGGATATCTCGCCAATCTCTCCGGCCTCACGGCGGTGTCTGAACAGGACTCAACCTACAAAGCCGATGCTGGGGTCGGCGGGGAAACTTACGCGGTCGTCTCCGAAAGCACCCCTGTTGGCCTGTTTACCAACCTGGACCTTTTGAAAAAGGATGGCATCAACTCTGCACCCACCGATTGGCCCACTTTCATCAAAGACTTGGAGACCCTGAAGTCGGATGGCGACGGGGGCTTGGTTCTGGCTCAGAAGAACCTGTTCGGCGGATCGGCGATCATGAAACTGATGGCATCGAACTTCGTTGCCTCTGACTGGGCTGAGAACTACGACGCGGGCAACACAACCTTCGGTAAGTCGTGGGGCCAATCGATCAGCGAGCTCAAGGAACTTTTCGATAAGGGACTTGTCGATCCGAAGCTGTCTCTCGGACTTGATGAGAACGTCGACGCGCCGCCGCAGTTCGAGGCCGGCAAGTGGGCGTTCATGCCAACTGGTTCGTGGGAGTTGTCCACACTCAAGTCCGCGACAAAAGAGAACATCGCATTCATCCCGTTCCCCGGTGGCGCCAAGGGTTCTCAGCCGAAGACCTTCGTCTTCGTGGGAACTGGATGGGCGATCAATGCGAAGACGAAAAACTCTGCCGCGGCAAAGGACTACATCAACTTCATGTCTGAACCGAAGCAGGCTGAGGCGTACCTCAAGGCCGATTCTGCATTTAGTACGTTGAAGGACGTGAAGTCCCCGAATGTACCGGAGGATGCTGCTGTGGTCAAAGCCGCGGCCGACGGTGACATGCTGCCGTCGACCATCGACGATCTGAATAGCACCGGAGCGGCCACCGCGTTCAACACCGCCATCGAAAATCTATTCATTAATCCGTCCTTGACCACCAGCGACGAATTGAAGACTCTGAACTCGACGGTCACTCCGACACCGCCAACGAAATAGCCAACTCGATACGGTGTCGCCGGTGCCGAACAGGCGCCGGCGACACCGCCATGTCACTCTCGACCGCAAGGACCCCAACAGATGCGCTTGACTACGCGCGCCGCCATACTCTTCATGCTCCCGGCCTTTGTGCTCTACGCCACTTTCATCGTGTTTCCGACACTTCGCGGCATTGGTCTGAGTTTCACCGATGCGCAGGGGGTCGTCGGCGGAAACTTCGTCGGACTAGACAATTATGTCCGACTTTTTGGTGATCCAGCTGTCCTGTCGGCTTTGCTTAATACGCTGGTCTTCGCGGTCATTGTGACTGTCGGCCAGAACGTTCTGGCCCTGGCCCTCGCGTACTGGCTCCAGAGCCTTCCCCGGCTACAAGCGATTGCGCGGGCCGGCATCCTGCTGCCATCGATGATGGCGTTCATCGCCGTGGGCTTTGTGTGGAATTTCATTTACTCGCCGATCGACGGTCCCCTCGACTCGGTGATGAACGCGGTCGGCCTCCGCGGTCTCGAACACATCTGGCTGGGGGATCCCACGACTGCGCTCACCGCGGTGGCGGTAACCAATATCTGGATGTATATGGGTTATTCGGCCACGATCTACCTCGCAGGATATTTCGCCATTCCGGAGAACATTATGGAGGCCGCCAAGATCGACGGGGCGACTGGGTGGGCGCGATTTAGGACTGTTGACTGGCCCCTTTTGGCGCCAGCGCTCACGATTAACGTCACGCTGACCACAATCGGCTCACTTCGAGTCTTCGATCCGATTTTAGTCATGACCGGCGGTGGCCCCGGGAATGCGACCCAGTCGCTCAGCTACCTGGTGTATACGAACACCACCCAGTTCCAGTTCGGCTATGCGACCGCCATCGCCGTTGTCTTGCTAGTGCTCACCGTGATCGTTGCGATTACACAGACCACCATATTCAGAAGGCGTGAAATCGAATGGTAAAGGTCAAGCAGTCCATTTCGGGCGTATTGCTCATTGTCGTGACGGTGCTCGTATTGCTGCCGATTCTGCTGGTAATCGTCAACTCATTTCGGACGAACCATAGCCTTGCGGTCAGCCCGATCGGACTTCCTACATCGCTCGACCTCAGCAACTTCGGCTACGTGATCACCCACATGAATTTTTTTCGGGGAGTGGGCATCAGCACTTTGATCACTGCCTCCTCCGTTGCTTTGATTCTTCTCATCGGGTCCGCCGCATCGTGGGCCATCGCACGCACGACGAGACGTTGGGCCTCAGGCGTGTATCGACTCTTCATTGCTGGTCTCACCATTCCCGTCTTTGTCATGGCAACGCCGCTCTATCTTGAGGCACTGCAACTGGGCTTATTGAACAATCTCGTCGCCGTGATCCTTGTTTACACTGCATTCAACATGCCGTTTGCCGTGTTCTTCTATACCAGCTTTCTGCGTTCGGTTCCTCAGGAACTGGAGGAGGCAGCTGCGATCGACGGGTGTGGTCCGCTCAGGACGTACTGGCACATCATTCTTCCGATGCTTCGCCCGAGTTCAGCAGCAATGGCGGTCTTCATTGCCATTTCGATCTGGAACGATGTGACAGTGCCACTACTGCTTCTTGATTCCCAGGACGTGCAGCCACTGACGCTGTCGATCTATTCGTTTGTCGGGACCGAAGGTGGGATACAGCAATCGCAACTCTTCCCAGCCGTACTTTTGGCAACTCTCCCGCTCTTCATACTTTTCCTCGTCTTCCAGCGCTACATCGTCGCTGGAATATCTGCTGGAGTCGGCAAGTGAACCTCGCCTACATACGGCGACCCGGAATGTCGATCCTCCTCGACGCAAGGTCTGAAGCAAACTTGCCGGTTATCGCGCACTGGGGTGCCGACCTTGGCGAACTCGCCGAACCAGAGCTCACGGCACTGATTGAGGCGAGGCGGCCAGTGAACAGTCTTCCAATGTCGAATACGGTCTCGCCCGGAGTGATCGCGCTGCATGCAGCTGGAGGTTTCGAATATCCCGGAGTTTTGGGCCAGCGCGCCGGTCGTGACTGGTCTCCCGTGTTCCTGCCCAAGGACTTTAGGCATCTCCATTCCGGCGGCACTGACATCCTGGAATTACGCTCGGCGGATGCGCGGGCCGGCCTCGGGCTCCTCACAGTGATTGAGGTCACGGCAACAGGACTCGTTCGTACCCAATCCACCGTTCAGAATCTGGACTCTAAGACCAATTTCAGTCTCGATTCCATGACGGCGGGACTGCCGGTGCCGGATTCGGCGGTCGACATGATCGACTTTACCGGTCGCGCTGGATTGGAGCGAGTGCCAATTCGCCAGCCGTTCGCGCCCGGTCTCCGCGTGCGGGAAAACCGCCAGGGCCGCGGCGGTCACGACGCGTCCTACCTCACCATAGTTGGCAATCAGGGATTCGGCTTTCAGCACGGCGAAGTCTGGTCCGTTCACGTGGCGTGGAGTGGGAACCAACGCTCATTCACCGAACGGCTTCTCACGGGCGCGGGAAGAATCGGTGGGGGCGAGCTTCTTTGGCCGGGCGAACTCGAGCTCGAGCCGGGGGCGACCTATTCCACACCGTGGCTGCTGGGGTCCTACGGAGACGGGCTGGATGCGATGTCGTCGCGTTATCACGATTGGGTGCGATCGCTACCCCACTCTAAGCGTGGACGCCATCCATCAACTGTGAATAGCTGGGAGGCGATGTACTTCGATATCAGCGAGGAGCGACTCATCCATCTCGCAACAATCGCCTCATCGCTCGGGATCGAGCGATTCGTAGTTGACGATGGATGGTTTGGGGATCGACGCGACGACAGCAGTTCTTTGGGGGACTGGTACCCGAACCCGGCGCGGTGGCCAAATGGGCTGCACCGGCTGGTCGATCACGTGAAAAAGCTCGGAATGGAATTTGGGCTGTGGTTCGAACCAGAGATGATCAGCTCAAATTCGGAAGTCGCTCGCGCGCATCCCGAGTGGCTCGTCGGAATCGCCGACCGAGAAGCACTGCCCGTACGCAACCAGCTGGTGCTCGATCTCAGCCGTCCCGATGTGTACGCCTACCTTCGGTCGCGGATGAGTGAAATTATCGATGAGTACGAGATCGACTACATCAAGTGGGACTTCAACCGCCACGTTATTGATGGTGCAAACCCCGACGGTCAGGCGAATGGTCACGCGCACGTCCTAGCGACCTATCGGTTGATGGACGAGCTGAGGGACGCGTTTCCGCGGCTCGAGTTGGAGTCGTGTTCGTCGGGAGGTGGTCGGATTGACCTGGAGATGGCCACCCGGGTTAATCGGTTCTGGCCCAGCGACAATACCGATCCGCTCGATCGGCAAGCGATCCAACGATGGACTGGGTTGCTCATACCACCGGAAATGCTTGGTGCGCACATCGCCCGACCCTCAGGGACGATGACAGACCGGACGACCTCTCTGGCCTTCAGGGCTGGCACCGCGCTCTTTGGGGACCTCGGAATCGAGTGGGACATTTCATCTGTTGCCGAGATTGATCTCCAGGAACTGCGGGAGTGGGTTGAGCTCTGGCAGGAACTTCGTGAACTCATCGCCGGGGGCGTGACTGTTCGACTTGACCATCCTGATCCCGCGGTTTGGGTGCACGGAATGGTTGCTCCAGAAAGAAACTACGCGCTTTTCGCCGTTGTCGCCCTCGGATCAACTCGCGTGGCAAGTGTCGGCGCAGTCAGATTCGCTGGCCTCGACGCGAGTCGGCACTATGCAGTAGCGGACATCACGCCTGGAAAGCGACTGCCGGATTACATCGAATCACCAACCTGGGTTACGGACGGCTTGCGGCTCACGGGTGCCGCTCTGGCCGGGGCAGGAATCGAGATGGGAGCGATCTCGCCGCAACAGCTGCGGCTGGTTCAATTTAAGGAAGAGGACGCTCTGTGAGTATGTGGTTCGGGGGCGACTATAACCCTGAGCAATGGTCGCCCGATGTCTGGGAAGAGGACGTGCGTCTCATGCAACGCGCTGGCGTCAATGTGGTCACCGTGGGTGTCTTTGCGTGGGCGATGCTTGAGCCCTCGGACGGACAGTTCGAGTTCGACTGGCTCGATGAGGTACTGGGTCGACTAAATAAGGCCGGAATAAAAGTCTTCCTGGCAACGGCAACAGCATCCCCGCCGCCGTGGCTGGTCGCAGCTCATCCAGATATCCTGCCCGTCACTGCGACTGGTGTGCGGCTCTCCGGAGGGAGCCGACAACACTACAGCCCGCATTCGCGCACCTATCGGCAATATGCTGCTCGACTTGTTCGCGAACTCGCGCAACGGTACGGGTCTCACCCGGCAATCGTTGCCTGGCATGTCAACAACGAATACGGCGGTCACATCGCTCGTTGCTACTCGGACGAAGGAGCGATTGGTTTCAGGGCCTGGCTCGCGTCACGATACGGCGACATCGCTGGCCTCAATGCCGCCTGGGGCACAACTTTCTGGTCTCAGCGTTATACCTCGTTCGCTGAGATCGAACCTCCGCGAGTGGCCCCCACATTCATCAACCCTACGCAATTACTTGACTTCGAGAGGTTCAGTTCGGATGCCCTCCTCGAGTGCTATCGGGAGGAACTTGCGATCCTTCGAGAACTGACACCGCGACTGCCTGTAAGCACAAACTTCATGGGGATATTCAAGCCCCTCGACTACTGGAAATGGGCTTCAGAGGTCGACTTCATCTGCGACGATTCGTACCCGGATCCGTCCGACCCACTCAGTTACATCTCGGAGGCGATGACCTGCGACGTGATGCGTGGCCTCGGATCGGGGCGTGGCTGGATTCTGGCCGAACAAGCGACGTCCGCGGTCAACTGGCGCGATCGAAATGTGCCAAAGCCACCCGGTGCAATGCGGGCAAAAGCATTTCAAGCCATTGCTCGAGGTGCTAACGGGATCATGTTCTTCCAGTGGCGGCAGTCGATTTTCGGCTCCGAGAAGTTCCACTCGGCCATGCTTCCCCACCAAGGGCCAAATTCACGAATCTTCCTCGAGGTAGAGGCGCTGGGTAAGGAGCTCGCACTCCTTCCCACGGTAAAAGAGGAACGATCGGACGCCTCAGTTGCCATCATTCTCGACTGGGATGCATGGTGGGCGCTTGAGCAGCCCGGTAATCCCGCAACGATTGATTATCTGGCGAACGTACGCACGTGGTACGACGAGTTCTATCGTCGGAACATCCGTGTCGATTTCGTGCGTGCAGGATCAGAACTGGCACGCTACAGCTTGGTTATCGTCCCCCATCTGTTTTGCGCCAGCGATGACATCGCTCGGGGTCTGGCAGATTATGCATCGAAGGGCGGAACGATGGTCGTCACTTACCAATCGTTCATCCTGGATGACAACCTGCACATCGGTGAAGCCGGGTACCTGGGACCATTGTCGACGGTCCTAGGTGTATGTATTGAGGAATTTGCTCCTCTGGCCCTACCTGATTCAACGCTGTCACTTTCAGGGCCGCTTGTCGCGTTGGGCTCGGCGACATCATGGGCAGAGGTGATTCGAGTCGAAGGCGCCGAGGTGCTTGCTTCATTCGTCGATGGCGATTTGAGTGGCCGCGCCGCGATCACACGGAAATCAACGGGGAGCGGCAGCGCCATTTACGTAGCAACGCAGTTGGCCCAAGAGACCATGGCTATTTTCGTCGATGAGTTGCTGACAAATAGGGATGTTGAGCCGGATGCTTGGCAGATCGATGACGAAGTAGAGACCGTCCGGCGGGGTACGACAATTTTCACAATCGATCATGGAAGCCGGGATGTTACTGTTCGGCCCGCCGAGTCGAAATAGTGGTCGGAGAGACGTTATGCACGAAAACCTGCAGCTCGTTGAGGACCGCCTCGATCGGTTCATTTCGTCAGCTCTGCAACCGGCAATTTATCCGTTACGACGGCCCCTCTCCGTGACGGCATTGCGCGTGCCTGGTGAACCAATACCGTTCATCGAGGCGATCAATGGTCATTTCGCGCGGGTGTCGGTCGGCGATCGTTGGGGTGCTCCGTGGAGCACCGTTTGGTTTCGCCTACAGGGAAACGTCCCGGAGGAGTGGTTCGCCTCCGACGGTCACGTCCCGCCTGGGATACAGTTCGAGATCCTCGTCGATCTCGGTTTCCATAGCATGCGCCCCGGAGGGCAGTCAGAAGCGCTCGTGTACACATCGAGTGGCGACATGGTGAAGGCACTCGAGCCACGAAACAACTACATCCCGCTCGATGACTCGCGCTCATTCGAGTTTCTCGTCGAAGCGTCGGCAATTCCGGATATTCTCGGCCCTGTCGCCGATTGGCAGCCCACGTCGATGGGGGACCATGCCACCGCCGGCGTCGAACCGCTCTATGTCCTCAAGCAGTTCGACCTCGTGGTGAGGGACACCGAAGTTTGGGAACTCGCGCAGGACATTCGCGCGGCTCGCGGGCTGATGCACTCGCTTCCTCCATCATCCACTCGCAGGGCGCGACTTCTCCAGGCCCTCGACAATATGCTCGATGCAGTCGATCCTGCTCACGTCGGAGCCGACGTGGCGAGAGGACGTCAGGCGCTCACGGCCGTGCTGGCCGAGCCGGCGCCCGCGACGTCGCACAAAATCATCGCGGTCGGTCATGCACACATCGATTCGGTCTGGTTATGGCCAACGCGCGAGACCATCCGCAAGTGCGCTCGCACCTTCTCCAACGTCCTGCGGTTGATGGACGAGTACCCCGAGTTCATATTCGCGTGTTCATCGGCCCAACAGTTTTGTTGGATTCGTGACTTCTATCCGCCACTATTCGAGCGCATCAAAGCGCGAGTCGCCGACGGGCGTTTCGTTCCGGTAGGCGGTATGTGGGTCGAGTCCGACACGAACTTACCCGGCGGTGAGTCCATGGCCCGGCAGTTCATCGAGGGGAAAAAGTTCTTCCTCGACGAGTTCGGGATTGAGCCAAAAGAAGTCTGGTTGCCAGACTCGTTCGGGTATTCCGCGGCTCTGCCTCAAATAGCACGACTAGCGGGCGCGAAGTGGTTCCTGACGCAGAAGATTTCATGGAACCAGATTAATCCGATGCCGCACCACACGTTCCAGTGGGAGGGTATCGACGGCACAAGAGTCTTCACGCACTTCCCGCCGATCGACACGTATATCGCGGAGCTCACGGGTGAAGAATTGCATCACGCCGAGTCCAACTTTCGTGAAAAGCGCATGGCAACACTCTCGCTCGCGCCATTCGGATGGGGCGACGGGGGTGGAGGCCCAACGCGTGAGCACCTGGCCGCGGCGCGACGTACGCGCTCACTCGAGGGTTCGCCGCGAGTGGAAATTGCCCGGCCGGACGAGTTCTTCGAAGCGGCACAACTCGAGTATCCGGACCCCCCCGTGTGGTCCGGTGAGTTGTATCTCGAGACGCATCGTGGGACCTATACGTCGCATGCCCGCATCAAGAGAGGCAACCGTCAGAGTGAGCGTCTGCTTCATGAAGCAGAGCTCTGGTCGACCGCGGCCTCACTGTATGCGAATTTGGCATACCCCTACGACAAGCTAGAGGAGTGCTGGCGAATCGTATTGCTTCAGCAGTTCCATGATGTATTGCCCGGGTCGTCGATTGCATGGGTTAACCATGAAGCTGAGCGCAACTACGAGCGAGTCGCCGAAATGCTCGACCTGATAATCACGGGTGCTCTCGATGCACTGGTAGGAGAAGGCGGACAACAATTCATTGCGAATGCCGCACCATTTGCGCGGGACTCCGTTGCCGCCTTTTCTGTCGGAATTGCGACCCGACAAGGCGCACCATCAACAATCGAGGAAGTGGGCGGGCGCTACTTACTCGACAACGGGCTCATAGCGGCCATCGTTGACGAACGCGGATGCCTCGCCTCACTGCGGGACCTGGCAAGCGGTCGCGAAGCAATAGCGCCCGGTGCCGCGGGAAACCTTCTCCAACTCCATCGCGATACCCCCAATAAGTGGGACGCGTGGGATCTTGACGAGTTCTATCGACGGACAGTGCAGAATCTAGACAGTCCGGCGCGGCTGGAAATCGTTGCGTCCAATGACGGCAGCGCCGGACTCGTGATTTACCGCGAGTTCGGGTCGTCATCAGTCAAACAACGGGTGGCCCTCGCGCCCGGTTCGGCGGCAGTCGACATCGAGACACGAGTCGATTGGCGCGAGCGGGATCGGCTACTGAAACAGGCTTTCCCCTTTGACGTTCATGCTGATCGATTCGCATCGGAAATACAATTCGGCTACATCGAACGACCGACACACGTCAACACGTCGTGGGATGCGGCACGATTCGAGACGGTCGCCCAGCGCTGGATACGAGTAGGGGAACCCGGCTACGGAGTCGTGATCGCAAACGACTCAACCTATGGCCACGATGTGCGCAGGACAGTCCGCGAAGATGGTGGAACCACGACCATGGTTCGCTTATCGTTACTTCGCTCGCCCCGCTTTCCCGACCCCGAAACCGATCAAGGAGAGCACGTCTTCCGCATCTCCGTAAGGCCAGCGGCTTCCATCGTGAACGCCGTAGAAGAGGGCTATCGTCGCAACCTGGAGCCACGCCAAATTCGTGGCGAACGTCAAGTGCCACCGTTGGTCACGTCGTCGAATCCTGGAGTGGTCGTGGAAACGATCAAACTCGCCGAGGATCGCAGCGGAGACGTAATTGTTCGGCTGTACGAGAGTACCGGCGGAAGGATCCGCACCTCCATTTCATGGGGCTTCGCGACCGATGGCATCGCCCACACGGACCTCCTCGAGCGTCCCCTCGAGAGTTTTGACGACGCAGGAGAAGCAATAGAACTCACATTTCGGCCGTTTGAGATACGCACGTTAAGGGCAAGGCGGTAAACGCGTGGCATTTTTCGATCTATCCCCCGAGGAACTGGAGCGCTACGCGCCCGACTTGCCCGAACCTGCGGACCTCGACCAGTTCTGGTCTGAAACCATTAGTGCTGCCCGCGAGGCAGCGAAGCCGCCGACCATGAGGTCGTACGACTCGGGTCTAGCCCTTATCGACGTCTGGGATGTGACGTTCGCAGGCTTTGGCGGGGACCCCGTCGACGGGTGGTTGATGGTGCCGCGCGGGGCGGACGAACCATTGCCAATGGTGGTTGAATTCCTCGGGTACGGCGGAGGGCGAGGCCTACCTCATGAGCACCTGGCCTGGCCCGCTGCCGGATACGCTCACTTCGTCATGGATACTCGCGGCCAGGGAAGCGGCTGGGGAACCGGAGGATCAACTGGCGACCCCCACGGCTCCGGACCTGCCACCCCCGGTTTCATGACCAAGGGCATTGCGTCACCCAGCACCTACTACTACCGACGGGTCTACACGGACGCTGTCCGTGCAATCGATACAGCTCGATCGATTGAGGTGGTTGACAGCAAGCGGATAATCGTCACCGGTGTTAGCCAAGGGGGTGGGATCTCACTTGCGGCTGCCGGACTCGTGCCGGACGTCGCGGCCGCGCTTCCGGACGTTCCATTTCTCTGTCACATCCGTCGAGGGGTCGCGATAAGCGATGATGATCCTTATCGCGAAGTCTCCCGTTATCTGTCGGTCCATGACGAACTCGAAGAACAGACCTTTAGAACGCTTTCCTATTTCGACGCGGCAATCATTGGTCGTCGCGGTAAAGCGCCTGCTCTATTTTCAACCGCGCTGTGGGACACGACGTGCCCTCCTTCGACTGTCTACGCGGCTCGGAACACTTACGGTGGCGCAGCTGACATAGATCGCTACACATTCAACGGGCATGACGGCGGGAGGGCTCGTCAATGGGCACGGCAACGACAATGGCTAATTGGACAAGGTTTGTAGTGGCTTGCCCACAACTGCAGATGTTTCTGAAGTTCCTTGCTCATGCGTGATCATCTCTACACCCCGACCCAAAGGCCGAAGCATCACGCCGAACCCCCTTACACAAAAATCCTGACAGACCCACCGCCGGAATCGGCAGGCGACGGTCTGAACGTGATCGCTGAACGACGTCAACTCGTTGGCCTCGGGTATCGGCTGCTGGGCTCGGTGACCGACGCTGAGGAGGTCGTGCAGGAGGCATACGCCCGCTGGTATGCCATGCCAATCCAGGAGCGATCCGCCATCGAATCTCCGGGCGGATGGCTAACGACAGTTGCCAGTCGCATCTGCCTGAACCTTCTCGCCTCGGCCAGAATGCGGCGGGAGTCCTACGTCGGCGACTGGATTCCCGAACCGCTCCCCGACCTCGCTGAGTGGTCCAAGGGACCGTCGAAGAACTCCGCAATTGACCCCGGCCGACCGCGTCACCCTTGACGAGTCGGCAACCATGACTTTCCTGGTGGTGCTCGAAACAATGACTCCAGCCGAGAGAGTCGCGTTCGTGCTCCACGACATCTTCCGCTACTCATTCGCCGAAGTGGCCGAGGTCGTCGGACGCACCCCCGCGGCGTGCCGCCAACTGGCGTCCACAGCCAGGCGCCGTGTCCGCGACTCCCGCTCGCCGCGGTCAGTGACAGCCGAGCAAGCACGCATCGTAAGTAGCTTCGAGCAAGCGTGGGAAGCGCAGGACATCCCCGCTTTGGTCGTCCTACTCGACCCGGTCTCGACCTTCACTGCGGACGGGGGCGGCATCGTCAACGCCATCCGCCGGCCAATTCGGGGAGCCGAACAGGTCGCGCTCGGCTGCGTCAACCTCCTGCTCCGGAACCTGGGCCTCATCATTTTGCAACGCACCGTGAACGGACAACCCGGTCTCGTCACCCAACTTGACGGTGCGACTGTGGCAGTGCTCGCTTTCGACATCATCGACGATCACGCCAAGCAAATCTGGTCCGTCGACAACCCGACAAAGCTTCGACCATGGGCCGCTCGTTAGCCGTCAACTCAAAACCCATGGACCCTGTGTTATCCGGCCAGAACTATCTATCAAGGAGTAAGTAACCATGCCCACATCAGGCCGCAGAAAGCCCATTCGCCCAACCGGCCCCGTCGCCGAGTCTCGAGCACGCGGCGGCCGCCCTCACCGAACATCGCTTCACCGTCGAGATCCTCAGCGACTCCGCAGCAGCGCGACTCCGCATCCAAGAACTCATTCCCGACGGCGCAAGCGTGCTCACCAGCGCCAGCGAAACCTTGCGACTGTCCGGCATCGATGATGACATCAACGCGAGCGGACGCTATGACGCGGTAAAGCCCCGCGTCCAAAAGATGGACCGCGTCGCCGAAGCAGACGCGTTCCGACGGCTGATTGCAACCCCCGATTTCGTCGTGGGAAGCGTCGCGGCCGTCACAGAGACCGGATCGATTGTTGTCGCCTCAGGCAGTGGAAGCCAGATTTCCGCGTACTCGGGTGGCGCGGGAAAAGCGATCTGGATCGTCGGCGCTCAGAAAGTCGTGCCCGACCTGGATGTCGCGATGAAGCGCCTCCAGGATCATGAGCTCCCACCGTGCGGACAAGGGCAGCTTACGGGCGACCGAGCGCAATCAATCGCCTGCTCACGGTCGACGCCGTACCGCCGGGTGGAAACACCGTGTTGTTGCTTCGCGAAGCAATCGGGTTTTAGCGACCGGATCGCGAATGCAATGATCCGGGTTTCCAGGGCCCGCAGGAGGTGAAATTGTCGCACCGCTTGCGGGGTGACTTTGCTTGCGAGATCGTCGTCTCCTCTGCCGGCGACGCGAGTCCAACGAGCTTCACGAGGAATCGGTCGGCTTGTTGAGAAAGGGTAGGCCGAGCAGGTCATGCTTATTTTTCCGCAGGGACAGCGCGCCAATGACAGCGGTCCGGGGATCGAGGGCAATGGTGGCGGCGTCCCCGGGTCAAGAAACCCCCGCATCTATGCAGTGTTGCACCGCGGCGAAAGTGCGCGTGAACAGGACGTCCTTGAAAGCTACGCAGACCTTGCTTTCATGCAACACCTTGTAAAGGCCGGGATGCTCCTGCACCGAGGCGGCCTGGGCCAGAATCCATGCGCGCAAGGCGAGCGCGGGGTCCTGCTGTGCGTCCTCGGCCGCATCCGTAGCGTGGAGCATCTCCGCATGGCAGCGTTCCATGGTCGCCGCAACGAGCGCGTCGCGATCGGGAAAGTGCACGTGAACAGAGGTGGGGTATTCGTACTGTCCAGTGCCTCGGAACGCGCACAGGCGTGGAGGGACGTTTTGCCGCCCGAAATCAACGATCTCCGAGCAGTGCACTGTGGACGACTGCCTCTAGGTACAAGGGTCTACGTGGTCGGTAGCACATGAAGTAGGGGCGTGGAAATACGGTCTGTCTTCCATTGCCAGATTCTGCTGGGAGGTCGGACCTCACGAGTGGGGCGTTGGTGCTCGATGATGCGAAGCGAAGCGCTCCTCGGTGTGTCAGAGGGCAAAGAAGTCATGTTGGTTGGCACGTTAGACCGTCGCAGATGACCGCGGCGATGCGTTCCGCTGAGGTCGCATCCCGTGATGCTGATCCGCTGGCGGCGGAGACGAGTGCGAGCAGATCCGCCAGGCCTAGGTCGAGGCGGATAGTCCCCTCCGCCTGCGCCTGATCGAGCAGGGTCCCGATGCGTTGCCGGAATCGGGCCGACGCTTCGGAGATCTCATCTGCAGTCGCGAAGCCGGCGGCTTCGAGAGCCGCCACAAGGTCATGTTTGCGGTGGGAGCCGGTGATCGCGTCTCTGATGAAGCGCAGGACGGCGTCGCCGGCGTCGCCGTCCTCGGCGTGGCTGATCGCGAGTTCGTCGAGTTGCTGCGTAACGAGAGCACCGAGCAGGGCCGCCTTGCTGGGGAAGTTCCGGTAGAACGTGCCGGTCCCCACGCCCGCGCGGTCAGCGACCTCGTCGACCGAGAACGCGGCGCCCTTCGCCTCGAAGAACTCCGCGGCGACCTGAAGTAGTCGGTCGCGATTCCTGACCGCATCGACCCGAGTCGCGGGAGCAGAACTGGACAAACGGAACCATCCCTCCGTATTCTGGTATGGAACCAACGTTCCGTTTCCGACTATAGGAGTTCTCGATGTCCGAGGCCACTGAAACCGCCGAAAGATTCCTCGACCGAACCGTCACCGATATCAGCACCCTCGCCGATCTCTACGCGGAGCACGCCGTGATCGAGATGCCGTTCGCTTCCCCGCTCTTCCCGACCCGGCGAGAAGTAACCCGCGACGAACTCCGGGCAGGCTTCACGCGCGCCGGCGGTCCTCGTTACACGGGCACCAGCGACATCCGCATTCACGAGACGGCAGACCCGAACACCGCGGTTCTCGAGTACCGCCTTCACGGTGTTGTCACCGCACACGAGGGGCAGCAGGAGTTCGCGCTCGACTACATCATGGTCATCACGACCCAGAACGGCCTCATTGTTCGCTCGCGCGACTATTCGAGCCTCTTCCAAGCCGCACAGGCAATGGGGCTAACCGAGCGACTGATCGCGGCGTTGAACAGCACCGACTGACGAAGTGCCGCGGTTGTTAGCTCAGTCGTCCACCGAAACGCTCCACTCCGTCAGTCGGTGCTAAATGATCACGCCCGCTTCCGTCGCACTACCGCCGCGATGCTTGTTGCGATCAGGCCTGCCAGCAGTAGCAGGGCTGCTGTGAACAAACCGCCGCGTGGGTCAACGCCTGTGGTGCCGAGCACGACGTGGTGTGGTGGGTCGGCGGCCGTTGGCACATTCACGGTGATGGTGGCGGTGTCGCAGGCTTGCTGGGTTCCGCCGGTGTCGCACAGCGTGTAGGTAAAGGAGTCGGTGCCGGCGAATCCAGGATCCGGCGTGTAGACGAAGTCACCTCTCGGGTCGACGACGACTGTCCCATGTCCTGGGGTCGTGGCGACGACCGGGGAGCCGAGCGGTTGGCCGGAGTGGGAGGTGCTTCCGCTGAGCACGTCGATCGGCGCGGTGGCGGTGTTCACCTTTGTCGTCACGGTCAGGTTGGGGGCGGTGACAACGTTGGGCAGCACGGTCACCGCAATGGTCTCCGGCTCGCACGTGGGCGGGGCGGCGGTGTCGCATACCTGCACTGTGTAGGAGTCCGGACCCACATACCCTGGGACCGGCTCGTAGGTTACCGCGCCGGTGGCCCCGTCGATCGTGATCGTCCCGTGGGTGGGCGCGGTGAGCTGGGTCACGGATGCTGGGTCGATCGGCAGCCCTGCTGCGGTCGCGATTTGCGAGAGCGGCGTGATGATCACCGTGTTCTGCCCCGTCGTGATACCGGTGTTGGCGGCGGGGCCACTCACGAAGCTGTTCGCGACGACGACGAACACCGTTGCGTCCGAGCACACCAGTGTCGGATGCGACGTGTCGCAGATGTTGTAGCCGAAGCTGTCCGAACCCGACCATCCGGGGTCAGAGGTGTAGGTGAACGAGCCGTCGCCGTTAGCCACAACGGAGCCGTGGGTGGGCGGAGTTGTTAGCGTCGGGTTGGCGAGGGCTTGCCCGGTCTGGGTCAGATCGTTCGCGCCCGCGAGGATGCTCGTCGGAGTCGCCGCCGTCGTCGAGACGTGATCATCGACCGCGGTGACGACGTTGGCTCCGACCGTCACCTGCACCGGCGAGGTGTGACACTGGGCCGGCGCCGAGGTATCGCAGACCCTCACCGAGTAGCTGTCTGGTCCGGTGTAGCCGTGGTCGGGCGTGTAGGTGACATCGCCGGTCGCCGGATCGATCGTGATCGTCCCGTGGGCGGGTGCCGTGGGCTGGGTCACCGTTGTCACGTCAACGGGCGCACCCTGCGCGGACACGATATCGTCAAGCGGTGTGACGATTGGGGTGTTCTGCGGTGTGCTGATGGCGGCGTTGCCGTCCAGGAACACGTTCGTGATCGCATCTGAGTCATCGGCGGTGGCTTCAAGAATTGCGGGCAAGATTGCGGGGTCCGGTGCCGATACGGTCGCCGTATTGTCGACCGGACCGATCGTCCCGTCGGCAACCTTCACCGTGAGCGTTACGGAAACGCTCGACCCCGGGCCACCAGAGACACCGTCGCCATCACCGTTGGGCACGCCGGCGGGTTGCAGGGTTGCCAGGTCCCAGGTGATCGTCGATCCGGACGGGGTGCCGCCGCCACTGGCCGAAACGAACTGGAGGCCGGCCGGCAGAGTGTCGACAAGTACCGCGTTCGTGACCTGCTCGCCGACCAACGTGTTGCTCGCCGTCAGCGTGTACGTCGTCTGATCGCCGACTGTGACCGCGCTCACTCCGTCGCTCTTCGTCAACGCCAGTCCCGCCGTGGCGTCGGCGATCGAGTAGCAAGCCTCGGCGGTGTTGTTATCCGGGTCCACATCGGGCAGGGGACCCGACACGGTCTCGTCGACGCAGGATGTGCTGAACACCGCGTTGTCGACGGCGACCGGCAGGCTGAGCGTCTCAGGGCTGTCGATGGTCAGAGTGCGGGTCGAACCATCCGTGTTCTGCGCGACACAGGTCAGGGTAACCGGGCCGGCAATCGGCGCGCTGTCGCCACCGGTGTCAGAGCAGGCATACCCGGTCGGGGCCAGGTCGGTGACACTCAGCCCGGCAGGAAGATCGACCGTCACGATTGCCGGAGATTCCACGGAACCGCCATTGTTGACAACGGTGAAGTCGACACTGCCGGGACGGCCTGCCTGCAGTGGAAGGTGGTCGGGCGCACTGATCGCCAGATCGGCGGCCTCCGTGGAGGCGCAGACGGCTTGCGGCTCGGCGGCGATGGTCTGGTCGCTGGCGGCGGCGACCGAGTTGCAACCCACGGCGTTGGCCAGGGTGCCAGCCGCCACCGCAGCGGTGTAAGTGAACGATGCCGACGCGCCCGGAGCCAGCGACGCGAGGGTGGCGCGAATGGCCGAGGCGCCGGCAACGGTGGTGTTCCAGTTGTCGGCGCAGCCCGGCGCACCCGGGTAGACCTCGGGCCGGCAGGGGTTGGTAGAGGTGGAGTAGGCCAGCGTCACGCCGGTTGACACATCCGAGACGGCGCTGAGGTTCTCATCGAAGGTGCTGCCGCGGGGGGTCGACGCGGTGGCCTGGCTGGTGCCAGTGTCACCGACGTAGGGGAGTACGTCGTAGGCGGCGGCGTTGGTGACGGCTGCCGTGCCGGTGTTGGTGAGCGTGACCCGGTACTCGATGCTTGTGGATGTCGCGGGCACCGGGACAACCGAGCCAGGGGTTGACACCCAGTTACAGCCATCGGGCTGGTCCGGGTCGGGCTGGCAGATCGACTTCACCACCGACAACCCCGCCACCCCGGACACCGCGACCGCGGCGCTCGTGGCGGTGGCGAACCACTCGCTGGTCGGCCCGTTGGGGTCGTTCACGTTCGGGATGCCCGGCGCGTTCACCGTCGCCCCGGCGTAGTTAGCTGTCGTGTTGGTGAACTGGTTGCGGGAGTCGCCGAACCACGCCAGGGCCGTGCCGCTGGTGCCACCGGCCGCGGCGGTCGGCTGCGCGACGACGTTCATGGTCGGCACGTTGGCTGCGGTGTCACCGAAGGTCACGCTGTTCGGCCAGGACGCGACCACATACTGCTGGCTGAGGCCGCCGATGGTCGCGGTGCCATAGCTGAAAGCCACCCCGGCGGGAGGCGTGCCGGCGCTGAAGGTCGGCGGCGTGCCCTGCGGGATGCTCCAGCCCGGCGGGGCGATGAACACGTACTCCGGGGTGATCTCCTCCCCGTCCGGCATGCCACCGACGACGCTGCCCGTGCTCCCGTTGAGGGCGTTGGCGGCCCGCCCGTTCATGGCGAAGGTGACGTTCGTTCCGGGCACGGGGGTGCCACCACCGGCGACCACCGGGGTGGACTGACCGGCCTGAAAGAAGGGCTTGAACGGCTCAGCAGCGACGGTGACGGTGGCCGTCTCCGGCCCGAGGTCGATGTCAGGCTGCGCCGGGTCGTTGGGGTCGCTCGGATCGCCGGGGTAGTGCATCACGACCGAGGCGGTATTGGTGTCGACCGTCCCGGCCGGGGTGCCCGCCGCGATGCTGAAGGTGAACTGGGCCTTGAACACAACGCTGGCCTTGGACGGATTCGACGATGCATTGACCGCGGGCGGGATCGTCGCGCTGGTTACCGTCGCCGCGGTGACCCAGGTTCCGGCCGGCGCGGTGAACGACGTGCCGGCGAACGTGCCGGTGACCCCGGTGTTGAGCGTGTAGGCCACGCTCGCCATCGCGACCGCGCCGCTGTAGGTCACCGTCGTGACATGGGCGCCGGTCTGGCCGAGAGCGTTGTCGGTGACCACCGCGACCGCCGCCACGTTCGCCTCATTGAAGGCCTGCACGTACCAGCTGCGCAAGCGCGGGGCGAAGGCAGCCACCGCTCCGCCGGGAGTGCAGGTGCGGCCCCAGTCATCGCGGCCGCTGGCCGGGCAAATCATCCCTGTCGTGTCCGGCGGCGCCCAGTCGGTCGCGTGCTGCACGGACGAGCCGCTGGTGTCGGAATCGGCGATCTTGTCGGCCTCGGCCTGCTCAAACGCGGTGTAGCACTGCACATTGTGGGTCACCGAGGTCGTCGCCGTCTTGGCCGCCCCGCCGCCGACATAGTTCGCCGTGACCGACAACGTCGACGTGACCGGGTCGCTGAAGTTACAGCCGCTCGGGTCCGCGTCCGGGAACGAGGTACCCGGATAGGTGACGGTGACCGTGCGGGGTGTGTAGTCCGGGCCACGGGCGTTCCAGTTACCGCCGGCGGCGGTGCCCCAGCCACCGGCCGCGTTGTAGTCCGGCGCCGTGGGCGAACCCAACGTCCAGGTGATCGTGTTCGTCGCCGGGTCATAGGTCGGGTTCGTCGGGTCGGCCGCGCCGCCGCTCAGCGTCACCTTGACGTCGGCCGGGTTGTGCGACACCTGCGCCGGCAGCTGGTAGGTCACCGTGTAGTTGGTCGCGGCCACATTCGTGGCGTCACCCCAGATGTTGCCGCTCGCCGGGTTGGTCAACGACCCGGTGCCCATCGCCACCCGGTAGGACACCGTCGTGTCCGGCTTGACGTTGCCCGGGCTACTCAGCGACACCGACGGCGACGGGGTGCTCACATGCCAGGTCACCGGCGCGGCGGCGACCGTCACCGGCGCCGTGGCCGTGTCCGAGGTCATCGTGGCGCCCATGTCGATGACGAACCCGTCCGGGTAGAACTGAGCCGGCGACACGTAAGCGCCGACATTGCCGACCAGCAGACGGCTCGGCACTGCGAAGACGACCGTGAACGTTCCGCTGGTCCCGGCCGCGAGCGTCCCGAGGTTGACGGTGGTCCCGGCGGTGTCGTCCGAGGTGATCGTGGCCCCGGCGAACGGCGGCGTCCACGTCGAAAACCGCAGGATCCGGGTCGGGTTAGCCGAGGTCGGGATGACGTTGTACGGGTCGGGCGGCGCCGCCGGCGCCGGGATCGTGATCGTCGTGTTCGTGCAGTCAGCCGTTGCACACGAATATTGGAAGTTGTAGGCCACAGAATTCTGGTGGGTGCCGATCTGCGCCGTCGTCTGTGCCGCGCCGCTGACCGAGTCCACGGGTTTCATGGTTACGCTCACCACCGCGTTTCCCGCTGCGAATGCCGGGCCGGCTGGCAGAACTGCACCGGCCAAGATGGTCAAGCCTGCGAGAAGCAGTGCGGCGATGGAACGGCCGACGCCGACTCGCAGCTTGGGGGAAACAGCACGGTGGCGAACATTGTGGCGCACGAGTCAACTCCAAAGAATTTCTGAATAATGACCGTCGCGCCCACCCAGCCCCCAGCGTCCGAGTCACGAACCTGGGCGAGACTTGTTTTTGACTTTATGCGCACGGCACCGCGTCACCCGAAAGATCCCCCGGCCTCTCCCCCGGCTTGGGTGCGGCCGATCGGTATCCTCTAACCGGGGGTGTTCCGGTGGACTGGTTTTTCGGATCATGTCGCTGTGAGCCGGATACCTCCCGGCCGGGACGGACGTGGTGACCTTGGCAGCTGGAGTGTTGAACCGGAAACGGCTCTTTGAGGTCCTCGACCTCATGGACCGTCCGGTCACTGTGGTTGTTGCGCCGAGCGGCTTCGGCAAGACGACGCTTGTGCGCAGCTGGGTCGAGTCTGTGGGCGACACAGCCCCTCGAATCTGGGTGACGCTCAGCGGGGATATCACGACCCGTCACGCCTTCTGGTCATCGGTTGTGTCGAGTGCGCTCCGTCAGGGGCATCTCAGTGAGAGTGACGCGAGCATCCTGCTCGAAGACATCGAGGCCCATGACGATCCGGTGCCGATCATTGCCGCGACTACCAACTCACGGGGGCGGGTGGTGCTGATTCTGGATGCCTATGAGAGCCTGCGGGAGACCGTCAGGATCGTCGATGATGACCTCCTCCGGCTAACGGAACGCGCTCCAGAACTTCGTGTGATCCTCACCACTCGCACGGCGACCGGCCTCGCTGAAGAGTCACAACAGCTACGGGGGAAGGTCCGTCTCATCACGGAACGCGAACTCGCGTTCACCAGGGAAGAGACCGCGACCTTCCTTGGCGAACACCTTCCCGGTGCCGATCCGCGGGTGGCGGATCTGATCCACCGTGATACCCGCGGCTATCCCTTAGCGATCCGGGCCACCACCGTCGCACTCTCTCGACAGCCCGAATCACCGATACATTCGAGCTCGTCATGGCGATCACTCGTCGTGGACGATTTGGCCATCCAGCTGGCGAGTTCGAACGATGTCCGAGAGTTTGTCCTTTACACGAGCGTCCCTCCTTTCTTCGATCCTGACCTGGCGGCCGATCTGTCAGGGCGCGCGGACGTGAAGGAACTTCTGGGCGAGCTGGAATGGAACGGCTTCGGCCGTTGGATTCCGTATTCCCGCGCGCATCCGGTGTTCCAGTACGCGGACTCGGTGCGCGATACGTTTCTTGCCGAATTGCGTACCACCGATCCCGGAACCTACTCGGTACACGCGGCCCGCTCGGCCGAATGGATGCACGCCAACGGGAAGCACGAGGAGGCCCTGGTCCTCGCCATCGACGCCGGAGACTACGAGCTCGCGACCCGCATTTACCGCAGCCTGTTGGTGGATGAGCCCGAGAGCTACATCACCGATCGACTCGAGCGGCATCTCAGCCGAATCCCGCTGGCCGCGATGAAGAGCCTGCCCGTTCTCGCGTTCGGGCGCGCAATAGCCCAGATGAGCAACCCCGCAACCCGTGCCAGCGCAATCGAGCTACTGCAAGTCACGGCGGCGCGAGCAACCGCGAACCTTCGCGGCCTGACACAGGCCGAAATCCTGGTTCACTACACAATCAAAGCCGCGAGCCTGAGATTCCTCGGCTCCTTCGTGGAGTCGGCGCGCGTCGCGGATCGCGCAATCGAACTTTTCGAGACAAGCGATCTGGGCGCTCGGCCGCTTCCGGCAGAACTGCAGCCCCTCGTCCTCCGCCACCTCGCGTACTCGTTGTTCCAGAATGCACAGATACCCCAGTCCCGACGAGTCGTTGATCTCGCTGTGAGCACGGCAACGCGGCCGTGGTCCCGCAACTACACGCTGGTCTATGGAGTCGGAATCCATGCGATCACTGGCCGCCGGGTCGAAGCCGAAGCAACGCTCGAACAGATCGATCCTGATGCATGGCCGCGAGATCACGAGCACACCTATCTGAGCGCCATGGGACGAATCGGCAAGGCCGCCCTCCTCCTCGACGACTTCGACTTCGATGGTGCCCTGCGCCAGTTCGACGGTTGCGAGTCGTTCCTGCACACCGCAGAGTTCTGGCCATTCTTCACCTGGACCTTCATGCACGCCCACCTAGGGCTCGGCGGCACGGCGGCCGAGGCACACCGCGTCGATGCTGCCCTCCGCTCCACCCCGTCACCGCCAGGCGTCGGCAGGAACCTCGGGACAGCCGCCCTGCACAACGCCCTGACGATCTTGTGGCTCGCAAGCGGCCGCCGAGCACGCGCGACCGAACTCCTCGCAGCGCGCGTAGGAGCCCCAGGCCAGCTGGCACCCGCGATCATGCTCGAACGGTTGATGGCAGACGACCCCGCGGGAGCACTACGGCGCCTATTGCTCCTCGAGACAGAAACAGGCCACACCACCCGCTCGACCGCAGGCATGCTCATGCTCGGAGCCGCCGCCGCCATCCGCGTCTCGGACGAACCCCTCGCCCGCACCCTGCTCGACCGGGCAACCGCGATAACCGACGGGCACCGGATAGGCATGCACCTGCTCTACCTACCCTCTGACGACGCCGACAACATACGCGCGCTAGCCCAACACGTCGGCGACACTTCCACATCCGCCGCACTGCAACGCGCACCAAGCGTCATCGGTCACTCCCGCAGCCTCACACCCACCCTCACCCCACGCGAACGCGAAGTACTACGCGCGCTCGGACGCTACGAGACACGACGCGAGCAGGGGGAGGCCCTCCACGTGTCCGCCGAAACCATCAAGACCCACACCACCAACATCTACCGCAAACTCGGAGTCGACTCGCGTGACGCAGCAATCCAGCGCGCCCTGGAACTCGAACTCCTCGGCGAGATGCGTGATCAAGAATGACGACGGACACCACTTCCAGGCGCCAGCAGATCGGTGCGGTTCTCGCGTCAACGATGCTGCTTACGGCAACGATCGGCGGTGCAGTCCTCTTCGATGCTCCCGCAGCTCAGGCCGCGCCGCTGACCTGCACGAGCGACTTCTTCCTGCCCGGAGCCGCGGGTACCATCGCGGAACGCACCCCCTCGGGGGTAGTGAACACGATCACGACATCGCCGTCGATCGCCGTGCAGAGCATCGCATTCAATCCCGTCGACGACGAACTCTATGCGACCGCGCAACCCGGCACTCATCTGTTCCGGATCGACGGGGACGGCGCGACGACCGACCTCGGTGTCATACCGGGGCCCGGATCGAGTCTCGGAATCAGCCCAGACGGAACCGTGTGGACCGTCAACGGCAGCAGCTTGATCCGCATCGATCTCACCACCATGGCGGTGACGACAATCCCGCTGTCCGCCGGAGGCGTCGGCGGTGACATCGCCTTCGTCGGCGACCAGATGTACGCCTGGGGAGGCAACCCAAACGCGCTCGCCCGTATCGATGTGACAACCGGGACGGTTCAGGCCGTCCCTCTCAGCGGCCTCGGTCCGGTCTCGGCCCTGTGGAGCTCCAACGGCCACCTCTATGCCGGAGCCGGCACGACCATCCGGGAAGCCGTCGGCCTTGACACCGCCAGCCCATCGCTCGTGAACCCAGGTGTCACGATGCCGTTCAGCGCCGGTGATGGCGCCTCCTGCGCCAGCGCGCCGTCACCGTTCCTGGCCGCCACGGACGACGACCTGACCGGCAGGCCAATCGATGCGGCATCCGGCGGCACGACCGGGAGCGTCCTCGTCAACGATCTGCACAACGGCATCGCGGTCAGCCCGTCGGATGTCACCACCGGGCTGGTCAACAACGGCGGGCTCGTCGGCGCGACGATCGGCACCGACGGCACGATCACGGTCTCGCCGGGCGGCAATCCGGGAAGCTACTCGCTGCAGTACCAGATCTGCCTCGTCACGATCCCGCAGATCTGCGACATCGCCACCGTGAGCATCCTGGTATCGACAGGGTCACCAGCCGTCGCCCCGGGCCCCGGCTCCGACGACCCAGCTCTCCCGGTTACCGGCACTAACGCGATGCCCGCTGGTCTCGCCGCCCTCGTCATCGTGGCGCTGGGACTCACCGCCCTCGTCACTGAGCGGCTCCGCTCTCGGATGCGTCGCCGCGGCTGATACCCCCGCCCCCAACGGCATGAGACGAACGCGACATCGCAGCGCCGAGTTCGTGCCGGAACGACAGACCGCCATCTAGCGAACGCGATCGATGCCGTTCACCCAAGGTACGAATTCCCATCGTCCTAACCGCGAACTCCGCAACAATGGTGCTGTGCTTGCGCCACCCAGGTGCGCGCTCTTACGCCCCCCGGTCTGAAATGGCGAACCGGATTGGTTCGATCTGCCAGCGGGCGAAGCGCTTCTCGGCTGATCGGATGATGGAGTGCATCCAAATCCGCCTCCGGCGGTTGTTCCGAAGCGTCATCCTGGCGGAGGACTCGTACGACCTTCCTGCGATGGTGGTGTGTCGTCGAGGTGGCGGGCACGGAGTTCGTCCATGTGTTTCTCGAGAAAAGCGGGACCTTTCTCGCGCATGTGTTGCTGCCTGGCACGCAGCTCTGTGCTTCCGGGGCACCAGTCGAGGCCCCAGTTGCCGAGGGCGCAGATGATCGGGAGGGTCTGGATGCCCGCTTCGGTCAGGCTGTAGCGGGCACGCTGTCCGCGGGCGGCGGTGCCCCGGGTGAGGAGGCCTGCCTCGACGAGCTTCACGAGGCGGTCGGCGAGAATGTTGGATGCGATGCCCTCGATCGACCCGGTCAGTAGTGCCCGGAAGTAGCGGCGGTCATCGAAGATGATGTCGCGCAGCACGAGGAACGACCAGCGGTCCCCGAGAACTTCGACGGCGGCGTTGATCGGGCTCCCGGACCGTGGCTCCACGTTGCCTCCTTGACAGCTAGTTCGTTCTCAATATAGTAGTTGCAGAACGCAATCACTATTGGGAAGAGGAGCCGATGGGTCGCTTCGTGTACTCGATGAACGTGTCCCTCGACCTCCGGATCGAACAGGTTCCTGGGGACAATGGCGCGGGCGAGTGGCTCCGTATCGACGAGGAACTGCATCGTGAATTCAACACGTACGCGCGTTCGCTCACCCTGATGGTTCACGGACGGGTCTTCTACGAGACCATGGAGGAGTACTGGCCGCGGGCACGCACGGATGCGTCACTGCCTGAGGTCATGCGCGAGTACGGCGATATCTGGACGGCCAAACCCAAGGTCCTCGTCTCCCGCACTCGCCAGAGCGCGGACCACAACACCCGGATCATCGGCGGGGACGACGCGATCGAACAGCTCGCCGCCCTCCGGGCGGAGACGGACGGGCCGATCGGTGTTGGCGGCGCGGCGCTCGCCACGCAGCTGCTCCGGGCTGGCCTGCTCGACGAACTGGCGCTCGCCACCCACCCTGCGTTTCTCGGCTTCGGCAGACCATTGTTCGACGACTACGACAGGCCGATCGACCTCGACCTGCTCGAGCAGCGATCGTTCGAGTCGGGCGTCACGATGCACCGGTACGCAATCCTCAACGAAGGGGTCAACTAATGCTGAAGCAGGAAGCGGACGGTGTGCTGGTCCACCAGAGCGAGTTCATGCAGAGCAACGCTGTTGTCGTTCACGGCGAGGCGGGCGTGCTGCTGGTTGACCCCGGGATCTGCAGGGACGAACTCGCTGGTCTCGCGATGGATCTGTCCGAGTCGGGACAGTCCGTCGTGGTGGGCTTCTCGACGCATCCGCACTGGGATCATCTGCTCTGGCACGCCGCACTTGGCAGGCCGCCTCGCTACGGCACGGCGCTCTGCGCGGCCGCAGTGCAGGCCCGATTGTCGGACACGGAATGGAAGGCCGGCATCGCGGGGATGATCCCGCCGGACATTCTCGAGCAGGTGCCATTGGACGATCTATTCGGCCGCATCACCGGCCTGCCCGCCGAAGCGACACAGATTCCATGGGACGGCCCAGTAGTGCGGATCATCGAGCATCAGGCGCATGCCCCGGGACATGCCGCGCTCCTGATCGAAGAACGCGGCCTGCTCATTGCCGGCGACATGCTTTCGGACATTCTCATTCCCATGCCGAACATGTTCGCCCCTGAGCCAATCGAGGACTACCTCGCGGGTCTAGAACTGCTCGAGGCAGTGGCGGACGATGTCAAGGTTCTCATCCCCGGCCATGGATCCATCGGCGACACGGGTGACCTGCATGCACGGATCGGCCAGGACCGGGCCTTCGTGCTCGCGCTGCGGGAGGGCCAGGGTTCGAGCGATCCCCGACTCGCCCTATCTGCCGCGTTCGGAGCAGAGATGAGTGGCGTGCGTGACTGGCAAGTCCAGCAGTTCGCCGAAAGGCGGAAGGCCGGCGGAACGTCCTGACAGGGATCGCCCGGCGCATACCATTTTCATTCTGCAACCCGTTGAGGAGGCATGATGCAGGCAACGTCCGAACGAATCGACCGCCGCTACAGCAACCAAGAGGCCAAGCCGACGCCGTGGGCCGAGGCCGAACACAGGCTCGCCGCCGCCGAGGTCGCCTGGATCGTCACCGTGCGGCCAGACGGTCGCCCCCATGCGACGCCGATGGTCCCTATGAGCTGGGACGGTCGGATCTACTTTCGCACCGGGATCGGCGAGGTGAAATACGCAAACCTCCAGGCCAACCCCCGAGTGCTGGTTCTGGCGGGTGACACCGGCTGGCAGGGCGGGCTGGACGTGGCGGTGGAGGGCACCGCAGCGACGGTAACCGACGAGACACTGCTCCGACGGATTGGCGAGCTATATCGTGCGCGTTGGGACGGGCGCTGGGGTTTCGACGTCGCAGACGGCGAGGTGCCCACACCGACGCCCGACAATCCGGTGGTCACCTTCGAGGTCACCCCGGACAAGGGCTTCGGCCACGCAAAGGGCGACCCGTCCGGCCAAACCACCTACCGCTTCTGAAACCTCAAGAGACCCCCCGAACGCTCTGGTTTCCGTAACGTCGCGGTGGTCTCGGAAATGTCATCCGATGGGACGACGCGCCTGCTCGCGACGGCTGCTTATCGTGGACGGCGTGGTGAGTGGTGAAGCTGAAGAAACGTATGTTGCCCGAGTAGCGAATCTGACGAAGTCGTATGGCGATGGCTCGAACCGGGTGACCGCGCTTGACGATGTGTCGATCGGGATTGAGCGGGGATCGTTCACGGCGATCATGGGTCCGAGTGGGTCCGGTAAGTCCACGCTCATGCATGTGATGGCTGGTTTGGACTCCCCGTCTTCGGGACGGGTGTGGCTGGGCGACACCGACATTAGCGGTTTGGGCGACGCCGAGTTGACTCTCATTCGCAGGCGGCGGGTCGGGTTTGTGTTTCAGTCTTTCAACCTTGTGCCGACCTTGGATGTGCAGGGAAACATCTATCTCCCGTTTGAGCTCGACGGTCGCCGGCCGACCGCGGACGAAGAGCGCCGGATTGCAGCGTTGATCCAGTCTCTCGGTCTCGCCGATCGACAGTCGCACCGCCCGCACCAACTCTCGGGCGGCCAACAGCAGCGGGTAGCGATCGCGCGGGCGTTGGGGACTCAGCCGGACCTGATTTTCGCCGACGAGCCGACCGGTAACCTCGACTCGAAGACGGGGCGGGAGGTTCTTTCGATCCTGTCGGCGGCAAGCTCCGAAACGGGGCAGACCGTGGCGATGGTCACTCATGACCCGATCGCCGCCAGTTATGCGGACCGCATCCTCTTCCTTGGTGACGGGAAAGTGATCGACGAGCTTTCGAGGTCTACGGCCGAGCAGATCTCGCAACGGATGCTGCTGATGGAGCCTCGTTCGTGAGCGGGCACGTGGCCGCCTTCCGCGCGAACGCACGGGAGCACGGAGCGAGCATCACGGTCGCGGCCCTCAGTTCCGGGTTCGGAGTTCTGCTTCTACAAGCGACGAACATGCTCACCGCCTACATCGATCACCAGAGTGTCGCGCAACACGGCACTGCCCAGGCAGCTATCGGGATTCTCGCCGTGGTATTTCTCCTGATCGCCGTCTACGTCGGCGCGATCGTGACCACGAACACCTTTGCCACGGTCATCGCCGGCCGACGTAAATCAATTGCGTTGATGCGTTTGGTTGGCGCATCGGCAAACTCGTTGCGAGCATCCGTCGCGGGCGAGGGTCTCGTCGTTGGGGTGATCGGATCCCTCATCGGCGCGGCCGCGGGGCTTGCGGTGAGCCTTGCGGGCCTGTGGATTCTTGTTGACTCGCGCTTTGTGCCGTCCCTGAACTACCCATTGGTCAACCCGTTCATCGCTGCGCCGATCGTGGTCGTTGTGGTAACGACTTGGGCGGCGTCATGGGTTGGTGCCCGTCGCGTTCTCGATGTCACACCCCTGGAAGCCGTGGGGTCATCGGAAGAATCTCCCAGTGCGGACGCCCGCGCAAACCCGGCCCGCAACATTGCAGCGATCGTGCTTTTCGTTGGTGGGATGGCCTTGATTGGGCTTGGCATCGCCGCGGGGCAGACCGGTGTGTTCGGTTTGCCGATTGCCTTCCTTGGCGGGGTTGGATCCTTCACCGGTCTGACCATCGGTGCGCGAATGTTCATGCCCGTCATCCTTCGGCTGGTCGGTGTCTTCTTCGGTAGGAGCGCACCGGCGAATCTGGCCGCACGAAACGCATTGCGCTACCCAGAGCGCAGCACCCGCACGACGATCGGACTCGTCATTGGGATCGCGCTGGTCACCACCCTGACCGTTGCCTCCCAGACGTTCGAGTCACTTATCCTCTCCGCGCAGCACGGATCCCCACAGCAATTCGCGGGCACCACGGCCGTCCTCGACGTCATCCTGCCAACGTTCGCAGGCTTGATCGGGTTCTCGATCATCATCGCCGCGGTCGGTGTCGTGAACAATCTGTCTCTGAGCGTCCTCCAGCGATCCAGAGAGCTCGGGCTGCTGCGGGCGCTGGGTTTCAGCAGCAAGCAGGTTCGGAGCATGATCCTGATCGAGAGTGCGCAGATGACGATCACTGCGACTCTGGTCGGACTGTTGCTCGGCCTTTTCTACGGCTGGGCAGGAGCGCAATCCCTGCTCGGAAGCGTTAGCAAACGATTCTCCGGTATCGGATTCGTGCCCCTCTCGATCCCTTGGCTTTTCGTTCTCGTCACCGTCCTCATCGCGATGGTCTTTGCTGCGGCGGCGTCGATCGGGCCCATCCGTCGGGCGGCACGAATTACACCGGTAATGGCGCTCGCTGCAGAATAGGCCCGAGTTCACGACGTGAGCAGTTCAAGAGCCTTGGGATCGAGCTTCTGCTACTCTCGCGAGTGTTGACTGTCTGATTGCGAAACCGTCAACAGCTCTTCCAGACCTCGAGAGCGCGAGCGCAGTCTTGCGTTGAGACTGAGGCGATGGTCGGAAGGGCATTCTGCCGGCCGGCCATCGCTGCACACGGTTGGGCCACTGCTGTCGTCTCGATACTGCCGGTCCTCTAAGGCTGCCCGCTTGCTATATCGTGTGTCGGTTTCGTGCATTTTGTGCAAGTCTTCGAGTTGGTCACCGCGACAGGTTCTGGACGTGAACGACCCCCGCGTCGGCTACCCGAAAGCCTGGCGGGGGTCTAATCGAGTTTTGGAGCGCTTTACCCTAGTCGCTCAAACTCGACGTGGTTCTGTTCCGAACATTACGCCTATTGGACGCGGGGGTAAAACGATCTGTACACCCATTTCGGGGCACAGAAGTCCCACACAAGAGGCCTCGCTGGCGAGCGCGTTCACTGAAGCGGAATCGTGGTGCTCTCCCGTCGACCGGCGATAAAGTTCGACGGCGCGCAACTTGGCCAGCCCGGACGCAAATCAGGAACCACTTCACCGACAGGTTCGCGGACGGCTCTTTCCCGCACTCCGCCTCGTTCGGGAAGGTACGCGCACTCGGCCGTTGCTACTGCCCACCCGGTCGGGAAGCCCCTTGTATTCGCGGTTGCCTCGCGGTGGTCAAATGCCGCCGCGCGATCCTGGTGCTTGCCTGCGTCGTGCGGGATGTCGAGCAATAGAGCAGTCCTGCGAACCCTATTTCGCAGTCCGGGCACTCGGTGAGCCTTCAGGCGCTGCCGGGCATTCACCGTTGTCGGGATCGCTTCACGGCGTGGTCTCAACCCGCTGAGCAAGGAACAGTTTCGGAGGCTCGAGACCGAGAGAATCACGACAATGTCTGCGGCGCCGATCCACGAGACGGCGCGCTGGCGAAGGTGCCAGCGTGCAACGACCAGACGGTGCGCATCTGGTGACTACTAAGGGGCGCCTGGGTGCACGTCCTTCACCCCGCGAAAGTGGGCTGTTGCCCATTGTGCTGTGGCAGTTACTGTCGGGGTGAACCCTAGATTTTCTGCCGCAACGATCGGGGAGGGAGAGTTGCAGTTGATACCCGACCCATTCCCGGAGCCCTCGTGTGCGCAGCCACAATCGCCAGCATCAGCAACGACTTGCGTCGCGTGAGTGACCTTGTGCGCGGTGGACGTAACAACGCGTTGGCCCATTCGTGGATCGACGAAATGTACGTCAACGTGTTACGGACCATCGCTACTGGCACGCCGGATCCAGAAGCACTCGCTTCGGAGGCGCTCAAAGCCGAGACGATCGAATTCGATCGCCTATTCGACAAGTAGGGCCCGCGGGCACCAGCATGTGCCAATCGTGAATCGCTGGGGTGGACCCTCGTTGTCGCGGTCGGATTTTGATCCCTACACGATCCGATCGCGCCGATGTTCAAACCCTTGCGCTCAAACTCTCGATTGCGTGATTCTGCTCAATGTCCGCGGACGCGTACTTTGGCGGGAGACCGACGACTGATTTGTTGCCAGGAATCCCAGTCCGCCGAGCAGCAACACCACACCAACGGTGAGAGGAAGGGTGGCGGGCGTGCCGGTGGGGGCGAGTTCATTCGGTGACTCGGACGCGGGTGGGCCGCCAGGGTCGTACACGTTGACGAACTGGCAGGTCAGATCAGCTAGCGGAGTGGCGTCGACTGTGCTGGTGGTGACGTATTGGCCGCCTGGTCCGGTGTCGCACTGCAGTGAGGATTGCTGGTAGTCGGCGGGTCCGGTCTCGGAGAGTTGGTAGGTGTCGCCGGGCCGGATGTCGACGGCGGTTCCGGTTGGGGAGCCCGTGACCTGTTCGGCCGGGAGCCCGGCGATTGCTGTGTCCGGTGTGGCGGTCAGCGTCCAGTCGGCGGGTGTTTTGGTGCCACCGCCAGCATTGTCGAGCGTTTTGGTCAGGGTGAGGGTAGCGGTCTGGTTGATGGCAGTGCATTGGACCCATTGGCCGAGGGGAACCTGGACGCCGCCGTTGATGGCGTCATCATCGGTATCGAGCTGCCCACCTGTGACGCGGGGCGCGCAGTCCCAGCTGCCGGTGGATCCGGCCACCGTGTCGGCTGGGTCTCGGTTGTCGACCTGCGTGTAACGCGGGTCGCCGCCGGATTCGACGAGAGCGTATTGTGCGCCGGGGGTCACGGTCGCGGTGGCTTGGGCTGTTCCGGATGCGCCGTTCGGGCCGGGCAAAGCTCCGGGGGGTCCGACCCCGGTGAGGGTCCAGGATGCGGGGTCGGTGTTTCCACCTTCGACCTCTTTGATCAGGGTGAGTTGGGAGGTGCAGTCGACCGTGTTGGTCAACGTCGCAGTGTTGTCTCCTTCGGCGAGGGTGACAGGCCCGAGCGGGTGTGGGCCGCCGTTGAATTGGAGGCTGCTGCCGGTCAGCGTGCACAGCGGCAGGCTCAGCTGTGTGGTCTCGCCGATGGCGACCGACGGCTCGTTCTCGTATCCGCCGTAGACCGTGTCGAACTCAGCGCCCGCGCCATCCAGCGTCAAGCCTGCGGTGAGGCCGTCGGGTTGGGTGCCGTCGGGGTAGTTGGTGCCGTCGACATCCCAGATTTTGTCGACTTCCAGGGTTGACGGGGTGGTTGCGGGCGGTTCCTGGTTGTAGATGGTGCAGCTAACGCCCTGGTCTCCGGCCATCGACAGGCTGAATGAACCCGACCCGGCCGGGCTAGTTGTGACGGTGGCGCCGGTGGCGATATCGGTGCAGACGGTGTCTGCCGCCAGGTAGGTGAACCCGGATTGGGCAGGGGTGGGTTGCTCGGTGATCTGCACCGTCGCGGTATCCGCCGGGGTCGGGAAACCGAGCGGGAAGTTCACCGCACCGGTGCCCTCAGCCGTGGTTCCGGGTGACCCCGTGACGGTCGCACCCGTCGCAGCAACCGCGAATGCCCACCCGGACGCCGGGTGAGCGTCAGTGAGCGTCCCCCCGTTCGGGATGACCTGTTTGACTACCGTGACGGTCGGGATGCAGTCTCCTTGCGCCAGTGTTTTCAGTTCCGTCCCGGCACTTGTGTAGTCGGCGGCTTGGAAGTAATCCTGCCCGGCGGTGGGACCGGAGATCGCGGCGAGGTTGTCGGAAGACCCATTGATTCCCGCACCCACCCCGATCCCGACGATCCGTGTGCCTTCCGCTTTCAGGGCGTTGGCGGAGAAGATCCCGTTCTCCACCGCGGAGAACCGGGTCGACCCGTTGCCGGTTTCGGAACCAGACAGGGTCGGGTTGCCGTCGGTGATCATGATCGCCTCATCGAAATGCTGCCCCGAGGAGGCGACGCGTTGGAAGGCGGCATCCCAGTTGGTGAACTGGGATGCCGGTTGGCTTAACGCGGCGATCCTGCTGCTGACGTCCGCGGCCTGGGCGGCGGATGCGACCGGGGTCAGCGAGATGTTCTCCGACGCGCCGGTACCGAACGTGTAAACCGCAACCGACGACGGGGTGCCCTGCAATGCCGACACGAGACTCTGCGCCGCCTGCTTCAACTGGACGAACTGCGGGGCCGTGACCGACGCCGAGAAATCAAGGACCAGCGCCACACTCAACCCGCACACCCCCTGCAGCCTCGGATCGGTCCGCGAGTCCTGCCACACCCCGGTGGATGCCTGGTACTGGGCGGCACCGGTCCCGCCGTTGGCGCTCATGAACGCACTGCCCGAGGCGTAGGTCTGGCCTGGGCGCATCGCGGGCGTCGCGAACCGGTAGGTGGTTGGCGTGAACGGGCCGGTCAGGGCGCCAAGAGTGAGGGAACTGTTCTGGAAATACCCCGCTGGTGCCGCCACCTGGGCCACTAAGAAGCGCCGGTTGTAGTTCGCCCCGCCCGGGGCAGTGTCCGGCACGGTGAACGAGCAATCACCCTGCGCATCCGACACACACGACGACCACGACTGGGCGATCGGCACCCCGCTCGTGTAGTCCAACAGTTGCAACGAGACACCCGGCAAGGGTGTCGCGATGGCGGCCGGTTGCCGGTCCGCCCCTGTCTGCACGGTGACCACCGATGAGGTCGCGCCCGGGGTCGGCACGGCGGCATCCGCGGGAGCCATTCCAATGAAGACCCCAGCAAAGGGAACCGCTGCGATCACGAGGACCGCAACAGCGACAGGGAAAAATCGCGGAAACAGCCGATCCAACCGCCCACGCACCCCGACAACGCCAACCCGCCAGCGCATACAACCACGCTAGCCGCTGAACATCCAGAACTAAACCCGCCCAGAGGCCTCGCAATTTTGCGACAGGACACTTGCGGAAAAGTGATGCCCAGCGTAACGATAGACATCTACGAATCACCTTCGTAGTCCGAACCCTCGGTAAGCCTTCAGGCGCTGCCGGGGGTTCTCCCGTCACCGGGAGCTGCCGGGATGTCCGGCTTCGAACACGCCGCGGAAATGAAGAACGCTCCAGGATCGCGGAAGCAGATGGGCGTCGAGCCGCGCGCTATCCTGAAACACAGGGCAGCGCGGATAGTCGCCTCTGGTCTGACTGAGACGAAGGGCTGCTCCATGGGGTACTTGATTTATGGGCCGACCGGAACACGAGTCGAGATCGACGACCGCACACTGTCACATCTGAAGGTCGTTATCCTTACCAAACTTCGTCGCGGCGAAGGATTCGCGTTCTCCTGGGACAAAGGCATCGACCAAGGCAGCGGGAGAAGCACGGTTTGGTTCAGCGCCTCGATCGGGTTCGAGTTCCAATTCGACGGCAGCCGCGAGGCCTCACTGAACAAGCTGTGGCTCGAAGAATTGATGATCTCGGCCAACAGCGGCGGCGGGCTCCATATCCTGCCCGAACACGACCGCATCCAAACAAACGAAACACCCACCATTTACTAGCGCGTCGATTCTTCGGTTCAGTGCCCAACCTCACGATGATGGGATTCGGCGTCACAACGCGCGCTAGCACACGTGATGGGTTTAAGGGCTGGATCATGATTTAGCATCGGCTTTCTCGCCGTCGGTGCGGTCGTCCACCTCTTCCATACGCGACCCGCACAATCTCAGCCCGCTGATTCCATCTACTCGACAGACGCGGTCTGCGGGATGCAGGTCTAGCCCGCAATGCGGAGTTACCACGGTGCTCGATGACACTACGTTCTATTCCTGTTCCGACCAATGTCGACACCGATTCGTGGCCAACCCGGTTAAATTCCTGACCGCCACTGCCGCTGCCACCGCCGTGGAGCCGATGTCGGACCACGCGCACGAAGTCTGCTGACTGGAACGTGGGCTTCGTGCGTCGAGTTGGCGACTCGGAGTTCAGGCTTCTTCGAAAGCTGATTCAACACGCATCTTGTTGGCAGTCCGCCCAGCGTGCTGGCGAGGATATCGGTGATGTCGGCTCTTCCAATCGCGAAGACGTATTGGATCGTTTCGAAAGCGACGGTTGTGCCGACGATGGTCAGGATCTTTGTCGTGAACGACCAGCTGGGTTTCGGCGCGCAGGGTAGATGCTGAGGGCACAAATATGAGTATGTTGTCGAGGATCTGGTCATAGGCCAGCACGCCGTCTCTCGTGATCGACCCCTTCAGCGGAATCAGATTGAGGACTCGGCCGCTGCGGATAGTTGGTATGAGAACTGAAACTTAAACGGATGACGCCCACCAACACAGCCGTATAGATCGAGAATGAGGCGATCGTAAGCGCGGGTCTGGTTTGCCTGGGAGTTCTGGCTGTCGTCGTAAGGACTGCTGCGGTTTGACTCATGCTGCCAGTCAACGCGGCGGGATGTTGTCAGCCCGTGTCTGGTTTTCGGTACGCGGACGATATGCGACTGCTCGTACCATCGAGTGCATGCGTGTGTTGGTCGTCGAGGATGAGCCTTTGATGGCGGAGGCCATCCGCGATGGGCTGCGGCTTGAGGCGATCGCGGCTGACCTTGCCGGTGACGGTGACACCGCTCTGGAGCTGCTGAGCATCAACGCGTACGACATCGCGGTCCTTGATCGTGACATTCCTGGCCCATCCGGCGATGAGATTGCGGGACGCATCGTCGAGTCTGGCAGCGGGATGCCGATCCTGATGCTCACCGCTGCGGATCGGCTCGATGATAAGGCGACTGGGTTCGGGCTTGGCGCCGATGACTACCTCACGAAACCGTTCGAACTGCAAGAACTGGTGCTGCGCCTGAGGGCTTTGGACCGGCGACGCACCCGCACTAGGCCGCCCGTGCGGGAGATCGCGGGCCTGCGTTTGGATCCGTTCCGCCGCGAGGTCTACCGCGATGGTCGCTATGTTGCGTTGACTCGGAAACAGTTTGCCGTCCTGGAAGTCCTGATGGCTGCGGAAGGGGGTGTGTTCAGCGCGGAGGATCTGCTCGAACGGGCGTGGGATGAGAACGCCGACCCGTTCACCAACGCGGTGCGCATCACGGTTTCGGCTCTGCGGAAACGGCTCGGCGAACCCTGGCTGATCGTCACGGTCCCCGGCGTGGGCTACCGCATCGACACCGACCCCAATCCCGACGCTGGCGCCGGCAGATCCCATGGATAGGCCTCCGGGGCTCAGCGTTCGCCTCAAACTCACCCTCAGCTATGCCGGTTTCCTCGTTCTCGCCGGTGGGGTCGTGCTCGCCGCGGTCGGGACCTACGTCCTCTATGGCCTACCGAACGGATCGTTCCTGATTAGGGGCGATTTTCTGGTCAACCGCACCAGAATCGTCGATTCGTTCATTCCCATTGCGTTTGTCGTGTTTGCCTTCCTGCTGGTGTTCGGCCTGCTGGGTGGGTGGATCCTTGCCGGTCGGATGCTCGCGCCCCTCGCGCGCATCGCGCGCGCCGCTCGCATGGCCTCGAACGGATCACTTTCCCACCGGATCGAACTGGAGGGACGCCAGGACGAGTTCCGTGAACTGGCCGACACCTTCGACACCATGCTCACCCGGCTCCAAGCGCAGGTCGCCGAACAGCAACGGTTTGCCGCCAATGCGTCTCATGAGCTGCGCACCCCGCTCGCCATCACGCAGACTCTCCTCGACGTTGCCCGCAACGACCCTGATTTCGATGGACGCGAGCTCGTCGAGCGTCTTCACGCCGTCAACGCCCGGGCAATCGACCTGACCGAAGCGTTGCTGATACTCAGCCGAAGCGACCAACGATCGTTCGTCCGCGAAACCGTCGATTTGTCGCTGATCGCCGAAGAGGCTGTCGAAACGCTCCTTCCTCTCGCGGAGAAGCATGGGGTCACCATCGAGACTTCAGGGGAGATCACCCACACTGTCGGCTCCTACGCGTTGCTCCTGCAGCTGACCACGAACCTCCTCCACAACGCGATCGTACATAACCTCCCTGAACACGGCACCGTACAGGTGATCACCACGACCGGCGCGAAATACGCCATGCTCAGCGTAGAAAACACGGGCGGCACCCTCACGCCACAGGCGGTCTCCGTCCTCACCGAACCGTTCCAGCGCGGCCCCGGTCGCATCCGTACCTACCACAGCGGTGTCGGCCTGGGCCTGGCCATTGTCAAGAGCATCACCCAAGCCCATGACGGAACTCTCACCCTCACCCCCCGGGACGGCGGAGGACTGCGCGTCGAAGTGCAGCTACCCGTGGCGCCACCGGGGACCGAAATCTGATAATCAGGGGGACGTGTTGCGCGGCCCCGAGAGCAACCGTCAAGGCGGGTAGCTGAGCGAGTTACGCGGCGTGAGCGTCACCACTGGCTGATTGAGGATCGCCGTGAATGGTTGGTCCAGGTTCTTATGAGGTGGACGCGCCCCGCTCGGCGATGACCGAGGCGAACCCCCGTCGCTCGGCGACGACCGCGGCGAGCACGTACCGGGCCAGGACAATATCCGCCTCTGAGGTACTCGCCGTCAACGCCCGGGCCGACATCGCCGCGAGCCGGTCGGGATCGGTAAGCAGCGGGATCAGGGTGGCTGCGACCCACGCTGCGTTGAAGTCGGCGTTGTTGATGAGCAGCGCCCCGCCGGCGGCGACGACTGGCATGGCGTTGAGCCGCTGCTCACCACCACGCAGCGGCAGCGGAACGAACGCGGCGGGCAGGCCGACGGTGGCCAGTTCGGCGCAGGTCATCGCCCCCGAACGGCAGATCACGAGGTCCGCGGCCGCGTAAGCGTACTGCATCTCATCGACGTAAGGGACAACGCGGTACGGCGGGTCGGCGAGGTCGTTGTTCGGCTCCCAGACCGTGTGCTTCGGCCCGGTGATGTGCAGCACCTGCACACCGGCCGTCCGCAACGCTCCAGCCGCACCGGACACCGCTGCGTTGATCGTCTCGGCGCCCTGCGAACCGCCGGTGACCAACAGCACCGGCCCGTCGGGTCGCAGGCCGAACTTTCGCCGGGCTGCAGCACGCAGAGCGGTCCGATCGAGCCCGGTGATCGCTGGTCGCAACGGGATTCCGATGGCGGTGGCGTGAGCCAGACGAACATTTGGCGCGGCCGTGAACACGTGCGTGGTCATCCGCGCCGCCATCCGGTTAGCGAGACCAGGCTTGGCGTTTGCCTCGTGCACGACGATCGGAAGCCCCCGGCTGCGGGCGGCGAGGTAGGCCGGTGCGGCCACGTAACCACCGAAGTCCACTACGACTTCCGCCCTGGTGCGGTCGAGCACCGCTCCGGCCGCCTGGACCGAGTCGGAAAGGCGGCCGGGGATCCGCAGCAGCTCCAGGTTAAGTTTGCGCGGCAATGGCACCGGCGGGATGAGTTCGAGGGGGTAGCCGCGCGCCGGGATGAGCGTGGTGTCTAACCCGCGGACGGTGCCCAGGGCGGTGATCTGCGCCCCAGGTTCCAGTCGACGGAGTGCGTCGGCGAAGTTCATTGCGGGCTCGACATGTCCGGCCGAGTGACCGCCGGCGACAACCACCCGCGGGGCGGTCAGGTCCACAGTGCTCCTGAGCGTCTCGCTAGTTGTTTGATCCGGCCGAACTCGGTGATGGGGAAGTCAAAGTAGGTATCGAGATACGGTTCGTCCTTGAGTGTGTAGTGCCACCATTCGCGGGCGTAAGGGGCGAACCCGGCAGCCTCCATGATGGTGCGGAGAGACTGACGGTTTTTCGTTTCGGCTGATGAGATTCCTGATGCGCCATGGTGCGAGATCGGGTCCATCAGGTCATGGTCACCACCCATGGGGGCCAGGTCCTCGGTCGCCAGATGATAGAGGGTGAGGTCGACGGTGCTGCCGCGACTGTGGCCGGACTTGGCAGCCACGTACCCTTTCTTGAACATCTCGGGTCTGTCGATATTCGGGTAGTGTCGCGCCTTTGTCCGGCCGTCCTCTGGTTGTTCTGACCAGCGGAGAAAGCTGTCGACGGCGCGTTGGGGGCGGTAGCCATCCCACAGCAGCAGGCCGAAGCCAGAAGACGCGGCGGTTTCTTGCGCTGTCTCGAGGGCTCTGCACAGGGAGGTTGTGCCGACAATCCGATTGACCAGGTAGCCGTCGACCGGTTTGCCGGTGAAGTTGTCCCAGGTCGCGTACTTGGCATCCCACCGGATTCCGGGCACGAACTCGTCGACAAAGACAAAGTCGTCTTTCATCGGCTCGGTCCGCTCATCGCCAACGACAGCAGACGGTCGATGAGCTCGCCAAGGGGCATTCCGGCGGCGGCCATCATTCTCGGATAGCGGCTGTAAGACGTCATCCCGGGCAGGGTGTTGACCTCATTGAGGATCACGGTTCCGTCCTCCGCGAGGAACATGTCCACGCGCGCGAGCCCCCGGCATCCCAACGCCCGGTAGATGGTCTTTGCTGTTTCTTGAACGAGCGCGCGCGACTGAGCCGGGATGTCGGCGGGGACGATGAATGTGGCGTTTTCGGAGCCGCTTTCGGGCGCGCTTTCTTGATGGATTCGGAAGAACCCATGCGACAGGGCAACTCGGTCGACTTCTCCTGTGATCAGGTCCGGGGCATTCCCTAAGACGGCGCACCCGATTTCGTTGCCGATGACCGCCTCTTCGATGAGGATCTTGGAGTCGTACAGTCGTGCGGTTTCCACCGCGCCCGGCAGTTCTTCTTTGCCGACTACTTTGCTGACGCCGAACGATGACCCCGATCGAGCCGGTTTGACGAAGACGGGGTAGGTGAACAGGTCGGGATCAATTCCCTCGTTTGCCCTGATGGTCCAGAAGTTCGGGGTTGCGATTCCCGCCCTGCCGGCGACGATGTAGGCCAGCGACTTGTCCATGCACAGGGCGGAGCTCTGCACATCGCAGCCGACGTAGGGGATTCCGGAGAGCTCCAACAGACCTTGCATCGCCCCGTCTTCACCAAACTTGCCGTGGAGGACCGGAAAGACAACGTCAAGACGGATCGTTTCGATTTTTCCTGACTCGATGAGCCGCAATCCATGCGCGGTCCGGTCCGGTGACAGTTCGACCTGTCGCCAACTGTTCTCGTCCAGGTTCGCGTCGGGACCGTCGCACAACTTCCAGTCACCGGTCTTGGTGATCCCGATCCAGAACGGCTCATACTTTTCGAGATCGAGGTTCTTTGCGACCTCCTGCGCGGACTTGATGGAAATCGGGTGTTCTTCCGAACGACCCCCGAAGATGATCCCGAGTTTCAACCTAGCCATGCTGCCGTCCTTCGAACTCGAGGCAATTGATGAGAGTTTTTTCGACAATGTCGGCCAGCGCGTGGTCGGTGTAGTAGGCGGTGTGCGGAGTGATGAGCACATTGGGCAGCCGCTGTAACCGCAAGAAGAGCCCATCGTCGATCGGCCGTGGCCTGCGGTCGGTGTAGAAGATGCCCTCCTCTCCCTCGAGAACATCGAGCGCGGCCCCGCCCAAGGTGCCGGATTCCAGCGCCGAGATCAGAGCCTCGGTGTCGACCAGCGCACCGCGGCCCGTGTTGATAATGAAGGCACCCGGCTTCATCTGTTCGATCCGTTGACCATCCAGCAGGTGCTGCGTGTCTGCGCTGAGCGGCGTGTGGAGCGTGACGATGTCGCTCCGCTGTAGCAGTTCGTCAAGCGGGACGTAGTTTGCAGAAGTCTTCGGGTTACCGTCGTAGGCGAGCACAGTGCACTCAAAACCGTGGAGCCTGTCGATTACTGCGGCGCCAATGCGTCCCGTTCCGATGACTCCGACGGTCATGTCGCGCAGCTCTTTGCCGCGGACCTCATTCAGCCGGAAGTCATGATGTTCGGCACGGGTGACGATCGACCGTGCGTTGCGAACCGCCATCAGCATGAGCATCAACGTGTAGTCGGCGACACTGTCAGGCGAATACGCGACACCCTCAACACAGATGCCGACGGTGCGCGCGAAGTCCACATCGATGTGGTTGTGTCCCGTGCTTCTGGTCGAGATGTAGACGACACCGGCTTCGCTGAGCGAGCGGAGCGTGGAGTTTGTGATTTGAGTCTTGTGGTCGACGCTGATGCACCGGTTCCCGATTACCAGCTCGATAGTGGCTTCCGATAAGGCTGCAGTGGTGATCCGGGGTGTGACGCCAAAGCCAGGCGCCACCGCGCGGAACAGGTCAGCCTCATCCAGGCCGCACCCATAGATGGAGATTCCCATCCGGCCAGCGGCAGGCG
>DATAZY010000012.1:0-4189 GCA_036271795.1 Galbitalea sp.
ACAAATGGCACGCATTAGCCGCGAAGACACCCGACTCGATTCGCCCAAGGGCCTGCGCAATAATTTCGTTCCCCGGTTCGAACGACGTGACCGATTCGGTCGCTTCACCGAGTGGATCGCCCGCAACATGGGAACGCCGACGTTCCTCCTGGCGCTCACCCTGTTCTGTGCCGTCTGGATCGCCTACAACGTGCTCGCCCCGAAGGAGTGGCGGTTTGATTCGGCCGCGCTCGAATTCACCGGGCTGACGCTGCTGCTGTCGCTGCAGGCCTCGTACGCGGCCCCGCTCATCCTGCTCGCCCAGAATCGTCAGGATGACCGCGACCGCGTGCAGATCGAGCAGGACCGCCAGCGCGCCGAGCGCAACCTCAACGACACCGAATACCTGGCCCGCGAAATCGTGAGCCTGCGCCTCGCGATGAAGGATATGGCCAGCAAGGACTTCATCCGCGCGGAGTTGCGCTCGCTTCTCGAAGAGCTCGACAAGAACAAAGACGTTGTTGGTTGAGTAGCGCGTCGCACGACGGTTCGCGTATCGAAACCCTCGTGCGCGATGCTTTGTCTGCCGTGATCGACCCCGAAATCCGGCGCCCGATCACCGAGCTCGACATGGTCGGCCCGGTCGAGGTCGATGGGCCGACCGCGCGTGTCACCATCAAGCTGACGATCGTCGGATGTCCCGCCGCCGACCGCATCGAACGCGACGTCACCGTGGCCGTCGCAGCCGTGCCCGGCATCGAGACCGCGATCATCACGGTGACGGTGATGAGCAAGGACGAACGGGATGCCCTCACCGCGAAGCTGCGCAATGGTCGCCCCAAGACCTTACAGTTCGGACCCGATTCGCTGACCCGCATCTACGCGATCACCAGCGGCAAGGGTGGGGTCGGAAAGTCGACCGTGACGGCCAACCTCGGCGTCGCGCTCGCCGCCCGTGGACTCCGCGTCGGGATCGTGGATGCCGACGTGTTCGGATTCTCGATTCCGGGCATCCTGGGGATCGCCGGCGAGAAGCCGACGCAGGTGAACGACATGATCCTGCCGCCGATCGCGCACGACGTAAAGGTGATCTCGATTGGCATGTTCGTGGAAGGTTCGACCGCAGTGTCCTGGCGCGGGCCGATGCTGCATCGCACCATCCAGCAGTTCCTGACCGATGTCTATTTCGGTGACCTCGATATTCTGCTGCTCGATCTTCCGCCGGGAACCGGTGACGTCGCGATCTCGATCGGGCAGTTGCTGCCGCAAGCGGAAGTGATTGTTGTCACGACGCCCCAAACCGCTGCGGCCGAGGTAGCCGAGCGCAGCGCGCTGGTCGCGCGCCAGACCGGCCAGAAAGTCATCGGCGTCATCGAAAACATGGCGGGGCTTGCGGGACCGGACGGCACGGTCATCGATGTGTTCGGAACCGGCGGGGGCGCGGATGCGGCGGTGCGGCTCTCGACACCGGACGAGCCGGTTCCGCTGCTCGCCTCGATCCCGCTGAGCATCGCACTTCGCAAGGGCGGCGACACGGGTGAACCGGTCGTGCTGTCGAACCCGTCCGATCCGGCGGCGACCGCCATCCTCACCGTCGCAGCCCAGCTGGCCGGTCGCGGACGCGGGCTGGCAGGCAGGAAGCTCGGGCTTTCGGTCGGCTCGGTCGACTAGGTGGGCTCGGTCGACTAGGTCGACTCCGAGTCGTAGGGCGCGGCGAGACCATCAAGTTCGGCACGGTTTCTCGCCGCCGACTGGGACACCGTCACAGGCTTGACCGTGACCGGCTCGTCGTCGAGCAGCGCCTCGCGGATGATGCGCCGCGGGTCGTACTGTCGCGGGTCCATCTTGCGCCAGTCGAGGTCGTCGAACTCCGGACCCATCTCCTCGCGGACCCGCTCCTGTGCGGAATCCGCCATCCTGCGAATTGATTTAACCAGGCGTGCGAGCTGGGCGGCGTACTGCGGAAGCTTCTGCGGGCCGATCAGGAAGGCGGCGATGATCACGATGACCAGCACCTTCTCGAACGACAATCCGAAGATCATGACCCCAGAATAACCGGTCAGGCTGATCGGTCACCGTAGGGTGGAAGCGACAAGGAGTATCCGTGGCCGAGAAAGACCTGAGCTGGAAGTTCGCAGAAGAGTTCGTCGTCGAGAGCGAGCACATCGCGGCGGCACGCGCCCACTCGCTCGAGCACGGTGTCGAACCGGTGTCCCCAGCCCAGGGAGCCCAGCTCGCGGTCATCGCCGCGGCGACCAATGCGAAGTCGCTCATCGAGATCGGCACCGGATTCGGCGTCAGCGGACTGTGGATGTTGACGGGCGCACCGGGGGCGACCCTGACATCCATCGACCTTGAAATGGAGTTCCAGCAGGCCGCCAGGCGCGCGTTCGCGGACTTCGGAATCCCCGGCAACCGGGCACGACTTATCGCCGGTCGCGCGCTGGAGGTGCTGCCGCGGATGAACGAGGCCAGCTACGACGTGGTCCTCGTGGATGCCGACCCGGGTCCCATCATCGAGTACGTCGAACATGCGCTTCGCCTGGTCCGCGTCGGCGGTACGGTGCTCGTACCGCACGCGCTGTGGCGCGGTCGAGTCGCCGATCCTGCGCAGCGCGACGACACCGTCGTGGACTTCCGCACGCTCCTCGCCGAGACCGCACAATCGAGCGCAGTACTCAGCGCCCTCTCCCTCGCGGGCGACGGGCTGCTGCAGCTAACGAGAGTGGCGAGTTAGGCCGCTACAACTGCACAAGGCCTGACTTGTCAGGCCGCCACGACTGCACCGAGGGCGTCGTGAAGCTCTTTCGCCTCCGCGTCATTAACTGACACGACGAGACGTCCTCCACCTTCGAGCGGAACCCGCACGATGATGAGGCGACCCTCTTTGACAGCCTCCATTGGGCCGTCTCCGGTCCTCGGCTTCATGGCTGCCATGAGCAATCCCCTTTCAGATGGATACCCACCCATTATCCCTTAATTCGAAGTCATACTTCAAAACGTGAGCATCCGACGGGGCTCGCTACGGCGGCGTCCAGTCGTATCCGTTCGACCAGTACGCGATATAGATCCAGCCGATCTGACCCGCGATGAACACGAGGACGATCCCAACGCGGTAAGTCAGTGACTTGGGCTGTGCGATCGCTCCGAGCACCGGGAAGATCGGAACGAACAACCGGAACACGCTCGACTGCGGAAAGAAAACGGCGAGCAGGTAGACGGTCCAGCTGGCAACCCACAGCCGCAGATCGACGCCCAGCCGCTTCAGCGGCGGCGTGAAGAGGAGGCCGAAGAAGAGGATGACAGCCACGACCAGCAGGCCGTAGCCGACGGTCGCGGTCGATCCAATCCATTCCAGCCACCACTTGGCGCCTTGGACCCACGGTTGAAATGGTACGAGGCCTCCCCAGCCGACGTAGGGGGCGCGCCACGACAGTTCGGTCGCCGTGTACGCATCCGGTACGCCGGTCACCACACCCGCGATGAACGGCCAGGCGTAGCCGAGCACAGCGCTCGCAATCGTCGCGGTGACGGATGCGACGATCTCGCGAACCGGATACGGATCGCGTTGCCGCGTCACCCAGCGATAGATGACGTGCAGTCCCAGTGCCAGCGCAAAGGCCAGCCCGGTCGGTCGGGTAAACGACATGACGGCGACGAACGGCAGCATCATCCAGTAGTTGCGACGCAGCAGGTAGAGCAGCGAACAGGCAAGGAAGAACAGCTGCATCGACTCCGCATAGTCGACCTGCAGGATGGGCGACAGCGGGGCGAAACAGAACAGCACGACCGAGAACAGCGCGGTGGATGCTCCGAGCTGGGGTTCGAGCAGTTTGTAGAACAGGAGAGCGGTGCCGGCCGCGAAACCCACCGACACGAAAACTCCGACGACACTAAACGGGAGACCAGTCACCAAGGCGATGGCCCCGCACAGGAACGGATACGCCGGCAGGAACGCCCACGCGTTCTGCTCGACGTGCCCGAGGCTGTCGAAACTCAGCTTCGCCGGATATCCACTCTGCGCGACGATGTGGTACCAGGTGCCGTCCCAGATCTGGGCGAAGGCGAAGTAGTCGGGATGCGCACCGGTCCAGGGGTTCGCCTGCTGCAGCCAGGCGAAGACCAGCAGGATGACGGTGGTGACGACCCGGGACGCGACGAAGATGACCAGGATCTTCACCCACCACGGAGTCTGTCGGTAGCGGTCGCG
>DATAZY010000013.1:0-4562 GCA_036271795.1 Galbitalea sp.
GCCGGATCATTACCCGCGGTAGCAACCCCGCAGTTACCGGCCGCGGCAAACGAGTAGGTCAGGGAGTTATCGGGGACCGTCGCGCCGGTCAACCGGTCCGCAGCATCATACGTGTAAGTCGAGGTGTACGGGGTGGCGCCATCGGTGATCGTGTCCTGGAGCACCCGGCCCGACTGCGACAACACCTGGGCATCCGAGACGCCCGCGCCGCTGGCGAACGACCAGGCCTCCCCCGTCAGCGCCCCGGTCGGGTCGTAGGTGAGCGAGGACAGGGCTGTCCCGTTGCCATACGCGACCGCAGGAGTCGTGGGGCCGGTGGTGTTGTCCAGGCGGCCCAACGAATCGTAGTTCGCCGTCGCCAGCAAGGTCCCGTTCAGCGTTTCGGTGAGGAGATCGCCGTCAACATCGTAGGTGTAGTCGAGTTCCTTCGCCGCACCCGCCGTCGTCACGCTCGCCGGCGGGGTGACCGTGGTGGAGGTCACCTCGCCGAGCAGGTTGTAAGACGAAACAGTCACCGTCCCCCACACATCGGTCGAGCTGACAGTCTCCCCGAGGAGGTTCGACACCGTGGTGACCACATCCCCGCCCGGGGAACCCGGGACCGGGGTAGTGTCCCTTACCGACGTCGTCAACGGATCCCCGCCCACCGCGTAGTCGTTCGTCACCGTGCGCGCCGCGATCCCCGCGAACGCCGGATAACTGGTCGAAGAGACCCGACCTCGGCTGTCACCTGGATAATCGTGCCGTTGCTCTCGTACGAGGTCTGAGCCGAATATCCGATGGTGATAGTCGAGGGATCCACTAACACCGGGTACACGCGCGACGGGTCCGTCAACCAGTCGCGGTTGGGCGTCAATGTGATCAACCAGTCACCCGAGGGCTGCTGGACGACCGTCGTTGAGACGTCCGCAATTGCCGACTCGGACTGCCTGCCCGGCCACACCCGACGAGTCCGTCACAACCGGGGTGGGAATTGCGATCTGAGCCGACCCGTCCGGTTCCTCGGCATAGATCGCCCCGCTTGCCTGGGTGACCAACTTCAGGCCCGGAGCGTGAACCAACCAGGACCATGACGTCTGCACAGCCGGCGGTACCTGGTCGAGCACCACGGATTCCTTCACCTCGCCCGAAGACACCTGGTACTGCACATCCTCACCCGGCCACACGTTTGCATAGCTGATTGCGTTCGAACCGGTGCCACCATCGAGAGCGGAGGCTGGACGGGTGGCAGTGGCGCTGCTGGCCGCCACCGGAGTGATCGTCAACGCATCAGCGCCAGCCGAAACGCTGTAGCCGGAACCGTCTCCCAACGACTTCGGAAAAACAGGGCTGAGCGGGTTGTCAGCAACCTGAAACCCTCCCGTAGCCGCATCGGACACGATCGCAGTAGAGACAGGAACCCATTTGCCATCCGGTCGCGGAAAGTTTGTGGGCTGAGGCGTAGGCACCTTGGTCAGCGAGCCGTCGACATTCTGGTACATCGTAAAGTTCGCCCCCACCCCCACCTTCGCCGACGTCACCGCATTGAACGCCAACGTCGAAGACAGAGACGGGAACTTAACCGGGGAAGGAGATTGCTTCGCCACCCCCAAATCCGTCGCCGAAGCGCCCGTGTCCGACGCATCCAACGAGGGAGCCGCGATCGTGCCGCTCGCTACCGGCAACGGCGGTACCGCGGTCGTCGGCTCCGACTTAGATGGAACCGGCGGCGGCGGTACCTGCCCAACCGCATTGGCCGGCGAAACCACCCCCAGAACCAACGCGATCGAGACCAAACCGGCCAAAGCAATATTGCGCGGGAACGAGGACAACCGTGACTCCAACCGGGAACTTGAAGCGCAAACATCAGATCAGCCCAAAGCTGTCCTGACTGGAAACTGGCGGGCAGACAGACCAGTGCGCAACGAAAAGGAATCCTTGCGAAATTGGCGGCGCCCCACTTCGGGGGCACCGCTACGTCTACCCTCCAGCAAACAGGCCGCAGTCAGTACATGCGGTGAAAATCATGACCCCTGAAGTGGGGGGACGTAACCCGGTCTCAACTCGCCCCTGCGCGCGCCAGCACGGCCGACTCGGGATGGCCGGTCCACGTTCCCGTAAGCACCCACGGGCCGCCCTTGGCAGATCCCGGGACGCGAACAATTTCGACCGATACGCCGTCGAGATCGGGCGCGGATTCGTGTCCGCTGCCAGCCACTACGGCGGTCGGCTCGCGCCTGGTCATGACCCCATCGAGCTCGATCCACAGCTCGACCTGGGTGTCCCCGGTGAGGATGACTCTGGCCAGCTCGCCGAGATACACCGGGTCGCCGAGACCGTCGTAGGTCCAGCGCGTGCCAAGCACCGAGTGCTCCATCGTGCCGAGCAGGTGCTCCCGCGCACCCGGAAGCTCCTCGTTTCGGTAGGTCAGCGGGATCTGCATCACGGGCCCTTCGCCGGCGCGGACCAGTAAGGTCTCGACGCCGACCTGGCCATCCGGGTCGTCGAACCGGAAGGAGGCGACCGACGTGAGCGGCGCATCCTTGTCGCCCACGAACCAGGGCTGCTTCGGCGCCCATCCGCCGACGAGTTCGAGCTTGCTTGGGACGAGATCCGCGCGGTAAAGGAGGGCCATGGTCTCGATCCTAAGCGGGCACTAGGCGGTAAATCGAGTGACGGAGTAGCCGGCCTCCGCCGGGATTGTGATGACCTGCGATCCGTCGGGCTGGATCTCCATCACCGGCTGGACCGTGACCAGCGGCCGCGCGAGCGCCGCGGCGAGCGCGGCATCCGTGTCCGGGCTCTCGGCGAGGCGATCGAGGTTCATCAGGGTCGGGAAGATGATAGGCCACTCGCCGCTCTTCGCCGCTCCCACCGCAGCCGCCGGGCTGACCCATTCGACGCCGACCGTCTCGCTGCCGTCGGCAACCGCGACCTGGCCGGCGGGCATTCGCGCGAGGTAGAAACGAGTGTCGAAGCGCCGTGAGACGATCACCGGCGTGACCCAGTGGCCGAACGGGACCACCGCATCCAACCGCAGTCGAATGCCGCTTTTCTCCACAAACCCGCGAAAGTCGAGGCCGGTGAGGATGCCCGCCGCCGCTGTCCCGGAGGAATTCGCGCCGACGAGAATCGACGTCTCCTCCCAGGTCTCCCGGAGCACCCCGATTCGCAGCGCGCGCTCGTCCGGATCGTAGTCGTCGAAGTCCCCGACGAAAGCCGACCAGCTGTCGCTCGCGTCGGACTGCTCGATCGCTCCCCCGGGGAACACCAACGAGGACGCAAAGGTTCCGCTCGAATTTCGGCGCACCATGAGCACCTCGAAGGGGTCATCCCGCGTGAGCAGCAGCGTGGCGGAGACCCGCGCAATCTCGTTCGTGGTGTGCTCCTTAGTGTCCTCAAGCGACCCTACGCCGCCGGATGGGCTGTTCGTCGGCGGTATTATTGGAGCACGACCGAGAGGCCCATGGATGAGCGCGACACCCACGAAGAGCGAACGAAGCAGATGGTTCAAGCTCTTCTGGATCGTTCCGATCATTGTGGTCGTCGGCGCCGGCATCGTCCTTCTCGCCCAAGCGTTCCGGGCCAGCGACGCGGGTAGCTCGTTCCTCAAGACCTACCCCGGGCACTCGGAACTGCCGTCGTTCGCGCCGGTCGGTTTTCCGGCCTGGCTCGAGTGGCAGCATTTTCTGAGCGCGTTCTTCATCCTCCTGATCATCCGCACCGGATGGCAGATCCGCACGACGCGACGTCCGCCGGCATACTGGACGCGCAAGAACACCGGCGCTATCAAGACGAAGAACCCGCCGATCCGGATCAGCCTCAGCGTCTGGTTCCACCTGACTCTCGACATCCTCTGGATCCTCAATGGCGCGCTCTTCTACGTGTTGTTGTTCGTGACGGGGCAGTGGGTGCGCATCATTCCGACAAGGTGGGATGTCTTTCCGAACGCGATTTCGGCGGGCATCCAGTACGCATCTCTCAACTGGCCGACAGAGGACGGCTGGGCCAACTACAACGCGTTGCAGCTGCTCACCTACTTCGTCACCGTATTCATCGCGGCACCGCTCGCGATCTTTACCGGAGTGCGGATGGTGCCCGGCCTCGCCGTGCGGTTCCAGAAGATCGACAAGATCTACCCGGTCGCCGTCGCGCGCAAGGTCCACTTCCCCGTGATGATCTACTTCGTCGCATTTACCGTCGTGCACGTCACCCTGGTTCTCGCCACGGGCGCGCTGCGCAACCTGAACCACATGTATGCGGAACGCGACGATCAGAGCTGGATCGGATTCGGCATCTTTGCCGGCTCCGTCGTGCTGATGGCCGCGGCCTGGATCGCGGTCCGGCCGACCATCCTCGCGTCGATGGCGTCCCTCACCGGCAACGTTCGCCGCTGAGCGCTGCCACCAGGGCTACGCCCGCTTCGCTTTCACGGCCTCGATCAACTGGGGCACGATCGTGAACACGTCGCCGACAACACCGAAGTCGGCGATATCGAAGATCGGCGCGCTGGCGTCCTTGTTGATCGCGATGATCATTTTGGCGCTCTGCATTCCGGCGCGGTGCTGAATCGCCCCCGAGAT
>DATAZY010000014.1:0-79121 GCA_036271795.1 Galbitalea sp.
GACCTCTCACGGACTCTGGGGTGGTCTAGCGCGCAAGCGATTCGACGACCGCGCCGAATCTGCCCGGGAGCGCCGCTGACAAGGGAACGATGGTCCGCCGCAAAGGCGAAGTCGCGAATCGCACGAGTGCGGCCGTTGTGACGCGAAAGTCGCGAGTGATGCGCTTCCACTCGACCTCGTAGCGTTGCGGGTCATCGGCAATAATGCAGCCAACCACTGATGAAGCTTGCGCGAATCCGAGGCGCAGCCCCTCGCCGGTGATCGCATCCACGTAGCCGGATGCATCCCCGACGAGCAGAACCCGGCCCGCGGTGCGCGCGCGCGTGCGCTGCCGAAAGGGTCCCGCGCCGCGCCGCGAACTCGAGAGCGCGGCCCCGGCCAGCCGAGCGGCCAGCTCGGGGATGTCGGCGATCGCGGCATCGAAGTCGGTGTGTTGCGAGCCCAGCATTGCGATGCCGACCTCGTTGTCGGCGAGGGGAGTTACGTAGATCTCCGCGTGCCGTCCATAGTGGATCTCGACGGTGTCGCCCCATGGCTTCAGCGCGTAGTGCTGCCGAATACCGTAGCGCCGTGACCGCCCACGGGTCGGCATGGCGAGCCCGGTCAGTCGCGCGACCGTCGAATGCAGGCCGTCGCAGGCGAGCAGATATCGAGCTGACACCCCTGCGACCGCGACCCCGTCGGGCGTCGGTTCCAGGTGCTCGACCTTTGTGGTCATCCGGGCGACGCCGAGTTCGCCCGCGCGCTCGGACAACGCATCGTGCAGCGCCGTGCGACGAACACCGCGACCCGGAGTTCCCTCGAATCGGTGAGTCACCGAACGCGTGCCTTGCCTGTAGGTGATGCCCATGATCGGCATCCCGTTTGGGTCGACCCCTAGTCGGTTCAGGATCGGAATCGCACCCGGCATGAGGCCCTCTCCGCACGCCTTGTCGATGGTGCCTTCGCGCTGCTCGAGTACGACCGCGCTCAACCCGGCGAGGTGTGCCTCGATTGCCGCGACCAGTCCGACCGGGCCGCCGCCCACGATCGCGATGTCGTAGCGCTCCATTTTCGAAACGTAACACCCGGCACTGCGTTCCCGCGTGTCGCCTCCCGGAGTAGTGTGTATTGCGCAGTAGCGTGGCATCCGTTGATTGGAGTACACATGGATTCGACCCAGTTACTCAAGGGCGTGCTGGATGTCGCGGTGCTCGCCGCGATTCAGGATGCGGACGGCTACGGCTACGACGTCGTTCGCCGCCTGCGTACCGCCGGCCTCGAGGACATCGGTGACGCATCCGTGTACGGCACCCTCCGCCGCCTGTACAGCTCGGGCGCGCTGACCAGCTACGTCGTTCCTTCAGACGGAGGACCGCACCGCAAGTACTACGGGATCAACAGCCAGGGCCGCGCGATGCTCGCCGAGCAGCGCAAAAGCTGGGCAGAGTTTGCCGCCACCATGAACGGCCTGCTCGATCCGGGCACAAAACCGGCGCTTCGCAAGATTGGCCTGAGCAAATGAATGAGGAACCGATGAACATCACGCTTTCCCACCCGGTGGGCGAATTCGCGCGAGCCGTTCGTGCCGCCCTGGCAGACCTGCCCGCCGACGAGGTGGAGGACCTGACCGATGGCCTCGAGGCGGATCTTGAAGAGCGGGCATCCGATGAGGAGTCGCCTGACTTCGGGGACCCGATCGCGTATGCCAGTGAGCTGCGGTCCGCCGCCGGCCTGCCGCCGCGAGTCGTGACAGGACCAGACGATCTTGACGGACTTCTGGCGACCGTCTGGCACGACGTCACGAACGGTCTGCGTGAGTTCTACTCGTATCCGTTCATCTCGCGAGCGGGCGCCTTCTTCGTCTCCCTTCGACCTGTCTGGTGGCTGGTTCGAGCGTGGGCCTTTTACGGCGTACTCGTCTGGATGTTCAATGTGCCCTCGTTCCAGCTCACTCCGCTCACGTTTCTGGTCGGGATGGGGACGCTCATCCTCAGCGTGCAATGGGGTCGCGGGAAGTGGCTGCCTCGGCGGTGGATGCGGCGGGCGCTGCTGGGTGTGAACATCCTGCTCGCCGTGCTCACGCCCGTGATTCTGGTCGCGACCCTGTCCGGGTTCAGCTCCCAGATGGATGCCGCGTACGCGAGCGGTCAGAGCGACGGTGAGCATGAGCAGAACGGGCTGGTTTACAACGGGCGCCAGGTCTCGAATATCTTCGCCTACGACTCGACCGGCACGGCGCTCAAGCAGGTTCAACTCTTCGACCAGAGCGGGCGTCCGCTGTACACCGTGAATGGCCCGCAGGAGCCGGTGTTTTACGACGGGTCAACCTACCTCGTACCTTTCGGGAGCAAGCTCGGTCGCGGCGGGTGGAACGTTTACCCGCTTGGATCTGTCACCCAAAACCAGTTGACGGACAACGGTGCGCCGAAGAAGAACGCACACGCTGCGCCGTCTGCGCTAAATGATCTGCTCGTGCCACCGCTGAAGAAGTCGACGCGCGCGCCTACGGCGACGGCAACTCACAGTCCGACCGTGACGCCAACCCCGACCCAGAGTCCGACGAGCTAGCGAGTGCCTTAAGCGCTCGATCTTCGGTCGGGATGCGGAACCCGAGCAACAGGACGGCGTTCAAGACCGTGAAGCTAAGAGCCGTGATCCACGCCGTATAGATGAGCGGGAGCGCGATCCCCTCGATCGCGACGATCAGATAATTCGGATGCGGCAGCCAGCCGAACCGGTACGGCCCGCGAGTGATGCGACCGAGACCCGGCACCACAATGACGCGCGTGTTCCATTGGTGGCCGAGGGTGGTGATGATCCACCAGCGACCGGCCTGGCAGAGCAGAGCGATTGCCAACATCGGCCAGCCGAGCGCCGGGATGAATGGACGGCCGAGAAGGAAGACCTCGGCGAGCGCGCCAAGCAGCAAGCCAAAGTGAAGCGCGACCATCCACGGAAAGTGTCGCTTGCCACACTCGACCCCACCCCGCGCGAAGGCCCACTTCGCATTGCGGGTCGACACGATGACCTCGGCCAGGCGCTCACCACCGGTGAGCAGTATGAAGACGAGGTACGCGATCACGCCGGCCATTCGAGCAGGACGAACTCTGCGCTGACGCCGGGGCCGACCGCGAAGAGCAAACCGCTGTTTCCGGCGGGCTGCTCGAATCCGGCGGCCAGAACGTGAAGCACGGATGCGGACGACAGGTTGCCGACGCGAGCAAGGGACTCGTAGCTGAGCGCGAGTGCATGATCCGGTAGCCGCAGCGAGTCGGCGAACGCCTCAAGGATGCGGGGACCGCCCGGATGCGCGAACCAGGTGTCGACATCACCGAGGTCGAGCGCATTGTCGGCCAGGAAACTGGCGACATTGCTCGGGAAGTGCTTGCCGATTACCTCCGCGACCTCGGCCGTCAGAACGATCTCGAACCCCGTCTCCCCGACATTGAAGCCGATGACGCCTTCGCTGTCCGGGTAAACGACGCTTCGAGTGTCGACGATGGTCGGCCCCGGCTGGATGCGATTGTCACCGACCATCACGACGGCGGCCGCGCCATCGCCGAATAGACCACTCGCGACGAAGTTCGCCATCGATTCGTCGTTACACTGCAGCGTCAGCGAGCAGAGCTCGACTGCCAGCAGTACGCCCACCTCATCTGGGTGACCAACCAGGTAGTCGTGAACCCGCGCGATCCCGGCCGCGCCGGCGACGCATCCGAGCCCGTAGGACGGAAGGCGCTTGATGTTCTGGCGCAACCCGAGGCGAGCGATGAGCAGCGCGTCGATCGACGGCGCCGAGATCCCGGTGACGGATGTGAAGAGAATGAAGTCAACGTCGGCTGGCTTAAGTCCGCAGTCGTTGAGCGCGGTGGCCAGCGCACGTGCGCAGAGGTCGGTTGCGGCGTGGATGAACAACTCGTTGGTCTCGGTGAAGGTCCCGAGATCTCGGTAACGCTCGAGCGGCAGGACGGTGTACCGAGTATCGATGCCGCTGTTACCATGCACGCGCTCAAGAACGGTGCGGTGGGATTCGCCATGCGCGAGCATTGGCGCAACTTCGGCCGTGATCTCGGCCTGCGTGTAGCAAAAGTCGGGAACGACCGGCGCAACGGCGGCAATCCGCGTCATTTCCCGAACCTAGCACGGGGCGCCCCGCGGGTGGATGTTCGCTGCATGGCTTCCGATGACCCCAGAATTCTGGTACGACGGCCGCACGATGTGAGCAGCGCGCATCCCTACTTATGGAACAACGAGAACGACGACGGCTCGGTTCAGTGCACCAATGGTCAGCTGCCGGTCGTCGGCGGCGCCGTCTTGTCGTCCGCCGATCCGGTCGGCGGCGCGTCGATGTCGTCGTGGTAGATCTGTGGGGCGGGCGGCAACGTTGTGGAGTGGCCGGTGAGATTCGCCGGGTTCGGTGTCTGCCTTGCGGTGGCAAACGCGCGACCGAGGATACGGAACGAACCAAGCGCGCCAAACACAACGATCAGAACAATAAAGAGAATGTTGGCATTGATGTCATCGGGCAGGTTCGCATTGAACTGCGGCCAGAAGTCCGGCAGTCCAATGTTTGCCAGATGACCGAACCCGCCTGCAAAGGTGACGACGAGGCTGACCCAGATGCCGAGCAACAATGTCAGCACCACGATTCCGGTAACTATCCACGCACCGGTCCTCGAGATCACCCCGCCGGAGCCTCGACGATAGAGCCACACCGCCGCGAACGCGACCAGGAATCCGACAATCGACGCAACGAATCCGATGCTCGAGATCAGCGCGAGAATCACGACCCCGACGGGCACAGCCAACAGAGCAAGTAGTGCGCCGGCGAGGACGTTCTCCGGCTGATTCTGTGGACGCGATGTGGTCATGCTGACTCCCTGTCGCCGATGATCGGAGACTTCACACTACAGCGGCGCCGACTCCCCGAATGAGTCGACGCCGCTGAGTTTTGTGCCGCCTAGTGTCGACCCTCCGCGAGGAGCGTCAGCAGCCCGTAGGTCAGACCGCCGATGCCCGTCACGTTGTCGTAGCCGTTCGCCGTCGTGAGCGACGTGTCACGGTCGAGGGTGATCAGCCAGCTGTGACCGGAGACCTTCGAGTCGTAGGCCAGCGTGACCGGGGGATTCGCGTGCTTCACGTCGCGGAACGAGTTCGGCAGGATCCGATCGAGCCCGTAGAGCGTCGGGTTCGCGAACCCGATCACGGAGTGCGTCGCCTGCTGGACGATGGCGATCTGTGCCGCCACGAGTGGCGAGGCCAGCGACGTCCCACCGTAGGTCACATTCTGGAAGGCGCCCACCGTCGTGGGGTTGCTGTCGTCCAGAATCGGTCGATAGCCGATCATGTACCCGGTGTAAGGATCCGCATCGGCCGCAATATCCGGGGTGACGCGGAATCCGCCGGACAGCGAGCTCGGAACAACCCCCTTCTGGTAGGACGGTTCCGCGAATACCGTGCTCGTTCCGCCACCGGCTCCGCCCGCAAAGAGCGCTCCGGGGAGTGGACTGGCGTAGCTCAGTGTGCCGTCGCTGGCCGCGACGATCTGATCGAACTGGTCACCCCATCCGGTTTCGAAGGCGATGTTGCCGGTCTTGCCGATACCCAGGCTGGTTCCGCCGACGCCCGTTACGTAGGGGTCGGTGGTCGGGAAGGATGGCTGCGCCGACTCACCGAGATCGGTCAGGTCACCGTCGTCACCGCTCGAGAAATACTCCCCGATGCCTTCACCCGCGGCCTGCACGTAGAGGTCATTCTCGCCGGCAAGAACGTCGGTCGGGAGTGCCTCGGTCGCATCGCTGTAGCTGTTGCTGACGATGTTGGCCAGCTTGCTGTCGATGATCGTCGACATCGCGATATCGAGACCGCCGCCACAGTTGTAGCCACCCACATAGAGGATGTTCGCCCCGGTCGCGAGACCGTGCACGGACTCGACGTCCAGCGTTTGCTCCGTCTGCCATCCGCTCGGCTCCTGGCACAGGGCCTGGTCGGCGAATGAACTCGGCGCCGGAACGATCTGGTTGTACTGTCCGGCCTTCAAGAGTGGCTCACCGCCGTTCGCCGAGAACGTGTTCACGTCGCTCACGATCGAGGGCGACGCGTAGGCGTCGATGATCGCGACCGTCTGACCGGAGCCGTTCACGTGAGCGTTGGCGAGCGACTGCACTCCGTATGCGGCACGCAACTGCGAGGGAGCGTAACCACAGTTGTTGGTGTCGACCGTGGTCTGCCCGTAGGCCGGCGGCACCGTCGCGGTGAACTGTCCGATGTAGCTCGAGCATGGCGCGGCGATGACGGGAGTGTCGGAGGGCTGCGCCTGCTTGGCGAAGCTCTGCGGCCCAGTCGTCGGGATGTCACCCTGAGCGATGGAGTCAGGATGAGTCAGGAATCGGCCCTGGTCGATCGAGATTCCGGAGACCAGCGTTCCCACGGATGCCGGGAGCGATGGCGCCGTCGATGGCGCAATCAACTGGCGGCCACCGAAGTTGTAGGTCTTGAGGCTGGCGTCGAATATGTTATTGAGTTGGTCGGCTGTGCCCCGGAAGACGACATACTCGCGACTCTTCGGAACCGAAATAATCGTGACGCCCTGTGTCTTCAGATAGCTGACGAGCGCATTCGAGTCCGCCTTCGTTGGCGAGAATCGGGCGATCCAGGCATCCGGCGTCAACGGATGACGATAGAGCGGCGAGAGCGGCGACGACACCGCTGTAGCGAGCGCTTCTGCCGCGGCCTCGTCGCGCAACGGCAGATAGATTTCGCCCTCTATTGACGTGTCGGCGGCGGGAGTCCCTGCGTTGTTTGCCGTCACCGCCCAGGTCGGCTTTGACCCGTCGAACGTGGTGCGGTCTGCCGCCGACGCCGATCCGGCACCAATGAACGACATCCCAATAATTGTTGCCACCCCCGCAGTGACTGCGGCGACCCGTTTCACGAGCCGTGGTGAATCTGTGGACATGTCACTTCCTTCCCCAAGAAACGACGCGGTGGGTTTCACCGCGCCCTCATCGACGCTAATGCGGCACTCGTGTGACCACAAGGGGGGTAGACAAGCCTGACGGGGGATGCGCGCCCGTCAGCACGTAGGCTCGCGGCATGACCGATCTGCCCGCGTCGCCACCTCCGCCGTATCCGCCGTATCCCCCGCCGCCACTTTCGCTCGTCGCGGTTCGTGCATCACGCAAGTGGCTTGGACCGAGGGGCGGATGGTGGATATTCCTCGGCATGACCGCGTTCTGGCTGTTCAACGTCCTCTTTGACCAGCTCGTCGACCACAATGTCGGGCTGTCGCCAAACTCGCTGGTCCTCGGCGGTTTCGGGATGACCGCCGCGTTGATCTACACGCTCGCTTATCGATTGAAGCCCAGCGACGGCATCTCGGTGGTCCGCCTCATCCTCGCGTTCCTCTTCGGCGGCCTCCTGGCCACCGAACTGGCAGTGCTCATTGAAGCGCCGCTCGTTGACGTGGTGCTGCGTTCCAATCCCAACGCCGAGCTCATCACCCGGTCGCTGGCCGGAATCATCGAAGAGGCGTGCAAGATTATCGCCGTCGTCATCGCTGCGCGCGGGCTCACCACGAGGACTGCACGCAGTGGCCTGTTCCTGGGTGGGGCGGTCGGGCTTGGCTTCGCCGCGTTCGAAGACATGAAGTACGCTGCGGCGGCGCTCACGGACACGCTTGTCGGACACAGCCCGCTCCTCTCGATCATTACAACAACATTCGGCCGGGACCTCATTGGCCCTCTGGAGCATCCGGTCATGACGGCCCTCCTGGCGTCCGTGTTGTTCGCTGCGACCCGCAACGGTCGGTTCAGGATCACCTGGCGGGTGGTCATCGCCTATCTTGCGATCGCCGCCGTGCATGGCCTCATCGATGCGTTGCCCACCCTGCTCGTGCCGGTGGTTGGCAACCAGAACGTCGCGAACGGTCTCGGAGCAACGTTGGATATCCTGATTGCGCTTGGCAGTGGGGTCGTGTGGCTGGTCTATTCGAGACGACTGAACCGCCGAATCCTCGGCGCACAAACGATACCGGTTCTGCCCTCAGCAGAACCGCCGGGAGCCTGACCGATTCGCGATCGTCCGGCCTAGGCTTGGCAGCAGAGAGGAGGCTCCAGATGCTGCTGCGGAATGCCATTGGGTTCGTGCTTCGACGGGTGCGCCAGGAGCAGGGGAAGACTCTTCGCGAGCTCGCCGATGAGGCTCGAATCTCGCTGCCTTACCTCTCGGAGATTGAACGTGGACGCAAGGAGGCGTCATCCGAGATCCTCAGCGCGATCTGCCAGGTGCTGGACATCACGGAACAGGAACTCCTGCTCGAGGTCGCCGACGAGTATGAGTTGTCACGTGCGGTTGTCAGTATCCGGGGGACAGAGCAGTTGCTTGTGGCGGCCTAACTATCTGCTTCGCCAATCGGGTCGAGCGCGGACGGGTCATCGAACTGTTCGCCGCCGACCGGGTCGCCGTCCCAGTGTGTCGCGACCCAGCCTTCTGACGGCGAGCCCTCGAGCACGATCATTGCGGTATTGGGAAGGTCGTGGACGCGACTGAACGCCTCGTCGATGTTCTTCGAGATCGCGGAGGCCCAGGTGCGGAGAGCGGCGCCGTGACTGAACACCGCCACGGTGCCCTCGTGCTCTTTCGCGGCCACCCCGATCGCTGCCGTGAAGCGGGTGAAGAACTCGTCGCCGCTCTCGCTGCCCGGGATGCGTGCGGCGCTGTCTTGCCACCACGAAATGATCGTGCCCATGTACGCGTGGACGGACTCCTTGTCCGACCGGCCTTCGAATTCGCCGGCGCCGATCTCGCGGAGGCCGTCCAGGACCTCGACCTCCAGTCCACGTGCCGCGGCCAGTGGAACCGACGTCAGCGCGGTGCGCTGCATGGTCGAGGCGTAGATGGCCTGGATGTCTTCCGCCGCCAGCGCGGCCGGGATCGCCGCGGCCTGCTGTTCGCCGAGTTCGGTAAGTCCGGGACCGGGGATGACCGTGCCCAGGTTTCCCTCCACATTGTCGATCGTCTGGGCATGCCTGATCAGTAAGAGTCGCATCGCGTCAACTCTAGGTCGCGGATCTGTGTGCAAAATTGGGAACGCGCGATGGAGCGTCGAGGATGCGCGGGATCTCGCGATTAGGCTTTGACGAAGGATGAAGATGACACCAGCACGCCTCGGATCTCGCGTTGGCTTGATCGCGGTGGGCTTGGCCGTGTCAGTCGGACTGGCCGGCTGCCTGCAGCTTGGCCCATTGCCGGCGACTTCGAGCCCAGTACCGACCCCATCCGCCGTACCGACACCTACGCTCACCGCGAAGCCAACTCCGACGGTTGCCCCGACCAATCGGCCCTTCGTCGAGAATTGCGGGATTCTCATCACGCCGGACCAGCTCTATGCGTACAACCCCAATTATGTCGTCGACCCCAACTACGCGCCGAAGCCGGGCACTGTTGCCTCGGCAGTCAAAGCGCAACTCGGTCAGACCTGCGGATGGATCAACGAGTCTTCCGGCGACATCCTCGAGGTAGCCGTCGCGGCGCCGATCCCCTCCGCCCTCACCGCGGCGAAGACAGCGGCAGCGGGAGGCACGCCGATCTCCGCCTACGGCGAGCAGGGATATTTCGCTGTCAAAGGCGGCATCGGTTCTGCCCAGATCTTCATGGGCAGCCTCTGGCTCATCGTCTCGTCACCGGAATTCGTGACCACGGACGACGCCAACGCAATTTTCCCCGTGGTCGTGCACAACCAGATGACCGCGGGCGGCTAACGGATTCAGGCGACGGCGGCGCGCACCAGCGCCTGCAACTCCGGCAGCACGTCGATCTCGAACCAGGGATTTCTGCCCTGCCAGCGAAAATTCAGCGGCGAGGGGTGGACCACGGGAATCTGAGCTGGCAGGTAATCGCGGTAGTTACGGACAGTCTCGGTCAGGGTCAATTTCGCGCGCGGGCCGAGATAGAACCTCTGGGCATAGCCACCGATCAGGACGGTGAGCGTTACATGCGGGAGAAGGTCAAGCAGCCGTGGGTGCCACCGAGGTGCGAACTCCTTACGTGGCGGCAGGTCACCGCTCGGCCCCTTGCCCGGGTAGTAGAAATCCATCGGCAGGAGAGCAACGAGGTTCGGGTCGTAGAACTGCTCGTCGGTGAGTCCCAGCCAGCTCCGCAGCTTAATGCCGCTTGCGTCGTCCCATGGGACTCCGCTCTCCTGAGCTTTGCGCCCGGGCGCCTGCCCGACTACGGCGATTCGGGCGCCGGGCGCCGCGGCGTAGACCGGCACATATCCGAGGTCGACCGCCCAGACATTTGAGGGATCGCTCGCTATTTCCGCGCGAAGGTCATCCAATTTGCTCACCACCACATTCTGCGCGGCTATTGCTTTCTGATCACGTGCGTCGTTAGCTTTCGGCCATGAAGCGGGTCAGGCAGTTTCGTGCGCCGCCGGTCGTTGTCGCGCTCGGTGCGCTTCTGGTTCTGTTTGTCGGCGGCGCATTCGCGGTCAGTTATGTCTTTCCCGACCACAACCAGACAACGCCAACCAGCACTCCGCTGCCGACTTCAACCGTCGATCCCGTTGCGAACAAGTTGTTTCTTGGCTTTGTACGCAACCGGTATCCGGAACTCGCGGGCGCGAGCGATCGACTCCTCGAGCAGGCGGGTTCGGACGCGTGCACCGTCTTCCAGGGCGGCGGTGAATTGTCGGATGTGTACGCCCGAATTCCGGAGAGCTCGCCGTTCACGACACACGAGTTGGCCGAGCTCGTCGCCGTCGGAGTGCAGTCCTACTGCCCGCAGTTTCTGGACAAGCTCACACCGTAGTGCGTCTCTCCGCTGTTGCTTCGGACTTCGCCTGCGCGGACCGGGCGCACTAGCATTGCCGAATGACCAATGCTGAGAGCGCTCTCACGGTGAGCCGACGACCCTCGGCAATTCATGCGATTTTGGGCTCGCCGCTCTACCGCGGCGGGGCAGTCGCGCTGTTTCTGTCCGGACTCGGCACCTCCGCCGCGGCCCCTCAGATCACCCTGTTCCTGATCAACGATCTGCACGTGCCCCTGTCGACGGCCGGGCTGTATTACCTCACAAGTCTCACCGCACCGGTCGCCGGCTACCTCGTCGGTGCGCGATCAGACCGCACCAGAAAGAGACTGGGCCTGTTCCGGCTCTGCGCGCTGGCCGGGTTTCTCGGCTGGTTCGGGATCGCCTTCGCGAACCAGGTCTGGATCCCGTTCGTCATCAGCGTGGTCGTGCTGGCGTTTTCCGGAGCCGCCACCTCGCAGCTGTTCGCCGCCATCCACGATGAATTGCAGCAGACGAACAATGCCGCTGCCGACGGCGTCATTTCGGTCGTTCGCATGGCGCTCACCGCTGGATGGATTGTCGGCCCGGTTCTCGGCTTCTACCTCGCGGCCGAGTTCGGTGCGCGGACGATGCTGATTGCCACCGCGGTTTTCACCCTGGCGCAGATCGTCCCTCTCGGATTTTCACGCAGTGCTCCGCCTGCTGACCCTGCCGACGAACCAACGCTCGAATCGGAACACGTCGTACGGTCGCGTGGGTTTCGCGTAATGCTTCCTCTCATCGCATTCACCGGCCTGTACGCCCTCGTGTATGCGGGCGAGCCGATCAAATACGGGTACCTGTCCATCTACATGCGCGACGGTCTTCACCTTCCCGCGGTGGTCAGCGGCGCGGTGATCGGGATTCAACCCCTGATCGAGCTTGGCCTGATGCCGGTCGCCGTCATCGTGGCGAGACGGATCGGGATCATGAACCTCATGATCTTCGGAGCACTTTTTGCGGTCGCCGCAAACCTCTGCTTCGCGCTCACCGGCGGCGCCGACGGCATGTTCGCCGGCCAGTTTTTCATGGGCGGTGTGTGGGGCATCTTTGCCGGCCTCGGGATCGTTGTGGCGCAGCGCCTGCTGCCCCGAGCGGTTGCGACGGCATCAGCCATCTTCCTCAGTTCGACGTCGGTAGCGAGCGCGCTCGGAGGCGTCGCCGGCAGCATCGGGGTGGGCCAGATTGGTCTGCCGCTCGTCTTCCTGGTTCCCGCGGTCTTCGCGCTGCTCGCGAGTGTCGGGCTGGCAATCATGAGCAGATCGCAACACGGGGTCGCCGCGTAGTTGTCAAACAGCCAGCTGGTCGCGGCGGCGGATGAGGTACGCCGTCTCCGCGGTGTTGCCGGAAAGTTCGATGGCACGATCGTACGAATCGCGAGCATCCCTGCCTCGTCCCAGCCGACGCAGGAGGTCTGCCCGTGTTGCGTGAAAGGGGTGGTAGCTGTTCAGCTCCGGCTCGAGGCGGTCGATCGTGGCCAGTGCCGCATCCGGCCCGTCAATCTCGGCGATCGCTATTGCTCGATTGAGGGCGACGACCGGCGACGGATCCAGCCCGATGAGTTGGTTGTAGAGAGCCACAACCTGTGACCAGTCCGTATCACGCGCATCCAGGGCGGACGTGTGCACCGCGTTGATCGCGGCGAGAATCTGGTACCGGCCCGGGGACATTCCGGTGGCCAGGCGTTCGCGAACGAGTGAGTGCCCCTCGGCGATGAGTGCCCGATTCCAGGCGCCCCGATCCTGTTCGTCGATAGTGACAAGTTCACCGCCCGATGACACGCGCGCGGGGCGCCTCGCCTCGATGAGGAGCATCATCGCCAGCAGCCCGGCCGCCTCGCCATCCTCAGGCATCAGCTCCCGAATCAAGCGGGCGAGTCGAATTGCCTCCGCCGTGAGCTCGTCCCGCACCGGGTCGGTCGCGGAGCCGGTCGCCAGGTAGCCCTCGTTGAAAACGAGGAAGAGCACGGAGAGAACGCCCGAGATGCGCTCCGAAAGGTCGTCCGACGACGGAACCCTGAACGGGATGCGCGCCTCCCTGATCTTGACCTTCGCGCGGGTGATTCTGCGTGCCATGGCGACTTCCTGCACCAGAAACCCACGCGCGATCTCATTCACTGTGAGACCGCCGACCATGCGAAGCGTGAGTGCCACTCTGCTCTCCATCGCGAGAGCCGGATGGCAGCAGGTGAAGATCAGCCGCAGCCGGTCGTCATCGATTGCTCCGAGAGGTTCGAGAGGCTCTTCATCGAAAATCATCATTGCTTCCTTGTGTTTACCGTCGCGCTTGTTCTCGCGCCGGATCAAGTCGATGGCCTTGCGGTTCGCGGTGGTGGTCAGCCAGCCGCCCGGGTTTGGTGGAACGCCGTCGGCCGGCCATCGCTGGACGGCAACGACGAATGCCTCGCCCGCAGCTTCTTCGGCGATACCAAGGTCACCAAACCGCCTCGCGACCGTCGCAACCACCCTGGCCCACTCTTCGCGGTGGGCCAGGGTGATCGCCGCTTCGACCTCGGTCACGGCTGCAGAAACGGCCGAACCTCGATCTTGCGATTGCACGCCTTGGATGCGCCCTGCGCCAGCCGCAGCGCGACATCGAGTTCCGGGGCCTCGATGATCCAGAAGCCGGCGAGAAACTCCTTTGACTCGAGGAACGGGCCGTCGCTGAGGATGGGCGTTTCACCGCGGTTGTCGACGACCGTGGCCCCGACCGGCTGACCAAGGCCGCCAGCAAATAACCAGTAGCCGCCGGTCTGCAACTGCTCGTTGAACACGTCGATGGCGGCATCTTCCGCGGCACTTGCGGAGGCATCACCGCCAACCGCTTCCGCCTGGCCGTCATCGATTACTGAAATCAGATACTGCATGACAATTCCTCTCCTGGAGTCTGGTCCGGTTGCGTATTACGGACGCCCAGTGGGTCGGTAGGTCTGAATCATGACGCCCTTTGAGTCCGTGTGGGCTTCGACGAGCTGCATCCCAATCTCTCGACCGGAGTTTGCGAACAGTCGGGCACCCTGGCCGAGGATGACCGGGACAACCATAAGTTCCATTTCATCGACGAGATCGTTCCCCAGCAACCACTGGATGAGGAGACTGCTTCCCGGCACCACCAGTTCACCATCCCCACTGGCCTTGAGCTCGGTGATTGCTGCGAGAAGGTCATCACCAAGGACCGTCGTGTTCGCCCATTCCGGCTCGGTAAGCGTTCTGGATGCCACATATTTCGGCTTCGAACTCAGTGCCACCCCGACGGAGTGACGCCGCATCTCCTCGATCGTGCCCCACGATTCGAGGAACAGGTCGTAGGTGCGGCGGCCGAAGAGGAACGCGTCCGCGCGCTCGTAAGACGCGGCGATGTGGTGGCGGGTCGAGTCGTCACCCGCTCCCTTTGCCCATCCACCGCGATCGAATCCGCCCCTGCGGTCTTCGTCACTGCTAGCGCCGTTGCCCTGGGTCACTCCGTCAAGAGTGAGCTGGGTGATAGTCGTGAGTTTCATTTCCTGGTCGCTCCTTGTCCTTGGGACCCATCCATCGGGCGCCTTCTACACAGACAACGAACTGTTCCCGGCGGATCGGACAAAGTCACGAAAATTTTTCGAACGATTCGTGGAGAACCTTAGGGTCCGCGAGGGGGGACTTGACTCGCCTACTGCGCCGCCGAAATATTGCTTCGCAAGATTTCGGACTGCTCAGCGGAGGCCCACGAAGAGTTGGCGCGGCACCCTCGCGCGTGAATCAAAAAAGGACGCCCCTTTGTCGGGACGTCCTTTTTGATTCGTGCGCGAGGGGGGACTTGAACCCCCATGCCCTCACGGGCACACGGACCTGAACCGTGCGCGTCTGCCAATTTCGCCACTCGCGCGTGACCGTTGGCGACGAGTCGTCAACTCAGCGAGATTAGCACGATGCGGGGCGGCCGTTCATGCCGAACTATTGACCACCGGATAGGAGCGCGGCGACGACGAGCACAACCAGGACTGCGGCGAGGGAAACGATGGCTGCGACGAGCAAGTGGTCGGACTTCACTCAATCGACGCTATACACGCTAGCGCTGGGCCTGTGCGTCCTATCCACAGCCCGCAAAGGCAACCTCAAGCCGCGCGCACTAACATCGTGAGGTAAGCATCCGCTTCAACGGGGAGATTCTTGGGCCTTCTGGACAACTTCGAACGAGGACTTGAGCGGGCGGTCAATGGTGCCTTCGCCAAGACTTTTCGGAGCGGGCTGCAGCCGGTCGAGGTTACCAGCGCACTCAAGCGCGAGCTCGATACGAAAGCCGTCGTCGTCGCCCGCGACCGCATCCTCGTTCCGAACAAGTTCACGGTACTGCTGAGCCCCACCGACTACTCGACCATGTCGGCCGTTGGACCTTCGCTGATCGACGAATTCATCCTCCAGGTAGAGCAGCACGCAACCGCCCAGCGTTACTCATTCGCGGGTGGGATATCCCTCGCGCTGAAATCCGATGACAGGCTATCGGAGGGCGTCGTCGCCATAGAGTCCGTCAGTGTGAAGGGTGCGGTCGCCTGGACACCCGTGCTCGAGATCGATGGAACAATGCATCCGCTCACCGGGGGCAGGACCATCGTAGGCCGCGGCTCCGAGGCGGACATCACTGTCGATGACACTAGCATCTCGCGGAAGCACGTCGAGATTCTCTGGGACGGCAAGCGTGGCCAGGCAAGAGACCTTGGATCCACCAACGGATCGAAGCTCAACGGCGCCAAGCTCACCAAGGCCCCCCTCGAACCGGACTCCGTCATCGAGATCGGGCGAACGCGCATGATCTTTCGAGTGCTTGCCCAGTCCGCCGACACGGCGCCGGCATTCGCGGACAAGGGGTCGACGACGAAATGAGCGAACTGACGCTGCTGATCCTTCGCCTGGCATTCCTTGCGATCATGTGGTTGTTTGTTTTCGCGATTGTCTACGCGCTCCGCAGCGACCTGTTCGGGCAACGCGTCCGTCGCCAGGGATCGGATGTCGGGTCCCCCTTCGCCAGCGCCGCCGTCGCAGCACCCCCGGCGAGCGCCGCAGCTGCCGTCCCCCCGACGGGACCGGTGAAAACAGCTCGCTCCCCCTCGCGGCCGGTCGCCAAGCGACTGGTCATTACCTCGGGACCGAAAGAAGGGCTCGAAATCGAGCTCCCCAGCGAGCAGCTCGCGATCGGGCGGTCGAGTGAGTCCGGCCTGGTCATCAGGGATGACTACACCTCGACCCACCACGCACGCCTTCTCCTCTGGAACGATGGATGGGTGGTGCAGGATCTCGACTCGACCAACGGCACCTTTCTCGACGGCACCCGCGTGACCCTGCCGACTCTTGTTCCGCTGAACACACCGGTCAAGATCGGAACGACCACGTTCGAGTTGCGACGGTAGCCGTGGCGGAAGAACAGAAGAGCACGGCCGTCTCACACGTTGGCAAGATACGCGCCAACAATCAGGACAGTGGGTACGCGGGCAGCTACCTGTTCGTCGTAGCGGATGGCATGGGCGGGCACGCGGGCGGCGATGTTGCGTCGGCCATCGCGGTCCGGCGGATCAGCGAGGTCGACCAGAAATACACCTCCGCACACGACGCGGCGTTCGCGCTCCAGTCCGCACTGATCGCGGCGAATTCGCTTCTCGCGGAGACCGTCTTCGAGCACAACGAGCTGACCGGAATGGGCACGACCGTCAGCGGACTGATCCGCGTCGACAACCAGATCGCAATGGCACACATCGGGGACTCGCGCATCTATCGATATCGTGGAGGCAAGCTCGAGCAGATCTCGACGGACCACACGTTCGTCCAGCGACTCGTCGACTCCGGCCGGATCACTCCAGAGGAGGCGGCCGTTCATCCGCGCCGGTCCGTGCTCATGCGCGTTCTCGGAGACGTGGATGCTGCTCCAGAAATCGACACGAATGTCTTTGACACGGCCCCGGGCGATCGCTGGCTCATCTGTTCCGACGGCCTCTCGAGCTACGTCACGGACGACAAAATGGAACACGTCCTCGCGACCGTGCCCTCGGCCCAGGAAGCCGCCACCCGTCTGATCAAGGAAAGCCTCGATCAGGGCGCTCCCGACAACGTAACCGTAGTTCTTCTGGATATCGACGATTCGCCGGACTCGTCCCACGTTCCGCCAATCACGGTCGGGTCCGCCGCGAGCCCGCTGTCCTTCGACAGCGACAGTGCGCGGAGAGCCCTGAGACTGCCGACGCTGCTACTGCACCCGCTCAAGGCGACGCAGCCCGACCCGAGCCACTTCGAGCCGGAGTCCGACGACTACCTCGATGAGCTCATCCAGGAAGATCGCAACCGGCAGCGCAGAAGGAGGATCACCTGGCTGGTTTCGATCATCCTCGTGGTTGCCGCCATCGTTGCGGTCGGCATCGTCGGTTACAACTGGACCCAGACCAACTACTACGTCGGTGACGACCACGGCTACGTCGCCATCTATCGCGGCGTTCAGCAGAGCGTTGGGCCGTTCGAGCTTTCGACCGTCTACCGGAAGACCACCATCGCGCTCTCCGATCTCTCCGGCGGTAACCGAGACCAGGTGAAGGCCACCATTAGCGCGAGCAGTCGTGAGATGGCAGAACAGATCGTGGAACGGCTGGCGGATGCGAGTAACTAGCGACACGAAGCCCGTCCCCATCCAGACCGACCCGGTCGTGGCCGGCCCCCGCACGTCGTTGACGACGACCATCCGGGTGCGGCTGCGAGTGCCGGCGCGGCTCCGGAATCTCGAACTCGTCCTGCTGATTTTCGCCTGTGCGGTGGGGACGGCGGCCATCGTCCTGGTGCAGTTGGGCGCGCTGGGCCACATCGACGGCAGTGTCGTAGGGATTACGGCAGGGCTCGGAGTTCTCGTACTCGCCATGCACGTCGTGATGCGGGTCGTCGCTCCTCAGGCCGATCCGCTCATCCTTCCCATCATTACGGTGCTGAACGCCATCGGAATCGCGGAGATCTACCGGATCGATCTCGCCTCCGGCGCCGCCGGCTGGAACAGCGCGGGCATCCGGCAGATCGTCTGGACCGGCATCGCGATCGTCATCGCGATCGCCGTGCTCATCCTCGTACGTAACCACCGCGTTCTGCAGCGCTATCGCTACATCGCGATGTTCGTCGGCATCGTGCTTCTTCTCCTGCCCATGCTGCCGGGCATCGGTCGCAACATCAACGGTGCACAGGTATGGATCGGCATCGGGCCGTTCTCATTCCAGCCCGGCGAGCTGGCGAAGGTCGCGCTGGCAATCTTCTTTGCCGGCTACCTGGTGACCGCGCGTGACTCGCTCTCGATGGTCGGTCGCAAGGTGCTCTGGATGCGGTTCCCGCGAGCGCGCGACCTCGGCCCCATCCTCGTCGTCTTCGCAGCGTCGATGCTCGTTCTCATATTTCAGAAGGACCTGGGCACGTCGCTCCTGTACTTCGGGCTGTTCCTGGTCATGATCTACGTGGCGACCGGTCGCGCGAGCTGGATCGTCCTCGGGCTGGCGATGTTCGCCGTAGGCGCCCTCATTGCGTACAAGCTTCTCGCCTACGTCGCCGATCGCGCCCACACCTGGATCAACGCCTTCAGTCCTGCGAATTACAACGCCAAGGGCGGCAGCTACCAGGTCGTGCAGGGCATCTTCGGCCTCGCGCATGGCGGCATCCTGGGCACCGGGCTGGGTCTCGGCGCGCCGCAGAAGACGCCGCTCGCCAACAGCGATTTCATCTTCTCCTCGCTCGGTGAGGAGCTGGGGCTGGTCGGCGTCTTCGCCATCCTCGGGCTCTATCTTTTGTTTGTTTCGCGCGGACTACGGATCGGCTTCGCCGGTCAGGATGACTTCGGCCGGCTCCTCGGCGTTGGACTGGCCTTCGTCATCGCGCTCCAGGTGTTCATCGTCATCGGCGGTGTGACCCGCGTCATCCCCCTGACGGGGCTGACGACGCCGTTCCTTGCGGCGGGCGGATCCTCCCTGGTCGCCAACTGGATCATCGCCGCCCTGTTGCTGCGACTCTCGGATGCCGTCAGAAGCGCGCCCCCGGTGGTGGGTCAAACATGAATCGTCAGCTACGCCGCGTAGGAACAGTTGTCCTACTCATGTTCGTCGCGCTCCTGTGCTCGACAACAGTCATCCAGGTCTTCTCGGCAGACCAGCTCAGGGACGACCCACGGAACATCCGCACGCTGGACGACAGCTATTCCGCCGAACGCGGCGAGATCCTGGATGCGGATGGCAACGTTCTGGCGAAGTCTGTGCCATCCAACGACGTCTACAAATACCAGCGCGTCTACACGAATCCCGCCGTCTACGCGGATGTCACGGGCTACTTCACCTTCAACCAGGCCAATCCCGGCATCGAGGGGGCCCTCAATTCTTATTTGAGTGGCAGCGCGAACGACCAGTTCCTGAGCAACCTGTCCAGCATCGTCACCGGCAAGTCGGTGCAGGGCGCGTCGGTTGAGCTCACCATCGACCCCGCAGTCCAACAGGCCGCGTACAACGCACTCGGCAACAACTCCGGCGCGGTCGTAGCGCTCGATCCGAAGACGGGTGCGATCCTGGCGATGGTCTCCAAGCCGTCGTACGACCCGAATACGCTCTCCGTGCACAGCACGTCGCAGTTCTTCACGGCGTACAACGCGCTCATTAAATCGCCCAGCAAACCACTCACAAATCGGGCCACGGCCGGCGACCTCTATCATCCTGGCTCCGTTTTCAAGCTCGTGGTTGCCTCGGCCGCCATCGATAGCGGCAAGGCCACCGCGGACACCGCCTTCCCGAACCCGGCCTCGCTGCAGTTGCCGCTCTCCACGGCAGTCATCCATAACTCGACCGGCGAAACCTGCGGCCCGGGGGCCACGGCGACGATCGCGACGGCCATCCAGCTCAGCTGCAACATCCCGATCGCCCAGCTCGGCGCATCCATCGGTGAGGCCACGATCTCCGAATACGCGAGCCGGTTCGGATACGGCAAGCCGCTCGCGCTCGCCGACGGAAGCTTCGACGTGACCCCGAGCATCTACCCGACCGGACAGGATGCCCCGCACCTGATGATGTCCGCATTCGGTCAAAGCGATGACCGGGTTACCCCATTGCAGATCGCACTCGACTCGGCCGCCATCGCCAATGGCGGAGTAGAGATGCAGCCGACTCTGATCAAGAAGATCATCCAGCCCGATCTGTCCGCGCTCCAGGTCCTGACTCCGAAGGTTTACAGCCGTCCGATCAGCGCGTCAACAGCGGCCGCGGTGCGAGACATGATGGTCTCGAGTGTGGCGGCCGGTGCTGCCAGCAATGCGAGAATAGTAGGCGTTCAAGTGGCGGGAAAAACCGGGACAGCACAGAACGGCGTACACGATCCTTACACGCTGTGGTTCACCGGCTTTGCTCCAGCCGACAATCCCCAGGTGGTGGTTGCGGTTGTCATCGAGAACGGTGGCGGTCACGGTCAGGATGCAGTTGGCAACCAGATCGCGGCACCAATCGGCAAGGCAGTCATAGAGGCGGTGCTAAACAAATGAGACCGACAAGCGGGCTCACTTTCGGCGGCAGATACCAGCTGTCGAGCCGCGTTGCCATCGGCGGAATGGGCGAGGTCTGGCAGGCGACCGACCTGGTAATCGGGCGCACTGTCGCGATCAAGATTCTTAAAGACGAGTACCTGGGCGACCCAGGATTCCTGGAGCGATTCCGCGCGGAGGCCAGGCACGCCGCGCTCGTCAACCACGAGGGCATCGCGAACGTCTTCGACTATGGCGAGGAGGACGGCAGCGCATTCCTCGTCATGGAACTCGTCCCCGGTGAAGCGCTGTCCACCATCCTCGAACGCGATCGCGTCCTGGCGACCGACCGCGTCCTCGACATCGTCGCCCAGACCGCCAATGCGCTCCACGCCGCACATTCGGCCGGCCTGGTCCACCGCGACATCAAGCCCGGCAACCTGCTGATCACACCGGATGGTCGGGTCAAGATCACCGACTTCGGAATCGCGCGCATCGCCGACCAGGTGCCGCTCACGGCGACCGGTCAGGTCATGGGAACAGTGCAATACCTCTCCCCGGAGCAGGCGAGCGGTCATCCCGCGTCGCCGACTACCGACATCTACTCGCTAGGGATCGTTGCCTATGAAGCGCTCGCCGGGCGTCGGCCGTTTACCGGAGAGTCGCAAGTTGCAATTGCGATGGCACAGATCAACGAGACTCCACCCGAGTTGCCGGCAACCATCGCAGAACCCGTGCGAAATCTCGTCTATTCCTCGATCGCCAAGAGTCCCGCCGATCGGCCCGCCTCGGCGGCGCATCTTGCCCGCGCGGCCCAGGCACTTCGTCGGGGCGATGTTGCGGCCGCCGCCACGTCCGTTCCGGGGATCATCGGCACCGGATCTCTCGCATCCGCCGCAGGGGCGAACTACGGCAACCCGACGACTGCGACCCGGGTGCTGTCGGCGACGACCGGCGGTACACCGACATCACCGACTCCAGCGAAACGCCGCAATCCGTGGACCTGGCCGCTCATCGCACTCGTGGCACTACTGGCGGTAGTGCTTGTCGGCACGATCATTGCACTGCTCGCTGCCCCAGGAAAACCTGCGCCGACGCGAAGTCCGACAAGCTCAACCCAGCCGCCATCGCACACACCGACGCCGACGCCGACGCTGGTCACACTCAAGGCGACCGACATTGTTGGGCTCACCAAGGCCGCCGCCCAGGCCAAGCTGCAGAGCCTCGGCCTGGTCATGAACGCGACCAACGGTGATCCCGCGACGACTTCGTCGCAGGTTGGCACCGCCGAAACCGTGCAGCCCGTCGGTAACCTGTCGCCCGGCATGACGGTCAACGTAGGTTTCTACACCGCGGTCGCCAACCCCTCGGCGCCGCCCGCGCCGACCACGGCAGATTCGGCTCCATACAACTCCGGCAGCACGGTAACGGTCCAATGGGTCGCCTACACGGGATGCCCGAGTGACCTGACCCTGAGCGGATACAACGTGACGGTCGTGAACGGCGGAAATACGGAGTCGAATCCACTGCTCCCCTCGAATACCCAGGAGGACATCACAATGGGCACGACAGGAACGACCTCCGTCTCGTACAGCGCGATCTGCGGAACCGGTTCGTCGGCCATCCAGTCTGATCCGTCGCCGGCGCTGAGCCTTCCGATCACCTAGTCCGCACGCGGGCGGGTCATAGACAGTTGTCAGCCTTGCGGCTGATGGGGCGCCGAGAACCACCGGTTACACTCGACATGGCAACCGGAGTCGATATACGGGAGACGGATCGTGACAGACAGCGTCAACCAGCGCGTTCGCCTGCTCGCTGGCCGCTACGAGATCGGCGCGCTGATCGGCCGCGGTGGAATGGCGGATGTGCGCCTCGGAACCGATGCACGGCTCGGTCGTCGCGTTGCAATCAAACTCCTCAAACCTGCCCTCGCAAAGGACCCAGCCTTCCGTACTCGCTTCCGCCGCGAGGCGCAGGATGCTGCCAAGATGGCGCATCCGACAATCGTTCGCATCTTCGATGCCGGGGAAGAGACCGTTCTCGACCCCAGCGGCAACGAAGCTCAGATTCCGTTCATCGTCATGGAATACGTGGATGGGCGGTTGCTCAAAGACATCATCGCCGAGGGTCCGCTACCGGAACACGAGGCCGTTCGGATCACCGGCCAAATCCTCACCGCCCTCGAGTACTCGCATCGTGCGGGCGTCGTGCATCGCGACATCAAACCCGGCAACATCATGATCGCCTCGAACGGCCAGGTAAAGGTTATGGACTTTGGCATCGCCAGAGCGGTGTCCGAATCGGCCGCAACAATTACCGAAACCAGCGCCATCGTCGGTACTGCCCAATACTTCTCGCCCGAGCAGGCTCGTGGCGAAAGCGTCGACGCTCGCACGGACCTCTACTCGACCGGTGTCGTGCTATTCGAGATGCTGACTGGTCAGGCACCGTTCCGCGGCGAGAACCCCGTCGCAGTGGCGTACCAGCATGTCAACCAAATCCCATCGCCACCGAGCTCCCTCAATCGGACAGTATCCCCGGCCGTGGATGCCGTCGTTGAGCACGCGCTTTCGAAGGACCGGTTCTCCCGTTTCCAGAGCGCGTCCGAATTCCGCGACCAGCTCGACGGTGCCGGATCCGGCGCGCCGCCCGTCGTTCGACAGGTTGTTCCGGCCAACGACTTCAACGCGACGCTATTCGGCGTCAATCCGACGATGACGGCGAACTCCGATGCTGCGCTTCGCCAGCTGACCATCGACCAGGACGCCCGCGGGTCCCGCACCCAGCAGCGTCCACCGGTGGCGTGGATCTGGGCGGGCATCGCCCTCCTGATGGTTATCGTCATCGCGGTTGTCGTCTGGACGATCACTCTGCCTAAAGACACGGGAATCGACCAGGGCCTGTCGGTCAAGGTCCCCGCCCTTGCTGGCCAGTCGTACGACGGCGCGCAGTCTGCTCTCAAAAAGCTGGGCCTGGTCGCGGTGGAGCAGCAGGTTTCCAGCTCGACGATCTCTCCAGGCGCCGTCATCAGCACGAGCCCGGGTACCGGCAGTTCCGTCGCGCCACACTCGACCGTGACGGTGACCGTGTCGAGCGGGCCGTCGGCGCTCTCGGTGCCTGATGTGTCCGACCTGACCGTCGCCGCCGCGACCGCCAAACTGAAAGCTGCGGGGCTCAAAGTTGGCACCACGACCGCAGAAGATTCTCAGACCGTTGCCGCGGGGCTGATCGTCGGGACCAGCCCGGCCGCGGGCACGTCTGCCAAGTCCGGGGACACGATCAACCTGATGACATCCACCGGCAAAGTCAACATTCCGAGCGTTGTCGGCCAGTCCGGATCTGCAGCCGGCCAGACGCTCACTTCCCTGCAAGTTTCCTTCAGCGTTGTTCCCAACCCCGGTTGCACGGGGGGCACGGTGAGCGCTCAGTCGCTGGTCGGCGAGCAGGCCCAGGGATCCAGCATGACGATCACGGTCTGTACCGGCTAAAACGCGTACCGGCCAAAACGCGTACCGGCCAAAACGCGTACCGGCTGAGACGCTACCGACGGTAATTAACCGGTTACCGTCTCGGGGGGTGGCGGCGAGACGTACGGCTGGATCCACGGGAAGATCCAGAAAACACAGACCGCAAGGATCGCCGCGACCAGAACCAGCAGAATGATGAGCCGAACCCACCAAGGGCCCGGCAGGACTCTCCACAGTGCTCCGTACATCCGCTAGCCCACCTGTTCGACTGTTGCCGCGATCTCCGCCGGCGGACCCTGGGCGTACGGGTACCATCCGTCGAATGTTGCGTACGCCACCATCCGCTCGGCCGTCGAGAAGAACGGGTTGCAGGTTGTCATCGTGAGGATGCGGTCGACTGGCGCGACACCCGGTTCCATCGGGACCGGCTGCAGCACGTTCACCTGCGTCGGCTTCACATACTGGATGTCCCGGAACGTGTATTCATACCAGCCGTCCTTGGTCCCGACGTAGACGTGATCGCCGACGTGCAGCAGGTGCAGGTTTTCGAATCCGCCTCCGTAGGCGTGACGGTGTGCGGCGATCGCAAAGTTTCCGACCTGGCCGGGCATGGCCGTTCCGGGATAATGCCCAACACCGATTGTGTCCAAAACGTCAGCAACACCAACGCCCTGCGCGATCGGGCGTTCCCACGTTGCGCCAAATCGCGGCACGTACAGGATGCCAAACTTCTGTGCGTTGCCGGGGGCGGTGTCAACCACCGGCGCGAGAGGCGATGCGGCTGCCTGAGGAGCGCTTGCCACCGGCTTGCCGCTGGGCTTCCAGCTCTGGCTCAACTGTTGCGCCTGGTGATCCTGCGCCGCACCCTCGATGATGTCGTTCAGCCAGACCTGCCAGCCGAGGAACAGCAGTACGAACACCCCGGCGGTGATGAGAAGCTCGCCGAGAACACCAACTACGCTGACGCGCCGACGCCTCTGACGGCGACGACTCCGCTGTGGTGCTGTGGGATCCACCCCATCCCCGTCGCTGGTCATAGCCATGATTGTAAACGTACAAACCATGGGCAAGTCTGCGAGTCAGGGTCCCGGACTCTCGGTGCCCGCAACGGCATTCAGGCTACAATCTTCTTCCATGGCCCGTTCAACAACCACCAAGCCCGCCCGATCGCCTGAGGCACGCGAGCAGGCTCCGAACCCGGTGTGGTTCAAGCCGTTGATGTTCGGCTTCATGATCGTCGGTCTCGCCTGGATCATCGTGTTCTACGTGAGCGGCAGTTCCGCGCCCATCCCGGCCCTCCAGAACTGGAACATCCTCATCGGCTTCGGCATCATGTTCGTCGGGTTTCTCATGACGACCCGGTGGCGCTGAGCCGCAGTAATGGTCTTCTGCCGATAATTACAAGCCTGTAATTATCCCCACTGTGGAGAGGGCTGTGGATAAGTTCCCGCCGCGAAGCGCAGGAAGGTCGAGCCCGTCGAGACCCCGGAGGGCTACGCCAGAACGGCGTGCGCGGCCATCGCGAGCACGAGCAAAATCGGGAGCGCGACGAGCCCCGCTATTTGAAGAGCGCGCCGACGAGTCGGGCGTGTGTAGATAAACAGCACCCCGATGAGCAGACCGGTCACCAGGCCACCAAGGTGGCCCTGCCACGAGATCGCCGGATCGATGAACCCGTAAACAAGGTTGACGATCCCGATGACGATGAGCCAGGTCGTGCTGAATCCGAGTCGGCGGGCGAACAGGATGAGCACTCCCAGAAGCGCGAAGATCGCGCCGGAGGCTCCGAGCGCCCCAACCTTGCTGAGGAACTCGACACCGACCGAGCCACCAAGTGCCCCAATGAGATACAAGGCGATGAACCGCCCCCTGCCCAGAAAGCGTTCCAGCGGGACACCCAGGATGTAGAGCGAATACATGTTGACCGCGATGTGAATCAGGTTGGCATGGACAAATGCCGACGTGATGACCGTCCACGGGCTGCTCAAGATCGCGCCGGGATAGAAGTAGAGAGCGTTGACTACAGCGCCACTTCCGTTCCCCATAATCGGGTTGCCGGTCAAGAGCTCGAGGATGAAGACGATCACGTTCGCGCCGATAATCGTGTACGTGACGATCGGACGCCCGCCCGACGGTCTCACCGCGTTCGCGAAGCGACGTCCGATCGGTCGCGCGCTGGAAGCGGCAGACCCTCGAGCTTCACGCACACATTCAGGACAATGCACGCCAACCGGCGCGAGCGTCTGGCACTGCCCGCAAATCGGACGGCCGCAACGCTGGCACTTGACGAAGGTCTCGCGATCCGGATGCCGGTAGCACCGATTTTGGGTCTCCGTGACGTTGGTCAACTCACGCCGCCAGGAAGAACAGGGCGCGACCGAAGGCCAGAACGACGAGCACAACGCCAAGCAGAACGAGCAGGAGCCTCGCGCGCCCGACGCGACGGGCGTCGTCCTCGATCAAATAGATCGCTGCGACCGCGGCGCCAGCAAGGAACCCGCCGAGGAAGGCCTGCCAGGATCCGAAGACGATCGCGAGCACGGCACTGAGCGCGCAGGTGATGTAAAGCAACAGGGGATTTCCGCCGAGTCGTCTGGCCACGACGAGAAGAGCAGCAATCAGTCCGACGATCGCGCCGTAAGCGCTGCCGGAGGATCCGTCCAGAAGGAATGCGAAGACGGCCGCGCTAAATCCACTCACAACGTACAGCACGAAGTATTTGGATCGACCGTAATGCGGCTCGAGGACACGTCCGATGAAATAGAGGTTCACGCCGCTGAGGAGCAGCGTGAGGATACTGCCCGGATAGAACATCGCCGTCACCAGGGTCCACGGCTGTTGCAGCGCCGAGGTGCCTTGCACTGTCAGGTAGGGCAAGAGCGCGTATCGAAGGATGGTGTCCACGATGAACAGCACGACCAGGAATGCCAGGATCCCGTACGTCACGAGGGGCGCGTTGTCCGGCAGGCGGTCGAGAAACGCGGGCCGCCGACGGATGCGTCTCGTGCGTGCCTTCCTGGCGGTGCTCATCTGACTGACGCGAGCGACTGCGTGGTCTGGACAGTAGACGTGACCGTCCTGATGGTGCTGGCATTCGAGGCAGATCGTTCGCCCGCAGCGCTCGCAGAGCACAAAGCTCTGGCGGTCCGGATGCCGGTAGCAGTAGTCGTCCGGATTCCGGGCGGCGTCAGTCATTCGTTCGGAGTCGGATCGCTCAGCCCTCGACGATGTCGATGCTGTTGATCACAACCGGGGTCAGGGGCTTATCGCGGCCATCCGTGTCGACCGCTTCGATCGAGTCGACGACCTTCTTCGACTCGGCATCCGCCACCTCGCCGAAGATGGTGTGCTTGCCCTGCAGCCACTGGGTTGGGACGGTCGTGATGAAGAACTGCGATCCGTTGGTGCCGCGGCCACCCTGGATTCCGGCGTTGGCCATGGCAAGCACGTAGGACTCGTTGAAGTTCAGCTCCGGGTTGATCTCGTCATCGAAGTTGTAGCCAGGACCGCCGGTGCCCTGGCCGAGCGGGTCACCAGCCTGCAGCATGAAGTCCTTGATGATCCGGTGGAAGATCACGCCGTTGTACAGCGGGTCATTCGACACTCTGCCGGTGGCCGGATGAGTCCACTCCTGCGCTCCCGTCGCAAGGCCGGTGAAGTTCTTGACCGTCTTGGGTGCGTGGTTGCCGAAGAGGTTGACGACGATGTCGCCCTTGGTCGTGTGGATGGTTGCGACAGCGGTGTGAGCAGACATGACAGCAATTCTTGCATAGCGTGCTCTGCGGAAGAGCAGGGTGCACCCAGACGCCACTCAGGTCAACCGGTATACCCCGAAAGGCTGAGGTGTAAGGATGTACTAGTTCGCAGGACAAGTCCTTTGGAGGGGTTTCAATGGCACTAACACGAAAGCGTCAGCGGGAATTGAACGGCCTCAAAGGTCAGGCCGAAGACCTCTGGGATGACCAGAAAGAAGTCCTCGAGCGAGCGAATCGCGTACTCCGCGCCGCCAGCCGCCATGCGCGTGACGAGGTTTCGTCGCGTGGGCGCGACGCCTACGACTTCCGAGTCCGGCCAGCGGTCGCCTCCGGCTTTGCCGCCGGTCGCGAGCGTCTTGTCGACGACGTCTTCCCGGCGGTCTCGTCCGCTCTCGGATCAGCGTTGGCGATCCTCGAGGCGGCAAAGAATCCCGAAGTCCGCGCCGCACTCGGCCGCGCGACTTCTGCTGGTCGCGCAGTCGCTTCTCGTACCGGGCTGGTGAAGTCGAAGCCGACTCCCGGCCCTGGTCGCTACATTCTGATCGGCGTCGGCATTGTGGCCGCCGCGGGTATCGCATACGCGGCGTGGCAGACGCTTCGCGCGGACGACGACCTGTGGATTGACGACGAGGAACTCACCGAGTCGGGCGGAGCCGGGCAGCCGTCTTGATCGGAGTTGCCGTTAAGGTTCGCTCCGGTAGATTTGGGCTGAATCGCGAGGCTCCCGCGATTTGGAAGGACTGCGGATGTCGCCCAAACGTTCCCTGCTCGCTCTCGCAGGCTTGGTCGCGGTGGCGATCTCGCTTGCCGGGTGCTCACTTCTTCCCGGTATCCCCGGGGCCAAGGCCACGCCCGCACCAGCTAAACCGGCCAGCGGACAGTGCTGGAACGCCACCACGACGCAGGCCGCCGACTGGGCCGACTGGGGGGGCCCGTCCGCCGTCGCCTGCACCAGTTCTCACACCCTTTACACGTACCAGGTTGGCAAGATCTCCGGCGAAACCAGCAGCACCTGGGCGGCTTCGGGCGACAGTAGCCAACTCAGCACTGAAGTGCAGACGAAGGCGGACGACGCCTGCAGCATCTCGACGCTGCTCCCTCACCTGAAGTGGAACCAGCAACTCATCGAGCAATACTTTTTCGTGCCGACCAAGGCGGAGTGGAAAGCGGGCCAGCGCTGGGTGCGCTGCGATGTCGGCGTACTTGCAACAGGGACGACTCTCAACGACGAGAGCTTCACCGCTCTGCCGAGCAAAATCTCGACTCTGGTTAAGAGCGTGGATTCCGATCCGCTTCGTTACGAGTTCTGCGTGAACTCGAGTGAGGCCGTCACTGACATTGGCCCCCTCGACAACCCGGACGCGACACTCGGCGACTGTTCGAAGGATCCGCAGTGGAAGCTCGCCACTCGTGGCAACCTGCCTGAGGCAGCTGGAGCACCATTCCCGGACGACGCGACGGCCAACACGGAGTCGACCAAGATTTGTGCCCCAGCTGCGACTGGCGATGGCCAGATCTGGCTCGCCTACCTGCCGACGAAGACCGGATGGGCGTCCGGCGACCGGGAAGTCGACTGCTGGGTCGGCCAGAAGCCCATCACGGGCGGTCAGACGGCGTAGCGCCGTCCGGAACTACTAGCCCCGGAACGTTGCGGCGTTGCGAGTCGCGAACTCGAGGAAGCTCGTTGGCTGCCACCCGAAGATGTCTGGAATGACGGTCGACACCGTCGATTCCTTGCCGTGGCTGCGCTCGGCGAACAGCTCGCCGAGTCCGTCGACGAGATAGTCGGGGAAGCCGGCCGCCCGTTGCGCAGCTTTGGCATCTTCTGGCGCCACATTCATATACCGAATGGGAACCCCAGTTGCCGTGGTCAACCGCTCGGCCACCTCCGTCATAGTCAGGGCTTCTGGCCCGGTCAGTGGATAGATCTTCCCTTCGTGCCCGGGCGAAGTGAGGATGTCGACGGTCACGATCGCAACGTCGTTGGCGTCGATCGACGCGATTCGGGCGTCCTCCATAGGCAGCAGGATGGCGCCGCGCGCGACGATGTTCGGAATCTGTCGGAAGTAGGCCTGCATGAATTCGCCAGCCCGCAGATGGGTAAACGCGATGCCCGACTCCTCGAGATGCTTCTCGATCTGCCCGTGCATCCTGGCGAAACGGAATTCCGAGTGGAGCTCTGGCATAATCCCGGACAGCTTGACGATGTGTTCGACGGACGCGACCTTCGCGGCATCCACGAACGCCGACTGGGCATCCGCCATCGCTGCATCGGACGAGGAGATGAGCACCGCCTTGTCGACACCGTCGAGTGCTTGGGCAAGGCTGGCCGGGTCCGCGAGATCACCGGCGACGACTGTGACGCCCGGCAGACTTCTCAGCGTGTCGGCCTTGGTCGCATTGCGCGTATCGGGCTCGCGCACGAGGGCCCGGACCGGGATGCCCTTCTCTGCGAGCCGGCGGATAACCAGGCCGCCATTGAGCCCGGTCGCTCCGGTAACGAGAATCAATGCGCAATCTCCCAGATGTGGCCGCCCGGGTCCTGAAAGCTCGCGGTGCGGACGCCCCACGGCCGATCCGTCGGACCGTTGAGCAGCGTAATTCCACGCTTCTCGAGTTCGGCGGCCATCGCATCCACATCGTCGACGTCGATCGTGAACTGCACGCGCGATCCGCCGTCCGGTGTTGCAACCTTTGCGGGAGCAATCAGGCTGGGTGCCTCCGCGACCTTGAGCAGGTTGATCAGGGCGTTGCCGAAATTGTAGACCGCGGAGTCGGAATCCTCGAAGAAGATGGGCAACCCAAACGCGCGGTCGTAAAACTCTTTCGCCGCCTCAAGGTCCTCGACGAACAGGGTGATTGCGGCAATCCCACTCGGCCAGTCGCTCATCAGGCAATTGTGGTCCTGTCGGTCCCCGTTCGGCGCATTTGCGGCCGCTCGATCGGGCACAAAAGTTCTGGAGGGGGGAGACGCCGATTGCCGAGCGGAGCCTAGGAGAATCGAACTCCTGACCTCCTGCTTGCAAAGCAGGCGCAATTGTCGTGAAGCGGCAGGCAGTAACGAGCGTTGACGCGCATCGCGCGGCAATGCGAACTCGAAGCAATACCAGCGGTAAAAGGAGTGGAGCCTAGGAGAATCGAACTCCTGACCTCCTGCTTGCAAAGCAGGCGCTCTACCAATTGAGCTAAGGCCCCCCGCTTTTTGGCGCGCGAGCGCCCGATTTTCCGAGCAACCGCAAGTAAAGCTTTGCACCTGGGAGTTTTGTGTTGCGTGGGGGTACCAGGACTTGAACCTGGGACCTCTTCATTATCAGTGAAGCGCTCTAACCGCCTGAGCTATACCCCCGTGGAGCAGATACGAGAGTATCGCACCCACGAACCAATCCGTAATCGGAACCCGGTCGCGCTACTGGTTGGTGAAGCCGACGAGGAGCCCACCCGTGAGGCGGACTGTGAAGTTGTACAGAATGCTGCCGATCGCGCCCAGCGCCGTTCCGACAACCACGTTGAGCAGAGCCACCACGAATGCGAATCCGGCGACGGTCACCAGCGAAGCGCTGGACTCGATCGCGAACGTCGGCTGGTCGAGGATGTCCTGGAGGGTGCCGTCGAGAGCGTGAAAGACCTGCAGGGCGTCCAGCAGCACCCAAATCAGGATGGTTGCGACGACGAGCACAATTCCGCCACACACCGAGATCAGGAACGCGAGCTTGAGCGTCGACCAGAAGTCGAGGTAGACCAGTTTCAGGCGAACCTGCTTGGTGGCTACCGCCCGCTGTGATTTGCGCTGAAGCTTTTCCGCGACGCTACTCATCGACCGACTCGTCCTTTCCAGGCTCCTCGGCCTCGTCAGATTCCTCTGACTCGTCGAGATCCTGACTCTCTAGATTACGTTCACTGTTCTTGGCGACCGCGATGATCTTGTCATCGTCTGCGAACCGGGCAAACACAACGCCCATGGTGTCTCGACCTTTGGCCGGAACTTCGGCCACGGATGACCGTACCACCTTGCCGCTGGCAAGAACCACAAGGACCTCGTCCTCGTCGTCCACGATAAGCGCGCCGGCGAGATCGCCGCGAGCCTCCTGCAGCTTGGCCACCTTGATGCCCAGACCGCCTCGGTTCTGCACGCGATACTGGTCCGCCGAGGTGCGCTTGGCGTAACCACCCTCGGTGACGATAAACACGTATCCACTATCGGAGACTACGCTCGCGTCGAGCAGCTGGTCGTCATCCCTGAAGTGCATCCCGATCACCCCTGAGGTTGATCTTCCCATCGGCCGCAGCGCCGCGTCGGATGCCGTGAACCGGATCGACATGCCCTTGCGGGACACCAGAAGAACGTCCTGGTCCTCCTCGACGAGCATGGCCGAGACCAGTTCGTCCTCCTCGCGCAGGTTGATGGCGATGATGCCACCGGTGCGATTGGTGTCGTAGTCGGTGAGCGCCGTCTTCTTGACCAGGCCACCCTTGGTCGCCAGCACCAGGTATCGGGCCGCCGCATAGTCGCGGATGTCGAGCACCTGTGCCACCTCTTCGCCGGGTTGCAGGGCGAGCAAATTGGCGAGGTGCTGGCCCTTCGCGTCCCGGCCCGCCTCCTGGATCTCGTAGGTCTTGGCCCGAAGGACGCGCCCGGTGTTGGTGAAGAACAGCAACCAGTGGTGGGTCGTCGTCACGAAGAAGTGCTCGACAACGTCATCAGCCCGCAACTGCGCACCCTTAACGCCTTTGCCGCCGCGATGCTGGCTGCGGTAGTTGTCGCTCCGCGTGCGCTTGACGTAGCCGCCGCGGGTGATCGTGACGACCATCTCTTCTTCCGGGATGAGGTCTTCGACACTCATGTCGCCGTCGAATCCGAACATGATCTCGGTCCGACGATCGTCGCCAAACCGGTCGACGATGTCCTGCAGCTCGTCTCGCACGATTCCGCGCTGCTCTGATGGTGTCGCGAGGATGTGCTTGTACCCCTCGATGAGTTCGGTGAGTTCCGCCGCCTCGTCGATGATCTTCTGTCTTTCGAGCGCAGCGAGTCGCCGCAGTTGCATGTCGAGGATCGCACGCGCCTGCAGCTCGTCGATGTCGAGCAGTGTCATCAGTCCATCGCGCGCCGCCTCGGTGTCGGCGCTGCTACGGATGAGCGCGATCACTTCGTCGAGCGCATCGAGCGCCTTGAGGTAGGCCGTCAGGATGTGCATCCGCTCTTCCGCTTTGCGCAGGCGGAAGGCGGTGCGGCGCACGATGACTTCGATCTGGTGGTCGATCCAGTGCGTGATGAAGCCGTCGATCGGGAGCGTACGCGGAATACCGTCGACGATTGCCAGCATGTTCGCGCCGAAGTTCTCCTGTAACTGCGTGTGCTTGTACAGGTTGTTCAGCACGACTTTCGCGATGGCGTCGCGCTTGAGCACGATGACGAGTCGCTGGCCGGTTCGACCGGAGCTCTCATCCCGGATATCCGCGATGCCGGCAAGCCGGCCATCCTTGACAAGGTCGGCGATCTTCTGGGCGAGGTTGTCGGGGTTGACCTGATACGGCAGCTCGGTGATGACCAGGCAGGTGCGACCCTGGAGTTCCTCGACGTTGACCACCGCGCGCATTGTGATCGAGCCTCGGCCGGTGCGGTAGGCATCCTGGATGCCCTTGATCCCGAGGATCTGCGCCCCGGTCGGGAAGTCGGGACCCTTGACTCGCTGGATGAGCGCCTCGAGCAGCTCCTCGCGGGTCGCATCCGGGTTCTCGAGCGCCCAGAGCGCGCCGTCGGAAACTTCGCGCAGATTGTGCGGCGGGATGTTCGTAGCCATGCCGACCGCGATGCCGACGGAACCGTTGACGAGCAGGTTCGGGAAGCGTGCGGGCAGAACGACAGGCTCCTGCGTCTTGCCGTCGTAGTTGTCCTGGAAGTCGACGGTCTCCTCGTCGATGTCCCTGACCATCTCCATCGCGAGGGGTGCCATCTTGGTCTCGGTGTACCGCATTGCCGCCGCACCGTCGTTGCCCGCCGAGCCGAAGTTACCCTGGCCGAGTGCGAGTGGATAGCGCAGGCTCCACGGCTGGACGAGTCGAACGAGGGCGTCATAGATCGACGAGTCACCGTGCGGGTGGAACTGCCCCATGACATCGCCGACGATACGAGTGCACTTGTTGAATCCCTTGTCGGGACGGTAGCCACCGTCGTACATGCCGTAGATCACGCGGCGATGCACGGGCTTCAGTCCATCGCGAACCTCGGGGAGAGCGCGTCCGACGATAACGCTCATGGCGTAGTCGAGGTAGGAGCGCTGCATCTCCAGCTGCAGGTCTACCTGGTCGATCTTGTCGTGGCGCGTATCGACGACGGCCTTCTCGAAGATTGGTTCCTGGGGAGTGTCTGTTTCGTCAGCCATTTACGTGATCCTTAAATGTCTAAGAAGCGAACGTCTTTTGCGTTGCGCTGGATGAACGATCGACGCGAGTCGACATCCTCACCCATGAGGGTCGAGAAGATCTCGTCCGCCGCCGCCGCGTCGTCCAGCGTTACCTGCATGAGTGTGCGCGTCGCGGGGTCCATTGTCGTTTCCCAGAGCTCGCTGTAGTCCATCTCGCCCAGCCCCTTGTAACGCTGGATGCCGTTCTCCTTGGGCATGCGCTTGCCCGCCGCGAGGCCGGACTCCTGCAGGGCATCTTTCTCGCGATCGCTGTACACGAACTGGTGCTCTGCGTTCGACCACTTGAGCCGATACAGCGGTGGTTGCGCGAGGTACACGTAGCCGTGATCGATGAGTGGCCGCATGTAGCGGAACAGCAGGGTGAGGATGAGGGTGGTGATGTGCTGCCCATCGACGTCGGCATCAGCCATCAACACGATCTTGTGGTACCTGGCTTTCTCGGGCGCAAAGTCCTCGCCGACGCCCGCGCCGAATGCCGTGATCATCGCCTGCACCTCATTGTTCGCCAGCGCGCGATCGAGCCGAGCCTTCTCGACGTTCAGGATCTTGCCACGGAGCGGGAGGATGGCCTGAAATTCCGGGTTGCGCCCCTGCACTGCCGAGCCACCGGCCGAGTCGCCCTCGACCAGGAAAATCTCCGACAGCGACGGATCTTTGCTCGCGCAGTCGCGCAGCTTGCCGGGCATGCCGCCGGACTCGAGCAGGCCCTTGCGCCTGGTCTGTTCGCGGGCCTTGCGCGCGGCGATGCGAGCCTGCGATGCCTGGATCGCCTTGCGGATCACGTTGCGTGCCTCGGTGGGATGCGAATCGAACCAGTCGCCCAGCTGCTGGCCCGCAACACGCTGCACGAACGCCTTGGCTTCGGTATTGCCGAGCTTGGTCTTGGTCTGTCCCTCGAACTGCGGCTCGGCGAGCTTCACGGAGATGACGGCCGTGAGACCTTCGCGCACATCATCGCCGGAGAGGTTTTCGTCCTTCTCCTTGATGATCTGCTTCTCGCGGGCGTACTTGTTGACGAGGGTGGTTAGCGCGGCACGGAAGCCCTCTTCGTGCGTTCCGCCCTCGTGGGTATTGATGGTGTTCGCATAGGTGTGGACGCTCTCGGTGTAGCCGTTGGTCCACTGCATTGCGAGCTCAAGCGCGATCTTGCGCTCCGTGTCCTCGGACTCAAACGAGATGACTTCCGGGTGAACCAGCTCGTTCTTCTTCGCCTTGTTCAGGTACTCCACGTAGTCGACCAGGCCGCGTTCATACATGTAGCTTTCGACGACCTCTTCGTCGCCCCGTTCATCCGTGACGGTGATGCGCAGCCCCTTGTTAAGGAACGCGTACTGCTGGAAGCGGGACCGCAAGGTCTCGTAGTCGAACTCGACGGTCTCGAATGTCTCGCTGCTCGGCCAGAAGGTGATTGTGGTGCCGGTCTCGTCCGACGTCTCGCCCTTCTTAAGGGGTGCGGTCGCCACGCCGTTCTCAAAACTGACCCGCCACACATGGCCCTGCTGACGGACTTCGACGTCGAGCTCCCGCGAGAGCGCGTTGACGACCGAAATACCAACCCCATGCAGGCCGCCGGACACCGCGTAGGCGCCGCCGCCGAACTTGCCGCCGGCGTGGAGGATGGTGAGCACGACCTCGACGGTCGACCTGTTCTCCTGCTGGTTCATCGCGACCGGGATGCCACGGCCGTTGTCGACTACCCGAATGCTGCCGTCCTTGCGGATGAAGACCTTGATGTCGTCGCAGTACCCAGCGAGCGCCTCGTCGACAGAATTGTCGACAACCTCGTAGACCAGGTGATGAAGACCGCGCGGTCCGGTGGATCCGATGTACATACCGGGTCGCTTACGCACCGCCTCCAGCCCTTCGAGGATCTGGATCTGGTCAGCGCCGTAGCTGTCGTCGGGACCTTTGCGCTCGTGCACGAAGGGGATAGCCACTTCTGGCTGCGTCTCATCCCGATCTTCGGGCAGGTCGGTGGAGACTGGATTACTCATATTTATTGTGGCTCCCGCCGCTTTGTGATTCATGTCATTCGGGGGAATTTCCGCAACGGAGGTCCCAACGACCTCTAAATTCTACCAAATCGGATGCCAACGCGCGGGCTTTGACGCCCCGCTGGGGACAGTTAGGGTCGGGCTGGAGTGTTTTGCATTCCTAGCCGTAGGTATCGCGCGGGCCGCGTCCTGGAATCGATCTCGTGCCGCGTTTCCACGAGGGGGCGTTCGGTCCGTCGAATTTAATCGACTGGATACCCGCGTCCGGGAACCGCTGTGCGATGCTCGTCGTGATCTGGCCCCGCATCAGCCGCAGCTGCGTTGCCCACGCGGTGGAGTCACAGTGAACCGTGAGAACTCCCTCATCGATCCCGACCGGCACGGAGTGAACCGCGGTCTCCGCGCCGACGAGCTCCGACCACGATGCGACCAGGTCCGCCTTCGCGAGGGACGAATTCCAGCCCAGCCTGCTGGTGAGGCCGTCGAGGATGTCCTCGATCCCACGCGGATCGCGACCGACGCCGAATGGAACGCTCGCGCCTTCCTTCCGGTTCTTCGCACGCTTGCGCGCATCCGGAGATCGTTTTCCGGGGTCTCCGAACAAGGCACGCATCCGCAGATACACCGCGATGTGCTCCGGTACTGCGTCGGGTGAGTCAGGCATTGCCTTCCGCCTGGACTATCCGGCCGGCACGGATCACAACGGAGTGACCCGCAAGACGCGCGGGGACATCGCCACCGACCGCAGCAGTGATCAGCACCTGTTCGAATCCCTCGATGGCATCGGCGAGGCGATCACGTCTCGACTCATCCAACTCCGCAAACACATCGTCCAGAATAAGTACGGGGTCGCCGGAGCTCGACTCGCGCCGAAGGACCGCCGCCGAAGCGAGTTTGAGCGACAGAGCGAACGACCAGGATTCGCCGTGGCTGGCGTAGCCGCGCGCGGGCAGGTCGTTAAGGGTCAGGACGAGATCGTCGCGATGCGGTCCCGCGAGCGAGATCCCCCGCTCGAGCTCCGACGTGCGTAATCGAGCCAGCGCTGCCCGGAAATCCTCGGCCGTCTGTTCCGCCGTCAGGCGGTCGCCGCGCAATTCCTCCTCAGACGGATCCGGGTCAAGGTCCTCGAAGCCCGGAGAATGAATGCTGAGCCGACCGGCGAGGGACGCGGCATGCTCCCTCCCGGCGATCGCTGCATAGGCCAAGTCCACCTCCGGCACGAGTTCCTCGATCAGGTCGGCGCGCGATTCGATGATTTCGGTCCCGAAGGCGACGAGCCGCTCGTCCCAGATCTCGAGCGTTCCCAGTTGGCCTCGAGCGCCGGATGCCCTGGCCGACTTCAGCAGGCTGTTGCGCTGGCGAAGTACACGGTCGTAGTCCGCGAGAACACCGCTCATGCGCGGTGTTCTCAATACCAACAGTTCATCGAGAAACCGGCGGCGTCCCGATGGTTCCCCCCTGACCAGCGCCAGGTCCTCTGGCGCAAACAGGACGCTGGAAAAGTACCGCGGCAGCTCTCGCGTCTTGATCGCGGACCGGTTGATTTGCGCTCGATTTGCCCCAACACGGTTGAGTTGCAGCTCGACGAGGACGGATTGCTCACCACTGCTCACCCGAGCACGAACAATCGCCGATTCACAACCAGACCGAATCATCGCGTGATCGGTCGATACCCGGTGCGAGCCGAGCGTACTCAGGTACCCGAGAGCCTCGACGAGATTGGTCTTTCCCTGCCCGTTGCTGCCAACAAAGAGGTTGGGCCCGGTGACAAGGTCCAACTCGGCGGACTCGTAATTACGGAAGTCCGTAAGACTCAGGTGCGTGACTCTCACATCAGTTCTTGTGCGCGCGGTTCAACTCTTGTGAACCGCGTGTCCACCGAACTGGTTGCGCAGCGCCGCCACCGCCTTCATCGACGGGGACTGGTCACCCTGGCGAGAGACGAACCTTGCAAAGATCGCTGCGCTGATCGTTGGCACCGGAACGGCGTTGTTGAGTGCTTCCTGGACCGTCCACCGCCCCTCGCCCGAGTCGTCGACGTAGCCTTCGATCGCCGCGAACTTCGGATCCTCCTCGAGCGCCTTAACCAGCAGCTCGAGTAGCCAGGACCGCACGACGGTTCCTCGCTCCCAAGCCTTGAACGTTCCCGTCACATCCTTGATCAGATCCGGGCGAGAACTCAGCAGCTCATAGCCCTCACCCCATGCCTGCATGATGGCGTATTCGATCCCGTTGTGCACCATTTTCGCGTAGTGCCCGGAACCAACCTCGCCCACGTGAACGAATCCCTCGTCTCGTGGACCTTCCGGGCGAAGCGCGTCGAACACGGGCATGACGCGCTTGACGTCTGCGGCGTCGCCGCCACACATCAGCCCGTATCCGTTCTTCAAGCCCCAAACCCCACCGGAGACTCCGCAATCCATGAATTTGATTTTCATCTTCGCGAGGAACTCGGCGTGCACGGTGTCTTCTGTGAACTTCGAGTTTCCGCCGTCAATGATCAAGTCGCCCTCCTCCAGAACCTTCGACAGGTCGGAGATGACATCGTCTGTGACCTGCCCGGAGGGGACCATGATCCAGACGACACGGGGCGTCGGCAGCGCCTTTGCCATATCCGCCATGGTCTTGACATCGGTAACGGCCGGGTTCGGATCGTATCCCGTCACCTCAACGCCGGCGTTGCGCAACCTGTCGCGCATGTTGTTTCCCATTTTGCCGAGACCGACGAGACCGATGTGCATGGCGCTTCCTAAATGTGTTGTATTTTTCCGGGGCTAACGAAGAAGAAGATTCGGTTGCAGCAGGTATTTGTAGTTATCCGCGCCGGCCTGGTCCTTGGATGACTGGCTCGTGATCAGCACCGGTCCCGGCTTATTGGGGTTGTCGGTCTTGGTAAACGAGATGCGAACAAACTCGGAGTGAACTGCGCCGAGGCCGTCGAGGAGAAACTGCGGTTTGAGAGAAACAACAGTGTCGCCACCCGTAAGGAACGCGTCGATGGTTTCGGATGCCTGCGCCTGCTCAGAACCGATCGCCTCGAGAGTCAGCCCGTCGATCGAAAAGGAAAATCGTAAGGCCGCCTCGCGCTCAAGGACCAGGGATACCCGTCGCGTCGCCTCCACCAGCTCGGCGGTATTCATCACCGCGTAGTTGTCGACCTCTTCGGGGAACAACCGTTTCACCGGTGGGAAGTTGCCTTTAATCAGAAGCGATGTCACCGTGCGCCTGTCGGCCTGGAACGCGATGAGCTCGCGCTCGTCCGTACTGGTGATCGCAATCGAGATGGTGCCGCTGTGCCCGAACGTCTTGCCTATCTCGGTCAGGGTGCGGGCCGGGACGAGCGCGGTAATGGAATCAGTCACGGAATCGCTCGCGGCCCACTCGATCTCGCGAACAGCAACGCGGTAGCGATCGGTGGCGACGAGCGACAGGTTGGTCTTCGAAACCTCCAGTTGAACTCCGGTGATCACGGGAGTCACGTCGTCGCGGGATGCGGCCACCGCGACCTGGGCGACAGCATTAGCAAAAGCCTCAGCGGGAAGTGACCCGGAGCTTTCGGCAATCTGAGGAAGTGTCGGGTATTCCTCGACTGGCATGCTGAGGAGAGTGAAGTGCGCGGATCCGCAGGCAACGGTGATTCGTGACTCTTCTGTGCTGAATATCACGGGGGCATTGGGAAGCCTGCTGGCGATTTCCGCGAGGAGTCTTCCCGACACCAGAACCCGACCCGACTCTTCAATCTCGGCCGCGACTTCGGTCTGGGCAGAAACCTCATAGTCAAAGGACGACAGGGTGAGCACGCTGTCGGTGGCCTCCAGGAGTACTCCGCTGAGGATTGGCAACGTGGTGCGCTGTGGCAGCAACTTGACCGCGAACGACACTGCCTCACTGAAGACGTCTCTGTTGACCTGAAATTTCACGGGTACACCCCTTACATGTCGCTACACCTGTAGACGGCAGATTAATACTGGCACGCCCGGGAGTCTGCACCATCAAAGGTTGTCTTCTTCGATAGTGATTCATTAATGAGGTTAAAATTCATAACCGCTGTGGAAAGTGTGGGTAAGTCGGCCGGTCCGACCGATCGACTGGGAACTACAACAGTGAAAGATGTTGAGGAACTGGTGAATCTCGATCGACCTGGTGCACAAGCGCCGTGGGGGTCGCGCGAGATTCCACAATTTAAAGTCAACAATCAACAATCGGCTCCGGCGAGTTGCGCAGGTTGTGCACAGGTTATCCACACTGTGGGAACTCCTACATCTTGTTGTAGCGGTGGTTCTGCTTGATCCTGCTGGTCAATTCCGTGACCTGGTTATAGATTGAGCGCCGCTCTTTCATCAACTCTGTGATTTTTTTGTTGGCGTACATCACCGTCGTGTGGTCCCGGTTACCAAACAACTGGCCAATTTTGGGAAGGGACAGGTTCGTCATTTCGCGGCACAGGTACATCGCGATTTGACGCGCTGTCGCGACTGCTTGTGACCGTGAGGAGCCGTAGAGGTCGTCGACGCTGAGTTTGAAGTAGTCCGCAGTGTGATTGATGATGTCGACCGGCGCGATGATGTTGTCTTCGTCCAGGGTGATGAGATCCTTGAGGACCGTCTGGACAAGTGCCATGTCGACCGGTGTGCGGTTGAGGTTGGCGAACGCGGTAACACGGATGAGGGTGCCCTCGAGCTCGCGGATGTTCGATGAAACCTTTGAGGCCATGTATTCAAGGATGTCGTTGCCAACCTGCAGCTTCTCGTTCTGAGCCTTCTTGCGGAGAATGGCGATCCGAGTCTCGAGATCCGGTGCCTGGACGTCCGTGATCAGGCCCCATTCGAACCGGCTTCGCATCCTGTCCTCAAAACCCGTCAGGTGCTTCGGCGGTAAGTCGCTGGTGATGACGACCTGCTTGTTGTGGTCGTGCAGTGTGTTGAAGGTGTGGAAGAACGCTTCCTGTGTGGAGTCCTTGCCCTGGAGAAACTGGATGTCGTCGATCAAAAGAATGTCGATCTCGCGATAGCGGGACTGGAACACGGACGCCCGGTTGTTTGCGATCGAGTTGATGAAGTCGTTGGTGAATTCCTCGGAACTGACGTAACGCACGCGGATGCCGGGATAGAGGCTGATCGCGTAGTGGCCGATCGCGTGGAGGAGGTGAGTCTTACCGAGGCCGGACTCGCCGTAGATGAACAGCGGGTTGTATGCCTTGGCCGGCGCCTCAGCGACGGCGACGGCCGCGGCATGTGCGAAGCGGTTGGACGCCCCGATGACAAAGTTGTCGAAGCTGTATTTCGGGTTAAGGCGGCTGTCCGTTTTTCTGGCGCTGGCACCCTGGTCGAGAGAGGCCGAGACGATGGTGGTTTCGATGTAGGACTGTTCGTCGGCGGCGTCCATCCGCTCGAGCGGATCGGGCTGAATTTCGGGGTTGACCACGATGGCGAAGGTCGACACCTCGAAGGATTCGTCGAGGGTGGAGATCGCACTGAGAAGCGGGAGCCGAATGCGCTGCTCGAGCATGCCGCGGGTTAGCTCGTTTGGGACTTCGAGATAGAGCGTCCCGGCCATCACACCTTTGGGTTCGACGAGGCTGATGAAGCCCTGCAGCTGAGGCGTGATGCGGTCATCGGTAGACAGTTGGGTGAGAACGGAACTCCAGATGTCCTGGGTGGATTCCGCTGCCTCTGTCATGTATCGGACCTATCTGAAGGGAATACACCAAAGCTTTGGCAGATGTATTCACAGGTTTATGCACCGGTTAAGTCCGGTACATCTAGACGTTTTTGCCGCTTCTGACCGGGCAGAGGGGCTGACCATCACCTTAGTTGTCCACAGGGTGTCGATACCAAATGAAAATTGATTGGTGTGGATAATAGGTTGTTTGGCCGGATTGGTTTGACCAGACCCGATTAAGCCCGTATTTTTAAGCAGTTGACTTCTGGCCGTCTGGCCACCTACTTCTTACCGGCGCTGTTGTTACATGCATAGCTGGACTAATGGAGATACAGCTATGAGCAAGAGAACTTTCCAGCCGAACAATCGCCGTCGTGCCAAAGTTCACGGTTTCCGCCTCCGCATGCGTACCCGTGCGGGACGTTCGATCCTCGCGGCTCGCCGCCGCAAGGGTCGCACTGAGCTCTCCGCGTAGCCAGGAAGTCTGCGTTTCCGTCGTGCTCAAGCGGACCAATCGGGTTGTGGCGGCGGGAGACTTCCGCTCCACCGTTCGGATGGGCCGTCGGATCACCACCCCACATGCACTTCTCTATGTCGCCCAACGGGGCGACGGCGACTCCACACGCATCGGGTTCATTGTCTCAAAGAGCGTGGGAAATGCGGTCACCCGTAATCTGGTGACTCGCCGTCTTCGGTCGATCGGGCACGATGTAGTGCTCTCCCGACCAACCGGAACAGACCTCGTGATTCGTGCACTGCCAGGATCCCCCGGGGTTTCGTGGACTACCCTGCAAAGTGAGATTTTGAATGGGCTTGAGCGGAGCGCTGGACGGTGACCCAGACAATGGCAATGCCGAGAGCGGCCGGCTTTCTGCTGCTGCTCCCACGGAACTGTGCGGTCGTGATTTTGCGCGGCTATCGTGCGGTTATCTCTCCGCTCTACGGTGACGTCTGTCGCTACTACCCATCCTGCTCCCGCTACACACTCGAGGCGATCCAGGAGTACGGCGTGATCCGCGGAGCCGCATTGGGTGGATGGCGCATTTTGCGCTGCCACCCATGGGCTGCCGGTGGTGTGGATGACGTGCCGCATCGGCACGAGCACGGTTTTACCGAAACACCCTTCGGCTTCGTCGTTTCACCCGGCCATGGAAGGTCCCCAAGCGCGCTATGAATATCCCCGCACTGATTTCTTCGCTCAGCGTCGTGCTGTGGCCCATCAAGTGGGTCATCGAACTACTGCTGGTCGGGTTCCACACCGCTCTTGTGGCACTGGGCATGGACCCCGCCGCCGGTATCACCTGGATCCTCTCGATCCTTGGCCTCGTCATCGTGGTGCGGTCTGCACTCATCCCCGTCACTCTTCGCATGATCAAGAGCCAGCGCAACATGATGCAGATCGCGCCGCAGATCAAGAAGATCCAGGACAAGTACAAAGGCAAGAAGGACCAGTACTCTCGAGAGGCAATGTCGCGCGAGACCATGGCGCTGTACAAGACGAGTGGGACGAACCCACTCAGTTCTTGCCTGCCGCTACTTATCCAGATGCCGGTCTTCCTCTCGCTGACGGCGACGCTGACCGCTGCCCAGAGCAACAAGCCAGTGGTTGGCCTACTGGGTCTCAACGCGGGTGTTGGCGGTAAGACCACACTCGCGCAGCTCTTCGGTAAGGCGAGCCTGTTCAACGTCGCTCCGCTCCACGACACACTGCAGGAAGGCTTCGCGCGTGGCATTGGTTGGGTGATCGGAATCGCGATCGGAATGATCGTGTTGATGTCCGCGACGCAGTTCATCACGCAGTTGCAGATCATGTCGAAGAACCAGACGCCGGAGATGAAGGCGAGCCCGACCTACAGGCAACAGCGCATCCTGCTTTACATCTTGCCGTTCATCTTCATCTTCTCCGGTTACACCTTCCCGCTGGGCGTCATGTTTTATTGGGTCTTCGGAAACCTCTGGACAATGGGTCAGCAGTTCATCGTCATTCGCAACATGCCGAATCCGGGATCGGATGCCGCGCTCGCGAGGGAGGCTCGCCTCGCTCGCCGCCGCCAGCGCAGACCGCAGATTGCGACAGAGAGTGCGGGGGCAGGCGGTATAGGCGGGTTCAGCATCGTCGAGGAGCCCAAGAAAGTCACGACCCAGCGCCAGCAGCCGGTCGGTAAGAACAGAGCCAAGAAGAGCGGGAACAGAAAATGAGTGACGTGACCGAAACCAAACCCGACGAAACCGAAACAGATACGGTTGACGGTAGCGAGGTTCTGGGTGACGCGCCCCAGACGACCAGCGAGCTCGAGGCGGAGGGCGACATTGCTGCGGACTACATCGAGGAGCTTCTCGACATCGCCGACCTCGATGGCGACATCGACATCGATACCCGGGGTGGTCGGGCCTACCTGTCGGTGAGCGCGGGTGAGGGAACGACAAACCTCCGCATCCTCTCGAAGCCGGACACCGTCAATGCGCTCCAGGAGTTGACCCGGATCGCCGTACAGACGAAGACGGGGGCTTTCTCACGGCTGATTCTCGATGTCGGTGGATCGCGGGATGTGCGTGCTGGCGAGCTAGCGACTCTGGTCGACAAGGCGATCGCTCGTATCGAGGATGGCGCTGAATCGGCCGCACTCCCGGCGATGTCGTCTTACGAACGCAAGCTGGTGCACGATGTCGTCGCCGAGCGCGGTTATGTCTCGGAGTCTGAGGGTGAAGGTCGCGACCGTCACACGGTGATCACTCGCGCGCAGTAATGACTGTGCCGGAGTGGGCTTGACGTTTCACGTGAAACATTGACTGAGAATCTCGTCGAGGTGGAGCCCGCCATCACGGCGGACGTATTCGGCACCCACCTGGAGCTAGCGCGTCGATACACGGCGGACCTTGCCCTGCGGGGCGAGGAGCTTGGGCTCATTGGACCCCTCGAACTGCCGAGACTGTGGACCCGGCACATCTTGAACTGCGCGTTGATTGCGCCATTGCTTCGACCGGGAACTGTCGGGGATGTCGGAAGTGGCGCAGGGCTACCCGGGCTCGTTCTTGCCATCGCGCGACCAGATGTCGAATTTGTCCTGATCGAGCCGATGGAGCGTCGGGTGGACTGGCTACTCACCGAGTCGGCCGACCTCGGTCTTTCGAACGTGACCGTCCTGCGAGCCCGCGCAGAGGACGCCCGTCTGGCGGAACCTCTCGACCAGGTAACCGCCCGCGCGGTCACCGCGCTTTCGAAGCTCATCCCGGCTACCGCACCCTTGGTCGCTCACGGCGGTGAGATGCTGTTCTACAAGGGCGCGCGCGTCGCGGACGAAGTTGCCGCGGCGGCAAAGCAGATTCGCAAGGCTCGATTGAGCGGTGTGGAAGTGCTCCTCATGGGCGAGGGAATTGTTCCGGAAGTGACTCGCGTCTTTCGGGCTACAGTGGACTGATTGTCTGCCCCGAGCGGAGGGCCCCCAACCCTCAACCGTTGGCGCTGGGCCGATAGCTTTCGGCGCGGCGCAGTCAGCCCTTGGGCAACGAACACAGAAGGTTTCACGTGGAACATCCAGAAGGCGACATCGCCGAGCGCTCGGCTGACATGTCGGCTGAGTCCTTCGATGACACTCCCCTTGCGCGCGAGCTCGCGGATATCACTCGGCGACGCCAGGCCCTCGCGGCGGATGCGCCACCCTTGCCTGCCAAGACCCGGGTGTTCACCGTCGCCAACCAGAAGGGCGGCGTTGGCAAGACAACGACGACGGTCAACCTGGCCGCCGCACTTGCCAAGACCGGGGCGCGGGTGCTGGTAATCGACCTTGATCCTCAGGGCAACGCATCCACAGCCCTCGGAGTCGAACACCGCGCGGAAACCGTCAGCGTCTACGACGTGATCATCAATGATGAGCCCATGGCGGGCGTTGTTCAGAAAAGCCCGGAGTTCGAGTCTCTCTATTGCATTCCGGCGACCATCCACTTGGCCGGCGCCGAGATCGAACTGGTCTCGCTCGTTGCGCGGGAACAGCGACTGCGAACAGCACTGGATCAATTCCTTGCCGATGTTTCCGAACCCTTCCATTATGTGTTCATCGACTGCCCGCCCTCGCTGGGACTGCTCACCATCAACGCGTTCGTCGCCGCCCACGAAGTGCTCATCCCGATTCAGTGCGAGTATTACGCGCTCGAGGGACTCAGCCAGCTGTTGAGTAACATCGAGCTGATCGAGCGTCACCTGAACCCCAATCTCTCGGTCTCGACGATCCTGCTGACGATGTACGACAGCAGGACCAACCTGGCTAACCAGGTTGCCCAGGAGGTAAGGGACCACTTCCCGAAGCAGGTGCTTACGACGGCGATCCCTCGCTCTGTGCGCATCTCGGAAGCGCCGAGCTATGGTCTCAGCGTGATCAGTTACGACACGAATTCCCCAGGCTCGCTCTCCTATCTCGAGGCGGCCGCCGAGATTGCACGACGAGGAGCCCCTTCCTGATGGCAGCCGCACCACGACGCACCGGCCTCGGACGAGGTATCGGCGCGCTCATCCCGACGGCGGATGACCCGAGCGCCGAACGCCCCGTCGATGTGTTCTTCCCGGACGGCCGTGTGACGCACCAGGAGCTCCTTGCCGTTCCGGGTGCCCGACTCGTTCACATCTCGCCCGATGATGTGGTCCCCAACCCGCAGCAGCCACGAACCGAGTTCAACCAGGAGGAGCTTGACGAGCTGGTGGTGTCCATCCGCGAGGTTGGCCTGCTGCAACCCATCGTTGTTCGGCCGCTGCCGGAGTCGGGGGTTGGAGACCCGCACTACGAGCTCATTATGGGAGAGCGACGACTGCGGGCATCCAAGCGGCTCGGGCTCGAGACAATCCCCGCTATCGTCAAGAACACCGCAGACGAGAACATGCTGCGCGACGCTCTGCTTGAGAACCTGCATCGGGCCAACCTCAACGCGCTGGAAGAAGCGTCGGCATACCAGCAGCTCCTCGACGACTTCGGAATAACCCAGGATCAGCTCGCTGCACGCATCGGTCGTTCCCGTCCGCAGATCACCAATACGATCCGCCTGCTCAAGCTTCCGGCTTCCGTGCAGCAGCGCGTTGCCGCCGGAGTCCTCAGCGCCGGACACGCCAGAGCGATCCTTGCGGCCGGGGATGCCGCGGCTATGGAGCGGCTCTCCGACAAGATCGTGAACGAAGAGTTATCCGTACGGCAGGCCGAGGCGGCCGCAGGCCAGACCTCGCCCAAGGTCAAGCGCACGCCGCCGGCCGCGGGCAGCCGACAGGGTCACCTCAACGAAATCGCGGAACAGCTCGGTGACCGACTGAACACCCGCGTGAGAGTCACCCTCGGGGCGAGCAAGGGCACGATCGTGATCGACTTCGCGACGATATCTGACCTGAACCGCATACTCGCGGAGCTCGGGCAGGAAGGGTTCGGGAAGTAGTGGTGCTGGTTGGCCGCCGCCGCGGCGCCAGTGCACCCCGGGGAAGCGCCCCGGCGGGCGCAGAAGCACCTTGGGTCGCTTAGCGAGCCGAGGGCTCGCTGGGGCGCACTATCACGTTAAGACCGTGACTCCGCAACGGCGGCATTGGCAAGGGCAACATAGATCAAGCCGAGGTCGTGTCCGGCGGCTTCGAGAGCCTGGGGCAGCAGCGAGGTCTCGGTGAGACCAGGCAGGACGTTGGCCTCGAGGAACCAGGGACTTCCAGCCTTATCGACGATCATGTCCACGCGTGAGAGGTGGCGAAGACCAAGCGCATTGTGCGCCGCGATGGCCGCATCTGCTGCCTTGGCGGTGGCGTCCTTCGAAATGCGTGCCGGGGTGAAGAACGTTGTCTCCCCCGCGTTGTATCGAGCCTCGAAGCTGTAGACCCCTGATAGCGGCACGATCTCGACTGCCGGCAGTGCGACCGGCCCATCGCCAGTGTCGATGATGCCAACAGCGATCTCCGTGCCGACGATCTTCTGCTCGATGATGGCGACATCGCAGTAGGTAAAGGCGTCGACCATCGCCCGGGGAAGGTCGGCGATATCGTCGACCAGCGTCACGCCCTGTGCCGAGCCGCCACGGGCCGGCTTCACGACGACGGGGATCGGCAGCTCGTCGGCGATGCTGTCGAGGACGCTCGTCGCGCCGAGTTCACGAAACGCCTCACGGGTGAGCGTGATCGAATGGGGTGTCGAGACGCCGGTCCTGGCGACCAGCACCTTCGCGGTCGGTTTGTCCCAAGCGAGCCGAGCCGCGTCGGCGCGCGAGCCGACGAACGGGATATCGAGAAACTCGAGAAGTCCGCGAAGTGCCCCATCCTCACCACTCGCCCCGTGCAGGGCGGGCCAGACGACGTCGGGGCTACTGTCCCGGAGGTAAGCGAGGAGCGTTGCATCCGGATCCCGGAGGTCAACCTGGATGCCCTGCTCGGCGAGGCTGTCGGCGACGCGCCTGCCAGACCGGAGCGAGACATCCCGTTCGTGGGAGATTCCGCCGGCAAGCACGACGACGCGAGACTTGGGGGTGAGGGTCATCGCCGGTCCTAGCCGAGATTCGCGGGAGGTGCGATCACGGACTGCTGTGCGGGAATTGCGGTGAGCGGTGCCGTCTGGGAGAACGTGTTGAGCAACTCGCGCTCCCCGGTGATCACGGTCGAGAGTCGACGGATGCCCTCCCGGATGAAATCGGGCGTCGGGTAACAGAACGCGAGCCTCATATTGCTCCGCCCTCCGCCGTCCGCGTAAAAGGCGGTTCCGGGCGTGTATGCCACCAGCTCCTTGACGGCGCGAGGAAGCATCGACTTACTGTCCATGTTGTCCGGTAGGGTCAGCCAGACGTAGAAGCCGCCGTTGGGCACGGTCCAGCTGAGGTCCGGCAGGTAGTCGGCGAGGGCGAGCAGCATGGCGTCCCGGCGCTCACGGTATACGCCGCGGAAGGTGTCAATCTGGCCTCGCCAGTCGGCCGCCGACAGGTACTCGGAGATGATCATCTGCGTGAACGAGCTGGGGCACAGCACCGCGGCCTCGTTGGCTAGAATGAGTTTTTCTCGAATAGCGTGCGGTGCGAGAGCCCAGCCGACGCGGAATCCCGGTGCCAGTGTCTTCGAGAAGGTGCCGAGGTAAATCACGCCCTCCTCCTCAACCGACCGCATCGCGCGTGGCGGTGGCGAATCGAAATAGAGGAGTCCATATGGGTTGTCTTCGAGGACCAGGATGTCGTTTGCCCTCGCGATTTCTAGGACTTCGAGACGGCGCTCCCATGACATTGTGACGCCGGACGGGTTGCTGAAGGTCGGCACGGTATAGAGAAACTTGATGCGCTTGCCATCGGCCCTGAGGCGCACGATGTGCTCGCGAAGCGATTCCGGGATCATCCCGAGCTCGTCGGTCTCGACGTGATCAACCACGGCCTGGAACGACTTGAAGACGACAAGCGCGGTGACGTAGCTGGGTGCTTCCGCCAGGACCACATCGCCCGGATCGAGGAAGATCTTGGCGACCAGCTCGAGTGCGTGCTGCGAACCGGTCGTCACGACCACGTCATCCACGCTGGCGCGGATACCCTCGAGTGCCATGACCTCGAGGATGTGTTCACGCAGTTGCGGGAGACCCTGGCCGGAGCCGTACTGCAGTGCCGCCGGCCCGCTGTCCCGCATGACGCGTTCCATGGCGCCGGTCACGAGTTCGCGCGGCAGAGCGGAGACGAACGGCATACCGCCGGCGAGTGAAACGACCTCGGGACGAGACGCCACGGCGAACAGCGCACGCACCTCGGAAGCGGCCAGGCCGGCCGTGCGCTCCGAGTAGCTGTCGTACCACGGGTCGAGGTTGTTGCCCTGCTCTGTCATGACGGTCCGATCGTTATCTCGGTACAGAATATGGCCCTTTGACAAAATCAAACGGCACAGTAGCGCAGGGAGGGCCGCCCAGAACGGTGTCTGGGCGGCCCTCCCTGCGTGCTTGAGCTGTTAGATCAGCGCAGTGACTACGCCAGGAACTCCGCCAGGTCGGCCTCGAGTGCCGGCTTAGGCTTCGCTCCGATCACGGTCTTCACGACCTCTCCGCCGCGGAAAACCTTCATTGCGGGAATGGAGGTGATCTGGTACTTCATGGCCATCGCCGGGTTATCGTCGACGTTGAGCTTCACGATCTTGATCTTGTCCGAGTGCTCGCTCGCGATCTGGTCGAGGATCGGCGACACGGCGCGACACGGGCCACACCACTCGGCCCAGAAGTCGACCATGATGGTGTCGCTTGAGTCGAGGACGTCGGCCTGGAAGCTGGCGTCGGTTACTGCCTTTGCATCTGACATGTGCATTTCCTTTTCTTGTTAGCTACAGAAGTGAAGTTGGGTGAGAAGAATCAGGCGCCGACCGGAACATCGATCTGCTCAGAAACAACGGTGACCCGGTCCTTGAGTTCCCTGGGGAGCGCGGCGAGGTAGTGCTCAGCGTCGAGCGCGGCAACGGTCCCGGAGCCCGCCGCGGTCACGGCCTGGCGGTAAGTCGGATCGATCACGTCACCGGCCGCGAACACTCCGGGCAGGTTGGTGCGCGAACTGCGGCCATCCACGGCGATCGTGCCGAACGAAGTGAGGTCGAGTTGGCCGTGCACGAGATGCGTGCGAGGGTCCGCACCGATCGCGATGAACAGCCCGCTGACATCCAGCGTCGTCTCCGTGCCGTCAACGGCGTCGACGATGCCAATTCCGGTGACGAGTTCGTCGCCGTAGATGTGCTCGACCGTCTTGTTGAAGAGGAACTCGATCTTCGGGTTGCTCCGCGCGCGCTCCTGCATGACTGCGGATGCCCGGAGGCTGTCACCTCGGTGAATCAGGTAAACCTTGTCGGCGAACTTGGTAAGGAACGTGGCCTCCTCCATTGCCGAGTCACCACCGCCAACCACCGCGATGATCTTCTTGCGGAAGAAGAACCCGTCACAGGTCGCACACCACGAGACGCCGTGGCCGCTCATCCGATCCTCATCCTGGATTCCGAGCTTGCGGTAGGCGGAACCGGTCGCAAAGATCACGGTCAACGCCTCGTGCACGTCGCCGTTGCCCAGCGTGACCGTCTTGACGTCTCCGGCCAGGTCGAGGGACGCGACATCGTCGAGCACGACCTCAGCACCAAAGCGCTCGGCCTGCTCCTGCATCTTGATCATGAGCTCTGGGCCCTGGATACCCTCGGGGAATCCAGGATAGTTCTCTACCTCGGTGGTCTTCATCAACTCGCCGCCGGCTTCGACCGAACTGGCGATCACCAGCGGCCTGAGATTTGCCCGGGCTGCATAGATCGCGGCCGTGTACCCGGCAGGTCCGGAACCAACAATGATTACTTCGCGCACGTGCGTTTTTCTCCTTGAACAGCGTCCAGAGCGATATAACCAATCCTATGGTTCGGCTATTCCACTACCCGTAGGCCCTCCATAGGTGTTCGGCGCGCCTACCCGTTTCGACGGATGCGGCGCAGAACCGGCTCCGTGAGGGCGCGCAGATCCGCTGACCGCAAGAGTGCGAGCACCGCGACATAGATCACCGTCATCGTGATGCCGACTACCGCGAGCGATACCACGGCTGTCGGTACGGAAGAGACGGCGAACCCGTCGGAGAATGCGCCGAGCACGGCATCCAGACCGACTCCGGCCGCGGCCGCGGGGACCAGGGCGACGAGGAAGAGCACGTACGCCCGGATGACCGGACCGCCACCTAGCCCGTGGATGCGTCGCCGCAGCAGGAACGCCGCGACAGCGAGGAGCAGGAAATCGGCGACCGTCGTCGACACCGCGATCCCGAGGGCGATCGAGCCGACCGGAAAGGTCGCCGAAACAAGGATCCCGGCCACCAGAAGCACGGATTGGAACGTCTGGAACAGGAAGGGCGTTCTGGTGTCCTCGAGCGCGTAAAAGGTGCGCTGCAGGACGAACACGGCACTGAACGGGACAAGACCGATCAGGTAGGCGATGAGCACGGCTGCCATGGCATGGGTCGCAGCGGGAGTCTTCGAAAAGACCGCGGAGAACGGATCCGCAACGACGATCAATGCAACCGACGCAAACACCAGCAGCAGCCCGATGGCGCGCAGGGATGCCGCGATATCGTGACGGAGGGCAGCGAAGTCGCCACGATGGGCGTGCCCGCTCATCCGGGTGAAATAGGGCGTCGCGATCGAGATCGTAATGATGCCGTGCGGGAGCATGAAAATGAGCCAGGCATAGCGGAGCACGGCGTTGGCCGGATTGTGGCTGCCAGCGAGAGTGGCGACCTTCGACTGCACGATGCCAGCCAGTTGGGTGATGAGGATCATCAGGAAGGTCCAGAACGCGGCCTTGCCGACTTTGCCGAGGCCGACACCGCGCCAGCGGAATTCCGGCCGGTAGTGCAGTCCGACCCGACGCCAGAAGAAGACCAGGAAGATGGACTGGGCCGCGACCCCGAGGCTGGCGCTGCCCGCGATCAGGGCGACCATGCCCGGGGTCCACCGGGAGGCGTCCGACTGCCTGACCGAGCTGAAGATGAGGTTGAAGGCGAGCAGTCCGGCGATGGCAACCAGGTTGTTGATCACCGGTGCCCAGGTGAACGGGCCGAAGATTCGACGAGCGTTGAGGACCTCACCGAGCAGGCTGTACAGCGCGTAGAAGAAGACCTGTGGCAGGCACCAGTAAGCGAAGGCAGTTGCGAGTTGGAAGTCGGCCGCGCTCAGCCCCCGACTCGAACCGCTGGGTGCCTGGGATGCGTACAGGTGAACGAGCGGTCCAGCAAGGAGGGTCGCGACGATGGCGATCGCGAGAAACGCGACGACTCCGAGCGTGATAACCCGATTGATGAATTTCTCGCCGCCGTCCGCATCCTGGCCTGCGCGCACGATTTGCGGAACCAGGATGGCACTGAGCAGGCCACCCGCGATGATCGCGTAGATGTTGTTGGGTAGCTGGTTCGCGATGGTGAACGTGTTGCCCGCGACCGATTGGCTTCCCAAGGTCTGCGCCAGCACCGCCGCGCTGATGAAGCCGAGCACGCGGGAAACGATTGTGCCGCTGGCCAGCAGCGCGCTGGCGCGTCCGATGCCGTCGGTCGAGTTCAGCGCCGGCTCCGGCGCGAGCTCGCTGCTCACTCTGCACCGGCTTCGCGCTGGGCCTTTCGACGTTTTCGAATGTTCCGGATGATGCCAAACGCCAACAGCGCGGCAACAAGTGCGGCAAAGATGAGGGTTCCTATGGTTTCCCAACCAGCTTGAACGTCCACGTTTATCGTGACGCTGCGACCAACCTGGACACCGGTGCTCGAGAACAGGGTCGCAACAATTTGCGCTTTGACGTTCGACAGTGCCTGGATGGGCACCTGCACCCGGCTCTGTGAACCAGCCTCGACCGTGACGGACTGCAGTCGGTACTTTTTGTTGATCGAGACGAAGGTCGTCGACGAGCGCACAGAAAGCTGTACCGTGACGTCCTGGTCGAGATCGTTGCTCACCTTCACGGGCAACGACGTCTGGTCTGCGAACGCCGTGACCCGACTGCTGGGGTCGACCTGTACCGAATTCACGATCTTGTCCATCTGCGTAAGAAAGGCTTGCGCTGCCGGCGTCCAGGTTTTCGTCGTCCACTCGTTGGACAGCACTGACAGCATCTTGAGTCGCATTGCCGACGTGAGTGCATCCGGGTCCTCGGCGACCGGGGCGAAGCTGACTACCCTCTGTTCCCCCGCGAGTAGTGAGGCTACGAGCGCGATCCGGGAGGCGGCCTCGGGCTTCTTGACCAACTTCACCTGCGTCGGACTGCCATCGAACACTGACGACAACTGCGTCGCCGACGTCCACGGGCGGGAGTTGATCGTACTCACGCTGCGCTCGAAGTTCGTGTCCGCGTTGGACCAGTCACGCCCAAGAGTAAGAACGACAGGTCGCGGGGATGCACCGGATTCGAGACTCACCAGGGCAAGGGTCGTCGCCAACTCCGTCATGGCCTCGGTCGACGCTGCGCGAGTCGGGGACTGGATGGCGGTTCGAAGATAGCCGGACATCACCGAGTCGGACACCGCAATCCGGGTGTTGCCGTCCTTGGCCACCGCACCAGAGATGCTGCTGTCGACGTCGACGTTGGTGCTCGGCAGGATGAGCGACGTGATGTCCGCCTGGTTCAGGATCGCGAGGTCAGAGGTCTCTACGCTGTTTTCTGCCGGCCACGCAAGAAGCGGCATGGTGTAATTCCAGCTGACGAGCGACGCGTTGGTCGGAACGACCGGTTCGACGGGGCCTGGGTTCGGCGTCGCCGTCGGCGTGGTCTGGTCGCCGGTCACCGGAAACAGGTTCGGGTTGATCGCGTAGGTCAGCGTCTTCGTCTCGAGCACGGAAGTCTGGCCGGCATGGAGGGGTGCGGTCAGATCCGCATCCGCCCACGCCAGCGGAAACGTCTCATTCGGCATTTCCTGCAGCTGTTTGAGCCAGTCCTTTGCGGTCTGTGGCGCCGAGTTTCCCAGGATGCGGATCGACGCGATCACGCGTGGATCGATCCCCACCGCGATCTGCGATCCCTCGACATCCCCAAGTTCACGAGTAAGCACCCCGCCGGGAGCGGTATATGCGGCGAGCTGAGATACCGTCAGGAACTCGGACTCACCCGCGGGTACGGTGAGCGGAACGGCGATTGCCACGGGGACAGGTGCGGCCGCTGTCACGCTCCAGGCCACCGCAGAACGCGCGGTTCCGAGTACCGTTCCTCCGCTGGCGACACTGACAGAAATGGGATAAACGCCCGCGATCCTGAACGGCAGTGACGCTGCCGTGACGTCTACTTGTACACCGTTGCTCAGTCCGGGGGCAACCGCGGGAACCGCGGCGCTCGTTTCAGATATTGTGGCGAGATTTGTCTTATTCGCACCCGAGAACCATCCCTCGAGCGACGATCGAGAGGATACCGGGGTGCCGGCGACGGAGACCGTCGCAGTGGCGGCAGAGGTAGCTGCGTTCGTTGCGTTGGAGAGCGTGACGAACACCCGCAGATCTTCGCCAGAACCAAGGTCGCCCGAACCAGAGGTCGTCAGCGATACAGTCACTTTCGCGCTCGAAGTGGCAGCGCTCGCCGGTGCGCCGAGCCCGCCGACCGCAAGGAGGAGTGCTGCGACCAGTACGCCGGAAAGCAGTTTCACCGGCCGGCGGAGGTGAAATCGTTCGGCCGGCATGCCCCCAAGTCTATGGCGCAGCCTATGTGTCACCCCTGAGCCCGGGAGCCGGGAGGCTCATGCTCCGCTGTGGCAAGCTAAAGCACTATGGACAGCGTCGCATCCGCAGTGCAGCGGCTGGATGCCCTCGCGACATCGCCGGTCATCGCCCGACTCGCGCGGGCCTTCTCGGTCGCTGGGCAGGAGCTGTCCATCGTGGGGGGACCGGTTCGCGACGCGTTCCTTGGGCGGCCGGTGAGTGACCTTGACTTCACGACGAGCGCGATGCCCGACGAGACTCTCGCCATCGTCACGCCAATCTCGGAGACCCGGTGGGACGTGGGTCGCGACTTCGGAACCATCGGTGCCCTCATCCTCGGCGAGCCGGTCGAGATCACGACCTACCGGGCCGACGCGTACGACGGTGAGACGCGAAAGCCGTTGGTCAAATTCGGGGACAACCTCGAAGGCGACCTGGCCAGGCGCGACTTTTCGGTCAATGCCATGGCGCTGAGGTTGCCGGAGCGAGTGTTAGTCGACCCGTCCGGCGGGATGGAAGACCTGCTCGCCGGTCGCCTGCGCACACCCGGACCGGCCCACGTGTCGTTCGGGGACGACCCGCTCCGGATGCTGCGCGCGGCCCGGTTCACCAGCCAGCTCGGTTTCGTCGTCGCCGAGGACACCGTGGCCGCCATGACCGAAATGGCGGCGAGACTCGAGATTGTGAGCGTTGAGCGAATCAGCGCGGAATTGTCGAAGCTGCTGCTGACGGACTCGCCGCGCGAAGGCGTCCAGCTGCTCGTCGACACCGGACTCGCTGACCTGTTTCTGCCGGAGATCCCCGCGCTGCGACTCGAGATCGATGAGCATGCCCACCATAAGGATGTCTACCAGCACAGTCTCACCGTCCTGGAGCAGGCGATCGGCTACGAGAAGGCTCGTGGGCATTCGCCCGACCTCGTGCTTCGTCTTGCCGCGCTGCTGCACGACATCGGCAAGCCGGTGACCAAACGGGTCGAGGGTCGCGGCGTTGTGAGCTTCCACCATCACGACATGGTTGGGGCGAAACTTGCGGCGAAGCGATTAACCGCGCTCCGGTTCGACAAGGAGACGGTGAGCGCGGTCGCAAGACTGATTGAACTCCACCTGCGCTTCTTCGGATATACGGAGGGCGCATGGACCGACTCTGCCGTTCGTCGCTACGTGCGCGACGCCGGGCCACTGCTTGAAAGACTGCACATCCTGACCAGGGCGGATGTCACCACTCGCAACCGTCGCAAGGCCGACCAGCTCGGGTTCGCCTACGACGACCTGGAGACGCGCATCGCCGAGATCGCGGATGCGGAGGGTATTGCGGCCGTGCGCCCGGACCTCGACGGAGAAGAGATCATGCGCATCCTCGACCTGAAGCCCGGTCGAGAAGTCGGCGAGGCCTACCGGTTCCTGCTCGACCTCCGACTAGACGAGGGGCCGCTGGGATCGGAGGAGGCCGAGCAACGGCTGCGCGCGTGGTGGGTCGCCAGAGAGTAGACCGCCCGTTTGCTCTCCCTGTTAGGTTGTGCACGTGAAATATCGAGCATTCGTTGGCGGAGCCGTCACGCTTGCCGCAGCCGGTGTTCTGCTCGCCGCCTGCGCGGCACCGACCCCGACTCCGATCCAGCCTCACTCATCGGCCGCGACCACCCCGACTCCATCACCGGCGGCGGCAAGTGCGCCCGGTTCCCGAGTGCCCCCCGGCTGCGCCGAGCTCCTCGATTTCGCGAACGTGCAGGCGCTGGCGGGGCAGAACGCCAAAGTTGAGCAAGACGAGCACTCGGCACCGACACGGATACTGCCCATTGCGCAGTTGCAGTACGGCGCCGAAGGTTGCATCTGGGATGGCGAGAGCACTGGCGCGGGGACGACCCCGGGTTCGTCCCTGAGCGTCACCGTCGCCCCAGATGCCAAAGTCGAATTCGGGACTCGATTCGCGGAGCTCATGACCGCCACAACGAGCAGCCCCCATCCCGCCGCAACGGAGAACGTTGCGGGAGATGAGTCCGGGTTTTGGTGCGCCACGGATCTGGATGCGCTCGGTGAGGACGGTCCGTCACTCATCTGTGACGCGGAGATGCTCGTCGGCGACTACTGGGTAAGCATCGAGATCGGGAACGTCTCAGGGTTTACTCGAGCGCAGCTCACGGCGGGCCTCGCCACGGCGATGAGCGACATCGCGACCAGGCTGGTGGCGGCGGGACCCGCGCCAGCGCAGTGGGTCGCCCCCGCGACCACACCGCCTGGCTTCTGCACCGATTCGAACAACACGGCGAGCGTCCGGACAATTCTCGGGGATCAAACGCTCGCCGCCTACCCGGCCGAAGGGCGAAGCGTGTACGCAGCGACCATCGGGCTGCTTGGTCGCGATGCCTATTGCTCCTGGACGAGTCCGACGTATGGGAGCCTGGATGTCGAGCTACTCGCGGGCGGTTCCTGGGTTTTCCCCGGTTTCGCTCCTGTGGCCCCCGGTGACTCGATCGTCCAGTCCTATGCCCCGGTCACAGTCGCTGGCGTGAGTTCAGCACTGATGGGCTGCGCCGAGGGTGGCTGTGAAGCGTTTCTCGCCGTGGGCACGACGATGGTTCAGATCGACATGGATGATCTCGGTCGCGCGAAGGACCTTGCAGTACTTGCGGCCTTCGCGAAGGCTATCGCCGCCAGTTAGGTCGACGTTTGCACCCGCCCGGAACTTTCGCGCCCGCCCGAATGGCGGCAGACATTCCACACGGGGGCAAACGCGCCGGCTAGGAGTTGTCGGTGATGAAGTGCTCGAGCAGTTCGCGCGCGACCGGGTCGGGATGTTGTACGGGGGGCGACTTCATGAAGTAGGCGGACGCCGCCTCGAGCGGGCCGCCGATGCCCGCCTCGAGCGCCATGCCGGCAGCGCGGATGGCGTCGATGACGACGCCAGCGCTGTTGGGTGAGTCCCAGACCTCAAGCTTGTATTCCAGGCTGGTCGGTGCGTTCCCGAACCCGTGGCCCTCGAGGCGCACGTAGGCGATCTTCCTGTCGTGCAGCCACGGGACGTGGTCGCTCGGTCCAATGTGCACGTCGTCGGGGTCGAGCGTCGCGCCAATATTGCTCGTAACAGCCTGGGTCTTGGAGACCTTCTTGGACTGCAGCCGCTTGCGCTCCAGCATGTTCCTGAAGTCCATGTTGCCGCCGACGTTGAGCTGATAGGTGCGGTCGAGCACGAGCCCGCGTTCCTCGAACAGCCGGGCGAGAACGCGATGGGTGATCGTCGCACCGAGCTGGCTCTTGATGTCGTCGCCGACGATCGGGATGCCCGCGGCACGAAACTTCTCGGCCCAGACCGGATCACTCGCGATGAACACAGGAAGAGCGTTGACGAACGCGACGCCCGCATCCAGTGCCGCCTGCGCGTAGAACCGGGCGGCATCCTCGGAGCCGACCGGCACATAGCAGACCAGAACCTGCGCCCCGGATGCGCGGAGCACCGCGGCGACGTCCACGACGGGCGCATCCGATTCCGCGACCCGCTCGCGGTAGTACTCGCCGAGGCCATCGAGGGTCGGGCCTCGCTGCACGATCACGCCGCTTTGCGCGACCTCCGCGAAGCGAAGCGTGTCGTTCTCACTCGCCCAAATTGCCGTCGAGAGATCGGTGCCGACCTTGGCCGCGTCCACATCGAAGGCGGCAACGAACTCGATATCCCGGATGCGATAGGGACCGAAGCGAGGGTGCATGAGACCCGGAACGCTGGCGTGGTCATCCACCCCGGCGTAAAAGGTGACCCCCTGGACAAGCGCGTTGGCGCAATTACCGACTCCGGCGATGGCAACCCTGAGGGTCATTGGTGCATTGCTCCTTGATGAGGTGACGAAAATCCGTCTAAGCTAGACAGGTTGTCTTGGCCCCTGTGGTCTTGGACGACACGTCAACACCCTCCTGCTACAGATCGTCTGTAGCCGTTCTAGTCCGAAGGAGGTGGGTTTGTGACGCATCAGTACGAGTTAATGGTGATCCTCGATCCAGAGATCGATGAGCGCACCGTCGCCCCCAGCCTAGACAAATTCCTGAATGTGATTCGCAATGATGGTGGAACCATTGACAGCGTAGACATCTGGGGACGTCGTCGCCTGGCTTACGAGATCAACAAGAAATCAGAAGGCATCTACGCCGTCGTGCAGTTGACCGCCAATCCGGCAGCAACCGTCGAGCTCGACCGCCAGCTGAAGCTCAGCGAGGCAGTCATGCGCACCAAGGTGCTTCGCGCGGAAGAGGCAATCGCCCAGGTCGCCGAGGCCGCGAAGCTCGCCGAGGAGAAGGCAGCCCGCAAGGCGGCCAATCCCAGCAAGCCTGCCTCCGTGGGCACCACGACCGCCGCGCCCGCCGCAATCGCTCCGGCAGACGCGCCCGTCGAGGAGAAGCCGGCTCGCGTAGCCAAGGCAAAGGCCGCGCCCGCGGCTGAGGCCGAAGCGACCGAAGAGGCAGAAGCGTAGCCATGGCCGGAGAAACCGTCATCACGGTCGTGGGAAACCTCACGAGCGATCCAGAACTGCGATACACGCAGAACGGGCTTGCGGTTGCCAACTTCACCATCGCATCCACTCCCCGCTCATTCGACCGCGCCAGCAACGATTGGAAGGACGGCGAAGCCCTCTTCCTTCGTGCCAGCGTCTGGCGTGAGTTCGCCGAGCACGTCGCGGGATCCCTCACCAAGGGTTCGCGCGTCATCGCAACCGGTCGACTCAAGCAGCGGTCATACGAGACGAAGGAAGGCGAGAAGCGCACCAGCATCGAACTTGAGGTCGACGAAATCGGCCCGAGTCTTCGCTACGCAACCGCCCAGGTCACGCGCACGTCGTCGTCACGCGAAGGCGGTGCCGTTGGTGCAGGCGGTGGACGCGGCGGCGCCCCGAGCGGTGCCGACGAGCCGTGGGCTGCGAGCGCTCCGGATGCCGCCGGTGGCGACGTGTGGAACACCCCGGGCAACTACTCAGACGAAACACCTTTTTAGGACTTAAGGAAACTAACAATGGCTGGAAAAAGCAGCGGCGACCGCCGCAAGCCGCTCCGCAACGCCAAGGGCGGCAAGAACGCCGCCCCGGCGAAAGCGATCAGAGTCGGCGTCATCGACTACAAGGACGTTGCGACCCTTCGCAAGTTCATCTCCGAGCGTGGAAAGATTCGCGCTCGCCGCATCACCGGTGTCTCCGTCCAGGAGCAGCGTCTCATTGCTCGCGCCGTCAAAAACGCGCGCGAAATGGCACTGCTCCCCTACGCCGGCTCCGGCCGTTAAGGAGTAGACGCATGTCCAAACTGATTCTCACCCACGAGGTCACCGGCCTCGGAGCCCCGGGTGACGTCGTCGACGTCAAGAACGGTTTCGCTCGTAACTACCTCATCCCGCAGGGCTTTGCCGTCGCGTGGACCCGTGGTGGCGAAAAGCAGATCGACTCGATCAAGGCCGCCCGTGCCGCTCGTGAGCACGCAACGCTCGAAGAGGCCCAGGACCTCAAGGCAAGGCTGCAGGCCATGACTGTAACACTGACTGTCAAAGCGGGCGAGGGCGGGCGACTGTTCGGTTCCGTGAAGACGGCGGATGTCGCGGACGCCGTTGCAGCGGCCGGTCTCGGCGCCGTCGACAAGCGCAAGATCGAAATCACCGCGCCCATCAAGGCGACCGGTGAGCACGAGGCAACTGTGCGGCTGCGCGACGACATCGTTGCGACGATCACCCTCAAGGTGGTTGCCGCAAAGTAGGCTGCGTGTATTCGCAGCGCGAAATGCGCTCAGAAACGGCGGCTCCGGGCATCCCCGGGCCGCCGTTTTTTGCGTCTTTGTCGGAACTTTTGTACACAGGTGCGTTTGTCAAGAGCTAACTCTCAAGCGGCACTCTAAGCCTGTTTCTACACACACGGTGTGGACGGAAGAAAAGCTGGTCAGAGCCGCTATAGCTGAGAATATTGGTGCTGAGTGCACATCTGTATCCACAGGTTGCCCACACGGACCTCGGCGTTTCTCGCCAGTTGTGCACACGCCCATACACAGGTGTGTTTGTGGGATTACCGGCTTCTTCTTACTGTTGGCGACACGACAGGATGTCGGCCTCCCGGGTAGTGGCCCCGCATTCGTGCGTGTCGTGGGTCGCGGATACCTTTTTCGCGACTAGACAGACTCAGAGCGAGCAGAACTATTCAACGACAGAGCTATTCAAAGTAGCGAGAGGTTTCCATTGTCCATTGCTCACCTAGGCCTGGCCGGTGAAACCCGGGGCGAATCCCGGGAGTCCCGCCAGGGCGATCGCATACCTCCACACGATCTGCTCGCGGAGCAGAGCGCGATCGGCGGCATGCTGCTGAGCAAAGATGCGGTAGCGGATGTCATTGAAAATGTTCGCGGCGTGGATTTCTACATTCCCAAGCACGAGATCATCTTCGATGCGATTCTCGGTCTCTACTCCCATGGTGAGCCCACCGATGTCATCGCCGTCACCGACGAACTGACCAAGTCGGGCGAGATCACCCGGGCGGGCGGTGCGGAGTACCTGCACACGCTGACCGGCCTGGTGCCGACCGCCGCGAACGCCGGCTTTTATTCGACCATCGTCGCCGAAAAGGCAGTCCTCCGCCGGCTCGTCGAGGCCGGCACCCGCATCGTTCAGATGGGCTACGCCAGCGAGGGCGAAGTCGTTGACCTGGTGAACAACGCGCAAGCGGAGATCTACGGGGTCACGGGCGGCGTCGAGAGCGAGGACTACATCCCGCTCATTGAGGCGATTACCGCTGCCACCGACGAGATCGAAGCCGCGGCCGGCCGGGATGGCGCGATGGTCGGCGTTCCGACCGGGTTCGCGGAACTCGACGCGCTTACCAACGGCCTGCACCCCGGCCAGCTGATTATTCTCGCGGCGCGCCCCGCGATCGGTAAGTCGACGCTCGCGCTCGACTTCGCACGGGCCGCTGCCGTGCACCACGACATGCCCACGATCGTGTTCTCGCTCGAAATGGGTCGCAGTGAGATCGCCATGCGGTTGCTGTCGGCCGAAGCATCCGTGCCACTGCAGTCGATGCGCAAGGGCACAGTTCACATGCAGGACTGGACAAAGCTGGCAAGCGTTCGCGGCCAGATCGCGGATGCTCCGCTTTACATCGACGACAGCCCGAACATGACTCTTGTGGAGATCCGCGCAAAGTGCCGCAGACTCAAGCAGAAGGTCGGACTGAAGATGGTCGTCATCGACTACCTGCAGCTCATGACGAGCGGCAAGAAGGTCGAGTCGCGCCAGCAGGAGGTCAGCGAATTCTCTCGCGCGCTCAAGCTCCTGGCGAAGGAGATCGGTGTCCCGGTCATCGCGATCAGCCAGTTGAACCGTGGGCCGGAGCAGCGGGCGGACAAGAAACCGGCTCTCTCCGACCTCCGTGAGTCGGGGTCTCTCGAGCAGGATGCCGACATGGTGATCCTGCTCCACCGCGAGAGCGCCTACGAGAAAGACAGTCCTCGTGCGGGCGAGGCAGACCTCATCATCGCCAAGCACCGCAACGGCCCGACCGACACCATCACGGTCGGCTTCCACGGCCATTTCTCCCGCTTCGTCGACCTGCCGCCAGGGTCGTAGGCCAGGGCCACAGCGGCCCGGCGGGGCCCCAGGAATCCGCAGGTAAACTAAGTTGCGATGGCCAGCTCCGTATACACAGCAGAGGATGCGGCCTATTGGTACGCGCCGCTTGCCCGCGCGGTTCCCGCGGCGGCACTCGCCTGCGTCATCACGTTCGCGGGCGGTTTCTACACGCCGGAGTATGGCCTGGCAAGCTTTGGCGGGTACGCCATCGTAATCGGCGTGCTTGGAGGCGTTCTTAGCTTCATCAGATTTCCCGGCGGTGTCCTTCGCACTGTGTTCCTGATCCAGGCGATCGTGTCCGTGGCCGCGGGAGTCGCCGCCCTGATCGGCATGCACGGCGGCCTGCCGGTGCTCCTTGTCGTTGTCGCGCTGTGGGGAATCATCGCCGGATTCCTCGAGTTGTATGCAGGCGTTCGATCCCGCGGAAAGCGAGCCGTTGCGCGCGACTGGATCTTCATCGGCGCGCTCACCGTGCTGTTTGCCGTTGTATGCCTGGTGATCCCTCCCGGCTACGTGCAGCACTATAACGCGCCGGGCGACGGCGGATCGCGCATCCTGAACGCCTCAGTCATGGTGGTCGGCGCGATGGGAATTTACGGTGCAGTTGTCGCCGTGTATCTGGCGATTGCGGGGTTCTCGCTGCGTTTCGGCGCGACCGCGAACGATGAAGATGTGGCAAGCAAAGACGGAGCTGCCTCGTGACCAACCCAACCCCGACACCACCGAGTCGGCGTGACCGGTTTCGACCAGTCGAACTGCTTGTCATGGCCGGCGGTGTTGCCATTTTCGTCGGCCTCGTCGTCGCGGGGTCGATTCGCGACATCGAGACGGGCGCGATTTTCGCCGGAATAGCGTTCATCGTGTCGCTGGTGGTGCTGGCCACTCTCGCGATCACGACCCGGCCAGATGCCGAGGAGCGCCGCGACATCGATGACCAGGATCGCTCCGGACACTAGCTCGGCGGGCTAGTCGTCGAGGTAGTCGACCAGTTCGCTCGCCAGGCCGACATACGCGCGCGGAGTCAGCTCGCGCAGGCGCGCTTTGGCTCCCGCGCCGATGTCGAGGCCGTCGATGAATGCCACGAGGTCTTTCTGGTCGATCCGCTTGCCCCGAGTCAGTTCCCTCAGCATCGCGTACGGATCTGCGATCGAACTCCGGCCGGCGGTGACTTCAGCCCGGATGACCGTCTGGATCGCTTCGCCGAGGATTTCCCAGTTGGAGTCGAGGTCGGCATCCAATTTCGCCCGGTCGACAGCGATCTCGCCGAGCCCGCGCGCGACGTTGTCGAGAGCAAGCAGCGAATGACCGATCGCGACGCCGACGTTGCGCTGGGTCGTTGAATCGGTCAGGTCGCGCTGGAGCCGCGACGTCACGAGGGTCACGGACAGGGAGTCGAGGAGAGCGCTCGACAACTCGAAGTTCGCCTCCGCGTTCTCGAACCGGATCGGGTTGATCTTGTGCGGCATGGTGGATGACCCGGTCGCGCCGGCTTGCGGGATCTGGGTGAGATAGCCCATCGAGATATACGTCCAGATATCCGTGCACAGGTTGTGCAGGACGCGGTTGGCGTGGCTGATCCGGGAGTAAAGCTCGGCCTGCCAGTCGTGCGGTTCGATCTGGGTCGTCAGCGGATTCCAGTCGAGCCCGAGCGAGAGCACGAATTCGCGCGAGATCGCGGGCCAGTCCAGTGAGGCATCCGCCACCACGTGAGCCGCGAATGTGCCCGTAGCGCCGCTGAATTTTCCCAAATACTCGGTCGACTCGACCTGCGTGGCAACACGCTCGAGACGGCGAACAAAGACCGCGAACTCTTTGCCAACCGTGGTCGGCGTCGCTGGTTGTCCGTGGGTGTGGGCGAGCATCGGGTCGGCGCGATGGTCGACGGCCCATCCGTGCAAGAGTCCGATCACCCCGCGCAGCTTTGGGAGCCAGATTTCCCGAACGGCGGCGCCGATGGTGAGCGCGTAGGAAAGGTTGTTGATGTCCTCGCTCGTGCAGGCGAAGTGGGTGAGTTCCGCGACGGAAGCGAGCCCGAGTTCGTCGAGCCTGGCACGCACCAGATACTCGACGGCCTTGACGTCGTGTCTTGTGGTCGCCTCGAGGCGCGCGAGTTCGTCGATCTCGGTCTGGCCGAATTCGGATGCCAGTTCGCGAAGTTTGCGAGTCTGCTCGAGGTCGAGACGGTGAGATCCGAACAGCTCATGGTCGGTCAGGTAGAGCAGCCACTCGACCTCGACGTGCACCCGTGCACGGTTGAGCCCCGCTTCTGACAGGTGCTCGCCCAACTCGCCGACGGCGCCACGGTATCGGCCATCGAGCGGGCTGATGGGCTGGTCGGGCAGCGGGCTCATGAAACGTCCTTATGGATTGCGTGGCTCTTGGGTATACCCGGGCTCACCTGGCGGAACAGTGCGGTGCAGGCCTTGTCGATCATCGCCAGCACCAGCTCGAACAGTGCAGCATTCGAATAATACGGATCGGGGACCTCGAGCGGCCCCGACGCGTCGGCATCAAAGCTCATCAGGAGTTGCACCTTCGAGCGGTCGATGTCATTGTTCGCCCAGGCGCGAAGGATGCGTTCATGGCTCCGGTCGAAACCGACGATCAGGTCGAGGTTCTCGAACCAGTCAGGATCGAACTGCTTTGCGCGGTGATGTGTGCCATCGAGCCCGCGGGCGCGCAGGGCTTCGACCGTGCGGTCATCGGAAGGCTCGCCGACGTGCCAGTCACCGGTACCCGCCGAGATCACGGCAACGACAGACTCGAGACCGGCCTTGCGAACGAGGTCCTTGAAGACGGCCTCGGCCATCGGCGATCGGCAGATATTGCCCGTGCACACGAAACAGATTCGAAAGAGCGCCGACTCGTCGAGAGTGCGGTCGAAGCTCATGGCTCTAGTCTCCCGCAGATCGGTTGAATGACGCAGTCCCTTCCTCCACATCGGTACTCTCGTGCCTCGGATCCGCGCCCACCTCGGTCCGCCGTTCTGACCGGCGCGCGATGCGTCACACTCGATCTGGATGAGGAGGGCACATGTTCGAACTGGGATCAGCGTCAGTCATCGCAGCCGCGCTGCGAGCGAGCAGGGACGAGCTGGACCTCGCACGACGCCGAGTGACCGGCGCCAGGCACTCCGCGCCCGATGGGTACTCAAGCGGCTGGCTCGGCCCAGCCGGGTGGGCATACGGACACGCGTTGGCACTGCTTGACCGCGATCTCGATGCGGCGGCAGACCTGTTGCGGGCGGCCTCCGACTTGACGTCCACGGCCCTGTATCAACTAGGGCACGGTGACTGACCGGCGCCCCGACGGCGGAGGGGGTCCTGCCGCGAAGCCGTCGTCCTCGAGCCTCACCGTCAGGACGGCGACCGGAACCGGCGGCGCGGTGATGGTCGCGAGCGACAAACTTCTGTCCCAGCTGGATGCGTTGGGTCGGCTGGCCGACAACCTCATGCCGACGGCCGGCGATCTCGTGGGCAGTCTCGACCGGTTCGACCCGTCGGTCCCCATTGAGTACGGCGTACCCACCGCAGCGCTCGAGGCCCACCGCATTGCATCGACCGCGGTCCAGGTCATTCTGGCGGCACAGGATCGGGCGGAACGATTGCGCGCCTCCGTGCGTGCTTGCCTGACGGAGTATTCGCAAACCGAGCAGGCGGCAATCGGACTGTCCCATCGAGTGAGCGAGGATCTCGCCTGGTTTTTCGGTGCGGGGGCCGGGCTGTTCGGGCTTCCCGTTGGGTTGGACGCGGTCGGTGGGTTTCTTCTCGGAGGAGCCATGACAGGCCGATCGCCATCCAGGACTGCACTCCTGCTTCAGGACTTCCTGAAGACCCACGGTCGCATCCTGACCAATCCGGCAACGGTCGCGGCGATCCGAGAGCTCGCCTCGGATGCCGACGGGATTGGCGAGGGATATCTTCTCCTTCCGCCACCTGTCGCCGACGAGCTGCAGACGACGGGCGCGACCGGCGTCTCAACGTCGGCGAATACCGTCGTTGCTTTGGGCCGGGATCTCGGGCTGTTCGAGAGGTCAGGGGTGGCCGTGCGGAAGACCAGCAACTTCGAATACGGAACGCCGCCCACGTCGCTGACCGCCCGGGCAGAATCCTTTCCCCTTCCGGGGTCGGATCCGAACGGCGAACAGATCCGGATCGACCGCTATGTCGAGGCTGGCAAACCCGACCGGTTCGATGTATTCATCGCCGGCACGGTCACATTCGACCCGGTGACGGCGAATCAGCCGTTCGATCTTTCGAGTGACCTGAACGGAGTCGGCCAGCAATCGTCGGCATCATACGAAGCCGTTGTGCAGGCAATGAACCAGGCAGGGATCACGGCGCACTCGCCGGTCGTTGTGAACGGCTACTCGCAGGGTGGGCTGCTCGCGTCCATGGTGGCGGCGTCCGGTAAGTACAACGTCCAGGGAGTCGTCACTTTTGGGGCCCCGTCCAGCCAGGTCCACATTCCGGCGTCAGTTCCAGTTCTTTCGGTGAGAAATACCGAAGACCTCGTGCCGGCGACGAGTGGGTACGACGTCAATCCGAACGCGCTCGTGGTCGAACGCCCGGCCTTTGCAAACCAGCCGGTGCCGTCGGACTGGGCGGTTCCTGCGCATCGCCTGAGCTACTACCAGCAGACGGCGGCGGTCGTCGACGAGGCGAAAAGCACTCAGGTACGCGCCGTGCTTGATCCGCTCAACCAGTTCGGCGCGGGTGCCACCCGCGTCGATTCGACCCTGTGGCTGGCGACCAGGGTCCCGACGACTGGCTAACGACGCCGGGAGCTTGCCGGCACGAGCAGCGGCCGGAAAATCAGGCCGAGCAGGAAGGCGATGATCGCGAGGATGAGTGCGCCCCAGAAACCGGACCAGAACGTGTCGATAACCAGTCCAAAGCCGATCAGCGAAGACAACCAGGCGACGAGCAGCAGAAGAAGCGTGTTGACGATCAACGCAATCAGCCCGAGAGTCAGGATGTAGAGCGGGAAGGCCACGATTCGAATGAAGGTCCCGATGACACCGTTGACGATGCCGAAGATCAACGCGACCAGCAGGTAGGTCAGGATCGTCGCGCCGGCATTCGGCGCGTAGGAGACAACGTGGACGCCAATGGCGAATCCGGTACAGATGAGGGTGGTGAGCCAAAGGGCGACGGCGTTAATAACGAGTCGAACCAGAAATCTGCGCATAGGGCCATGCTAGTAAACCGCAATCGGGGCGGAGTGCTCGACAAGGCGAATTAGGCTGAGTGGCGTGAGTTCCCCACGCGTTCGACTTCGTCCCGATATCGAGGCGCTCGAGCCATACCGCCAGGGCAAGGCCGCAGCCATCGACGCCTTCAAGCTGTCCTCAAACGAGAACCCGTTCGAGCCGCTGCCCGCGGTCCTCGAGGCCATCTCGAACGCGTCGATCAATCGATACCCGGATGGCACGGCCACCGCACTTCGTGTTCGCCTCGCCGAGCGCTATGGCGTGACGCAGCACCAGGTCCAGGTTGGAGCAGGATCGGTAGCGGTTCTTGCGCAGCTCATCAGCGCCGCCTCTGGCCCGGGCGACGAGGTGCTGTACAGCTGGCGCAGCTTCGAGGCATACCCGGGACTCGTAACGGTGGCCGGCTCAACAAGCGTGACAGTACCGAATACTTCCGACCACCGGCATGACCTGCCCGCGATGGCTCGCGCAGTAACCGAGCGGACGCGCGTCATCCTGGTCTGCAGTCCGAACAATCCGACCAGCACGATTGTCACGCTGGACGAGTTCGAACGCTTCATGGCGCAGGTGCCACCGACGGTCCTTGTCGTCCTGGATGAGGCGTATATCGAGTTCGTCACGAACCCGGACGCGGTCCGCGGCATCCCACTGCTGTCGAAATATCCAAACCTTGTCGTGCTGCACACTTTCTCTAAGGCCTATGGTCTCGCCGGCCTGCGGATCGGATACGCGGTCGGCCCGGAGTACGTCATGGATGCGGCGCGAGCGGCGGCCATCCCGCTGTCTGTCATTGAGCCGGCACAGCTTGCCGCGCTCGCATCCCTCGATCACGAGGACCAGCTGCTCGAGCGGGTCAACCGGATCGCGAGCCTCCGCGACGAGGTCTGGCAGTCGCTGGTCGACCAGGGCTGGGACGTTCCGCGGCCGAATGGCAATTTCGTGTGGCTCACGACGGGCGCAGCCACCGCAGAAGCACACGACATATTTGCCAGCCACGGCATCATCACCCGGGCACTCGGCGAGGGTCTTCGCATCACGATCGGTGAAGCGGGTTCTGTGGACAAACTCCTAAGAGCCGCGGCGGAGGTTATCCGAAACCTCCGAACTGCGCCCTGATCGCACCGTTAGATTGGGTTTCATGTCCTACACCGAGGCGACGCTGCAACTGCTCTCCCCCGCAGGCGTCCTCGTCGAAAGCGACAGGACGGCCGAATACCTGCCCGTCATTGAGCAGCTGACAGATGCGGAGCTTCGCGAATTCCACCGCGTCATGGTCCTCACTCGTGCGTTCGACATGGAGGGGACCAACCTGCAGCGGCAGGGTCAGATGGGACTCTGGGTGCCAAGCCTGGGCCAGGAGGGCGCCCAGGTCGGGTCCGGTTTTGCCATGCGACCGCAGGACCACATCTTCCCGTCCTACCGCGAGCACGCTGTGGGGATCATTCGCGGCCTCGACGTTCTCAATATTATCCGGCTGCTTCGCGGGTTGACCCACGGCGGCTGGACGGCCGCGGACAACGGCAACTTCCACATCTACACGATGGTGCTGGGTTCGCAGACGCTCCACGCGACCGGCTACGCCATGGGGATCACGCTCGACGGCAAAGCCGGAACGGGAAACCCGGAAAGCGACGAGGCCGTCATCACCTACTTCGGCGACGGGTCCACCAGCCAGGGCGACGTCAACGAGGCGCTGGTGTTTGCGGCGAGTTACCAGACGCCCGAGCTGTTCTTTCTGCAGAACAACCAGTGGGCGATTTCGGTCCCGGTCTCGAAGCAGTCGCGTACTCCGCTCTACCTCCGGGCGGGCGGCTTCGGGATTCCCAGCGTCCAGATCGACGGCAACGACGTTCTCGTGAGCTACGCCGCATCCCGCAAATACCTGGAAGAGACACGGGCGGGCGGCGGCCCTCGCTTCATCGAGGCGCTGACCTACCGCATGGGCGCGCACACTTCGAGCGATGACCCGACGAAGTATCGATCCGACGAGGAGACCGCACACTGGGCGACCCTCGACCCCATCTCCCGTTTCGAGACCTACCTGCGTGGCAGGGGCGAGAGCGACGCATTCTTCGCGGAGCTGAAGGTCGAAGCGGCCGACTTCGCCGAGGACATCCGCAAGCGCACGGTCGAACTCGGCACTCCACCGGTCGGCGACATGTTCGACAATGTCTATTCAGAACCGCATCCGCTGATCGACGACCAGAAGGCCTGGCTCGCGAACTACGAGGCCGCGTTCGCGGAGTCGGAGGTCGGCGAGTGAGCGAGCTCGAGTCATTGCCGATGGCGAAAGCCCTGAACTCGGGACTGCGCCAGGCGATGCTGCACGACCAGAAGGTGATCCTGATGGGTGAGGACATCGGGCCGCTCGGCGGAGTCTTCCGGGTGACCGAAGGGCTCCAGGCGGAGTTCGGCGCGAATCGGGTGATGGATACGCCGCTTGCGGAGTCCGGGATCGTCGGCACCGCGATCGGGCTTGCCCTGCGCGGCTATCGCCCGGTGTGCGAGATCCAGTTCGACGGTTTCGTGTATCCGGCGTTCGACCAGATCACTTCGCAGCTGGCGAAGCTGACCAACCGGCACGAGGGCGGCATCTCGATGCCGGTCGTGATTCGCATTCCGTACGGCGGCCACATCGGCGCGGTCGAACACCACCAGGAGAGCCCGGAGGCGTACTTCGCGCACACTCCCGGGCTTCGGGTTGTTAGTCCATCCACTCCGCACGACGCCTACTGGATGATCCAGGATGCGATTTCGAGCGACGACCCGGTCATCTTCCTGGAGCCGAAGAGCAGGTACTGGCCCAAGGGCGACGTGGATACTGCCGAGCGCGGGCGGACGCTGCATTCGACTGCCGTCGCGCGCGAGGGCACGGAGGTGACACTTCTCGGCCACGGCGCAATGGTGTCCGTACTGCTGCAGGCCGCGGAGATTGCCGCAGAAGAGGGCACCAGTGTTGAGGTGCTTGACCTGCGCTCCCTGTCGCCGATCGACTACGGGCCGATCCTCGAGTCTGTGCGCAAGACCGGCCGACTCGTTATTGCGCAGGAGGCTCCCGGCTCGGTGTCGGTCGGCTCTGAGATCGCGGCGACCGTTGCGGAGCGGGCCTTCTACTCGCTCGAATCGCCCGTGCTGCGGGTCTCCGGATTTGACACGCCATTTCCCCCCGCCAAGCTCGAAACCATTTACCTTCCAGACGCCGACCGGGTACTCGAGGCCGTCGACCGCGCTCTGGCGTACTAGGCGAAGGACACATCATGGCTGATTCAGAATTCCTGCTCCCGGATGTCGGCGAAGGTCTCACCGAGGCGGAGATCGTCGCCTGGAAGGTCAAGCCCGGTGACGTGGTCGAGATGAACCAGGTCCTGGTCGAAATCGAGACCGCCAAGTCTCTCGTCGAGCTGCCGTCGCCGTTCGCGGGAACGGTGTCCGCGCTGCTGGTCGAGGAGGGCCAGACGGTGGATGTCGGCACCCCGATCATTTCGGTCGGTACCAGCGCGACACCGCAGGCCGTGACGCCCGCCGCGAAATCGGGCGCAGAGCCCTCATCCACCATCACCGACACGGCCGCGAGCATCACGGCCGAGGATAAGGCTCCGGCGAACCTGGTCGGCTACGGCGCTAAGGGTCACGTCAGTTCCCGCAGGCGCAAAGTCGACGGTGGCGCCGGCGCGGTGCCGGCTGTGCCGACACCAGCGCGACCGGCGTCGGTGCCTGCGGCAGCGGCATCCGCGGTGATCGCGAAGCCGCCGATTCGGAAACTGGCCAAAGACCTCGATGTCAATCTGGCCGGACTCGTCGGTACGGGGCTCGCGGGCGAGATCACTCGCGACGACGTCATCCGGCACGCCCAGCAGGCGAGCCTGTTCCGCAATATCGAAACGCCGGAGTGGTCGCCGGAGCGCGAGGAGATCATCCCGGTCAAGGGGGTACGCAAGGCCATTGCCACGGCAATGGTGCAGAGCGCATTTACCGCACCGCACGTTAGCGTGTTCGTCGACATCGACGCGACGCGCACCATGGAGTTCGTCGGCAGGCTGAAGGCTTCGGCCGACTTCGCCGGAATCCGGGTGTCACCGCTGCTGATCGTCGCGAAGGCTCTGATCTGGGCGGTGAGGCGTAACCCGACAGTCAACTCCTCGTGGTCGGACAAGGAGATCACGGTGCACCACTATGTGAACCTCGGGATCGCGGCGGCGACGCCGCGCGGGCTGCTCGTTCCCAACATTAAGGACGCGCAGGAGCTCACGCTGCTACAACTCGCACAGGCGCTCGAGAACCTGACCATCACGGCGCGCGACGGCAAGACGCAGCCAGCCGAAATGGCCAACGGGACTATCACGATTACCAATGTCGGATCCTTCGGCATGGACACGGGCACGCCCATCCTGAATCCGGGGGAAGCGGCGATTCTCGCCATGGGCACGATCAAGCAGAAGCCGTGGATCGTGGATGGCGAGGTCCGATCGCGGTTCGTGACCACGGTCGCTGGCAGCTTCGACCATCGCATCGTGGACGGGGATGTCGCGAGCCGCTTCGTCGCCGATGTCGCCAGCATCATCGAGGAGCCCGCGCTTCTCCTCGACTAGATGATTTGCGGACGGCACGTCGCTCTGACAGTATTGCGCTTGATGAGAATGATTATCAGTACCATGTTGGCAGTCGTCGCGGTGCTTGCGCTCGCCGGATGTTCGTCCCCGGCATCCGCGAGCGACGGCAGAATCACCGCGGTCGGTGCGGAGAACCAGTACACCAGCGTGATCTCCCAGATCGGCGGGCGCTACGTCGATGCGACCTCGGTCATGAGTAACCCGAACACCGACCCCCATACGTTCGAGGCGAGCGCCCAGGTAGCGGCGAGCATCAGCAACGCGTCCCTGGTCGTCCAGAACGGACTCGGTTACGACAGCTTCATGACGAAGATCGAGTCGGCCTCGCCGAGTGCGACGCGGACAGTAATCACCGCCCAGAAGGTACTGGGCCTGCCGGACTCGACTCCCAACCCGCACCTCTGGTACTCGCCAGCGACGATGCCTGCGGTCGCTAAACGCATCGCCGCCGCACTGAGCGCGAAAGCGCCGGACCACCGCGCGTACTTCGCGGCTAACCTCGCAAAGTTCGACGCGTCGCTGAAGACCTGGACGGCCGCCATCGCCACCTTCAAGGCGGCGCATCCATCGATCCCGGTCGCCACGACAGAGCCCGTCGCCGACTACCTGCTCGCGGCGGCAGGTACCAGGAACCTCACCCCGTGGGCGCTCCAGGCCGCCATCATGAACGACACAGATCCCGCGCCGCAGGATGTTGCAATCCAGAACGGCCTGCTCACCGGAGGCCGGGTCAAGGTCTTTCTCTACAATCAGCAGGTGACCGATTCGATCACCGCAACCTACCTGAAGCTCGCTCGCGCCAACCACATTCCCGTCGTCGGTGTTTACGAGACGATGCCGACCGACGGCTACACCTACCAGTCCTGGATGGAGGCAGAACTGTCCGCCCTGGACAAGGCAGTGACAGCCGGCGTCTCGACCCAGCGGCTGTGATGAGCGCAGCGTCTCGAGGATCGACCGCCACTCCCGTCCTCGACGTGAGCGGTGTCGGCGTCGCGCTCTCCGGGCGACGTATCCTTCACGACGTCACGTTTTCCGTGGCGCCGGGCGAATTCGTGGGACTCATCGGCTCGAATGGCGCGGGCAAGACGACACTGCTCCGGGTGATCCTCGGGCTCCAGCACTCGACATCCGGAACCGTGTCATTCGACGGCAAACAGCGCGAGCACCACGGCGGGGTCATCGGCTATCTGCCGCAGAAGGTCGCGCTTGATCCCGACCTGCCGCTGCGTTCCCGGGATGTCGTGGCGCTCGGTCTCGACGGCCAAAAGCTCGGCATCCCGTTGCCGTCGGCGCGGCGTCGACGGCTCGTCGATGACGTGCTCGCGGCCGTCGATGCGAGCGAGTTCGCTGATACCCGCATCGGACTGCTGTCGGGCGGACAGCAACAGCGGGTTCTGATCGCGCACGCTCTCGTTAGCTCGCCGCGCCTGCTGCTGCTCGACGAGCCGCTGGCGAACCTTGACATCCGCAGTGCCCAGGAGATCGTCGACCTCCTTGCCCGCGTCGGCCGCGAGCGCGGGGTCGCCGTGCTGCTCTCGGCGCACGACCTCAACCCGCTGCTGCCCGTCATGGATCGCATCGTCTACCTCGCGGATGGCCGTGCCGTGAGCGGTACGACGGACGAAGTCGTCCAGACCGACGTCCTCACGAAGTTGTACGGCCGGCGCGTCGACGTGTTGCGGGTCGAGGGCAGGGTCCTGGTGGTCGCCGGCCCGGATGACGATCACGGGCACGACGCATGACCGGATTCTTCGACAGCGCCCCAGTTCAGCTCGCTCTCGTCGTCGGGACGCTCGTCGCTGCGGTCTCCGCTCTCGTCGGCGTGTTCACGGTGCTTCGCCGCCAGTCCTTCGCGGGCCACGCGCTCGCCGACCTCGGTGCCGTCGGCGGTTCGGCGGCCTTCCTACTCGGCATCCCCCAACTGGTTGGGTTCGTCGGCGCGGGCGTCCTCGCGGCCGGCCTCATGGAACTTGTGGGCATCAAGCGCGTTCAGGGGCGCGATGTCGCGACCGGGATCGTCTTCGGGCTGGGACTCGGCCTCACCGCACTCTTCCTCTACCTCGATACCCAGCACTCCGGAACGAGCAACGCGGCGATCTCGGTACTGTTCGGGTCGCTGTTCGTGATCGATGCAGGCGTGTTGCCTCTGGTCGTCGCGCTCAGCGTGGTTGCCTGCCTGATCGTCGTGGTCTTCTACCGCTGGATGCTCGTGGACTCACTCAGCCAGGATCTGGCGGCGGTTCGTGGGATCCCGGTGCGGGTGACTGGCATCCTGTTTCTGGTGGCGCTCGCGCTCGCGGTCGAACTGTCGGCGCTGACCATCGGCGCGGTGCTGTCGACCGCGCTGCTCATCGCGCCGGCTGCTGCGGCGCTGCGGCTGACGCGACGCGTCGGGTTCGCCATCCTGATCGCCGTCGGAATCGGAGTCGGTTCGACCTGGCTGGGCATCCTCATCTCCTACGACAGCTACTCGTGGTTTGCGGGCGCGCACAGCTGGCCGGTGAGTTTCTGCATTGTCGCGGTCGCGTTTGTCGCCTACCTGCTCTCCGGGATTGCCGTCCCGATTGCCGCGCGTCGACAGGTGGCGCATGTTCTCTGACTTCCTGATCAACACCTGGATCACGGCGAGCGTTGTCGCGGTCGTGGCCGGCCTGGTCGGCTTCTTTGTCGTGCTTCGCGGGTCGTCGTTCCTCGCCCACGCGCTCCCGCACGGCGCGTTCGCGGGGGCGGCCGGCGCCACGCTCCTCGGGCTCGATCCCATCCTCGGGATGGGAGTATTCGCCGTCGGTGGTGCGCTCGCGGTCTCGACTCTCGGCCGGCGTGGTCGCAATGACGTCGTCATCGCGTTGTCTCTCGTCGTCATGCTGGGCTTTGGGGCGCTGTTCCTGAGTCTCGGTAATCAGTATTCGGCCGAGGTATTCGCTCTTCTGTTCGGGCAGATCTTGGGAGTGAGTTCCGCGGAAGTACTGCCCATCCTGTTACTCGGCGTGCTGTGCATTGTCGCGATCGTCGTGGGCTATCGCCCACTGCTGCTTACGTCAGTGCTGCCGGAGCAGGCTGCGGCGCGCGGAATCAGCGATTTCGGAATGTCCGTGTTCTTCGCGGTGGTTGTTGCGCTCGCCACGACGATGAGCGTTCCCATTGTCGGCGCGCTCCTCATGTTCAGCCTGCTCGTCGGACCGCCCGCCGCCGCGCGCCTGTTCAGTCCAGATCCAATGCGGGCGATCCCGCTCTCGATCGGACTCGCTCTGGTCACGGTCTGGGTTTCGATCGCCGCGGCATACCTGACGAGCCTGCCCGTCGGGTTCTTCGTGACCGCGGTGAGCGCACTATTGTACGGAGCCGGTCGTGGCTGGTTCACGATCAATACTCGCCGAGCGGCGGCGTAGCGTGGACGCGGAGGAGTCGAGATGGTGACCAAGCGGGCGACCTGGCAGCGTGAGGCGGTGCGGGACGCCCTGTCAATGTCAGAAGGATTCGTGAGTGCGCAGTCGCTGCATTCGCACCTGCGCGACGTTGGATCGCCGATCGGTCTCGCTACCGTTTACCGGGCGCTCGCCGACCTGGCGCTCGAGGGTGAGGCCGATTCGCTCCAGCAGGAGGGCGAGAGCCTCTATCGCGCCTGCACCCCGGGCAGTCATCACCACCACCTCATCTGCCGGAACTGCGGCCTCACCGTCGAGATCGAGGCGGATGCCGTTGAGGCGTGGGCGGCATCCGTTGCGGCGGATCACGGTTTCACCCAGCCCAGTCATGTCGTCGACGTCTTCGGCCTCTGTGCCAAGTGCCGCGCGGGCAGCTAACTAGGACAAATTCATCGAAAAAAACGAACGCGCAGACATCCATGCCGCCGTTTATTTCGGGAGACGGGCAATTCCACTCTGCTAGGCGTGGGTCTCGTGCTCGTGATCGCTGTGAACGGCACGCTCGAGCTGGAAGGTCGAGTGTTCGACGGCGACCGAGAAGTGCTCGGCGACGCAGGCCTGAAGGTCGTCCAGGATCTGCGAGGTATGACCGTCGTAGAAGCATTCATCGTCGACGACGACGTGCGCAGTGAGCACGGGAAGTCCCGTCGCGATCTGCGTCGCATGCAGGTCGTGGACCGCGCGCACGTGCGGCTGTTCGAGGAGATGCTTGCGCACCGAGTTTAGATCCAGTCCGCGCGGTGTCGATTCGAGGAGCACGTCGATCGTCTCGCGCAACAGGAGAAGGCTTCTTGGCAGGATGAGCGCACCGATCACGAGCGCGGCGACTGCATCCGCCCTCGTCCAGCCGGTCAACGCGATGACGAGCGCGGCGGCGATGACGGACAGCGAACCGAGGGCGTCGTTGGCGACCTCCAGAAATGCAGCGCGAAGGTTGAAGTTCGCGCGGCGTTGCCCACGGAGGACCAATAGCGCGGCAATGTTGCCGGCGAGGCCGATGACGCCGAAGACCAGGAGCTGGTTTGACGCAATCGCGGCGGGAACAACAAGGCGGTGGATGCCCTCCACGAGAACAAAGAGTCCAACGGCGAGCAGGACAGAGGCCTGTGCGGTTGCCGCGAGAACCTCCGCTCGCCCGTAACCCCAGGTGCGGCGGGAGTTGGGCGGTCGCCGAGCAAGACCCGCGGCGGCAAGGGCAACGGCGAGCCCACCCGCATCCGTGGCGAGATGACCGGCATCGACCACGAGGGCGAGACTGCCGGTCAGGATCGCGCCGAGGATCTCGGCCAGCAGGATGCCGACGCTGATGCAGAGCGCGGCGGTGAGACGGCCCCGTCCGGTCCCGCCCTCGCCGTGATCGTGTGCCATGAAATCAGGCTACTCGTGCGCTTGCGAGGGGACTGGGATGCCCCCAATTCGGGTCGATCTCGTTTGCAATCCGTCGTCGCGAATATTCTGGGGCGATCAGTGGACCGCTAGGGGGGATCACTGCGTCAATCTCCGGGGGGAAGAAATGGCGGGTCAGGCAGGCTGGTATAGGGCACCGGGCGAAGACGGATTGGTTCGATACTGGAACGGAACGACGTGGACGGATCACCGTCAGCCGCTTCCCGCGGCGACGCCACCGCCCGTGCCGTCTGTGATTCCTCTCGCCCACGTAGTTACGGACGCGGACCCGATGGCGGAATACGAACGGCAGTTTGAGCCTTCCATGGACACCAGGTCCATGATCGATCAGCTGAGCTTCGTCCTGGACCAGCGACAGTTTGACCTGTCGTCAGCGACTCCGACGACGCAATATGACACAGCCATCCCGTTTGCATCGATGCCGCAGGGGCAGCTGGCGCCAACCGTGCTGGCTTCCGTTCCAAGCGCATCGGCCTTGACTCCAACCGCATTGGCCGCGACTCTCACCGCGTCTGCGCCCGACTTGCCAGTACCAGCGGCGCTGACGGCATCCGATTCCAGCCGGCGGCGGGTTCTTGTCGCAGTGCGCGGGATGTGGATCGGCCTCGCGATTGTGGTCGTCGGCCTGATCGCCATGGGACTCGTGAGTGCCAACATCTTCGCGGGCGCAGGGGAGGCGAAGGCATCCGGCATCGTGACCAGCCTTGGCTCCACGGCGAACAGTGCCTGCGCCCCGATCGCACGATTCGCGGTCTTGGGCAAGTCGTACACGGCCGGTGCCGCTTCGGTCACGCCGTGCCCGGTGGGGCTTGGCCAGACTGTTGACGTCTTCTACCGGGTGGCGGACCCGGCCGCGGGCGCTCGCATCGCGATCGGCACCGGAATAACCCAATACCTGTGGGTGATTCCGCTGCTGGGAGTCTTCCTGTTGGCGGCAAGCATCGGCTTGTTCACCGTGCGTGCGGGTTCCATCGGTGGCGGCATCGCCCTCATGAGGGACGGAAGCAAGCGCTCGAAGACCCGGGCCGCCTGACCCTTCACGGTTTGCGGATCGGGGCGGGGTCCACGTAAGCTGTCTCCTTGGTCCGGCGGCGTATCCGTCGGCTTTGTACGCAGGCTCGACTTTTCAGAAGGATGAGCCGTTCGCGTGCCGACAAGTGATCTTGGGTGGGAGCTCGGCAGTTAGCTGCTTGGCGTCCCACGGTAGTGAAGGAGAAGAGTCATGGCAGCCGTTTGCCAGGTGACCGGAGCCGTTCCCGGCTTTGGGCACAACATCTCGAAGTCGCACCGACGCACCAAGCGTCGCTTCGACCCGAACATCCAGAAGAAGACGTACTTCGTGCCGTCGCTCCGTCGCAACGTGACCCTGACGCTCTCCGTCAAGGGCATCAAGGTGATTGACGCTCGGGGCATCGAGTCGGTTGTCAAAGACCTGCTCGCGCGGGGGGAGAAGATCTAATGGCTAAGCACCAGGACATCCGCCCCATCATCAAGCTCCGCTCAACTGCGGGCACCGGGTACACCTACGTGACCAGGAAGAATCGTCGTAATGACCCCGATCGTCTCGTGCTGAAGAAGTACGACCCCATTGTGCGTAAGCACGTTGAATTCCGCGAGGAGCGCTAAGACATGGCCAAGAAGAGCAAGATTGCCAAGAACGACCAACGCGCCGTCATCGTCGCGCGTTACGCCGCGAAGCGTCTCGAGCTGAAGAAAGCGCTCGTCGACCTCAACGGCACGGATGAGTCCCGCGAGGCCGCTCGCGTCGGCCTGCAGAAGCTTCCGCGCGACGCTTCGCCGGTTCGCCTGCGTGGCCGCGACGCCATCGATGGTCGTCCGCGTGGTTTCCTCAGCCAGTTCGGCGTTTCTCGTGTGCGTTTCCGCGATATGGCGCACCGTGGAGAGTTGCCGGGCATTACGAAGTCAAGCTGGTAAGTTCGAGGCGGTTCTGCGGGGTTTCCGCCCACAGACCTGTTTGTTATCGCTGTACCTCAAGCAATAGTCCGAGGAGGACAAATCATGGCTGACAAGTCACTGAACCGTACCGAGCTGGTTGCAGCAATCGCTGCAGAATCAGGCCAGAACCAGGCCGCCGTCAACTCTGTTATCGACGCGCTGTTTTCCACG